>JBHJGV010000075.1:0-13891 GCA_050331455.1 Alphaproteobacteria bacterium
TGTCTGCCTTCTCCTCCGCGATCGCTTTGTTCAGATTCATATGGTCGTGCTCGTGCTGGTGGTGGTCTTCCTTCTGGTTCACTTGCTCGCTAGCCTGCATCTGGTGGGGCTCCGGCTCGGGCATGGGATCGGGGTCCGGCATCGGGTCGGGATCCGGCGCGGGCATGGGATCGGGTTCCGGCATCGGATCGGGTTCCGGCGCGGGCATGGGATCCGGGTCCGGCATCGGATCGGGTTCCGGCGCGGGCATGGGATCGGGATCCGGGGTGGGATCGGGATCCGCATCGCCGGTGATGGCCGTGAAGTTCGCCCACACCGTGTCCCAGAAGGCGGACAGTCCGGAGCCCTCCGGCACCGTTGCCGCATACTGATTGTAAGTCCAGAAACTGCCGTCGACCGGATCGGTCAAAGTGGCACTGCCGAAGCCGCCATCGACTCGGGAGCCGGCACCGGCAGGCGCGAAGGGCGCGTCGGTTACGCTGACGGCTTCCACCTCCAGCGGTGCATAGGCACCATCATCGGCGTCCCGGAGGGCCACATAGGCGCCGGACGTTTCCTCTCCGTAGGCGGAAAAACTGATCGCGAGGTCGCCGTCGCCGTTGACGGCCAGACTTGGGAACGCGGTCACTGTGCCAATGCCCAGCGTTTCGGCCCCCAGGGTTCCCTGGTCCACCACCTCCACTTCGGCCGTATCCACGGCAATCCAATGGACGCTCGGATTATCCGCATCGATACCGGCGGGCGGCGTGACCGTGAAGGCCGCATAGAGCGTGCCGTCGCGCCACACCGCATCGGTCACCCGGCGGTCCTGGAGCTTGACGGTGACGTCGCTGCCCGGCTGCCCGGAGTCCTGGAGCAACAGCCCGAGATAGTCTCCGGTCTGATCGTCCACATTGCCGAGTGGAAGAGCGAAGCCTTCGAAGCCCGGCGTGCCCAGAGGGTCGGACACCTGGACCATGAGCGCGAAATCGTCCGTCTCGAAGGGTGTGTGAATGCCGTTATAGGCCACGAGCCACGCGCCGGACTGGTCATCGAGATCGCCTTCGAGCCGGGCGAGTTCGAAGCCGAAATTGGCTGTCGCGCTGATGGGCACGTCGAGCGCCCCCAGCGGATCGGTCACGGTGACGGCAGCCGTCCCCCCGTCATAAAGCCCGCCATCGCCTTGGCCCTTGTCGATGATCCAGAGCCGAGTGCCAAGCACGTCTGCGCCGTCGCCGCCGGTTTCCGCTTCGAACAGATTGGCCGCGACATAGAGCGCCTCGCCGTCGACGGACAGGCTGACCCCGTCGGCAAAACCGTTCACACCGTCCACGGATTGGAGGGCGTCGATGTCGGTTACGGACCAGCCGTCTTCCGGATCACCCGTATTCGACACCGCCACATGAAGGACCGACCGGTCGTCCTCGGCCGTGCCGGTCTCAAGCCCGGTATTGGACAGGGCCGTAACGATAAAACGATCAGCGCCCTGATCGTAAAGGACGCGCGGATTATAAAATACAGCCCCGTCATCGCCCGGCAGCGTTGCATCGGCGGATCCGAAAAAATCGGCGAGGTCCTGGGTGGCGAGGAGGGTTCCGTCCTTCTCGAACCACTGGACGGCACCATTGACCGCATTCACGACATGGTCGAGGCCGACGGCGCCGCTGGGATCGGCGGGGATGGCGCCGGAGGCCTCAAGGCCCGCCGCATCGAAGACCAAGTCGAAGGGTGACTCGGCCCCCGGCTGCGGCGCTCCACTGGCGCCGAGCCCTTCGATGGTTTCCAGCAGCATGTCGGGGATCAGGGATCCGGAGTCCTGGGACAAGAGCGTCGAATGCCAGAGCCGATCGATCAGGTCCTCGAAGCTGGGACGATCGAGGAGCGGCACCTCGGGGCTTGGCGTCCCAGCAGACGCAGCCTCCAGCGTCGCCGCATCAATGGTGGCGAAGTCCATGGGAACAGCCTGGGTGATGACCGCACCCGCCGCATCGTTCACCGACGTCATACGCATGGGCAGCGTTCCCAGGATCGGCGGTGTCGATAGATCGCGTGCCATGGCATCCCGGCCGGACCTTAAGGCCGGCTCTCCCTCTTTGCGGACCGCTTCCGCGCTTTTTGTGGACCGCATCCCCGCGGCCCGGAAATCCCAAACCAATCGAGCCCGCCGCGTAACGCCGCCGGCTCTCGCTTCACCGGCCAATCATTTCAAAGCGGTCCGGCTTGGCCGTAATCACCTGACGCACGCCCTTACGCACGTTTAATCACTTTGTCATTCATCTCGTATTTTGCGGGGATTTTACGGCTGAGCCAAATGAATTCTTGACAGTTTCGCCATGCCTGAAGAGGGCCCTCTCCCGGATTGGCGGCCCCCCTCTTTAGCGTCTGCGCCTCGCGGGACCGATCGGGAGCCGATTTGCGGCGCGGCGACTCCACCCCGTCCGATCCACCTTTTACGCGGTTCCTGCGCGTCCCGAAATGGGGTAACCACAACCGCCGTTCCGGCCCGCAACGGGCAGGAGCGGTTTGTTTTTCCACCGTTCCGGGATGCTTCGCCCCGCAAGTGCCCTTTGGCCCGGGCAAGCCATCGCGCTGCGGACAGGGGATCCGACATGCCCATGGGGGGCTGGCGGCGGATCGGCCAAGACCATCAAAAGACACGCAAAACACCAGACAACAGGATTTCCAATGTCCTACCAAGCGGACCTCAATCTCGGCGTCATCGGCAATTGCGCCTATGGCGCGCTCATCGACCAGCAGGGGCGCGTGATGTGGGCCTGCATGCCCCGCTTCGACAGCGACCCGGTCTTCGGCGCGCTTTTGACGGCCCAGAGTCCCGGCGAACCCGATGCCCACGGCTTCTGGGAGATCGAGGTCGAGAATCTTGCCCATTGCGAGCAGCGCTACGTCAAGAACACCGCGATCCTGGTCACCCGCATGCAGGACGACCGGGGCCGGGCCCTCGACATCATCGATTTCGCCCCCCGCTTCAACCGGGCCGGCCGGCGCTATCGCCCCATGTCCATGATCCGGATGATCCGTCCCGTGGCCGGCGTGCCGCGGATCCGGGTCCGCCTGCGGCCCTTTTTCGACTATGGCGGCGTTACGCCCACGGTGACGACGGGCTCGAACCATCTGCGCTATGTGGGGCCGGACATGACCCTGCGGGTCAACACGACCGCGCCGATCTCCTATGTGCGGGAGGAGTCCTGGTTCAACCTCGAACATGAACTCGCCTTTTTTCTGGGTCCGGACGAATCCTTCACCGGTGACATCATGGCCTCCTGCCGGGAAATGCTGGAAGCCACCGGCAATTACTGGCGCGAATGGGTCCGCACCCTCGCCGTGCCCCTGGAATGGCAGGACGCCGTCATCCGCTGCGCCATCACCCTGAAGCTGTGCTATTTCGAGGAAACCGGCGCGATCATCGCCGCCATGACCACCTCCCTGCCGGAAGCGCCCCATTCGGGCCGCACCTGGGACTACCGGTATTGCTGGCTGAGGGACGCCTATTATGTCGTCCGAGCCCTGAACAGGCTTGGTGCCGTCGACATCCTGGAAGGCTATCTCGTCTATCTGCGGAACATTGTCGGCGTGGCCGATGGCGGCCACTTGCAGCCCGTGTTCGGGATCGGCCAGGAAAACAAGCTGACCGAACGCATCGTCAAGCACCTGCCGGGATATCGGCGGATGGGGCCCGTGCGGGTCGGCAACCAGGCCCACGAACACCTTCAGCATGATGTGTACGGACAGGTGGTGCTGTCGGCCGCCCAGGCCTTTTTCGACGAGCGTCTGCTGCGCCCGGCCGGCCGGTCCGATTTCGAGATGCTCGAAAAGGTCGGCAACCGGGCCTTCGAACTCCACGACCAGCCCGATGCCGGCATCTGGGAGCTGCGCACCAAGGCCCATGTGCATACCTATTCGAGCGCCATGTGCTGGGCGGCCTGCGATCGGCTCGCCAAGATCGCGACCCATCTGGGCCTGCCGGACCGGGCCGAGATCTGGGCGGACCGGGCGGCGACAGTGAAGCGCACGATCCTGGAGCGCGGCTGGAACCCGGACATGCTGTCCATGTCGGCGACCTTCGACGAGCCCTTGATGGATGCCAGCCTGCTGCAGCTCCTTGATCTCGGGTTTGTCGAGCAGGACAGCCCCGTCTTCATCAACACCCACCGGGCCATCGAAAAAGCGCTGCTGCGCGGCGATCACGTGCTGCGCTACGCCAACGAGGACGACTTCGGGACGATGGAAAACTCCTTCAACATCTGCACTTTTTGGTACATTGAAAGTCTGTGGTCGGTCGGTCGCAAAGACCGGGCCCGTGAAATCTTCGAGACCATGCTTGCGCACAGAAATCACGTGGGCCTGCTCTCAGAAGACATTTCCTTCAAGGATGGGGAGCTTTGGGGAAATTATCCGCAAACCTATTCCCTGGTCGGGATCATCAACACGGCTTGCATGCTCTCCAAACCCTGGAGCCATGCCCGCTAAGGGGCAATTGCTGATACACTCATCACAAACGCCGGGGCGCACACCGGGATCGTTAACGACTCCCGGAGCGGACTCGGACCATGGAAGACCCATCGGCGCCCGGGACACCAGCCGTCCCGGGCCAACGGGAGGCCTCGGGTATGAGCCGGCTTGTGGTGATTTCAAATCGACTCGTGGAGCCTTCCGCCAAGGAAAAAGGCGCCTCCGGCGGTCTTGCCACCGCGCTCCATGCGGCTTTGCGGGAATATCGCGGCATCTGGTTCGGCTGGAGCGGCCGCGTCGTCGAACAGGACGAAGGCCACAAGCTCAGCCTGGGGGAAGCGGGCGGCGTGAAACTCGCCACCCTGGATCTCGACCATGACGACTACGACGAATACTACAACGGGTATGCCAACCGCACCCTGTGTCCGCTGTTTCACTACCGCATCGACCTGACCGCCTATGACCGGGCCTTTGACGAGGGCTATCACCGGGTCAATCAGCGCTTTGCCCAGACCGTCGCCCCTCTGATCGAACCGGAGGATCTGGTCTGGGTCCATGACTACCATCTCATTCCGGTGGCCCAGGAACTGCGCAAGGCGGGCCTGCGCAACCGCATGGGCTTTTTCCTGCACATTCCCTTCCCGGCCCGGCAGTTGCTCACCACCTTGCCCAAACACAAGCAGTTGATCGAAGGCCTCTTCTCCTATGACCTGCTCGGATTTCAGACCAAGGATCATCTGGAGGCCTTCCGGGATTATGTGATCCATGAGGCCGGGGGGCAGGTTCTGGACGACAACCGGGTCCAGTGTTTCGGCAAGACCATCGAGGCGGACGCCTTTCCCATCGGGGCGGACACGGCCGATTTCCTGTCCATGACCAAGACCACTGACGCCACGGAAATGTACGAACGCATGACCTCGTCCTTGCGCGGACGGCGCCTCGTGATCGGCGTGGACCGGCTGGACTATTCCAAGGGCATCGAAAACCGGTTCGAGGCCTATTCCAAACTGCTTGAGCGCTACCCGGAGCATCGAAAGTCCGCCCTGATGCTTCAGATCGCGCCGCCCTCGCGCACGGACGTCCAAGAATACCAGGACCTGCGCAACGATCTCGACAGCATTGCCGGCCGCATCAACCGCGCCTTCGCCGAAATCGACTGGGTGCCCCTGCGCTATGTCAACAAGGGCTATAGGCGTACGGAGCTTGCCGGCCTGTTCCGCGCCAGCCGGGTGGCCTTCGTCACGCCCATGCGCGACGGCATGAATCTCGTCGCCAAGGAATTCGTCGCGGCCCAGGACCCGTCCGATCCCGGAGTGCTGATCCTGTCGCGCTTTGCAGGCGCCGCCGCCCAGCTCAAGGATGCGTTGATCGTCAATCCGTACGACCAGGACGATATGGTGGCGGCCCTTCACAGCGCCCTGACCATGCCGCTTGAAAAGCGTCAGGCGCTCTGGAAGTCCCTGTACGACAATGTCGAAAAGGAAGATGTGGTGCAGTGGCGCGATCGCTTCGTCACCACCCTGGGAGCCTGCGCGCCGAAGGCCGACTGAGCCGCCTCGGCCGCCGCTGCCGCGTCAGCCGAACAACGTGCCCGTGAGACCTTTGTACCAGGCGAGGGAGTCCTCGTAATTGGCCGCACGGGTTGCGCCGGTGTCGTCGAGGCCCGAGACGTCGCTTTCCACCTGGGCAATCTTCTCCGCCGTCGGACGGTAGCGTCCGCCCACGAAAACGCTGTCCCGATCCGCAATCAGGCTCCAGCACGTGTTGGCATAGGCGGCCGTGACGGCAGGCTGGTCGAGCAGGTCCGTGGCCAGCCTTTGGGCTGCGACCTGGGCCTGGCTGTTGGCGGCGAAGGAAGATTTGGGCATGTCTCCCGCATCGCAGGCATCGCCCAGGACCATGATTTGGGCGTCCATGCGGGAGGCCATGGTGAAAGGATCGATGGGACAAAACCCCTGCTCACCGGTCAGCCCCGCCCGGACTGCGATGGCGCCCGCCGTTTGACGTGGGATGACATTCACCAGGGCCACCCCGGACAAAGTCTCGAAATCGGTTTCCACGCTCATGGTTGCCGGATCCACGCCTTTGACACCGCCATGGATCATGGGCGGCAACCATTCGACCATACCCGGATAATGGGTTTCCCATCCTCGCTGAAAAAGCGGCTGCTTCGAGAAGCTGGTCTTGGGGTCGAGGATCACGATCCGCGCCCGAGTCTTGCCCGCTTCCGTCAGCGTGCGGGCCATCATGGACACCCGTTCATAGGGCCCCGGCGGGCAGCGATAGGGGCTGGGCGGCGCGATCATCACGATGACCCCGCCATCGGGCACGGCCTCGAGCTGGCGCTTCAAAAGCGCCGTCTGGGGCCCGGCCTTCCAGGCATGGGGCATGACCGTTTCGGCTTCGCGGGACCATCCGGGGACGGATGCATAATCGAGATCGATACCCGGCGTGACCACCAGACGGTCATAGGGCACCGTGCCGCCCCCGCTCAGCCGAACGGTCCGCGCGTCCCGGTCGATGGCCTCGGCGCGGTCCCGCACCCGTGTGACGCCGGGCAGGGCCGCAACGGCATCGTAAGTGAACTGAAGGGACTGAAGGCTGCGCACTCCGCCCAGATGGAGATTGGAGTAAAAGCAGGTCGTGTAGGTTTCGAGGGCCTCGATCAGGGTAATGTCGATGGCCTCGCCGGCAAGGGCCGTCAGGCTTCGGAGGACCGAAAGCCCCCCTGCCCCGCCGCCGATGATCGCCACCTTGGGCCGCGCGCGGGCCACTGCCGGCATCGCAAGGCAACCCGTGGCAAGGGACGCACCGGCGCCGGCAAGCAGATGTCGTCTGGTCAGCATGGAAACCTCCCTGAGGGGCTTTTTGCCCCCTTTATCGGCGTATGGCCGGGGTTTCGAGGGCCACGCCCCGGGCCCGTCCGGCAAGATAGAGTTCCAGGGCCACCAGGTCCGGCGCGCCATAGGGCGGCAGCGCGGCCCGCACCCCGCTCAGACAGGAATGGAGGCGCCGCTGAAGCGACCCCAGGGTCTGCCATTCCAGGCGATAGATGGGATAGCCATTGCCAAGACCGTGGCTGATCGTGTCGCCGCGCAGGCGCCGGCCCGCATTGTCCACATGGCATTGGGCGCAGGACAGATTGAGTTGCCCCCGGCGTGTGTGGAAATAGGCCTCGCCGGTCGCATGATAGGACGCCGCCGGACCGTCGATGCGCACGGACATGGGCAGGCCCAGGGACTGGCGCGCCACATAGGCCGTGAGGCTGAGAAGGGCATCGCTTTCATACGCAAAGGCGTCCGCCTGCTGATGCTCGGTGCGGCAGCGATTGATGCGGCCTTCCAGATTGAGGAGCGTGCCCGAAACGTCATCGACGGCCGGATAGCGTGTCGCCACGCCGCGCATGATCTTTTCCGCCGCGCCGTGGCAGGAGGCACAGGACGCCTTCGCCGCACCGGCCGGCTCGGCCCACAGCCGCGCGCCCTCGTCCACCCACAACATGCCGGGATTGAGGGCCTCGTCTGCCTGGCGGGCCTTCAGGCCCTCGCCGAGAAACGTGGTGCCGGAGGGCAAAGGCTTTTCCGCCGGTGGCCCCGCCGTGTCCGGGCCGGCCCGAACCCTTGCCGCCGCGCCGAGGACAAGGCCGGCGATCAGCAGGCCAATCAACGCTGGCACGGCCGGTTTCACGGGTCCACCGTCAGTGTCTTGGTGACCGTAGTGGTCTCACCCAGGTCGTCCTCCCAGGTACAGACCAGATCGCCTGTCTCCTGGGCGCGCAGGGTGAAGGCCACGAAGGGGTTCGCCGCCACGCCCTGGGTGAAGTCCATCCGGAAGACTTCCGTGCCGGCATAGACCGCCGTCAGCCGGGTGATGATATGCCGGGGAATGGAGCGGCCACGGGAGTCGAGCCGGTAGCCAGTCTCCATGGGATGGCGGATCAAGGTCTTCACGGTAATGATCTCGCCGGGCTGGGCCGTATCCGGCATGGAGACCCTTGCGCGCGCCAATGCCATTACGGTTGCACTCCCTCGATGCAGGCGGCGATGGTCACCACCACATTCTTTGTATCCTGCCAGAAGCTGCCATCGCTCATTTCCACCAGGGCCATCACGTCCTGGGTATCGGCGAGACGCAGATTGGTGGAGACCTGGGCCTGGCCCGACGCGGGTGTCAGATGCCAGCTCACGAGCCGCGCAATGGGGTTCTTCTCGGACAGGATATGAATGGCGCGGACATGATCCGCCTGTGTCATGGGACTGTCGACCCGCACCGTGGTGTAGACGGACAATCCGTTCTCGGCGAGCGGGGGAATGGCCAGGTTCACCCGTCCCTTTCGGACGGGTGCGCCCCCAGTGATTTCCGCAAGGGCGGCATCGCGCAGGACGGGGGTCGCCCGGACGCGCGCGGGAACCAGCGTCAGGGTAACGGCGGAAAGGAGGAGCTGCCTGCGGGTCGGCATCGCGGGGTCCCTTTCACTCCTTCAAGGTGGCGAGCCAGGCGACGACATCCTCGAGCGCCTGGGCATCAAAGGCGGGCCGGCCGGCAAATTCCGGTGCCACATCCCGCAGGCCTTCCACCCGGTAATACGGCGGCATGATCGTGTCCGGATTGATGCGGCTCTGGTCGATCATCCGCAACCGGATCTGACCCACGGTCAGACGGTCGGCAACGCCGGCAAGCGAGGGGCCGATCTCACCCATGAACGCTTCGCCCTCCACGGGCACCCGGTGGCAGATGAGGCAGTTACCGTCCGCCCGGTCGAGCACAATGGCCCTGCCCCGCTGCGGATCCCCAATGAGGCCGCCGATGGGGTTGGGGACGGAGTCCCCCCGCTGTTCGAAAGGCAGCAGGGGGACGAATGCGTCTTGGGAAGCCTGCGCCGGGGACAGGCCGGCCCAGGCCAGAACCGTGAAAGCCAGCTTTGCGCCGGCCCGGATCATGCCGCGCTCAAATCGTGCTTGCGCAGCGGGAAGGTCCGCACACGCTTGCCCGTCGCGGCAAAAATGGCATTCAGCACCGCCGGCGCCGCCACGGCGATGGTCGGCTCGCCGACCCCGCCCCAGAAGCCGCCCGAAGGCATGACGATGGTCTCGACATCCGGCATCTCGCCGAGGCGCAATACATTGTAGGTGTCGAAATTCTGCTGCTCGATGCGCCCGTCCTTGACGGTACATTCGCCGTGGATCATGGCCGACAGTCCGTACACAAAGGAGCCTTCGACCTGGGCCTCGATCTGCTGCGGGTTCACGGCCGTGCCGCAATCGGTAGCCGCCACAATGCGATGCATTTTGAGTTGACCGTCGGTCACTGACACTTCAGCGCAGGCGGCGATATGGCTGCCGAAGGCCGAGCACTGGGCCAATCCCCGGAAGACACCCTTGGCCGCCGGTGTGCCCCAGCCGGCCTTCTCGGCAACGGCCTTCAGCACCGCGACGTTTTTCGGGTGGTTTTTCATCAGCTTCAGGCGGAATGCGAGGGGATCCTGACCCGTCTCATGGGCCAGTTCGTCGATGAAGCATTCCATATAGATCGTATTCTGATTGGCGTTCACGCCCCGCCAGAAGCCGGGACGCACATGCGGGTTGCGCATGGCGTGGTCGACGAGGAGGTTCGGAAAGGAATAGGCGATGGCATGATCGCCTTCCGGCAGCAGGCACTGGAAGGTGACCATGTCCGCGCCGCCGCGCAGGGCCTGGGGCATGAGGCCGGCCAGGATCGACTGGCCGGCAATGCGCATGTGAAGGCCCGTGACCTCGCCGTCCTCGTCCAGGCTGGCGGTCATCTTGCACTGGGTCACCGGATGATAGGCCCCGTGGGTCATGTCCTCTTCGCGGGTCCAGAGCAGCTTGATCGGCGTGCCCGGCATGGATTTGGCGATCTGCACCGCCTGGCGCACCTCGTCATTCATCCCGCGCCGGCCGAAGCCGCCGCCCAGAAGCAGTTTGTACACCTCGCATTGCTGAGGCGGCAGACCCGCCGCTTCGGCCGCCGCCGCGAGGGCGCCTTCGCCGTTTTGGGTCGGGCACCAGACCTCGCATTTGTCTTCCGTCCACACGGCCGTGGCGTTGAGCGGCTCCATGGTGGCGTGGTTCTGGAAGGGATAGGCGTAAGTCGCCTCATAGGTGCGGGCGGCGTTCTTCAGCGCGGCCTTCACGTCGCCGTTCTCGTTGCCGACAAAGGCCTCGTCCGCGGTCAGACCGTCTTCAACGAATGCAGCGATGGACGCGCTCGAGACTTCACCGTTCTCGCCGGCATCCCAGGTGATGGGCAGGGCATCGAGGGCCGTCTTGGCCTGCCACCAGCGCTCGGCGATCACGGCCACGGCGGTCTCGCCGACCTGGACCACCTTTTTCACGCCGGGGCGACCTTCGATGGCCTTGGCGTCGAAGCTCTTCACGGAGCCGCCGTTGACGGGGCTCTGCCGGATCGCCGCGTTGAGCATGCCGGGCAACTGGAGATCCGCCCCATAGACCTGGGAGCCGTTCAGTTTCGGCGCCGTGTCCAGGCGCTTTTTCGGCTTGCCGGCAATGGTCCAGTCCTTCGGATCCTTCACGGTGACCTTTTCCGGCACCTCAAGCTTGGCGGCGGCTTCGGCCACGGCGCCATAGGTCAGTGTGCGGCCCGAAGGCGTGTGGGTGATGACGCTCTTGGCGGCCTTGCACTCTTCGGCCTTCACGCCCCACTGGGCCGCGGCGGCCTGGACCAGCATCAGGCGGGCGGCGGCACCGCCTTCGCGCACATAGGTGTGGGAGTTGCGGATGCCCCGGCTGCCGCCCGTTGCGAAGCTGCCCCAGGCGCGGCCCCGTTCCAGGCTTTGGCCCGGGGTCGGATATTCCGTGGTCACCTTGTCCCAGTCGCAGTCCAGTTCCTCGGCGACAAGCTGGGCAAGGCCCGTGAGCGTGCCCTGGCCCATTTCCGAGCGGGCAATCCGGATGACCACGGTGTCGTCTGGCTTGACCACGACCCAGGCATTGATCTCGTCCGGGAAGGTCGTGGAGGCCAGGGCGCTGCCCGCGCGGGGCGCGTCGGAGAACGGGATGGTGAAGCCAAGGGTCAGGCCGGCGGCGGCGCCACCGAGCACGAAACCGCGGCGGCTGGTCTGGAGTGTCGTGTCCGTCATGGTGCGGTCTCCTCTCAGGCCTTGTTCAGTTCGGCGGCGCGGTGGATGCCGGCGCGCACGCGGCGATAGGTGCCGCAGCGGCAGATATTGGTCATCTCCGCGTCGATCTGCGCATCCGTGGGCTCGGGATTGCGGGCCAGGAGCGCGGCGGCCGCCATGATCATGCCGGACTGGCAGTATCCGCACTGGGGCACGTCAAGCTCCGCCCAGGCCTTTTGCACCGGGTGGGAGACGTCCTCGGACAAGCCCTCAATGGTGACGATGGTGTCGGTCTCGGACACGGCATCGACGGGATAAACGCAGGAGCGCTGGGCTTCACCATTGATGTGCACCGTGCAGGAGCCGCATTGGGCAATCCCGCAGCCATATTTCGTGCCCGTCAGGCCCGCCTGCTCCCGCAGCACCCAGAGCAGGGGCGTCCCCTCCTCCGCTTCGACCTCCACGGCTTTGCCGTTGATATTGAGCTTGACCATCGCGGTGTCCTCCCATGGCGTTCTGCCCGTGCCATATGAACCTCGGTTCCTTTGCATACCACCATTCTGCCCCGGGCAAAATCAGCGCCGGTTGCAAACAGGCCTGTCCCTTTCGTCACGGACCCCCGTCCTCAAAGGCAAAGCGCACAAAATCGTCGAGGGAGCCGTGGCATGCGGGTGCTTCGGTCAGGGCGCCTCCATGGGGGGGACGAGGAGGGTGGGGTCGATGCGGGCGTCGCGCCAATACATGCGCCAGTCGAGATGGGGCCCCGTCGCCCGGCCCGTGGCGCCGACCGTGCCGACCACATCGCCCTGGGCGACCCGGTCGCCGGGATTGACCGCGATGGTATCGAGGTGCATCAGCACACCGATCACCCCATGGCCGTGGTCGATGAAGATCAGCCCGCCCTCGAAATACATATCCGGGTCCGCCAAGGTTACGATGCCCGCCGCCGGCGCCTTCACGGGTGTGCCGGTGGGCGCGGCGATATCGACGCCGTAATGGGGCCGGCGGGGCTCCCCGTTCAAAATCCGCTGGGATCCGTAGACCCCGGAAATGCGTCCGCGCGCGGGCCAGATGAAGCCCGCCTCGTAATCCGTTGCGGCGGTCGCGAGCGGCCGGGCCGCCTTTTTGGCGGCGAGTTCAGCGCGGATGCGGCGCAGGGTCTCCTCGCTGCGCGGCGTGACCATGCGGTCGGGCAGGCCGTCGATCCGCTGGACATTATAGGTGCGCTGAGCAATGGCAAAACTCCGCGTCGCCGTGGCTGCGCCGGGCACGGTTATGGCGATGGTCACGGGCTCGTCCCGGTCCCGGTGCAGGCCGAGAACGAACCCGCCGGAGGCCGAGACGGGCACGGCCACGCCGTCGATCTCCACCCGGGCGCCGGGCGCGGTCTGCCCGCGGACGAGCCCGCCTTCGATGAACTGCCCCTCGAAGCGGGCGGGAAGATCGGCGAAGACGCTGGCCGTAAAAAGCGGCATGAGCATCAGGGCCAGCAGCAGCGGACAGAACAGAGCACGGATCATCGGCAAACCCCTCTTACAGCGTGATCGCGGGCGTTGGCGGAACGGCTACCCGGTCGGTCCGTCAAGCGTGCGTGTGCCACCGGCAGCGGCGAGTTCCTGGTGGCGCTGCAGCATCGCGTCGGGCGTCGCATAGGCTTCCTGCACATCGGCGTTCCAATAGCGCAGGGCCTGGATCTGGATGGGCACACCAGTCAGGGCACAGCGCACGAAATCGCCGGGCTGGACGAAGCGGTAATCACTGATCGTGAAGGTCAGAACGGCCTCTCGACGACCAGCTCCGGCCGTGAAATCGTCCACGGAGTTTCTCCCTTGTTTGGGCGGCGCTGGGTGGTGTGGGAGCATGCGCCCCCCCTCAATCTTCGCGTCAGAATAGGCTGCCTTGGCGCGATCCGCCATCCCCGGTGGCCTTACCAGCCTGTTCGCCGGTGCGTTTGGCGCGACGGGTTTTCACGGGTTGCGCTTTCAAGGGTTGTGCGGAGGCGGAGGCCTCGTCGCCGTCCGTCACTGCGGCATGCCGCGAGCCGTCATGGAAGTCGAGCCGCACCGCATCGCCGGGGGCCAGACTGTCCGCGTCGCGCACCACGCGCCCCTCTCTATCGCGGACCAGGGCAAAGCCCCGGGCGAGCGTCTCCTGATAGCTGTAACTGCGGAGCAATTTGCCGAGGCCCGTCAGGCGCTCGGCCAGTCGGTCCAGGGTGCGGCCCGGCGCTTTCGCCAGGGCCCGCTCCAAACGGCGCAGGCGGTCCTCGCCCTGGCCGATGCGCGCGGCCATGGTCTCGGAGCGCAGGCCGCCCTTCACCCGGTCGAAGCGCGCCTGCCACAG
>JBHJGV010000076.1:0-19573 GCA_050331455.1 Alphaproteobacteria bacterium
GGGTGGTATATAACCCCTTTGGGGGGGGCGGAGGACAGGCGGCTAGGCTGACGCGGGCCACCGTGTCGCGGGGCGGGACCACGCCACGCGATGGCCCATGGTGCGTGCGAGACCATGGTGCGTGCGAGAAAACGGGTTTCCGCGTTTCCGGCGCAGCCAAGTCAGCCCCGGGTCCTGGCGCCACGCGCCCGACATGCCGGACCGGATCCCGGCTCAGCCCCCGCCGAAGCCGAGGAGCCCGCCGGCACGGCCGAACCGCACGAGAGGATGACGCCCATGGTATCGTTGACCCGTCGCCTGGCCTGTCTCCTGGTCCTGCTGCTGGGTCTTCAAGGTGGGGCCGCGCACGCTGTGGCCGAAAGCGCGGAACAGGCCCGTGAGCCGGTCAATGTGGCCGTGGCCAGCAATTTCCTGTGGACGCTGCGCACGCTGGCCGACCGATTCCGTGCCGACACCGGCTATCCTGTCCGGATTTCGGGCGGCTCAACGGGAAAGCTCTTTGCGCAGATCCAACGGGGCGCGCCATTCGACGTGTTCCTGTCGGCCGATGAGGAAAGCCCGGCGCGCCTGGAACGGCTGGGGCAGGGGGTGGCGGGCTTCCGGTTTCCCTACGCCCTCGGCCGCCTCGTGTTATGGACTGGAAAGCCGGAGGTGATGGGCGCCATGGGCCCCGACACGGTGGGACAGGGGGCATTCCGCATCCTGGCCATGGCCAATCCGTCCCTGGCCCCCTATGGCCGGGCGGCGCGTCAGACGCTCCAGTCCCTTAAGGTCTTGCCGACCCTCGAAGGGCGCATCGTTTTCGGCGAAAGCGTCGGGCAGACCTTCGCCCTTATCGCCCTCGGGAATGCCGATCTCGGTTTCGTCGCGCGCTCCCAGATCCAGTCCGCGCCGGAGCGCCTGCGCCGCGCCGCCTGGCTGGTGCCGGCGGCCCTCCACGAAGCCATTCGCCAGGACGCCCTTCTGCTCAAGCGCGGCCTGGAGAAGCCAGGGGCGGTCGCCTTTATGGATTTTCTTAAAAGCGCACCGGCCCGGGCCCTGATCGGCGAGGCGGGCTACGATCTGCCGGCCACCGGTTCCCGGCCCGATGAGATATGACCGGACCGCTTGTCCTGACGCTCCAACTGGCGGGGGCGACGACGATCCTTCTGCTGATTATTGGGACACCGCTTGCCTGGTGGCTGGCGGGCCGGCGCTCGCCCTTCAAAACGGCCGTTGAGGCCGTCACGGCCCTGCCCCTGGTGCTCCCTCCGACGGTGCTGGGCTTTTACATGCTCATCCTGCTCAGTCCCGAGGCGCCTCTGGGGGCGTTCTGGGTACAGATGACCGGGGAGACCCTGACTTTTTCCTTTTCCGGCCTGTTGGTCGCCTCGGTCCTCTATTCCCTGCCCTTCATGGTCCAGCCGCTTCAGCGCGCCTTCGAGACGGTGGGACGGGCTCCCATGGAAGCTGCCGCGAGCCTCGGTGCGGGGCCGCTCGACGCCTTTTTCACCGTGGCGGTGCCCCTGGCGTCCCGCGGTTTCATCACCGCATGCGCGCTGACCTTCGCCCACACGGTCGGCGAGTTCGGCGTCGTGCTGATGGTGGGCGGCAATATTCCCGGGGAGACCAAGGTCGTGTCCATCGCGATCTATGAGGCCGTGGAAACCCTTCGGTATACGGACGCCCATCGCCTTTCCCTGATCCTGCTCGTTTCGTCTTTCCTGCTGCTGCTCGGCGTTTACACCCTCAATGGGCGGGTTGGTGCCCATGACCGGTGACCGGCTGCACCTGGATTTCACGCTGGAGCGTCCGGGTTTCCGGCTGTCCCTCGACGAGTGGATCGACCTTGCGGGCGTGACGGCCCTGTTCGGGCCCAGCGGCAGCGGTAAGACGAGCATCCTGCGGGCCATTGCGGGCTTTGAACGTCCTGTGCGGGGCCGCATCGCCCTGCGCGGCGCCGACGGGTCGCAGACCGTCTGGTTTGACGATCGCCAGCGGGCGGCGTGCCCACCCCATCGCCGGCCCGTGGGATATTTGTTCCAGGACGGACGGCTGTTTTCCCATCGCACCGTGCGCGGCAATCTGCGCTATGCCGACCGGCGGCGCCGGGCCGTCGGGTCGCCCGGGCCCGATGAGGTCACGGCCGTTTTCGATCTTGGCCCGCTGCTCGACCGGTCCGTCGACCGCTTGTCCGGCGGCGAGCGCCAGCGGGTGGCCCTGGCCCGGACCCTGCTGAGCCGGCCGCGCCTGCTGCTGCTGGATGAGCCCCTGTCGGCCCTTGACCTGCCGCGTCGCCTCGCGATCCTGCCCTATCTGGAGGCCCTGGCGGGCCGCTTCGGCGTTCCGGTCCTTTATGTCAGTC
This sequence comes from Alphaproteobacteria bacterium, assembly GCA_050331455.1. Lineage (GTDB taxonomy): Bacteria > Pseudomonadota > Alphaproteobacteria > JAJFIK01 > JAJFIK01 > CAYUYV01. The sequence continues at coordinate 2,345 of JBHJGV010000076.1, forward strand.
ATGCGCTCGATGAGGTGGCGCGCCTTGCCGACCACATGATCGTGCTGGGCCAGGGCGGGGTCGCGGCCCGGGGCGCCACGGCGCAGGTCCTGGCGCGGCTCGATCTGGGGGGACTCAGTCATCACCGGGATGCGGGGGCGGTGCTCAAGGGGCGGGTGGCGGCCCATGACCAGCGCCTGTGTCTGAGCACGGTGGCGGTCGGTGCCCACCGGTTCGCCGTGCCTTTGCTGGCCGGCAAGGTGCCCGGCGAAGGGGTGCGCCTGCGGGTGCGGGCCCGCGATGTGGGCATCGCCCTGGAGCGCCCCACGGGCCTGAGCATCCGCAACATCATCCCGGCCGTGGTGACGGAGGTGGCCCTGTTGTCCGGCGGTCCCGATGCGGATCTTTCCCTCGATATCGGCGGTGCCTTTCTGCGGGCGCGCATCACCCGTGCATCCGTCGAGGATCTGGCCCTGAGCCCCGGTCAGCGGGTCCATGCGCTGATCAAGAGCATCGGCCTCGACCCGGTTTTGATGGACCCGTAACGCGGCCCGATAGTCCCGTGACAGACCCCCCGGTGCTGGCCTAGTGTGTGGCATCCTGGACAGGGGGTAAGGTCCACAGCGTTTTCCCGTGGGATCAGCACAGAGCCAGCATCGCGCGACGGCATGCGCCGGGACCGGCCTGCACGAAGCGCGCGTTTGCCCGAGGCGCCGGACCGGCAGGCATGTGAAAAGGTTGGGTGCATGATTATCCGTCACACCGTGATCTACGGCGCGGCCCGGTTCATTCCGGGTCTTGCAAGCCTCGGCCTGATCGCCTTCGTGACCCGCTTCCTGTCCCCTGAAGATGTCGGCGTCTACTTCCTCATCACGGCAACGGTTCTGCTGGCCCATGGCCTGACCATGGTCTGGTTCAATATGTCCGTGGCGCGTTTTCTCCAGCGCTCGGCCGACCAGACCGAACTGCTTGGCAATACACTGTCCCTGTTCGGCCTTGTGCTGATCCTCGCGACGCTTGCGGTCATGGTGGCCTGGGCGGTGATCGACGATCCGCTCCAGCGGCGCTTCCTGCTGCTGGGCTTTGCCTTTTACGCGGCGCTGAGCTGGTTCGAACTGGTCTGTCAGGTCATGGCTGCCCGGCTGGAGGCAAGCCGCCGCCTGATCTATGGAGTCGTGCGCAGCCTGACGGCCAGCGGCCTCGGGGCCGGATTGGCATGGTTCGGCTTCGGGGTCGAAGGCCTCGTCGTGGGAGCGATGATCGGGGCCCTGGTGCCCGGCGCCTACGCCTATGTCCTTGATTGGCGCAGCGTTGCCGTGCGCTGGAACCCGTCGGTGATCGTCGAGTTCTGCCGTTTTGGCCTGCCGCTGGCCTTAAGCTTTTCCATGGGTGCGGTGTCTTATGCGACGGACCGGTTCATGGTGGCGGCCATGGAGAATGTGGCCGTGCTCGGCCTCTATGTGGTGGGCTTCGAACTGGCCCAGCGCGTGATGATGTCGGTCATCCAGCCCGTGGGTGCCGCGGCGCTGCCCCTCGTCATCGAGACCTTCGAGAAGCGCGGCGCCGAGGCGGCCCGCACCCAGTTGGAGACCAATTGCCTGCTGCTGCTGGCCGTGACGAGCCCGGCGCTGGTGGGCCTTGTGCTCGTGACCCCCGATTTCGTGCAGGTGGCGGTGGGCGAAGAATTCCGGGACATGGCCATCATGGTCTTGCCGGTGATCGCCGTGGCCCAGTTCGTCCTCGGCATCCAGCACCATTTCATCGACCATTCGTTCCATCTGGGGATGAAGACCGGCTGGCACGCCATCATCGGATCCGTGGTGGTGGTGACCAATCTGATCGCCAATTACCTGTTGATCCAGGTCTACGGCGCCGTGGGCGCGGCCTATGGCACGCTGATCGCCGCGGTGGTGGGTGTGGGGCTGGGGGCCTTCCTGTCCCGCTTCAGCTTTCGCCTGCCGGTGCCCTGGGGCGCCATTGCCGGCCTCGTCATCGCCAATGCGGCCATGGCCGGGGCGGTGATCCTGGTCGACCTGCCGCCCTCATTCCTGGGGCTCGTGGTCAAGGGGATCATGGGCGCGCTGGTCTACGGCGTCGCGGTCTTGACCTTTAACACCTTGAATGTCCGCACCGTGATCCTGGAGCGCGCCCGCCTCATCCTGGCCCGCCGGCGGGCCGATGCGGCTTCTTCCGCCTCCTGATCACGCGCCCGCCGGTCACACGGGCGCGGGGAAGCGGTGACCCCACGGCATGGAGCGCTCGAGCTGTGCGGCGAGGGCGAACAGCAAATCGTCCGCCCCGAAATCGGCACTGAACATCACCCCGACCGGCAGGCCCGCCTCGGTCCACACCAGGGGCATCGACATGGAGGGCGCCCCGGTCATGTTGTAGAGCGCCAGGAACGGGGCGTAGGCAAACAGATCCGCCGCATAGGCCTGCGTATCCGTGCGCATGAGGGTGAGCCGGCCGATGGGCGGGGGCAGGGTGGCCGTGGTGGGCTGCAGGATGACGTCATAGGTCTCATGGAGGCGGCCCATGCTGCGTCCGATGCGGTGCATGGTCATGGTCGCGGCTGCATAGTCCCGCGCGGTGAAGCTCTGCCCCGCCTGCACGATGCCATGGGTGCCGGGCTCGAGATCCTCCGGACCCGGATCGCGCCCCAGCACGGCGGCCCGCTCGGCGATGATGGCGGCGGTCGAGGCGAATATGATCGTGGCCTGGGCGCGGCGCAGGGTCGGATAGTCGATGGGGAGGGACACGGGCTCGACCCTGTGCCCCAGATCCTGGAGCAGCTCGGCCACGGCCTCCACGGCCCCGCGGACCGGCCGGTCCATCCTCACCCCATCGGGCTCGTCGAGGACCAGGGCGACCCGCAGCGATGCCGGATCCCTCCGCAGGCTGCTCAAAAAGGGCCCGCCCGGGGGCGCCGCGTAAGGATCGCCCGCTTCCGCGCCGGCGGTGGCGTCCAGGATCGCCGCGCTATCGCGCACGCTGCGGCTGACCACATGCATGTGGGACATGCCGTCCCAACCCTCGCCCTTGTCCGGACCGAAGGGCACGCGGCCCCGCGTGGGTTTGAACCCGAACAGGCCGCAGGCGGCGGCCGGCAGACGGATCGATCCGCCCCCGTCGCTGGCATGGGCCGCCGGCACGATGCCCGCCGCCACGGCCGCCGCGGCCCCGCCGCTCGATCCGCCGGCGGACAGCCCCCGGTTCCAGGGATTGCGGGTCGGCCCATGGAGCCGCGGCTCGGTGGACACGGTCAGCCCGAATTCGGGCGTGTTCGTCTTGCCGCAGATGACGAAGCCGGCCTTGCGATAGCGCGCTGTCAGGGTCGTGTCGGCGGGCGCGACCGCATCCTTGAAAAAGGCGCAGCCATTGTCCGTGACCGTGCCTTCAAAGCCGACGCCGAGATTTTTCAGCAGGAACGGCACCCCTGTGAACGGCCCAGTCGGCAGCCCGCGCGCGAGGGCTGCGCAGGCCTCGTCGAGATGCCGCATCACGACGGCGTTGATGTGGGGATCCACCGCCTCCATCCGCGTGAAGGCCGCATCGAGCAGTTCCGTCGGCGTGACCTGGCGCGAGCGCACGAGCTCGGCCAGCCCCATGGCATCGAACCGGCTGTAATCGGTGAGTACGACCATGGGGAGCCTCCCGGATCGGACGGATCACAGCCGCCCTTCGTTGGTGTCGCTTCGAGAATGGGAAAAGGCCGGGCCCGGCTTGTCAAGCACAGCCCGGCGGGCTTTGGCCCAGGTCAAAGCGGGGCGCATGAGCCGCAACGTGAACCGCCCCGGGTTTGCGGGCGGCTGCTGATCTTGAGAGGATGGAGCCATGACGGATGGAGCCATGACGGATGGAACGGGGAAGCGGCGTCGGCCGTCCTCGTCGGCGGCGTTGCGTGAGCGCCCGGTCAGGTCATAGTCTTTCCGCCCGCAATGCGCTGCGCCGCACCTTGCCTGCATCGTTGCGCACGGGGGTTGAGACGAACTCCACCGTGCGCGGGATTTTGTAGCGCACCAGCTTGTCGGCCAGGAACGCCAGCAGCTCCTCGGCGCTCACCGGGTCGGGGGCGTCGACAATTTTTTCCGAACACGGATGGGTTTCACCGCACCGGTGAGCAGGCACAAGGCTGTGCCGTCGCCCAGATAGCGGTGCTTGGGCAAGAAATGGACGCGCCCCGTGGGCAGCAGGACCTGCGCCATGACCTGCTCGAAATAGGCGCAAATATCCGCGGCGGTCGCGAGCTCTGCCAGCCCCGCATTCAGCCCCGTGGTCTCGATGGCCCCGCGCCCAAGATCCATGGAGTGAACGCCATAAAACGCCGAGGGCTGGTGCAGCCGGACAAACCGATAGGCATCATTCCAATGCCCCCCCCGGCTGCGCCCGCATATCCACCATCCCCACCGTCACATCCAGGTTTTCTGCGACGAGCGTGTCCACAAACGCAAGCGCACAGGCCCCGGCACCAATGACGAGATAGTCGACTTCGATTGGGCTCGTAAATCCTCAGAAATCGATCTACCCATGCCGACTGGCCTCCCTACCAGCATGAGCCTTGAATCTGATTTGCGACCTCAAGGGAATCTACAATTCCCACTTTCCGCCCGACGCTTTAAGACGCTCAAAAAGCGTGTCGATTGCCCATGAACCGTCATCGCATAACTCACGTGTTCGTCAGGAACGTTCCAGGGGTATCAGGCGACGTAGTTCATTTTGGATTCCACATGGAGTGATAGCGTTGCATAAATCCTAAGTTGTGCAACGGTTTATTCTTAAATATCAACGTTTCAAAATTGCTTCATTCTTATTCAAAAGCTGGTGGGTCCACCTTTTCCATAAGATCCAAAAATTCGTCACGGAATTGAGGTGGATAACCACGCTCTAACAGCAGGTATGAAATCAACTTTTCTTGCCTTTTAATGAGCTTAATAGTTGGAGATGCAAAAAAAGCAAACTCCTTTTTGTTTAAAACGCCGTAATACTTTGACAGCCAAAGGTGGTGAATTCTGTTTATAACTAAAAATAACTCGTGAAATCTTCTAGATTGATCTATATCAATTTCTACGTCATCTCCATATACAATTTTCTCAAAGAATTCCAGACTCTTGTCATTTGTAATCCGAATCATATTAATTTGCTGCTGATAGCTCCACTGCTGGTAAAGAAGGTTAACTTTATCTTTTCGTTTCGTATATCTATGAACAGTAAAAGCAATAAATAACAATACTGCAGATGATATGACTGTTGCTATAGATGTTATTAGTTCAATATAATTACCAATAAGCATGATCGCCTGAACCTAATATTTTCCTGGTAGAAGACAAATTTCTTGTTGCACAGCTCACGAGATATGCAACACAATCCAAAAGCTAGAGTTTCTGCGCCCCTCACCCGTTGCATATCCACGGTGCACATTAACACCGCAGATAAGCTATCTTAACCGACATTTCCCAGATGAAGCCCAAAACCGCGTTGCCAGATGTCGTCAGAGCACCAACGCATCGATTTTGGACCTCGTTTTTCAATCCCGGCGATATAGTATCGCTGGAAATCGCCTCTGAGAAGCCATTTTGGGCGAAATTCCCGTCCTTCAGGCACAGTTTTCCCGTCGTCATCCCATGATAGCCCCCTTGTTCAACCCGCTGAACCAGCTGGTCGGCGCAGATCCGCGATGTTCTCCAAGATGCGGCGCATGAGATCACGCGGCACCGCGACCTCGGTCATCTGGAAGCCGAGCGCTTCATCCAATTCTCGAAACACCAGCAGATCGGCATCGGAGGTGAGGCGGGAGCCGTAAAAGTCCAGCTTCAAACGGCGGTCGAAACCGACCCTCAAGGCACCCCGATCATCTTCACCCGCTGTGCGGTCCATGAAACGCCTCGCACTTTCGCCTCAACCCATTGATATCATGACGCGAATCGGCACTCAGATGCACTTAATCGGAAAGTCATTCGGGGAATGCGGGTTGGGTTGGTCATTGTTCGTAGCTCATGCCGTCATTTGTGGCTTGCCTCAACACATGGCTGACCTTAAAGGATCTGGCAAATATCGCTCATTGCAGACGTTCCTGGAACAGCCTGCGGCAAGGGGGTATGGCCGCAAGCAAAAGCTGGAGCGCGTCGGCGCAGCCTGGACCCGCCCGGATGGCGGCATCTGCTTAAGGCTCCACGGCACTCAGATCGTCAGCGATGACATCTATCTCTACCCGGCCACAGTGGCAGACGACGAAGGCGCGCAATAGCGCGCCTTCGCTTGCCAGAAGAATTTAGCTTTCTACATCTGTTACGAAAATTAACTGAGCGCCTTGGCTCCACGCTTCTAATCCAATTATTGCTGCCATGGCATCGATCTTGCGTTTAGCCCGCTTGAATATTGCCTCTTGCCGAGTATCAGCTAGTTTACCCGGACCACTCTCGGTAATTTCTCGACTGTATATCCTTTCGATCTGACCGTCTAATTTGATAGGTCTTTCACTAATTTCTACACGGGTTCTATGGGCAATTTCTTGTGGCTGGATCGACTGCAGTTCTACTGGTTCGGAGCAAACATGTATTCTTAAATTGTCATAAACAATCCTATGCGTCCCTATGTTGGAACCCTGTGCCAAAATACCGTTTCTAATAGCCGAGGGCGAAATAATTAGTGAATTCTCTAATATCTCACCAGCTTGGAACGCTTTTTCATAAATCGCCCAATGAGAAAACCTTGGTGCAACATAATAAACTTCTGCTCCTTCATTTTCAAATTCTACCAAACGCTCAAACTGATGGCCTTGCTCATCGATAGGAAATCGCCAAAAGGGACGGTCAAGATTTGGGATTGGCTGGCCGGGATAGGCTCTTCGGAACTTCTGCATTTCCTGGCCAAGCTTGAATTGGAGAATAAAGATTCTGCCGTTGTCCTTGAATCCTACGTCAAATCCAAGTTCTGCTTCATGGAGCAAGCTTGGTAAAAATGGTGTTGTTCTAAAACCAACGCTTCCTAATAATTTTTGTGTTTCCCATGTGACCCCAAAGCCATAGGAAAATTCTGAAAGACGCTCATGCAGATTGATCATTTAATACTCTTAAGTTTGTTTGAAATCGTATCAAGTCAACCTATACCACGTCCCGCGCCCGGCTCCATGGCGGGCCAGATGACCTTTCTCAACGAGCGCTTTGAGGTGATCCTTGATCGTGTTGCGGCTTGCGCCGGTCACGGTCGCGGCGTCGCTCACGGTCACGCGGCCCCGGTCGCGTGCAAGCTCCAAGATGTGAACGGATAATTCCGGCAGTTCGCCCATCAGGAGCTTTTCGCGCTCCATACGCTGTTCCAGGCGGCGCTTTTGGCGTCGAAGCGCTTCGAGATAATACTCCACCCATGGGCTCCAATTGGGAGCCTTGGTACGGATCGTTCCTTGTGTCTGGCGCAAGGCCAGATAATAGGCTTCCTTGCTTTGCTCGATCACGCTTTCAAGCGAGCTATAGGGCACATAGGCGTAGCCCGCTCGCAGGAGAAGTAGCGTAGTTAGGATGCGCGAGAGCCGTCCATTACCGTCCTGGAACGGATGGATTTCCAGGATCACAACGATGAAGACCGCAATCACCAGAAGCGGATGCAGGCTCTTCTGCTGAAACTGCTCGCGCGTCCACTCCACAAGCTCTTCCATCAAGCGCGGTGTATCGAACGGGCTTGCCGTCTCAAATACAATGCCGATGCGCTCGCCATCCTGGCCGATGGCTTCCACATTGTTCGACAGTTTTTTGTAGTCCCCGCGATGGCGTTCGTCCTTGCCGGAATAGTGCAGCAGATCACGGTGAAGCTGTTTGATGTGGTTCTCCGTAAGCGGAACGGCCTCGAAGCCGGTGAAGACCGTCTCCATCACATCGGCATAGCCCGCGACCTCCTGTTCGTCGCGCGTGGCGAAGGATTTGATCTCGATATTGGAAAGCAGGCGCTCGACCTCCCGGTCGGAAAGCTTCGCGCCCTCGATCCGGGTCGAGGAGCCAATGCTTTCGATGGTCGCCACGCGGCGCAGCGACGACAGCCGCTCGGGCGCAATGCGCCCGATAGCCCGCCAGGCCCCTTTGAATTCGTCGAGCTTAGCAATCAGCGCCAGAATTTCGGGCGTGATTGCGAGCGTTGAAATGTTGAGAGCGCCATCCAATTTGTCATCCAATCCCATCCAATCTACAGTACCGGCTCCCCATCCAATTCCATCCATTTCCGCCCAATTAAACAAACGGGCCCGTGGACGATCGGTTGCTTGCGATACGGACCCGTCAGCCCGGCCAGCCCGTGCCCCTTTCATTTTGAGACTGGAACTCCCGATGACGATGACCGCAAGATGCGTGCTGCATTGCGATACCGTCTTGGCACGGAAATCTGCCATTCTGACCGGGCCACTGTTTTTTGGAGCGCCCGGTCAGGTCATAGTCGCTCCGCCCGCAATGCGCTGCGCCGCACTTTTCCTGCGTCGTCCCGCACGGGGGTTGAGACAAATTCCACCGTGCGGGGGATTTTGTAGCGCACCAGCTTGTCGGCCAGGAAGGCCAGCAGCTCCTCGGCGCTCACGGGGTCGGGGGCGTCGACGATGGCGTGGACCCGTTGGCCGAGATCGTCATCGGGCAGACCGATCACACAGGAAGAGCGCACGGCCGGGTGACTGTCGATGACCGCCTCCACCTCGGCCGGATAGATATTCGCGCCGCCGGACAGGATCATGTCCGTGCGCCGGTCCGCGAGATAGAGATAACCGTCCGCATCGAGAGAGCCCATATCGCCGAGGCTCTCGAACCCGTCGTCCCGGGCGCGGGGCTCGGCGCCCACATAGTGATACGTGCTGCCCTGGCCCGTGTCCGGGATCATGAAAATCTCGCCGACCTCGCCCGCGGGCAGGACCCGGCCCTCCGGATCGCAGATCTCGATGCGGCAGCCCACGGGCCGGCCGACGCTGCCCTTGTGCGCAAGCCATTCCGCGCCGGAAATGACCGTGCGCCCCTGGGCCTCCGTGCCCGCATAAAGCTCCCAGATGCGCTCCGCGCCCAGCCAGTCGATCCAGGCCTCTTTGAGCCAGGGCGGGCAGGGGGCCGCCAGATGCCACAGGACTTGCACGGAGGACAGGTCGTAGCGGTCCCGGATTTCCGGCTCCAGCCGCCAGATGCGCTGCATCATGGTCGGCACCAGCATCAACCAATTGACCTTGTACCGATCGATGAGCGCAAGGGTCCGCTCGGCGTCAAACCGGCTCATCACCACCAGGTGATGGCCCATGAAAAGGCCCCGGGCGGAAAAGGTGAAGGGCGCATTGTGGTAGAGCGGCCCCGGCACCAGATGCACCATGTCCGGTGCCATGCCAAGAAAGTCGGCTTGCGGATCGAACGCACCGGGCTCGCCGGCGACGATCAGTTTCGGCCGCCCCGTGCTGCCGCCGGAAGTGGGCGCCTTCCAGTTCGGGCTGATCGCGTCGGGCAGGGGATCCGTGCCGATGGTCTGTGGCGGGACATAATCGCCGCCGATGCGCGGCCGGCCCGTGGCCACGCCCTCGGGCCCGCCGACCACCAGAGCCGGGTCGGCGAGATCCACAATGGCCGCGAATTCCGCCGCCGGCAGGCGCGCGGACACGGGCTGGGGGATGGCGCCCAGCTTCCAGGCCGCCAGCGCTGCTTCATAGAAGGCAAGGCCATTGGGCAGGCCGATGGTCACCATGCGGCCCTGGCGCACGCCGAAATTGGCAAAGGCCCGGGCCAGCCGGTTCGTGCGCGCCTCAAGCTCGCCCCGCGTCACGGTGACGTCGTCATGGGTGATGGCGGGGCGGTGGGGATCCCGCGCCGCCTGGAGGGCGATCAGCCGGCTGATGGAAAGCGGGCCCATCAGTTCACCTGACGGTCCGCATCTGTCCAGAAGGGTGCTCGCAGCTCCCGGCGCAGAACCTTGCCGGAGGGGTTGCGCGGCAGCATATCGGCGAAATCCACCGATTTCGGTACCTTGTAGCCGGCGATTCGTGTCCGTGCGAAAGCGCGGATCTCTTCTTCCGTCGCGCTCATGCCGTCCTTCAGCACAATGATGGCCTTGACGGCCTCGCCCCATTTTTCGTCCGGCACGCCGATCACGGCGGCATCGGCCACGGCCGGATGGGCGAACAGGGCGTTCTCCACTTCGGCCGGATAGATGTTCTCGCCCCCGGAGACGATCATGTCCTTCACCCGGTCATAGATGAAGAGATAGCCGGCCTCGTCGAGATAGCCCGCGTCACCGGTGCGCATCCAGCCCTCTTCGACGGATTTGGCCGTGGCGTCCGGATTGTTCCAGTAGCCTTTCATGACCATGCCGCCCTTGATCAGGATCTCGCCGACCTCGCCAGGGGGCACCGTGTTGCCCTGGCCGTCCACGAGCTTGACCTCGACGCCCGGCGCCGTGATGCCGCACGAGCGCAGACGGTTGCGCGCCGGCTCATGATCTTCCGGGGGCAGATAAGTGCCCGCGCCGCAGGTTTCCGTCATGCCGTAAAGCTGAACGAAATCGCAGCCGAAGACCTCTTTGGCCTGCTTGATCGTGTCCTCGGCGATGGGCGAGGCGCCATAGATGATCATGTCGAGACTGGAGAGGTCCCGGGTCTTCGATCCGGGGTGCAGGAGCAGGAAATTGATCACTGCCGGCACAATGAACATCTTGTTGATGCGATGGCGCTCGATCAGGTCCAGGATCACGCCCGGGTCCACATCGCGCAGGATGACATTGGCGCAGCCCTGGGCGATGCCCATCAGGCCGATATTGGCGCCGGCCACGTGAAACACGGGCATACAGACGAAATTGACCGTGCCCGGTTCCCAATTGGCGTAACCGGCATCGGCGCCCGAGTCGAGCAGGGCGAAATAATTATCGTTGGTGAGCTGAACGCCCTTGGGGTGGCCCGTCGTGCCGCTGGTGTAAAGCTGGATCACGTCATCGCTGCCGAAGCCCGGAAGCAAGGGGTCCCCGTCCCTCTGGACAAAGCGCCAGGCCTCGAAACCGGGCCAGGACGCGCGCGGGCCATCCAGAGCGATGATGGTCTCGACGCCCGGGATGTCGTCCCGGATCTCGTCAACGATAGCCTCGAATTCGGGGCCGACAAACAGCACACGGGTCTTGGAGTCGTTGAGGATATAGGCGATTTCCGGCCCGGCGAGGCGCCAGTTCACCCCCACGACGACGCTGGCGGCCTTGAAGGCGCCAAAGAGCACTTCGAAATAAGCAATATCGTTCTTGGCGAGATAGCCGACCCGGTCGCCCGGGCGCAGGCCGAGATCGAGCAGGCCATTGGCCACCTTGTTCGAACGGTGGTCGAGCTGGGCATAACTGACGACCTCGTCATCCATGATCAGGGCCGGCTTGTCCCCCCAGTCCTTGGCCCCGTTTCGGACGATATCCGCGAGCGTCGTGAGCCGCGATGAATCCAGCATTGTCTTCTCCCCAGACCGCAAATCCGCCATCCACGAAGCCTCGCGCCGCGCCCGCTTCGTGGGCCTGTCGCCATCTTAAGCCATTGGCTGCGCTTGGCGAGGGGGAAGGACGGGGAAGGGAATGGAGCAGAAAAAAACGGGCCGGCGTTACGGCTGCCGGCCCGCTCGGTGGTCCGTGCTCGGTGGTCCGTGCTCCGTGGTCCGGTGGTGGGCCCGCCGGCCTCACTTCACCTCGATCAGTTCCACGTCGAAGATCAGGGTCTTGCCGCACAGGTCCGGATGGCCGCAGCGGCCGGGCGTGCCATAGGCGATTTCGGCCGGGATCACGAGCTGGGCCTTGGCGCCTTCCTTCATGAGCTGAAGACCTTCCGTCCAGCCGGCGATCACCCGGTTCAGCGGGAATTCGATGGGACGGTTGCGCTTATAAGAGCTGTCGAACACGTCGCCGTCGATGGTGCTGCCCACATAATGGACCTTCACCGTGTCCGTTGCGGCCGGATTGCGGCCCGTGCCTTCCTTGAGGGTGCGGATCTGAAGGCCGCTGTCGGTCACGGTCACGCCGTCCACCTGGGCGTTCTTGTCCAGAAAGGCCTGTTCCTCGGCCATGCCGGCGAGCGCGCCGGTGCTGAGGGCGCCGGCAAGGGCAAGGCCGGAGGCCAGGCGGATGATCTGCTTCAGCATGGGAAGTCCCCTTGTTTCGCGAATCGCGTGGTCGATGGGTATCGCGGACTGAGTGCCCCGTTGGACCACCTTCGGCGGCAATCTTCAACGGGCAAGCGCCCGGTAACCCGTTTTTAGAAAAGAGAGAGTTGGCCTTCTTGGGGCAGAGCCGATTCCTCCCCGGCGGAAGGCGTGCCGTCGAGGGGCCGGATCAGCGCCTTGCTGTCCTCGGCCACGCCGTTCACGGCGCGGGAGACGGCGTGGACAGTCAGCCGGTCCTCCGGCGCCGGGCGGATGAGGGGCAGGGCCTCGTCCACCGTGCCGGCGAGCCAAAGCGCCCAGTCCGCCGGATCCAGAATCACCGGCATGCGGTGGTGCAGGTCTGCGATGGTCCGGTTCGCCTGGATCGTGACAATGGCCATGGACTCGATCTCGGACCCGTCCGCGCCCAGCCAATGCTCCCAGATGCCGCCCAGCGCCATGGGGCTTGCGTCGGTGGGGTAAATATAGTGGGGGGCGGGCTTTTCCCCCGCAACCCGGCGCCACTCGTAAAAGCCGTCGGCCGGCACCAGGCAGCGTCGGCGCAGAAAAGCGGATTTGAACGCGCTCTTGTCGGCCACCGTCTCGCCGCGGGCATTGATCAGCGGCTTGGTCGCGACCTCCTTGGCCCAGCTCGGGACGAGGCCCCAGCGCACGAACCCCAGCTCTCGCGCCCCCTTAGTGGGGCCGAAGGGCGTCGGTCGGATGATCGGCACCCCTTGCGTCGGGGCGACATTGTAGCGCGGCTTCAGATTGAGGAGCGGGCCGTCAAAGCCGAACAGGGCGGCCATGGCCTGAACCGGCGTGGTGATGACGTAGCGGCCGCACATGGTGGTCTCCGGCTGTGTGACAATCGCCAGCATGCCCGAGGCGTCCCCATGGGGCCAAGACCCCTAGATCTTGATGCCGTTGGCACAAAATCTAGGGCTGACGGAACGCTGACACAACATCTGGTGGGTCACCCCTTTGGGTGAGTACAAGATGTGTCTAAATCGAGCTCCGGCGCCTTGACTCCGGACCAGGCCCGCGTACCATATCTAGTGTCGCGACTGCGGCACGCCCCCAATCACTGGGGGTAACAATCATCCCAGGACCCGTGACCGCCGGTCCCTTCGCTCCAGAAGGGGGAGGCGGCGAGCCCGTAACCGCCCTAAAAAGGCGGATATGCGGGACTGTGTCTCTCAACCGTGGGCCACCGCCATGACCGTGATCACGCTCCCCCGCCGCCCTGCCACCCGCCCCCAGCCGGCGCCTCAACCGGCTGCGCACCGTCCCCGGGCCGATGCCGATGACGTGACCATCGATCCCGGTCGCAATCAGCGGCTGACCGATTTCGGACGCGCGACCCTGGCGGACCGTTATCTCATGCCCGGCGAGGGGGTCCAGGACCTGTTTGCCCGGGTGGCCGCGGCCTATGCCGACGATGTCGACCATGCCCAGCGGCTCTATGACTACATCTCCAAGCTCTGGTTCATGCCGGCGACGCCGGTGCTCTCCAATGGCGGCACGGAGCGGGGCCTGCCCATTTCCTGTTTCCTGAACGAAGCCGAGGACAGCCTGGGCAGCATTGTCGATCTGTGGAATGAGAATGTCTGGCTCGCGGCCAAGGGCGGTGGCATCGGCAGCTATTGGGGCAACTTGCGCTCCATCGGCGAAACGGTGGGCGGGGTCGGCAAGACCTCCGGCATCGTGCCCTTCATCCGGGTGATGGATTCGCTCACCCTGGCGATCAGCCAGGGCACGTTGCGCCGGGGGTCGGCGGCCGTTTATCTCGACGTGTCGCACCCGGAAATCGAGGAATTTGTGGAACTGCGCCGCCCCACGGGCGGGGACCCGAACCGCAAGGCGCTCAATCTGCACCACGGCATCGTCATTCCGGACGCCTTCATGGAAGCCGTGGCCGCGGACGGGCCCTGGGAACTCGTCAGTCCAAAGACGGGCGAGGTGCGCGAGACCGTTTCGGCGCGGGCGCTGTGGGTCCGGATCCTCACGGCACGGATCGAGACAGGCGAACCCTATCTCCTGTTCACGGATACGGTGAACCGGGCCTTGCCGGAGCATCACCAGCGGGCCGGCCTCACGGTCAAGACCTCCAATCTGTGTGCGGAGATCACCTTGCCCACGGGGCTCGACCATCGGGGCGAGATGCGCACGGCCGTGTGCTGCCTGTCCTCCCTGAATCTTGAAACGTATCTGGAGTGGAAGGACGAGCCGCGCTTCATCGAGGATGTCATGCGTTTCCTCGACAATGTGCTTCAGGATTTCATCGACCGGGCGCCGGACTCCATGGAACGGGCGCGGTATGCCGCCATGCGCGAGCGCAGCGTGGGCCTTGGGGTCATGGGTTTTCACGCCTTTCTCCAGTCCCAAAACGCGCCCTTCGAAAGTGCCCTTGCCAAGGCCTGGAACCGGGCCGTGTTCCGCCAGATCCGCGACGGGGTCAGCGCGGCCTCGCGCGTGCTGGCCGAAGAACGCGGTGCCTGTCCGGATGCGGCCGATTTCGGCCTGATGGAGCGGTTCTCCAACAAGACCGCCATTGCGCCGACCGCCTCCATCTCCATCATTTGCGGCGGGACAAGTGCCGGGATCGAGCCCTTCGCGGCCAACAGCTACACCCACAAGACTCTGTCGGGCTCCTTCACGGTGCGGAACAAATATCTAAAGCGCCTGCTGGCCGAGAAGGGGCAGGATACGCCCGAGGTCTGGTCGTCCATTTCGGTCAATGGCGGGTCGGTCCAGCATCTGGAGTTTCTGTCGCAGGACGAGAAGGATGTTTTCAAGACCGCCTTTGAGCTTGACCAGCGCTGGGTCATCGAGCACGCCGCGGACCGGGCGCCGATGATCGACCAAGGCCAGTCCGTGAACGTGTTCCTGCCCGCCGATGTCCACAAGCGGGACCTGCATCAGATCCATTTCCAGGCCTGGAAACGGGGTCTGAAGTCCCTCTATTACTGCCGCTCCTTGAGCATCCAGCGGGCGGAAAAGGCCGAAAGCACGGCTGCGCCCCAGCCAGCCGTGCCCGAGGGGCTGCGCTCCACGGGTGTCACGCCGCTGCCCTTGCACCGGATCGATGACCTGCCCCTCGACCCGGCGGCGGCGGGCATTTCCAGCGACACGTCGGTCCTCACCGACGGAACGCCCCGCATCGATTACGAAGAATGCCTCGCTTGCCAGTAGGACGGGCCTTGGCCCATCATGGGGCTTCCCGCCTGTTGCTTCCCTCCATGATGGGTCGAGACCCATCCTACCGTTCCATACGGATTGCCCCATGTCCCTTTTGACGCCCCGCGCCACCTACAAGCCGTTCCGCTATCCCTGGGCCTATGAGGCCTGGATGACCCAACAGCGCATCCATTGGCTGCCTGAAGAAGTACCGATGGCGGATGATGTGCAGGACTGGCGCCACAAGTTGAGCCCGGAGGAACGCAACCTCCTGACCCAGATCTTCCGCTTCTTCGTGCAGGCGGACGTGGAGGTCAACAATTGCTACATGAAGCATTATTCCCAGGTCTTCAAGCCGACCGAAGTGCTTATGATGCTGTCGGCCTTCTCCAACATCGAGACCATCCACATCGCTGCCTACAGCCACCTGCTGGACACCATCGGCATGCCCGAGGTCGAGTATGAGGCCTTCCTCAAATATGCTCAGATGAAGGATAAATATGATTATATGCAGCAATGGGGTGTCGAGACCAAGGGGGACATCGCCAAGACCCTGGCCGTGTTCGGGGCGTTCACGGAGGGCCTCCAGCTGTTTGCATCCTTCGCGGTACTGATGAATTTCCCGCGCTTTAACAAGATGAAGGGCATGGGCCAGATCGTGGCCTGGTCCGTGCGGGACGAGACCCTGCACACCAATTCGATCATCCGCCTGTTCCGCACCTTCTTGGACGAGAATCCGGAGGTGAACACGCCGGCCCTGCAACGGGAGTTGGGTGAAGCCTGTGAGACCATCGTCGCCCATGAGGATGCCTTCATTGACCTTGCCTTTGAACTTGGCGGTGTGGACGGTCTTGAGGCGGACGAAGTCAAGGCCTATATCCGCTATATCGGCGACCGGCGCCTCGGTCAGCTCGGCCTTGAGCCCCGTTTCGGGTCCGGCGCCAACCCGCTGCCCTGGATGGATGAGATGCTGAACGGCATCGAACACACGAATTTCTTTGAAAATCGTGCCACGGAATATTCCAAGGCGTCTACCAAGGGCAGTTGGGAAGAGGCCTTCGCATAGTCCCTTGGGAAGACGCATCGGTATAACCCGCCCTCCGGGACCATGGTCCGTATGGTCACAAGATTTTTCCCGGATTCATGAGGCCGAGTCCGTAGGGCGGGTTTAAACCCGCCATCTTTCCTAACCAGGACGCTCGGTGCCAGCGGGATGGTCTTGCGGCGGGTTTGAACCCGCCCTACGGGACCATGGTCCGTATGGTGACAAGATTTTTCCCGGATTCATGAGGCCGAGGGGGTCGAGGGCGTTTTTCAGGCTGTGCATCATCGCCAGTTCCACCGGGCTTTTGTAACGGGGCAGCATGCTCTGCTTCATAACGCCGATGCCGTGTTCCGCGCTGATACTGCCGGCATGGGCCGCGGTGATGTCGTGGACGATCCCGCTCAGGTCTTCCCAGCGGGCGAGGAACGCGGCTTTGTCCATGTCCACGGGCTGGCTCAGATTGTAGTGGATATTGCCGTCGCCCACATGGCCGAAGGGCACGGGGCGAATGCCGGGGCAGGCGGCGGCGACAGCGGCATTCGCCGCCTCAATAAAGGCCGGGATGGCGGAGATGGGCACGGACACATCATGTTTGATGCTGCCGCCCTCCGGCTTCTGACATTCCGAGAGCAACTCGCGCAGGCGCCAGAAATCGGCGGCCTGTTCCGTTGAGCGGGCCACAACAGCGTCGGACAAAAGCCCGTCCCCCGTGGCTTCGGACAAGAAACCCAGCACCAAGTCCTCAAGACCATGGCCCTCGCCGGCGGTCCATTTTGCAAGCACCATCCAGGGATGCTTGCCCTCCAAAGGCGCCCTCGTATTGGGTCCGTGCCGCAGAACAAAATCGAGCCCAATCGCAGGGATCAGTTCGAAACTGGAGACGAGGTCCCCGGTGATGCTCCGGGCCCGGCCGAGCAGGGC
>JBHJGV010000077.1:0-10410 GCA_050331455.1 Alphaproteobacteria bacterium
AGGCCCCCACCCCCCCCGCGGCCCCGCCACCGCCCAACCCCTGATTCAGGCCTGCAACACCCCGCTCCCTCTGGCGCTCGCCCTGAAGATCGATCAAACCCACGACGATAAGTCCACCGATATCCCGCAGACGGATCTGGCGGGCAATCTCCCGCGCGGCCTCCAGATTCGCTTCGAGTCCCGTTTGTCCCCCGCCATTGACGTCGATGGCGGTCAGAGCCTCGGTGCTGTCGATCACGACCGATCCGCCTCCGGACAAGGGAACATGGCGCGCTGTCAACGCCTCTATCTGACCTTCAATGTCAAACGCGCCATCGCAGTCCCGGCCATGGGGAAGACGGGCGATTTTGATATCGGGCCATAGGCCGCCGGTAAGGACCTGCTCCACCGTTCGGGCGAGGATGGCGTCGTCCACGGTGATGCGCGCGCCTGCCGGCCCGACCCAGTCCCGCAAGATCCGGGCAATCGGCGGCCCGTCCCGCCAGACCCGGTAGGGCGGGGTGCGGTCGCGGGCGTCCGCCAGAACCTCAAGACCCTGGGCCCGGAGCGCGGAGGCCTCGGCCACGACAGCATCCGGTTCAAGCCGCGCCGCGGCGGTGCGCAGAACGAACCCGTCACCCTCGCCAAGGCAGGGATCGATCCAAGTCCGGAGCAGTGCCGCCGCACTCGCATCCATCTGCCGGGAGGCCCGCAACCGCTGATCGGCCGGTGCCGTGAGGCGATAGACGCAGGCCCGACCGGGCACCTGAATTTCGCCGGTCAGCCGCGGGCCCTTTGCGGTCTCGCCGCCGGCCTGGGCAAGCCGGGCGACCTGGGCCAGAACCGTCTGGCCCTCCTGGGGCCGGTCCGTGGTCTGCCAGCCCTCGCCCCGCGGGCGGCGTGTCAACACCGGCTGCCCGGCCGGCAGAAAACCCGTCCCGTCCCGCCCCAGATCGACAAGAACGCCGCCGGCACCCTTCACCACGCGCAGCACCCGCGCCAGGACGATATCGCGGTGCCGCAAACGGGCATCGACCTCAAGATCAGTCAGTGTGACAACGATCTCCAGGGCTTCCATGCCATGTTCCCCCATTAAGGCGGCAATCACCTGGCCGGGGGCACGGGACAGGATCATCTCCATGGGATGCGTCCTATACTTTCAGTAAGCCGATGGATAGTCACCAGGGATCCGCACCCGATGCCGATGCATCCGGATGCGGCGGGCGGACGGGAAAGCCCAAACCGTTCAGCAGTTGGCACACCTCGAACAGGGGCAGACCGACCACGGACGAATAGGACCCGCTGATATGGCGAATGAAGCTGGCCGCAAAGCCCTGGATGGCATATCCCCCGGCCTTGCCCTGCCATTCGCCGCTGGCGAGGTACTGATCCACATCGTCGGCGGACAAGCGTTTGAAGGCCACGATGGTCTCCACGACCCGGGTCGCGGAGCGCCCGTCCGGTGCCTGGACCGCGATGGCGCTGTAGACGGTGTGCCGCCGGCCCGAAAGCAGACGCAGGCAGGACCGGGCCCGATCCCTGTCCTCGGTCTTCGGCAGGATGCGGCGCCCGGCCGCCACAACCGTGTCTCCCGCCAGGATATGCGCCGGCCGCGTGTCCGCCGTGCCGTCGCCAGCCGGGATTGCCACGCCTTGGGCCGCCACATGGGCGGCCTTATGACAAGCCAGCCGCAGGGCATGGTGCCGCGGCAATTCGAGCGGCAGGGGCGTTTCGTCGATATCCGCAGGAATGACGGCATCGGGCGTGATGCCGATCTGGGCGAGAAGCGCGAGGCGGCGAGGCGACGCGCTGGCCAAAATCAGGCGGCGTGCCGTGGTCGGCGGAGACCCGGTGCCCGGGACGGGCCTGTCTTGCGCCATGCTGCGTGGCCTTTCGTTCTCCCGTGTCCCTTTTTCGGGGCCGACGCGCGGCGACCGGACCACGGGCTTACACATCTTGCGGGGGCCTGGGGCAGCGTAGCGCGCCGAAATCTCGGCAGCCACTCACTTGAAGCGGTAGGTGATGCGCCCTTTCGTAAGGTCGTAGGGGGTCATCTCGACAAGCACTTTGTCGCCGGCGAGCACACGGATCCGGTTTTTGCGCATCTTGCCAGCGGTGTGCGCGATGATCTCGTGCTCGTTTTCCAGCTTGACCCGAAATGTGGCGTTGGGCAGCAATTCGACCACAACACCGGGAAACTCCAGCAATTCCTCTTTCGCCATACTCAGCCTTCTGTTCCTTGATTCATGGGCAAATTCCCGCTTTCAGGATGTATGAACCGGGTGACGCCCGCCCGGTCCGGCGCCTTGAGGGCAGCCACCGGGCTCAAAGGCCATGATGGGATGCGTCGCAAGAAAGCGGATGGGCCCGGCGTCAGCCCCCTGGACCCCGGTTTCGGTCCGTGGACCGACCCGTGATGAGCCGGGGTTGAAAAAGTGGGAAGAGAATGCCCCTGCCCGCGGGAAAATCAAGGGCCATGGAAAACCGGGCGGCGATGGACCGTAGCCTGCGGCCCAGACCCGGCCCGACAGCTTGACCGTCACAGCTTGATATGCAGGACGCAAATCAAGGTGAACAGGCGCCGGGCCGTGTCCATATCGAGGTCGATCTTCCCTTCCAGCCGCTCGATCAGCAGTTCAGAGCCTTCGTTGTGAAGGCCGCGCCGGCCCATATCGATCGCCTCGATCTGCGCGGGCGCTGCATTCTTGATCGCATCGTAATAGCTCTCGCAGACCAGAAAATAGTCCTTGACGATGCGCCGGAAAGGGCTCAGCGCCAGGATGACTGTGCCGTGCTGGGGATCCTCCGCCGTCCGAATATTGATGTGAAGACGGTTGTCCTCGATGCCCAGGGAGAGCCCGTAAGGGCCGCCCGGCGAATTCATGGGCTTGAAAAAGCTTTCCTCGAGCAGATCGAAGATTGCGACCTGCCGTTCATGCTCTATTTCCGGTCCCCGGCGGGCGATCGTACGCTCGTCGAGGGTGACTTCAGAAATGCGGAACGGCTGTTCATCTGCGTTCATGGTCGGGTCTGCCTGTCCGGGACGGACGCGGTTGGGGCGGGTGACGGCGGCCTTCCGCGACTGAGCCTCTCCCTTTTGCACCCGCCATGCAAGGTTGCGGCCAGGAATTTTTGCTGCATTTGCACAAACGCAATGCAGATCCAGCCGTCGCGGAGGGACCGGCCCCCGAACGGTGGCTGTCCTGGGGCGGACCGGGCCGAGGCTCACTGGGAAAACCGGATGGCCACGGAGCGGGCGTGGGCCCCCAGGCCTTCCTCGGTGGCCAGGGTCACGGCAGCGGGCCCGATGGCCTGGAGCGCATCGGGGCTGCACCGCACCAGGGAGGTCCGCTTCATGAAATCGAGCACCGACAGGCCGGAGGCGAACCGGGCCGCGCCGCCCGTCGGGAGCACATGGTTGGTCCCGGCCACATAATCGCCAATGGCTTCGGGGGTGTGCCGCCCAAGAAAGATCGCGCCGGCATGGCGGATGCGTTCGGCCAGCGCGTCCGGATCGGCGGTGGCGATTTCCAGATGCTCGGGCGCCAATCGGTTCACCACATCGGCAGCCTCATCCATGTCCCGCACCAGGATCACGGCGCCATGGTCCCGCCAGCTTGCCGATGCCACCGGCCCGCGCGGCAGGCTCGCCAGGTGCTCGTCCACGGCGGCGAGCACGGCCTGGGCGAATTCCGCATCATCGGTGACGAGGACCGAGCGGGCCGCCTCGTCATGTTCGGCCTGGGACAGGAGATCGATGGCGATCCACACCGGATCGTTGTCCCGGTCCGCCACCACGACGATTTCCGAGGGGCCGGCAAGCAGATCGATGCCGACCTGACCGAAAACCTGCCGCTTGGCCGTGCTGACATAGGCATTGCCCGGCCCCACGATCTGATCGACGGGGCGGATGTTCTTGGTGCCATAGGCGAGGGCCGCCACGGCCTGGGCCCCGCCAATGGTGTGGATTTCTGTCACGCCGGCGATGGCGGCGGCCGCCAGGATCACCGGATTGAGCGTGCCGCCCGGCGTCGGGACCGTCATCACCACCCGCTCGACGCCGGCGACCCGAGCCGGCACCGCATTCATCAGCAGGGAACTGGGATAGGCGGCCTTCCCACCGGGCACATAGATTCCGACGGCATCGACCGGCGTCCAGCGGTGACCGAGTTCGACCCCGGACCCGTCGGTCATGCGGAAGTCCTCCGGATACTGATGCTCATGATACGCCCTAATACGTCCCGCCGCGATGGTCAGGGCCTTGCGCACCTCCTCCGGGCAGGCCTCCAGGGCCTCGTCCATGGCGGATGCCGGGACGCTCAAGCCCTTCTCGGACGGGTCGAAGCCGTCGAACCGGGCAGTGAAGGCCGCCACCGCCTCGTCGCCCCGGGCGCGCACTTCGGCGATGATCTCGGCCACGGTGGCGGACACATCGGCGTCGTGATCCCGCTTCGTGGCCATGAAGGCCGTGAGGGCGTCGTCGAAGGCCGGGTCGCTGGTGGCGAGGGTCAGGGGACGGATGGGATCAGGGGACATGAAGCTTCTTTCGGATCGGACGGATACGGAAAGCCGGCACATACGGACCTGAAGAGACCGGGCCGGACCTCTCAATGTGCGCCCTCAGGACTCGTGGCGTGGACGGTGTTTCGAGGGCCAGGGCGTGGTGAGGTCGCGGGCCTCGGCCTCGAGGCACTCCACCTCGAGGCGCACCACGGCACCGCCGGCGAAGGTCAGCGTCACCGTGCCGGGAGGGGCCGGAAGGGCTGCCTCGCCGTCGGCTGTGGCCGACGCTGCGTCCACGCTGGGCTCGAACTGCATGGCGAGGAGAACCAGCACACTGTCGATGCTGTCAAGCACCGGCAAGCCCTTGGCCTGCACATGACGCACATGGTTGAAGTGGAACCCGGCGCGGCATCGATAGCCCTTGATCCCTTTCATCCGGGTCCAGAACGCGGGACGGGCTTCGTGCAGGAAGCGGTTCGCGACAAAGGCGAAGCGCCGGGCGCCGCGGTCATAGGCGAGATCGCTGCCGCGCACGAGGGCGTCCTGGAACCGGGCGGACAGAACCGAGAGATCCTCGCCGTCCCGGGCCACGAGCACCGGACCTTGCGTGAGAGGCCCTGGCGCAACGACCATAGACGTCTCGCCCGTCTCGTCGACCTTTCCGTTGGCTTTTTCGTCGGCTTTTTCGTTCGCTGGGGCCACGGCACGCGAAGACGCACCCGAAACGGCGGTGGTGCCCTTGGTGCCGGTTGCCTTGATGTCCATGGTCATCGCACTCTCACTCTCCCTCTCCCCGGCCCTCTCCCCGGCCCCGCGCTGCCCGCCGAGGCGGCAGCGATCCGTATCCTGCCAGTCCTTTATCCTGTCAGTCCTTGAGGCGGCGCACCTCGGCGCCGCAGGCCTGGAGCTTCTCCTCGATCCGTTCAAAGCCCCGGTCCAAATGATACACCCGGTTGACCACGGTTTCGCCCTCGGCGGCGAGGCCTGCGAGCAGCAGACTGACGGACGCCCGCAGATCCGTCGCCATGACCGGCGCGCCCTTGAGCCGGGCCACGCCCCGCACCGTCGCCGCCTGTCCCGACACGGAGATGTCCGCGCCCATGCGCATCAGTTCGGGCACATGCATGAACCGGTTCTCGAAAATCGTCTCCCGCACCGTCGACACCCCGTCCGCCACCGTGGTCAACGCCATGAGCTGGGCCTGGAGGTCGGTCGGAAACCCCGGGAACGGTTCGGTTGTCACGGATACGCCGTGCAATCCGTTGCCGCGCCGCGACACGACAAGGCCCGAGGCGTCCTCTTCGAGGGCGAGGCCCAAACTGTCCATCACGGGGAGCACCGCGGCAATGTGATCGGTCCGCGCGCCGGTGATCCGGACCCGGCCACCGGTCATGCCCACGGCCATGATGAAGGTCCCAGTCTCGATCCGGTCTGGGATCACCGCGTGGAGGGTGCCGGACAGGGCATCCACCCCTTCGATGGTGATGCGGCTGGTCCCGAGCCCGCTGATGCGGGCGCCCATGGCCTTGAGGCAGTTCCCAAGATCCACGATTTCCGGCTCCCGGGCGGCATTTTCCAGGACCGTGGTGCCGTTTGCCACGGTCGCGGCCATCATCATGTCTTCGGTCGCGCCCACGGATACGAAGGGGAAAGGGATCGTCGCGCCGCGCAGGCCGCCCTTGGGCGCCGCCGCATGGACATAGCCATCGACGAGATCGATGGTGACACCCATGGCCTCGAGCCCGCGCAAATGGAGATCGACGGGCCGTGTTCCGATGGCACAGCCCCCCGGCAGGGAGACCTTGGCCTTGCCGAAACGGGCAAGCAGAGGGCCGATCACCAGGAAACTCGCCCGCATTTTACGCACCAGCTCATAGGGCGCCGTGGTGCTGGTGATCGACCGGGCGCACAGACTCAGGACGCGGCCTTCCCCGGCCCCCTCATGGCCATGGCCTTCCAGACCGACTTCGACGCCGTGCTGGGCCAGGATCTTGGCCATATGCGCGATGTCGGCGAGATGGGGCAGGTTCGACAGGGTCAGCGTCCCATCCGTGAGCAGACTGGCCGCCATGAGGGGCAGCGCCGCGTTCTTGGCGCCGCTGATGGCGATATCGCCCTGGAGCTCGCGGCCACCCTGGATCAGAATGCGGTCCATCAGTTCCCGTCCTTTTGCCCGTCGGCCTTGTCGTCCCGGTCCCGCCCGCCGTCCGGTCCCGCCGGATCGGCGCCGTCCTCAACCATAGGGCGGCTTGACGTCGGGGGGACGACAGCAGTGCTTCTTGGCGCGGTTGAGGCCGCGGGCGGCCCGTTTGCGTTTGGCGCCGTCTCCGAGGGGCACGGTGGGTTCGCCCTCCCACGGGCCTGGGCCTTGCGCCGGCGCAGATTGGCGCGCAGGGCCGCGGCGAGACGGTCGGCGTCGTCCGGCGTGCGTTTGGCCATGCTGAGCATCGTCTCCGTCACCATCGCCGGACCCGGCCGGCTCCTGATCATAGAGCCGGTCCCGGCGGCTCATGTCGAGGGGCTGGTGACCGGCCATCGTCCCGCTGCTGGGCCAGTCGGGGCGGGTCGTGATCTCCCGCCCGCCGCAGCGGCTGCATATCATGGATCCTGCCACATCGGGTACCGGGCAGTCGCCGAGCCGCTCCGCGAGAGCCGACGGCTGCAGGCTGGTATTGTGGCCACAGGTCTCACACCAGACCCAGACGCCCAGGCGCCGCCGCGCCAGCCAGGACAGGCGGATGACCGGGCCGGGCGGAACCGGCGGCGTGCGCTTGCGCGCCGCGACATCGGCGGCGGTGACCATAAGGGAGCTCCCGATCCGTTTGACACGAACAAGACAGGAACAAAATAGGGCGGTGCCCGGCGTGCTTCCACCCTTTCCTTTGCAGTCGGCCTGCGCTATAGCAGCCACTCTGTCGGAGCGGGGTCAGCGCACCACCGTTCCCAGCCCATGTAGCTCAGGGGTAGAGCACTCCCTTGGTAAGGGAGAGGCCAGGAGTTCAAATCTCCTCATGGGCACCATTTCCCCACACGGCCGAAGCCACCACCGTAACCCGGTAAAAAAGGGCGCAGACGGACGTCCGCGCCCCGAGTTGGTCGGAGGGAAAGGGAGAGAGCGATCAGTTCTGCGACGGCATCGTGTCCTTGAGGTTCGTCAGGGCAATGTTTCTTGAAAATAGAGAGAACGGATCGTGGGCGGACCGCCCGCCCCCATGGCCGTGTGGTCGACTTAGGCCACGCTCAAGGGAGGATTCCGTACAAGCGAAGGTTGGGCCCGCAACGGGGGTCCGATCCAGAAATGATCAGCCCTCAGACACAAGATTCAAATTCCGTCACGCTGGCCGCGTCTCACCCGGTCGGGTCCGAACAAACGCCGCGCATCTAAATTTTTTGCGCCCGTTTTTCGGCCGCGACGAGACGTCGCCACCGAAGCCATACGAGAACGCCGAGAACGAGAGCCGAGAGCCCGAAGGCCGGCCAGACATAAGCACCGTGCGTGCCCATCGCAAAGAATTCCGCCATGGCGTCGCTCCATCGTCTGCAGTCATGGTATTGAGTTCAAAATAGCGGATCGCGGCGCCGGCGTCGAACCCGCCGCTCACCTCGCGCGCCTGACCTTATTACACTGTCAAGCGCAAAAAGCCTGAACAGGCCTTCAATGTCAGCCAGCCGGCCCTGACCAAAGCAATCCGTATGTTGGAGGAGGACCTCGGCGGCCCCCTGGTCGACCGCCGGGTCAGGCCGCTGCGCCTCACGCATCTGGACCATGTGGTGCCCCAGGCAACCCTGCTGGAAGACATGCGGCTCGGCACGCTCGAACTGGCGCTGCTGACCGACTGCCCCCGGATCGACGCGCGCTACCGGACCGACGTTCTGTTCGAAGACGGCTATGTCGTTGCGATGCCTCCGGATCATCCCTTGAGCGCCAGGGACACGATCTCCCTGCGGGATCTTCACGGTCAGGACTATGTCAACCGCCTCCATTGCGAGAAGAATGCGGAAATCGAGGCGCTGCTGGGCGAATGCGGCGCGTCGGTCATGACGCATCTCGTCAGTGACCAGGACGAATTCGTCCGGCGCATGATCAAAGCCGGTCTCGGCATCTCGATCATGCCCGAGCCCCTTGCCGGCGACGGTCTGACGGCACGCCCCCTGGCCGACCCACCCATCGCGCGGCGCGTTGTGCTGGCCTCCCTTGCGTCCCGGCAGATCTCTGGCCTCGCGGAGATCATCCGCAACCAGATCATCAGCGACGTCGAGAACGCAGCATGATCATTCCCCCGGACAGTTTTGACCATCACGATGCAACCGGCACGGCGCGCACCGTGGAGCCGTTCGGTCCGGTCCTGCGCACCCCCGATCATCGCTTCGGCACCCTTGCCGGTTTCGACCACACGCCCCGATACCTCGACGACCTGCCCGGCTTTGAAGGGCTGCGGCTTCATTATGTGGACACCGGATACGAAGACCCAGGGCGCATGCGACCCACCATCGTGTGTCTCCACGGACAAAGGGGCTGGGCCTATCTGTTCCGCAAGATCATCGGACCGCTTCGAGACCGCGGCTTCCGGGTCGTCGCCCCCGACCTGTTCGGGTTCGGACGCTCGGATAAACCCATGAGGGACGAGGCCTACAGCTTCACGTTTCATCGCCAGACGATCCTCGCATTCTTCCAGCGCATGGCGTTCGGGCCTATCATGGCGATCGGTCACGACTGGGGCGCCTGGTTCGCGGCGAGCCTGCCCCTGGCGCTCCGGGACCAGATCGAAGGGATCGCCATGGTCAACGGGACCATCCGCAGTGCTGAAGATCCACTCTGGCGCGGCTTTCATACCTGGCGCAGCTTTCACAATGCCGAGCAGGACCCGGCCGTGGGGCGGCACATCGCCTTCGAGACAGGCGGACTGGCGCCGGAGGAGATTGCCGCGTATGACGCACCCTTCCCGACTGCCCGCCACAAAGCGGCCATCCGCCGCTTCCCCAATCTTGTGCCGACCCTGCCGGGGCAGGATGGCGACGCCCTCTCTCGGGCCGCCCTGTCCTGCCTGGAGAAGGACTGGCCGGGACAGCTGGTGCTCGTGGCCGGGGCAAAGGACCGCGTGTTCGGCCCACGGGGCCCCCAGTCGCTTGCAGGACGCCTGCCCAACGCACACGTTCTGTCTATCGAAGAGGCGGGACCTTTCGCCTTGGAAATCGGCGACCGGTTTATCGGATCTGTGCTGGATCAATTGACGGGAGCGGTGCGGCGCGCATCATCGGGCCCCGTGGAGCAGACAAGCGCCCCGCGCGTCTGACGAGGAAAAAAGGATACGCCTATGAAACCGGCCAAGCGGAACAAGCGTCTTGTGCTTCTTGCGGTCTGCGCCGTGACCATTACGGCCGCCGCGGCCCTCAGCCTGTCGGCCCTGCGCGACAACATCTCTTACTTCCTGACCCCGTCGGAAATCGCGGACACCCAGAGCCTCGCCGGGCAGAACATCCGCCTCGGGGGCCTCGTCCTGGAGGGCAGTGTGCGCCACGTGAACGATGCCACGGTGCAGTTCCGGGTCACCGATGGCGCCGCCGACCTGCCGGTGTCCTACCGGGGCATTCTGCCCGACCTGTTCCGGGAAGGTCAGGGCGTGATCGCACAAGGTCAGTTCGATCCGTCCGGCCAGTTCATCGCCAGCGTGATCCTGGCCAAGCACGACGAAAACTACGTGCCGAAAGAGCTCCAGCACGGCCTGGAAAAAGCGCGCCAGATTACGTCCTGACGCGGTCAGTTCATCACGGGATTGGGTTTAATGGCGCCCGGCGAAGCGGACCGCGCCCGGCGGGGGGCCCCCCCGATGGTTCGTCGGGCCCCCGGCGCAAGCCATATTGTGCCGGACAGCATCAAACTCGCGGCGAACCGGGGCGGCCAAGACGCACCAAAACACCCACCCCAAC
>JBHJGV010000078.1:0-21089 GCA_050331455.1 Alphaproteobacteria bacterium
TCGTGGCGGCGCGCCGGGACTTCGGCGGCGGCGGCATCGTCACAAGCTGATCCAGAAAATACGAAGGGTCGTCAACAAGAGACCCCCGCGCGGGGAGATACCCGCCCCGGCCCCCCCCCTGCAACCCCACGGGCCCCCGGCGGGGAGCAGCCCGCGCCGGGGTCTCTTGTTGACGACCCGTCGTATTTTCTGGATCAGCTTGTGACGATGCCGCCGCCGCCGAAGTCCCGGCGCGCCGCCACGATGCCAACGGTGAAGCCGGCGATCACATCGAACAGAGTCATCATGATCAGAAGGAAGAACGCGGAGGTTCCAAAACCCTTCAGCACGATGAACTCAATCAGGCACGCGATGAACAGCAGCATGGACAGGGCATGGTTCGTGATGGCCGAGCTGCCGGTCTGCGTGGAGCGGATCACCTCGAGCAGGAGCAGGATCAGACCCAGGACCACCAGAAAATCGGCGATCGTGATCCGCCACTGGTCGCCGGAAATGAGCGGCACGTCGAAGCCGTACGACAAGACCACGTCAATCGTGTCGCCGAACAGCAGCGGGCCGGCAAAGGCCAGAATGTTGTAGATGATGACGGCGATGATGATCAGCGGGATCGCCCCGAAAATGCTGAAGCGGGCTTGAGCCATGACTGTCCCCTCGAAAAGGAGCCTCGGGCGGACCGATCGAGAGTCCGGCGGAGGTGGTGAAGATCGCGTGGCGGCCGTGCGGATCGGTCCCGCGGCGGACTGCCAGTCCAGGATGTACCGTCCGCGACGGTATGCTGTCACGCCCCAGCGAGGCGGTAACGGTTTCCTAACATAGCTTTGCCGGCTTTGCGCCCTCTTTCCGGCCCGGCGCCCCGGATGTGACAGGACTGCTTTTCAAGGGCTGCGGGCCGATCCGGTGGCGAGCGAGCGAAACGGCCCGCCTGTTTTGTCAGGCCCCCTCCGTGGGCTTCAGCCTGAAAAGCTTAGGGCGTGGCGGGCGGCGGTGTTCCGATGCCTCTCTCGGAGGCAAGGGCCGCGGCCATGCCCGGTGCCGGCCCTTGTGCCGGCCCTTGTACCGCCGTCGATGGGTCGGCCGATGCCCGGGACTGCCAGCGGCGAGCCGAGCGTTTCATAAACCAGAACGCCCCTAACCAGACCATCACCAGCCCCGCAATGCTGCCCACCACCATCAGATTGCCGCCGGACAGCAGGCCGAAAACGCCCTCGCCAACCAGGGCAATGAGACCGACTTTCGGGAAGATCCCAAGGCCCGTGCCCAGCAGGAATTTGCCGTAGGACACGTGGGACATGCCAAAGGCCATATTGACCAGAATGGCCGGCCCCGCGGGCACGACGCGGACCGTGGCGGCCGCAAGGGCCCCGCGTCGGGCGAAGCGCTCGCTGATCCGGTTTACCCGAGCACCGCCAAACCGGCGCAAAAGCTCCGCGCCGAAGAAATGGCCGAGCCAGAAGCCGACGCTGGAGCTGACCAGCGTTCCAAACCACGCATAGACAAAGCCGAGCCAGGGCCCGAAGACGATGACCGTGGCCCCAACCAGCAGAAACTGGGGCACGCCGGCGAAATTCAGCAGGACATAGGAGCCGGTCACCAGCGCGGCCGCCCATGGCGACTCCCGCGCCGCATCGAACACGGCCGAAAAATCCACGCGGCCGGCGGCGTCCCGGGGCAGGCCCGAAAACTCCGCACTCAACATCGCGATGGCGGCAACGATCACGGCCACGAGGACCAGCGCCCGGACGACCAGCACGGCGAGCCGTCGGCGCCGGTCCGCGTCGGGCGCACCCGCGCCGTCCCGAGCCAGGGCGGCGCGATCCTCTCGGGCGGTTACGACTGTGTCCACGCGCTTAACCCTCGCACATATGCGGTTGGCGAAATCCCTCAGGCCGGATTGTCCGGGGTCGACTGGCCCGTCGTGGCGCGGATCAAGCGGCGCGCGACGGCCATTGTGGCGAACCAGAACACAACCAGGACCACAAGGCCGACCGAGATATACGGCCCCTGGTCCGTATCCAGATCGAGCAGCCCCTTGGTCACCGCGGCAATGAACGCCAGTTTGGGCGCGATTCCAAGGGCCGTCCCGACCAGGAACTTCCAGAATGGAATATGGGAGGCGCCGATGGCCATATTGACCACCACCGCCGGAGCCGTGGGCACCAGACGGATCACAAAACAGGCAACGAGCCCCCGTTCGCCCAGCCGAGTGCTCAATGCGTTGACTCGGTCGCCGCCGAAATCGCGCAACAGGCGGCCCCCGGACCAGTGGCCGATGCCGAAGCCGATGCACGCGCCGACCATGGACGAAAGCCACGACAAAATGAAGCCGAGGGCGAAGGCATCGAAAACAACCGTGGCCCCGGCGGTGAGCACCATCAAAGGCACGCCAGCCACATTCAGCACCGTCAGGATGACCACCGCGATGGCCGGCGCCCAGGGACTGCCATTGGCCAGCCCGATGACCTGCTGGACGCGCTCGCCGATCCCGGCCCCCTGGAGCGTGGCAAGCTGGCTCCATACGAGGCCGACAACGATGCCGAGAACGCCGACCACGAAAAGGATGCGGCCCAGCGCGGGCAACAGCCGTCTGGGCTGGCCGGGCGAAGACAGGGCGGCCAGGGGATCGCCCTGCGGCGTGGGACCGTCATTGGGTTCGCGCATGGGTTCTCCATGGGGGCCGGCGCTGTCCGGGTTTCCCCCTTGCTCCGGCTCCCGCTCCATCTGCGGCGCGGGTTCCGCCCATCGCCTTGGCCCGCCTGCCGTGGGCTACCACTCCACGGGCTCGCCGGGCCGCCGGCATCGGCGGTTGAGCCACATCACCCCGAATACATCGCTCAAGGAAACCCATAGCCGGTCGAGCACGCCATATTTCGAGCACCCGTGGGTTCTAGGGCGATGATTGACGTTCACGAACTCCACGACAAATCCTTCACGCCGCATCAGGGCTGGGATGTAGCGGTGCATATGATCGAAATAAGGAAGACGCAGGAAACTGTCCTTGTAGAAGGCTTTCAATCCGCACCCGGTATCCACGGCGCCGTCATTGAGCAGGCGCGAGCGCACCGCATTGGCGATGCTCGACGCGGCTTTCTTCACGGAGCTGTCCCGGCGCTTCAGCCGTTGCCCGGCGACCATCTTTAGGTCCGCCGGCGCACCCCCGCGTCGGAGACGGGCGAGAAGCGCTGGAATGTCGGCCGGATCATTTTGGCGATCCCCGTCCAGTGTGACGATGACCGGGGCCCGCGCTGCGCTCACCCCTGTCCGGATCGCGGCGCTCTGACCGCAATTTATCCCGTGGCGGATGATCCTGAGTGCCGGAAAGGTCTCGCGGACACGGACCAGGGCTTCGGGCGTGCCGTCGGCGCTGCAGTCGTCGACGAACACCGCTTCGTAGGGGCCCGGCAAAGTCTCAAGGGCCGCGTGGATTTCGGCCATTAGCGGCCCGACATTCTCGACCTCGTTCATCACCGGGACCACGACGGAGACACGCGGTGCCGGATCCGGAAGGCTCACGGGGCCTGCGGGGCGCGGGTCGGGCGCCTCTTGGGCACGCTCCGCAGGAGGATTGGCGTCGGCAATTTCAGCTTTGGGGGCATGCAACATATGATGACGCTGCGAACACAGTCCCTGTTTGCGAACCTGGTCTTGAGCTTGGTTTCGCCGGATTTGAAGAAGACAGACGTCCCGCGGATGCCAAATCCCTTCAGCTCTAACGGTCTCTCCATACCATCATGGGCGCGCGGAAAAAGGCAAGCAAGGCACGGCCCAAAGGCCGGCGCGTCCCGGTTTCTTCCCGTTTGCGGGCGACGAAAAACGCACTAGGGTCCGCCGCACGTTGAAAACCGGGCCTCGAAACCGTCGGCCCCGCCGAATCACGAAAGTCGAGTTGCTTATGTCTATCGGGTCCAGCACCCAAGAGACCGTGTCCTCCCTGATGGCGGGGATCGGGTCCGGCCTGCGGAATCGCGCGTTTTTCAATCGCGTTGGACCCTTGGTCCTGGAGCGCCCACGGATCGCTCTGTCGATCCTTTGCCTGGCCCTGTTTGTGCCGGGCCTGTTTTCCCTGCCGCCCCTTGATCGGGACGAAAGCCGGTTCGCCCAGGCCAGCAAGCAGATGCTGGAAACGGGCGATTTCGTGAACATCCGCTTCCTGGACGGGGCGCGGAACAAGAAACCGGCTGGGATCCATTGGATGCAGGCCATGGTGGCCCAGGCTGCGGGTGGACCCGACCGGGCCGGCATCTGGGCCTATCGCATGCCATCCGTGATCGGCGCGTTGTTAGCGGTGCTTTTGCTGCATTGGGCGGCGTGCCGCCTGTTCGACGCTCATACGGCGCTGCTTGCCGCGGCGTTCCTGGCGGCATCGATTTCGGTGGTGGCCGAGACGACAATCTCCAAGACCGACGGCATGCTCCTCGCAACCATCGTGGCCATGAACGGCATTCTGGCCCGCAACTATCTCGCGGCGCGGCGGATGCGCGAGGAACGGGGAGACACGATCCGCACAGGCCTCTCCAAGGCCGATGTGCCCTTGCCCCTGGCGCTGGCGTTCTGGATTGCCCTGTCCGTCAGCCTGCTGCTCAAAGGGCCCATCGGCCCCATGGTGGTGGGTCTGACGGTCCTGGCCCTGGGCTTGGCCGACCGGAACTGGACCTGGCTGGCCGGCCTGCGACCGCGTCTGGGTCTGGGCATTGTGGCCGTCCTGGTCCTGCCCTGGGCCATCGCCATATTCGTGACCACCGGCGGCACCTATTACGAGGAGGCGATCGGCAAGGATCTGGCGGCCAAAGTCATCTCGGCCCAGGAGTCCCACGGCGCGCCGCCGGGCTATTACCTGGCTCTGGTCTCGCTCACCTTCTTCCCGGGGTCGCTTTTCCTGTGGCCGGCCCTTTGGAGGGCCTGGGTCCACCGCCTGGACCCCGCCTTGCGCTTTTGCCTTGCCTGGATCATCCCGACCTGGATCGTCTTTGAGTGTTTTCCGACCAAGCTGCCCCATTACAGCATGCCGACCTATCCGGCCCTGGCGCTGGTCACCGCCGCGACGGTCATGGCCGCCCTGCGGGGCCAGACGGCCCTCCTGTCGAGCCCGGGGGCCCGCCTCGGCTTCGGGATCTGGACCGCCGCCGGAGTCATCCTGGCGCTCGGGATAACGGTTTTGCCGATCCTGTTCGGCTCGGCCTCGGCATCTCTCGATGTGGTCGTGGGACTGTGCGGCCTGGGCCTGCTGGGCTTCACCATGGTGGCGGCCTGGCGCGGCAATGGCATGATCGCGGCCATGGGCGGTGTGTCGACGGCGCTGCTGTTCGTTCTTCCGCTGCTCTACGGCCATGGGGCAGCCCTGCTCAATCCGATGCTCAGCCTGATCGGGCTCGCACTTGTCGCCCTCGCCGCCCTGGCCGCGTGGTCCGGTCAGTGGCTGCGGGCGGCCGGCGCCGCGATTGCCACCGCCGTCGTGCTCTACGCATGCATTCTGGAAGTCACCCTGCCCCGGCTCGACCGTCTTGGCGTCAGCACCAGCCTTGCCGACACGCTGGAGAGCCTGTTCGGCGAGGATCGAAACCAATGGCCCCGCATAGCATCGGCCGGCTACCACGAACCGTCCCTCGTGTTCCTGACACGGAGCGACACGATCCTGGAAAAACCGCCGGCCGTGGCCGCCCATCTTGCCGGGGCACCGGACCATCTGGTTCTGGTCGAATCCCGACAGGAACAGGCCTTTCGTACCGCCCTTGAGGCGCTCGAAGGGGATCCACCGATTGTTGTCACCTTGGGCCGTGTGCAAGGTTACAATTACTCCAATGGTCGAGACGTAACCGTCTCGGTCTATGGCCGGGCCGATTCGCGCCGGATCCGGGGATCAGCGGCGCTCGATCCCTGATATCACTCGATCCTTGGCCGCGCTCGATCCCCGACCGGGCGCAACCGGTGGCGAGGCGCCCTTTGCCGAGTCTTCGGCCTTATTTGACGAAACGCGAAAACCGGGGCATCGCAGTTTCGACGGCCCGCCCCCGGCCCTGAGCGGTTGTTCGACGGACCCGCATAGCAGGATGAGGGCCGAGGCCGGTGAAGGACCAGCCGATGAGGAACGGACCGGTGAGGCTGTGCCGTTCACAGTGGGGAGAATTCGAATGCAGCCGCGGACATCTGTCGCCGCACAGGTGACCCAGGCATGGCGGGACTGGACACGGGAGCGGCCCCGGGCCGCGGCCCTCGGGGTGACCCTTGCCGTGTGCGCCGGTTTGATGGTGACCCTCGATCGTCCCGTGGCCCTTGCTGTGCATGCCTATCTGCCCGACGGGGCGGATGCGGTTTTCCAAACCATCACGGACCTGGGGGATGCCCTGCCCTATGTTCTGACCGGGCTCGCCTGTTATCTGAGCGGACGGGCTCTGTTCCTCGCCGCCGTGCCGGCGCCGGTGGCCCGCGCCTATTGGACCATGTCCCGGATGGGGCTCTACCTCCTCATCACCATGGCCGTTTCGGGCGCGATCGTGCATATCCTCAAGTTCACGATCGGGCGATTGCGTCCGAAGCACCTGATTCGCGATGGCCAGTATGGTTTTGATCCAGGTTTTTCCGAGTATGCCAACAACGCGTTCCCATCAGGACATTCCCAGGCGGTGTTTTCCGTCATGATGGTCCTTACGCTTTTGTTCCCGCGTCTTTGGTTTGTCTTCCTGCCCTTTGGCGCCGTGGTCGCCGCGAGCCGGATCTTCGTGTCCGCCCACTTCCCCAGCGACGTGATCATGGGATCGTTCATCGGCATTGCCTGCGCGATCCTCGTGAGGGATCGCTGGTTCGCCGATCTGGGGACGGATATCGGCCCGCGCCCCTTGCCGGCCGTATCTTCGCGCTTGCGTATGGAAAGGGCCGCGCAATGAAAAAGGAATGGCGCCTCAA
Organism: Alphaproteobacteria bacterium; assembly: GCA_050331455.1. GTDB lineage: Bacteria > Pseudomonadota > Alphaproteobacteria > JAJFIK01 > JAJFIK01 > CAYUYV01. The sequence continues at coordinate 6,898 of JBHJGV010000078.1, forward strand.
ATCCAGAAAGCGCGGCTCCGGGGATGGCGTAAAAGGGCGCGAACCGCGCGTTCGCCTCACGCCGCCGAACGAACAGTCTTCCCTTCGCTCCGATGGGCTTGGCCCAGCGCGTGGGCCCGAAAAGCCCCGTTTCAAGACGCCCGGACTGCGCGAACCCCTGGCCCTGCCCTCCGGAAACGAGAAACCCCGCTTCGAAACCAAGGGCAGCGCCTACGGGTTCAACCGGCTGAGCGGCGCCAGGAGCGCGTCCGAACCCGAGACGCCCGACCGTCCGCCTCCTGCGGAACCGTCCAAACCGGCCAAGGCCCCAGTCAGGGGCGCAGTCAAGGCCGACGACGCCCCGACGAAACAGCCCACCCCGCCTCGGGCCCGGACGGTCGATGTGCCGACCCGGTCCCAACCGGAGCCGGAAGCGGGGGCATCGCAGGCCGCCTCCTCCGCCGGTGGGCCGCTCACGAAACTGAAACGCCGGCGGCGTAAGGATCAAGACGCCGATGCATCGCCGGGTCCGGAGACGCCATCCGCCGCGGAACCGGCGGCCCCGCCACCCATGATAGATGTCCCGGCGGAGGAAAACACGCCGACCGAGGACACCGCCACGATATCGGTCCCGCCGACAGCGGAACGCAAAACCTGGCGCTTGGGCGGGAACCCGGCCCGCGACCGCACGCCCCGTGAACCGTCGCAGGATGGGGACACTGTCAGTACCCCACGCAAACCGTCCCTGTTCCGAGCCGAGGAAGAAGGTGGGGGCGCAAACACCGGACCGCTGCGCCGGCCCTCCAGCGACTCCGGTGCGCGGCCGGTATTCCGCATCCGCCACACCCGAACCGAAACGAGCGACCGGAACAGCCGATCGGGCGGCTCGCAGACATCGGCTCCGGATGACACGGCAGCGGCGGCCGGGCCGACCACCGAACGGCTGTCCTCGGATGACACGGACAAAGCCGCGGAGAGTTCACCGGCACAGGATCGTGCATCTTCGGATCCGGCGTCCGCGGGATCATCTGGGTCGGGGCGCACCATCGCCAGTCCCAGGGGACCGGCCCTGCGAGTCAATATTCCGGGGCCCGCCTCTGGGGATGTCCGCAAACCCGTGACCCAAACGCCGGCCTCGGCCCGGACGAATGCATCTGTACGGGCACCCGCGCCGGACGCGCGTGCTGTCCCGTCCGCACCGAGAGGTCCGTCCATCAAGCCGCCGCCCGTGGCATCGCCCGCGTCGCCGCCCCCGGCTCCACCGCGTGACGAAGAACCGGCGTCCCCGGCCGCCCGGAATGTGCCGCCGCCTGATGAAATGCCCACGCCCCGCGCGGGCGGAAAACGGCCCGTGCCGGCCGACCAGGACCAAGACCGTCCGCCCCCCTTTGCCGCCCGGGCTCCGCTTCGCGACAAGGCTCGCCCGTCAGCGCCCGGCCTCAATCTGCGGCTGCGGGAGGCGGGGCCGGAGCCGGCGGACCAGTTCTTCACGGCGCTCCAGCGCTCGCGGCAGACACCGCCGACCCGTCCGGACCAGGACGATGACGGAGCCCTGAACGCGCCGGGCCCGACGCGCGATGACGGTGCGGCGTCCGGCGAGACGTCGCCTCAATCCACCATGGCTGAAGACGATCCGGCGGACTGGCCCGAGGACTCGCCCGAGGACTGGCAGGCTGCGGCGCGTTCGCGTATGCGATACGCCCGGGGCACCAGACCCTTTGGCATGCGCCAAGCCGAAGCCGACGACCCCGCGGCCGACGGCACCGATCTCGACGACATCGAGCCGGAGCCGGAGCGGGATGCGGATCGGCTCCTCGCGTTCCAGCGGACCCGCGGCCGCGAGGCCCTTGAGGACACTGCCGGCCATCCCGAGACGGAGGATGCCGATCTGGAGCCGGTGATCCATACGCCGGAAGAACCTGATCTTGAGCGTGATGAGCCAAGCGATGAGCCCGGACCTTCGGTGTTGTCACCGGGTGATGACGACGCAGATGTGACGGACGACGAGGCGAAGGAAAACGCGCCAGCCGAAACGATTTCCGAAAATCTTGATCCGGATGAATGGGTCGAAGCCGGCCCGGTTCAAGAAAACGACGAAGAAATCCTCCCCGAAACGGATGACGTCGAGGCCGGGGCGGACGAGGCTGTCACCGGGCAAGAGGAGGCCGGCGGCGCCGAAGGGACGGACCCAGCGCACGCTCCAGCAGACGCGCCGGCTGGTGAGGCCACGGCGCTCGGAGGGACCAGTGCGCAAACCGTTATCGAGGATGGTGAGCGCCGGGACGGGCAAGACAGGCCCGAACCGGATCGGGAACCGGACGCGGTCGAGGCAGAGGTCCCGGCCGAGCCGGAAGATCCCGCCGAGCCCGAGACCGTAGCCAAGTCGGACGACCTCGCCGAGCCGGAAGACGGGACCGCGTCCGAAGATCGGGCGGAGCCCTCGACCGTGGGGCATGAGCCGGCTCCGACGGAGGATGAGCCGGCCGAAACGGACCAAGGGCCCACAAAGGGCGGCTTTTTCCGCAGACCGTCCTGGTTGTTTGGAACGCGGCGGCAAAAATCCGCCCGGCCCGAGGAGCCGGTTGCGGATGCACCGGCCGAAGAGACAACCGCCGGCGAAACCGATGAGCCCGGTGCGGACGAGGATGCCCCGGCACCCGAGACGTCGGCCGACAACCGACAGACCGGCGACGCCGAGCCCGACAAAACGCCGACCGAGGGCAGCAGCGACGGCGAGGCCACCGATCCGGCTAAGGACGATGCCGAGGAACCCGGCGATACAGTGCACGACCCGTCGGAGCCGGTTTCGGCAGACCCGGAAATCATCCGGACACCCATCGACCCCTATCTTTCCGCCGCCCTTGAATCGGCCGGCGTCGATCATTACGAGATGTCTCTCCCCGAAGGACGGCCGGAAACGTCGGGACAGAAACTGCGGCGCTTTTCCGGCCAGGCGGCCACCCTGTTGCGCCGGCGTCAGGCCAAGCCGAAACGTCCCGACACGCCGGACCTGGCAGAGGACGGGCTGACAGCCCAGCACCGCCCGGAGGACCTGGAAGGCACGACCTGGAGTAAGAGCGCTCTGGCGGAAATGCCGGCCGCCTTTTTTGAGCCCATCAACCGCAAGGGTGAAGAGGACGGCGATCCGTCTCCGGAGGAAACCCGATCGGCCAAGGCACAGACCGGCGACGACGCAACGAGCGCCGGGGACGCGGAAGCGACCGCGCCCGCGGATGCAGCCTCGAAGAACGCCGAACCGGCCCAGGCCGGTACCGCCGGCACCGACCCGGTCCGCCATGGCGAAACCGACAATGACACCTTTGAAGAAGAGACCCTGGCCGCCCCGGTTGCGCCCGGCGAGTCCGAACTGTTTGCCGACGCGGACGCCCCCGCGCTTTCGCTTGCCGGGACAAGCCTCGATCCGAACGAGACGGCCCCCAAGGATGCCAACGCCAACGCCGACGGCGCGGTGCCGGACCTGACCCCGGAGGAGGATCACGAGGACACGGGCCCCTTCGCCACCCTCGCCCCGGAAGAGGATGGCGGCGCCGACAACGATCCTGAAACAGGCCGGACGGAACCGGGCGCCGCACTGGCCCCAGAGCAGTTGAACCCAGAGCAGCTGAATCCAGAGTTGCTGAACAGCGCACTGCTGGAGAATGGGGCCACCAGCGATCCGTCTGCAGATGCCGAACGGGACGAGACCCGACCCGATGATCTCACCGGGGATATCGAAGCCCGACCCGGTGAGATCACCGGGGACATCGAAGAACGTTCCGACGCCGATGCACCCCTGGCGCATGACTTCGCCGACGCCGGCTCTGAAAGCGCACCGGACATCGACAAGGACGCACCGGACGGTTTGACCGCCGGCGACGATCCTGGGGCCATGTCCCCGCCCCTGGTCCTTGAGGATCGGCACAACGAAATCGAGGCGGACGAAACAGACCCCGATTATCCGCGAGCCACGGATGTTTCCGAGCCATCCGATCTGAGCGACGACGACGCGGGATGGCCGGGCGAATATGATGGTCCACCGGATGCGGCGATGGCTGCTGCGGCCCAGGCGGACACGGACGAGACCCGGGATGAGAACGGTCCCGACGGGGATGCTTCTCAGGACCACACTGCTGAGCCCGGGGACGACCATGCCGATGCGGACCAGACCGAACCGGGTCAGGAAACGGCGCATGCCGACACTGGCGAGCCCTATCACGGTCTTCTTCCGGCCGCGTCCCGGGCCCTGGCGGCGGAAGCCTCCGTCGCCCGCGTCGAGGAGGCATGGCGGCGTGAGCGGGCCCGCCGGGACAGCGGCGCCGAAGAGGCCGACGACTCCGACGCAATCGCAGGTCAAGGCACCGCGTTCCCTTCCGATGCCGCGACGGCCCATGGCGCGATGTGGCGGGACACGCCCGGCATGGCACCGGTCAACACCGCCGCGCTGAATTCGGCAACCCTGGCGCCGGCCGCCCGCAGCGCAGTGCCCGAGCCCCGGGTCCGGCGGCCTTCGCTGGTGGAGATGACCTGGCTCCAGACCACGGCGATCCTGATCGGCACACTGACCATCATGCGCCTGTTCGTCATCTGGGTCAGCGACACCAATCTGGTGCCGGACGAAGCCCAGTACTGGTCCTGGGCCCAGGACTTCGCCTTCGGCTATTTCTCCAAGCCGCCGCTCCTGCCCTGGATCATTGCCGGCACGACCGGCGTGTGCGGTGATACCGAGGCCTGTGTGCGCACGGCCGCGCCGCTGCTCTATGCGGGCACCGCCTTCGCGCTGTTTTTCCTCTCCCGGGCCATGGTGAATGCCCGCACGGGCTTCCTGGTCGCGGCGACCTTTGCCACGCTGCCGGGGGTCTGGTTTTCGTCAATGATTGTGACAACCGACGTACCGCTGCTGTTCTTCTGGGCGGTCGCACTGCTGGCCCTCTGGCAGACTGTCAGTAAGGGGAGTACGGGCTGGGCCCTGCTCCTCGGGTTTGCCATCGGCCTTGGCCTTCTCGCCAAATACGCCATGGTCTATTTCGTCGGCGGCCTCTTTCTGCTGACCCTGTTCGACCGGGCCACCCGGCGGATATTTTGGCCCTGGCGGGGCCTGCTCGCCCTGGTCGTCGCCGGCGTCATCATCGCGCCCCATATCCTGTGGAATGTGGAAAACGGCTTTGCGACCGTGGAGCACACGGCGGCCAATGCCAATTGGTCCGGCGACCTGTTCAATCCGGACCGGTTCGGAAAATTCTTCGTGGACCAGTTCGGCGTGTTCGGCCCGGTCCTGTTCGCCGCCCTGCTCTGGTCCTTCTTCACCCTGCGCGGGGGCTCCTCCCTGGGCGAACCCGCCCGCTTCAACGGCGCGCCGGCCATCGACCGTTCCGCCCTCGATGCTGGGGCAGGCGCACCGGTCGAGATGGGCTCGGGCGAGCGGGCGCACCTGGTGCCGTTCCTTTTGTGCTTCACCCTGCCGCCGCTCCTGATTGTCGGTGCGCAGGCTTTCATTTCCCGGGCCCATGCCAATTGGGCGGCCACGGCCTATGTCGCGGCGACGGTTCTGGTGGTGGCCTGGCTCTCCCAAACCCGGCGGCGCTGGCTCTTGGCCGTGTCTTTCCTCCTGCATATCATCGGCGGCGTCGTGTTCTCGACCATGATGCTGTCGCCGGACCTCGTAGATCGTCTGGGACGCGCCAATGATTTCAAACGCATGCGCGGCTGGAACGAGATCGGTGCCGAGGTGCGTTGGCGCGCCCTCGCCGGCCAGGGTGACCGGCGCTTCACGGCCGTGCTGATGGACGACCGCAAGGCGTTCGCCGAGATGACCTATTATTATCAGCGGCCCAACGCTCCGCTGACCATGTGGGATGCGGACGGAGTGCCCCAGGACCATTATGAACTGAACAATCCGCTCACTCCTGATCTGGCGGACTTCGTGCTTTTCGTGACGCGCAAGGCAGACCCGCGCGATGTCCTCGACCGGTTCGAGACCTCCACACCGGTCGCATCCCTCACCTCTGATCTGGGCAACGGGCGCACCCGGACGTTCCATTTCTATGCCCTTGAAGGCCTGCGTCCCCCTACGGTTGAGGCCCCGTCGCAAAGCGAGGATGCATCCGGCGCGGAGGTCACCGGCCCATGACCCATCCGCAAGGAGACGATCTCGATGAGACGGCCGGCTGGATCATCGCCCTGCTGGCCGCCACGGTCGGCGCGTCGGTCCTGTTCCTGTCCCTGCCCGTTCTGGACCTGTGGGCCGCACGCCTGTTCGCCAATCCGGACGGGAACGGTTTCCCCCTGGCCCGCGCGGCCGTGCCGCTGTTCTTCAACGAGGTCATCGACACCCTTGCCATCGTTTCCGCCCTTGCCTGCCTTGGCGGCCTTGCCTGGACAGGCTTCGGCGGCGCGCGGCGCACGGTTTTCGGGCTGGGCGCCCGCGCCTTCGCGTTCCTGACGGCGAGCCTCGCCCTGGGGCCCGGGATCGTGGTCAATCTGATCCTGAAATCCGAATGGGGCCGGGCCCGGCCGCGCGACATTGCGGATTTCGGCGGCACCCAGACCTTCTCGCCGCCCCTGCTCATCGCCGACCAGTGCGAGCGGAACTGTTCCTTCGTGTCGGGGGATGCGGCGCTCGGCTTTTGCATGCTGGCGCTCGCCCTCGTGCTCCCGGCCCCGCGCCGGGCCTTCATCGTCGCGGCGATTGGCTTTGGGGTATTCATCAGCCTCATTCGAATGGTCCAGGGCGCCCATTTCCTCAGCGACGTGATCTTTGCGGGCCTTTTTGTCTGCCTGATCATCCTGGCCCTGAAGCTGCTGATCCTGGAGTGGGGCCGGCCCGTCGGCGCGGTCATGGCCCGAAGGATCATCCGACTTCGGGAGGAGGCAACCCTGGCCTGGCACATGGTGCGCCCGGTGGCCGGCGAAGCTCTCACCCGTCTTTTCCGCCCAATGGGTCTTGCCCCAGGCGGCGATCTTCAACAGTCCCGGCAGGCGGCCTTTTCACGCCTCAAGACGCAGGGGCGCGGGCGCCTCTGGCTGTTTTTTCGCTCCCGTCCGGATCATTTCGGTCTGTGATGCGCCCCGATAGGGGGCCCGCGCCACAAAAAAGCCGGGCCCAGGGGCCCGGCATGTCCGGTGTGGCGAATGTCTTGGCGGGGCTCAGTTGCGATTGCCGGATCCGATCATCATCAGGATGAGGCACGCGACCCACACGCCGCAGGCCATCAGGAACAGAATGCCCAGGTCATAGCCGGCGACCGTGAAAAGCGTGTCGCCTTCGATCACCGTCGCCCCGTTGGCAATGGCTGCGATGGCATCGACGGAGGCCGCATCGGGGTAGACCGTGCCGTCCTTGGCCACCACGCCCGACGGGGACGTGCCCAGGGCCGTGAGCAGGTGGAAGCCGATGGCGCCGGTCATGATCACGAAGCCCACAAAGGCCCCGCCCACCCGCGTGAACGGGATCAACAGCAGGACCGAAGCCAGCGCCTCGGCGCCGCCCACCCCAAAGCGCATGGTGGGTTCGAAGAATGTCAGGCCGAGCCATTCTTCGGCGGTGATGTCGATCAGCGAAAAGATCAGGATGCTTTCCGGCGCCCCGGTGAACTTGAAGAACAGGGACTGCACGAAAACGAAGATGACGAATAGCGCCAGGATCCAAGACATGATTCTGAGCATGGCCTTTGGCCTCCCATTTCGGGCTGACATGCCCACCCCAGACCCCTATGGCCGCTGGCCGCATGCCGCACTCGCAAGACTTATTAAGGATTTACGGGCTCGCGGGAAAGGGGGCTCCCGGGCCGTTCAACGCCTGTTGAGCGCTCGCAACCGCGGATAAGAGGGTCAGATTGGCCTCTTCACTGCCGATGGAGATGCGCAAGGCGTTGGCGGGCGGAATGGGCCGCGCAATGATCCCATGTCGCTTCAAATGAGCATCAAAGCCCTGCCAGCCGCCGGCGCGATTGGGTACGGACAGGAACACGAAATTGCCGGCCCCTTGCACGCAAGGCAGGCCCGCGGCGCTCAGCGCGGCCTCGAATTGCGTGCGCCACCGAAGGCAATGGGCCCGTTCCGCGCCCACATGGTCTTGATCGCCCAGGGCGGCCACAGCGGCTGCCTGGGCCTGGGCGCCGACGCAAAAGGTCAGGCGCACACGCTCCATGACATCGATCAACCCCGGCCCGGCATAGGCCCAACCCACCCGGGCATTGGCGATGGCATACATTTTGGAAAATGTGCGAGTCATCACCGTGTTGTCAGGGTGGGCGTCGACCACGTCCCGGCCGTCCGAATAGGACGGATCCTCCGGATACTCGCCATAGGCGCTGTCGATGATCAGCAGCACGTCCTCGCGCAGGCCCTCGCGCAGGCGGACCAGATCGGCGCGGGGGATCCAGGTCCCCGTGGGATTGTTGGGATTGGCCAGGATCACCACGCGGGTCGCCGGCGTGACCGCGCCGAGCAGGGCGTCCACATCTGCCGTAAAGTCCGGCGCCTCGGCCTCGATGGGCTGCGCGCCCGCGGCCAGGGTCTGGATGCGGTAAAGCGGGAAAGACAGGCGCGGCCAGAGGACCTCGTCCCCGGGCCCCGCATGGGTGCGGATCAGCAGATCCAGGATCGCCTCGGACCCGTTGGCGAAAATCAGCCGCTCGGGCACCATATCGAAAGCGTCGGCAATGGCGAGCCTCAGGGCACCGCATTGCCCGTCGGGATAAAGATGCAGGCTGGCAGCCGTGTCCCGAAAAGCGGCGACGGCCTTGGGGCTCGGTCCCAAGGCCGCCTCGTTCGAGGCCAGTTTGTGTACCTTGGCCACGCCCTCAAGGGTCGAAGCGCCCTGGACATAGGGCGCGATGTCCAGAATACCGGCCCGGGTGGGCACGGGACGGCGAAAAGCAGTGGCGGTCATGGCGACGGGCTCCCTTCAGGGTTTTCCCCTCCTTTACGGGACCCGCCGCCCGATGCCAATGCGTGACGGCAGCGCCGCCGCCGCCGCCGCCGGTCAGGCCACGTTCATGCCGCGCAGGCGGTCGGCGATGATCTGGTTCGCCTCGCCCATGATGCGGTCCATGAGGTCCTGCACGGTCGGGATGTCGTGGATCAGACCGGCGACCATGCCGCAGGACCAGGCGCCCGCATCCATCTCGCCCTCGACCATGATGCGCGGATAGACGCCGGCGACCTCTTCGATGATGTCCTCGAAACTGATGTCGTGTCCGAGCCGCTGCTCCTTTTCCAGAAGGCGCTCGACGGCGGCATTGTTCATGACCCGCTCGGTGTTCCGTAGGGGACGCATGACGAGGCGGGTATCGAGTTCGGACGCGGCGACCAGGGCTCGTTTCACATTCTCATGAACCGGCGCTTCCTTTGTCGCGATGAACCGGGTGCCCATATTCATGCCCTCGGCGCCCAGAGCCATGGCCGCGACGAGCGAGCGACCGTCGGCCATGCCGCCCGAGGCAACGAACGGGATCTCCAGTTCCTCGGCGGCGCGGGGCAGCAGGATGAAATTCGGAACATCGTCCTCCCCCGGATGGCCGCCGCATTCAAATCCGTCCACGGATACCGCATCGCAGCCGATGGACTGGGCCTTCACGGAATGGCGGACCGAGGTGCATTTGTGGATGACGCGGATCCCGGCGTCTTTGAGGGCCGGCAGCCATTTCTGAGGGTTGTTGCCGGCGGTTTCGACGACCTTCACGCCGCTCTCAATGATGACCTTGACGAAACCCGGATAATCCGGCGGCGTCACGGCGGGCAGGAAGGTCAGGTTGACGCCGAAGGGTTTGTTGGTCATTGCCTGGCAGCGGGCAATTTCCTTGGCCAGGTTTTCGGGCGTGCGCTGAGTCAGGCCCGTGATGATGCCCAGACCGCCGGCATTGGAGACCGCCGAAGCCATTTCGGCAAAACCGACATAATGCATCCCGCCCTGAATGATCGGATGCTCGATGCCAAAGAGTTCCGTGATGCGCGTTTTCAAGACGACCTCCCCAACAGAATTCAGCCCTTGATGTCATGAACGGCCGTCCCGTGGCTTCCTCATTGAACGCGCCGTCGCTCACGCTCCATGAAAGACGCAAATTGCCGCGATGTATAGGGGAGCGATGGGGCCCAGAACCGCGGCACACCCGGAGATGCCCCCTCTGGTCAAGTGGAAATCCATGGGCTAGCCTTTCGGCAGAATGCCGGGCCGCAGAAGCCGGGCCAATGAAACGGAGGTTATGTCGTCAAGGCGCCTTTCATGGGAAATGGAGGATGCGTCTCGATGACGAACGATCGCGTGACCCGGCGGGACCTGATCCGTCGGGTCGGACAGATTGCGGGGGCGGGCGGCGCTCTCACGGCCCTACAGACCCTCGGGTTCATTCCGGAGGTCGACGCTTTTCAAGGTCCGCCGGGCGCGCCGGCCCAGCTTGGCCACGGCAAGAGCGTCGTGGTGCTGGGTGCCGGAATTGCCGGCCTTGTCGCGGCCTACGAGCTGAAACAATCCGGTTTCCAGGTCAAGATTATTGAAGCGCGGGAACGCCCCGGCGGCCGGGTATGGACCATTCGCGGCGGCGATGTGGTGGACCATGATCACCACGGCCCCCAAACATGCACCTTCGAGCCAGGCCAGTTCTTCAATGGCGGCGCGGCGCGCATTCCCAGCACCCATGAAGGGGTCCACCATTATTGCCGTGAACTGGGCGTGGAGCTTGAAACCCAGATCAACGACAACCGCAGCGCCCTTTTCGTCAGTGAGCGGGTGAATGGCGGTGTGCCGATCGAGAACCGGCAGCTTGTCAACGATTCCCGCGGCGCCATTTCCGAACTGCTTGCCAAGGCGATCAACAAAAACGCCCTCGACGACGACTTGAACACCACCGACAAGGAAAAACTGCTCCAGTTCCTCAAGCCCTATGGCGCCCTGAACGACCAGTTCATGTATTCGGGGTCATCCCGGTCCGGCTACACCATCCCGCCCAGCCTGCTGGGCGCGCCGGAAGTGCACCGCCGGCCCGTGCCCCTCTCGGAGCTGACGGAGGATCCCGGCTGGGCTTTCCTCATGATGTTTGGCGAGAGCCTCGACCAGCAAAGCACGATGACCCATCCGAAGGGCGGCATCGACCACATTCCTTATGCCTTTTCGCGCAAGCTGGAAGGCGACCTCGAATATGAGGCCGTGGTCACGAAGCTGGGTCGCAAGGGTGCCGGCGTCGAAATTGTGTATACGGACAAAACAGGCACGGCCAAGGCGATCGAGGCCGACTACTGTGTCTGCACCCTGCCCTGCTCCGTGTTCGAAACCATTGAGGCCGACCTCTCGCCCATCATCATGGAAGGCATCTATTCCTTCGGGTACCAAACGTCCTGCAAGGTCGCCTGGGAAGCGCCGCGTTTCTGGGAGCGGGAGAACGGCATTTTCGGCGGGATCAGCTGGAATTCGTCTTCGGAAACCAACATTTGCTGGTATCCGAGCTATGGCTTCCATAGCGAACGCGGCGTTGTGGTCGGCTGTTACAATTTCGGCGGTACGGCGCTCGCCTTCGGGACACGGCCCTATGCGGAGCAGTTCGCGGCCTCCCGCGCGTCCATCGAACAGGTGCATCCGGGGCGGGGCCACCTGTTCGAGAAGCCCGTTGCGGTGAACTGGCTCCATGTTCCACACTCCAAGGGCGCGTGGTCGCAGCAGGGCGAGGACGTGTATCACGATCCCGCCTGTGTCCGCGCGCTGTTTGCCGGCGACGGGCCCATTTTCTTTGCCGGCCAGCATTTGAGTCCGATCGGTGCCTGGATGGAGGCCGCCATCCGCACCGCCCATGTGGCCGTAGGCCACATCTATGACCGCACGAAGGTCCAGCTTTGAGGGAGAATCCCATGCGTTCCATCACTGTCAGCCTCGCCGCGGCGGCGACGGCCCTTGGCCTTGCCGTTTCTCCGGCCCTCGCCGACGGCCATCTTGAGGCGGAACAAAAGCGGGGCGAGATCTACCGTGCCCCCATTCCGGGCTCGGACTTTCCCATCTCAATCGCTGTCCAGGTGCCGCCCAGCGCTGAAATCCTCTATGTCAGCGGCGTCACCCCTGGCATCATCGATGCCGAAGCCGATCCCAACAGCCGCGCGGCCTATGGCGACACGAAGGCTCAAACGGTTACTGTCCTGACCCGGATGAAAGAGCGCATGGAGAGCCTCGGCTGGTCCCTCTCCGATATTGTCATGATGAGGTTCTATCTGGTGGCGGACGAAGACTCCGGCGACCGGCTCGATTTCCGGGGCTTCATGGAAGGGTATTCCCAGTTCTTCGGCACCGAAGACCAGCCCAACAAGCCGGCCCGCGCCGTGATGCAGGTCGCCGAACTGATCCGTCCCGGCTGGCGCGTTGAAATCGAAGCCCAGGCTGCCCGCATGCCGAAAAGCAAGGCCATGAAAAAGAAGGACGGCGAGGACTGAAGCCGCCGTTGCAAAACCCCTTGAAGGCCGGAGCACCGGCCTTCAAGGGGTTGTATCGGCGGTGGAACGGGTCGTGAGCCCTTAGAGGTCCTTGAACCAAAGCGGATGGTCCTCTGCTTTGTCATGGTCACCCCGGCCCATATTCGACACCCTGTCCAGGGGCGCCCGGGACATGCTGGTTTCGATGACATCCGGATCGGGGTTCAGGGACCGAATGATTTTGCGCGCCGCGTCGAGTTGATCCGCGTTTGCCGCATCAATCTTGTTCAAAAATCCGGAAATCGAATGGGGCCGCCACGGGACGCGGTTCGCAGATGCCGGTCGATTCGATCAGCAGATCGTCGAACCGGCCATCTTCGGCGAGGCGTTGATCCTCCTGAAGCAGATCGTCCCGCAGGGTGCAGCACTTGCACACTCGTCTCGCAGACAGCCTGGGGCGGACCGTCGCCGATCCGAGCCTTCCTCCACCCGGCACCCCCTTCATGATGCCCGTCGACCGGGCTGACTGATCGCGCTCTGCATCAAGGCCGCACCCATTCGGATCAGGCTCGAGCAACCCAGGCGTGCAGATCAAAAAATGCGTCATTGTGTCGAATTAATGAATTTGACATTCGTTGGTGCATGGGGCTCTGCTTCGCCCGCCGGATCCCCGGCCACATTCCGTTCCATTGCCATATCTTCACAGGGGTTTCGATCATGGCGCAGGTCCCCGGTACCAATTCTGACGAGACGCTCACCGGCACTCCGGATGCGGACACGATCACGGGTCTGAACGGCAATGACAGCCTGATCGGCCTGGGGGGCGACGATTCCCTGGTTCCGGGGCAGAACGGCACCGATACGGTGCGCGGCGATGGCGGAAACGACACCATCGATCTTGAGACCATCTTCGGCATCTTCTCGCCGGTGGAGATTTATGACGGCGGGGCGGATACGGATGAAATCCGCGCCAATTTGACCAATGACACGCTGGACCTGACCCAGGCGACCTTGATCGACATCGAAAACATTTTGATCACGGGGTCGGGCAATCGAACCGTCATCGTGACGGCCGCGCAGATTGAGGCGCTGTCGCGCATCGAAGGGGCCACCGAGATCCGCGTCACAGGGGGGACGACCGTCGATCTTTCCGGCCTGACAGCCCTTGACCCCGACGGTTTCGCGGCGCCGGTCGTGTTCGACGGGGGCAACCAGACCATCCTTCCGGGCACGACAGACCTCACGGTGAATGGCGGCACCGGCAACGATGTCCTCGACCTGTCGGGTATCGCCTTTCCGATCACCATCGACGGGGCGGCCGGCACCGCAACCTTCGTGAATGGCGGCGGGACATCGGTCACGCTCACCTTCATCAATATCGACACGGTCACGCAAGGCACCGCGACCCAGACTTTCACCGGCACCAGCGGCGATGATAATCTGTCGGGCACGGAAGATGCCGACATTATCAACGGCCTTGCAGGGAACGACGTGATCGTCGGCAATCGGGGCGGCGACACCATTGATGCCGGTCCCGACCGGGACCTGGTGACCGGCGGTCCGGGCGCGGACAGCATTATCGGCGGCCTAGGTCCCGATTCTCTGATCGGCGATGATGGCGATGCCAGCGTCGGCGAGAACGACACCCTGATCGGCGGCGACGAGAACGACACGCTGGAAGGCAATGGCGGCGACGACAGCCTGCTGGGCGAAAGCGGCGATGACAGCCTGCTCGGCCAGGACGGCGATGACACCCTGGAAGGCGGCATCGGCAACGACACGCTGAATGGCGGGCCCGGCATGGACAGCCTGCTGGGCGGTGC
>JBHJGV010000079.1:0-17125 GCA_050331455.1 Alphaproteobacteria bacterium
CGGCGCGGTGATCTGGCCCCAGCTCATCGGCTATGCCCGGGCGAAGGAAATGCTCATGACCGGCGCCATGATCCCGGCCTCAAAGGCCGTCGAGATGGGTCTCATCAATTATGCCGTGCCCGGTGCGGACCTCGACGCCCAAGTGGAGAAGATGATCACCCGACTGAAAGAAAGCCCGATCTGGTCCGTGCGCTGGACCAAGACGGTCGCGAATATTCCGCTCCGGGAACTGGCCCACAAACTGATGGATGCATCCGTCTCCTATGAGATGCAGACCAATCTTCAGGCGGATCACCGGGAAGCCGTGGCGGCCTTCCTCGAAAAGCGAAAGCCCCATTTCATCGGGGATTGAGCCGCCCCGCGGATCATGGGCAGCCGGAGGGACCATCACACATCCCGCGTCATGCAGTAACTGAACGGATCGCCCAAATAGGGCCCGAAAGGCGGGCACGGCGTGAAGCCAAGGGCCGCGTAGAGCATCTGGGCCGGCGCGAAATCCTCCGACTTTCCGGTCTCGAGGCTTAAGCGGGTATAGCCGCGCCGCCGGGCCTCATCAATGACGTGGGCCACCAGCGCCCGCGCCACGCCGCGCCCCCGATGGGAAAGGCGCGTGTGCATGGATTTGAGTTCACCATGAGTGGGCGCGAGTTCCTTGAGCGCCGCGCAGCCCAGCAAGTCCGCGCCCTCGCGGGCCGACCACAGGGTCATGTCCGGCGCCTTTAGAGCGTCGACATCCAGGGCGTGGCCGCTGCCTTCTGGCGAATGGCCACGGGCGAAAGCGAGATGGGCCTCCAGCAAGGCCCGCATGTCCGGCCGGTCCGGATCGTCGATTGCAATAGTGATCATGGCTCCTCTCCGGTCTGCTCCGTCGCGGCACCGTGCCGGGCTGCGGCGCTGTGACTTTGGTGTAGACTATGTCCCAGTATCGGATCGAAACGGAAAAGCGGGAGGACGCGGGCCATGTATTTCACCCGGGAACCGGAACACATCACCCTGTTGCGCGACAGCATGCGCCGTTTCGTGGACCAGGAGATGCCACGGGAGAAGGTCCGGGCCTGGGACAAGGCTTGCGAGGTGCCGCCGGAGCTGTTCCGCAAGCTCGCCGCGACCGGTGTGTGCGGGCTGACCATCGACGAAGCTTATGGCGGCGCCGGGCGGGATCTTGTGGCCGCCGTGGCGGTGATCGACGAGTTGTCCCGCCGGGGCTCGGCCGCCGCCGGGCCGTTCATCCATTGTGCCTTTTACGGCGGCATGAACATTTCCGAAAACGGCTCGGATGAGCAGAAGAAGCTTTTCCTGCCCAAGATCGCCAAGGGCGAGATGCTCTTCGCCTACGGATTGTCGGAACCCGATGTGGGCGGGGACCTGGCCGCGGTCTCCATGACGGCCCGGCCGGGAAAGGGCAACGATACGATCGTGCTCAACGGCACCAAACGCTGGTGTACCGGTGCCCGTTTTGCCGATTATATCATCTGCCTCGTAAAGTCCGACCCCGACGCACCGCGCTATCGCAATCTGAGTTTTATCCTGGTGCCCACGAACCGGCCGGGCATCATGATCACCGATATCGACCATTCGGGCATTCGTTATGCCGCCACCTCGGATGTCAATTTTGACGATGTGGAGGTGCCCATCGATTATGTGCTTGGCGGGCCGGAAGGCTGGAACAAGGGCTGGCCCATGCTGGCAGGTCCCGCCCTCGACGTGGAAAAGCTGGAGATCACGGCCGTCGCGCTGGGTATTGCCGAGGCGGCCATGGCCGACGCCTGGGACTATGCCCAGACCCGCACGCAGTTCGGCAAACCCATCTGCGCCCATCAATCCGTACGCCACGCCTTGGTCGAGGCGCGCACCAAGCTCCAGGCCTGCCGCCACATGCTCTATCACGCCGCCCATCTCGCCAATGAGGGCCTGCCTTGCAGTGTCGAGACCTCCATGGCGAAACTCTTCGTGGCCGACACGGGCGTCGAGATCGTGCTCGCCTGCCAGCGCATCATGGGTGCCTATGGGGTGGCCACGGACTATGACATGGAGCGCTATGTGCGAGACATCACTCTGATGCCCATCGTGGGCGGATCATCCAATATGCAGAAGAATAATATCGCGGCGCGGTTGCGCCTGCCGGAATAGGACTGCTGTTTCTTGGATAAAAACCGTCTCGGGAGCGACCATGGATCCGTCACACCAGCCCGGCTTTCATTGGATGGCGCCTGTTCTTGAAACGGATCGTCTCACCTTGCGCCCGTTCCGCCTTTAGGCCGGACTGTCCGTCATAGGGCGGGTTGAAACCCGCCGCCCGGGCGCACCACACGGGTTCGGGAAAGCGGGTGGTTTCGAGGCGGGTTTCAAACCGCCCTACAGACTCAATCATGAGCTCAAGGAGGATACCCCATGACCCTGCTGATCGCTGCCCAGAACATCGCCCAATCAATTGCCGACCGAGGCGATGAGATCGAGGCCGCCCGCCGCCTGCCGGCTGATATCGCGCACAGCCTGTCCCATGCCGGGCTGATCCGCATGCTGGTGCCGCAGGCCTTGGGCGGCGGCGAGGTGAGCCCCTGGGAGGCCGTGGAGGCCATCGAAACGGTCGCGGAGTCGAATGCCGCCACGGGCTGGTGCACCATGATCGCCGGCACCACGGGGCTTGTGGCCGCTTATCTGCCCAAGGAGGATGCCCGTGAAGTCTATGGTGCCGAGGATGCCTATACCGGCGGCGTGTTCGCCCCCCAGGGCAAGGCCGTGGTCGCGGGCGACACCTATCGCGTGAACGGACAATGGCAGTGGACGAGTGGCGGCCATAACTGCCAGTGGCTCATGGGCGGCTGCGTGATCATTGAGGACGGCGAGATGAAGCGCCTGCCCAATGGCGCGCCGGATTCCCGCATGGTCCTGTTCCCCCAGGAGTCCGTGGAGCTGATCGACACCTGGTACGCCGCCGGCATGAGCGGGACGGGCAGCGGCGACATGGCCGTGCATGACCTGGTGGTGCCCGCCCGGCGCTCCGTGTCCCTTGTGATGGACCGTCCCTGGGCGGATGGACCGCTCTACCGTTTCCCGCTGTTTGGCCTGCTCTCCCTCGGCATCGCAGGCGTGGCCCTGGGCAATGCCAAAGGCGCCATGCGGGAGTTGAAAGACCTGGCGCTCGCCAAGCGCCGCCGGGACAGCCGCCGCACCGTCGCCGAGACCGGCCATGGCCAGACCGCCATGGCCCAGGCCCATGCCAAATGGCGCTCCGCCCGCGCTTACCTGCACGATGTCACGGACGAAGCCTGGGAAACCGCCCAGGCCGGGGACCCGCTGCCCATTGAGACCCGCGCGGAAATCCGCCTGGCCGCCGCCCACGCCACAAGGACCTGCGCCGACATCACCCGGGACATGTATGACCTGGGCGGCGGAACCTCCGTCTACCTCACATCGCCCCTGCAACGCCGCTTCCGCGACGGCCATGTGGCCACCCAGCACATGATGGTCGCCCACTCCACTTTCGACATTGCCGGCCGCGCCCTGTACGGCCTGGAGGTCGACCCGACCTTCCTGTGACGGCGGGAGGGGGTCGGTTCAGAACAGGGCCGTGATCTCGACCCGGACGGTCCGGGGCTCGCCGGGAAAATGGCCGGTGCGGGCCAGGAAACCGCTTTCGGCATAGACCTTGTCGAAGAGGTTCCGCGCATTGACCTGAAACTGAAGATTGCGCCAGGTGGTGATCCAGCTTGCGTCGAAAATGGCGTAGGGCTGGACCGTCTGCCCGCTCAGGCTGATGCGCTCGGACACATATTCAGCACCGAAGGCGATGGCCGAATTGATCGGCACGATGTCATATCGGGTCCAGAAACCGAATTGGTGGTCCGGGGCATTGGCAAACTCGTCGCCGACAGCGTTGCGAATTTCGTCCGTTCCCTCAAGGATGATTGTGTCGTTATAGGCATAGTTCAGCACCATGGTCCAATCATCGGTGATGTCACCGACGAGATCGAACTCGATCCCCCGGGCGCGCGCCTCGCCGATGCTGGCGAGGGCACCGGTCGGTGCCTCGGGCGTCGGATCAGCCACAAGCACATTGGTCTTGTTGATCTGGTATGCGCTGAGCTGGAGATAGAACATATCCGAGAACAGATCGATCTTTGTGCCCACTTCGAACAGCCGGCCGCGCTCCGGCTCGAAGGGGCCGCCCGCCTCCGGCTCCTGGCTGGTGGACCCTTGGGGCACGAAGCCCGTGGAATAATTGAAATAGGCCGCCACCGTATCCGTGACGTCATAAACGAGGCCGGTGCGCACCGTGAACGCCTCGTCGCTGGCCGAGGCGATGGTCGACGTGGCGTCCCCCGTCACGAGAACGGTTTGGAGGGAATTCAGGTCCTCGGAAAAGCCTTCGAAACGACCGCCCAGGGACAGGATCAGACGATCCGTGATGGAGACTTGGTCCTGGATATAGATCGCCCACTGATCGAACTGGGTGGTCCGGTCCGTCTCCACGAAAGGCTCGAAGACGGCTGGACTGGAATTGCCGAAGTCGGGATCGAAGAAATTGAGGTCCGGCACGATGAACCCGGCCGGCAACTGCCCTTCCCTCCGGGAATCCGAGGAGGTCAGGAAGAAGTCGTCACCGTCGATGCGATAGAACTCGCCGCCCACCAGGATGGTGTGCGATGTGGGCCCCAAGTCCACCGTGTAGACCGCTTCGGCGAGGCCCGAATACTGCTCGATGTCGCGAAGCTGGTCCCGGAACTCGCGCCGGGCGAAAGTCACGCCGGCCCCGTCGGTGAACAGACCGCGCGGCTCGTGGTAGTTCTGGGTCTCCTGGCTGGTGACGATGCGGCCCGCAAGGGTGACACGCAGATCATCCGTAACGGCATGATTGACCGTGAGGGTCACGGCCGTCGCCTCAAGGCGCTGGAAATCGCTGGCCTCATTGGTATTGAAACGCCGTGTGGTGAGGAAATTGCCCTCATCGTCCACCGGAACGCCGCGCAGGCGCGCGCCCTGAAAGTCCTGCTCCACATAGTCGAAGCGGAAAACGGCTTCGGTCGCCTCTGTCGGCCGCCAGGCAAGATCCGCCGCCAGCACCAGGTCCTGCTTGTCGGTATTGAAGCGGAACGTCTCGGTCTCTTCGAAAGCGGCGCCCACGCGATAAAGGAGCGTGCCGTCTTCCGTCAGCGGACCGGTCAGTTCCGCGCGCGCCCCGAACAGATCGAAAGTGCCGCCCACGAGGCGCACATAGCCCTCCTGCTCCTCCTGGGGTGCCCGGGTCACATAATTGATGATGCCGCCGGGTTCACCGCCGCCGAACAGGGCGCCTGAGGGGCCTTTGACAACCTCGACCTGCTCGATATCGAACAGGAGGGGGACGGAAAATCCGGAAAACGGGTCACCCAAGAGGCCGTCATAGCGAATTTCGTCCTGCCGAAAACCACGGAAGGTCACGCCGGAATAGCTGAAGATGGAGACGGAGGAAATGTTCCGGTAAAGATCCGTGATCTCGATGGCCGCCTGATCCTCGATAAGCTGCTTGGGCAGGATCTGGATTGACTGCGGAATATCCCGCAGATCGGACGGAAACTTGTTGCCGAGACTTGGCGCGGTCTGGAGATAGAACTCCTGGGCCCGGCCCGTCACGACCATGGTCTCATCCACATCCTCACCGGCCTTCGGTCCGGCATCGGCGGGCTCGGCCTCTTGGCCCCATGCGGGGCCCCATAGGGGTGCTGCCGCGAGAACCAGTCCGCAAAGGGGGACGACAAGACGGTTGAAGGCCATGGCCGGTGTTCCTTTCAGAGCGCTTATCAGAATCATTTTCATCTTTGATGCGTGTTTGTTTCGTGGATCTGCTCGCCAGGGACCAATCACAGGCGGATTAGCGGACCCTCGCCGCGCAAGGGAAGGATGATCCGGGTACCGCTGGTGTCGACGGCGGAGATTTCCACACGGGTTCCCGAATCGGGAGACACCGCCGGCGCCCCCAGCCGGGCCGTCAGCGACGTGGCGCCGCCCCGGAACGGACGGTCCTGCAAAACCGTTCCGGTCGCAGACACCAGGGACAAAGTGGGCCTGGACAGTCCGATCGCACACTGCGGATCAATCCGCATACGAATGGTAAGACCCTCGCCGCCCTCGACCAATTGCACGTCGATCGGACAGCCACCGAGACTGGCGGAGATCCCATTGTCTCCCATGCCGTTCGACCCGCCAGCCCTCTCAATATAGAGGACACAGATGACAAGGCAGTAGAGCAGCAGGACCAGGGACAGCCATTTCCAAGGCCCCATTGCCCTCCATGCCGGCCGCGAGCGCACCGTCATTGCGGCACCTGCGCAGCAGCCCGGGCACCGACCCGGGACCGGTTCCGTTTGGCCTCCGCATTCCGGATACGGACAGAAAAGATATAGACGCCCGACAAGGACATGCCCGACAAAATGACCCCGAAGACGAAATAGAGCAGCTTGGTGGCAAGCCCGCCAAAAGTGCCGAAATGGAGCGGATCCGCCATTTCGCTCACCCGCTGCAGGACCGACAGGGTTTCTGCGCGAGTCACCCCCAGAACGGCCCCCGTCTCCGGGTCCAGCCGAACCTGATTTGCCCGGGGACGCACCAAGATGGCTTCGGCCTGGCCGTGGAAGCGGACCGGTTCGGCATGGAAATGGGACACGAAGAGATCCGTGATCTCAAGGCCGGGGCTCGCCGCTTTCGCCCGCGCCGCAAGGTCGGTCAGGCTCGGACCACCAGCGGTCTCAAGGGGACGCTCCAGACCGTGCGGCGGCGCCAGCACAGGTGGCGGGCCCACCCTCTGCCCCGCCACGGCACCAAGCGCTTCAATGAGATACCACAAGCTCGTCAGGGCAATGACGACAATGAACCAGATGCTCCAGACACCGCCCAGGCGGTGCACATCGCCCCAGAACGTTCGGGCATCCCGGGTCCGCGGCCTTTTGAAAAAGCCGCGCCAGAATTTTTTGTACACAAACAATCCGGACAGCAGCGAGAGGAGCAGAAGCACGGCCAAGCTGGAGACAGTGATGATGCCCCAGACATTGAAAATCATCAGCCGGCGGTGCGTGTCTCGGAACAGGCGCTGGGCGTTGAACCAGGGTCGCTCGCCCTGAATCTCATGCGTGGCGGGATGAATGAGCAGCCGCCGGAGCGTGCCGCCTTCTGTCCGGCCCACGACCTCCACCGCGTGCCAGGGATCGATCGGCGCACTGATCCAGTCGATGGCCCAGTCGGGCCGGGCCGCGCGGGCGGCATCGAACAGCCCCTGCCAGTCAAGCACCGACGGAACGCTGGCCGGATCCACACGCCGCGCCGGATCGATCGCCCAATCGATCTCCCGGGACACGGTCGCCAATGTCCCGGTGATGAGAACGAAACTCATCAAGATCGCCAGCTTCAGGCCCACCCAGCGATGCAGGTTCAGCCAGACCCGTCCCACAGCACCCGTCTCCACGACATGAAATTAAGAACCAGACGCAATATCAGGGAGGCGGATGAGCAAGTCAACCAGACTTTTCGCACGGCACCAGGCCGGCCTCGCTCTGGCGGTTTTGGATTTCCTGCCCGCCCGCCCGCCCCCCTGATGGATGGAGGACGCGAGGAAGCGGGGCAAAAACCGGACACAGATGCGCCCATGATCCTACCGCCGGCCGAACAGGCGTTCGATGTCACTGAGTTTGAGTTCCACATAAGTGGGGCGGCCGTGATTGCACTGACCGGAATGGGGCGTGCGTTCCATCTCGCGCAGCAGGGCGTTCATTTCAGGACCCGTCAGCACACGGCCGGAGCGCACGCTGCCATGGCAGGCCATGGTGGCGCAGACCGCTTCGAGCCGCTCCTTGAGGGCCACAGCCTCGTCCAGCTCCTCGATCAAATCGCCGAGATCGCTCACCAGGCCCTGGACATCGGCCTGGCCCAGCAGGGCCGGCGTCTCGCGCACGAGCACGGCATCCTCGCCGAAGGGCTCGACCACGAGACCAAGAGCCTCAAGCTCGCCCGCCCGTGCGACAAGCCGCTGGGCAGCCCCGGTCCCCACGGTCACCACATCGGGGATCAACAGGCCCTGGCGCGCCACGCCCCGCCCGATGAGAGCCGCTTTCATCCGCTCATAGACCAGCCGTTCATGGGCCGCATGCTGATCGACGATCACCAGACCGTCCGGCGTCTGCGAAACGATATAGTTCTGGTGGAGCTGGGCCCGCGCCGCGCCCAGGGGAAACTCCGCGTCGGCTCCATCGGTCTGCCCTGGCGCCCGGTCCTCCGGGGCGGTCTCCATGCGGGCGGCCGGCTGGGCCATCGCGGCGGTCTCATCCGTCCCCGGCGCAAAAAAATCCCGGGCGGCCTCGGCGAGCCCGCCCCGGGGCGGCGGAACCGGCCGATAGGCGCCGAAACGGTGGGGCGGCAACGCCTGCGGCGCAGCGGCGGGCGGGCGCGCAAGGTCCAGACCGGGCGCCGTGCGGGGGGTGAGGGCATCCAGCATACCCGAGGCCACGGTGGAGGAGGCCCGGTGCCCATCGCCGGCGAGGGCCGCGCCCACGGCACCGATCAGGGCCGCGCGCACCAGCGCCGGATTGCGAAAGCGCACATCGTGCTTGGCCGGATGGACATTCACATCCACAAAAGAGGTCGGGCAGGAAATGAACAGGGCCGCGGCCGCATGGCGGTCCCGAGCCAGATAATCCGCATAGGCCGCCCGCAGGGCGCCGAGCAGCATCCGGTCCCGCACCGGCCGTCCGTTGACGAACAGATATTGCATTTGGGCGGTCGCGCGATTGTAGGTGGGCAGGCCGGCAAGCCCGGTGATGAGGATGTCCTCGCGCCCCGCCCGCACGGGCACGGCGTTATCGGCAAACTCCGCCCCCAGAAGATCCTTCATGCGCCGCGCCAACGCCGTCTGCCCCTCCCCGTCGCGCACCGTTTCCACCGCGAGCACAACGCGGCCCTGGCTGCGCAGGGACAGGGCCACATGGGGGTGGGCCATGGCGAGGCGGCGCACAACATCGGCGATGGCCGCCATTTCCGCCCGATCCGATTTCATGAATTTGAGGCGGGCGGGGGTGGCGTAGAAGAGGTCGCGCACGCTGACCCGGGTGCCGCAGCCCCCCGATGCGCCCTGGAAGGCGACCGGTTCCGGCGGCCCCCCGTCCCCGCCGTCCCGGCGCAGGGCCCAAGCCCCGTCACCGTCCCGGGCCCGGCTGAGGATCTCAAGGCGCGCGACCGCCGCAATGGAGGGCAGGGCCTCCCCTCGGAAACCGAGGGAGCCAATGGCCAAGAGATCCACATCTCCAGCATCGTCGGCCTGGAGTTTCGAGGTCGCATGGCGCTCAAGAGCCAGGGGCAGGGCCGCCTCGTCCATGCCGCAGCCGTCATCGGTGAGGGCAATGAGGCGCTTACCGCCATCCTCGATCTGGATATCGACCCGGCGGGCGCCCGCGTCCAGCGCGTTTTCCAACAGTTCTTTCACGGCGCTCGCCGGCCGCTCGATCACCTCGCCGGCCGCGATCTGGTTGACCGCCGTTTCCGGCAGGCGGCGTATCATGGCGCGGATCACGGCACTGGGCGCAAGAGCGCCAGGCGCGTCCAGAGGGGCGGCCGAACGCGCCTGGGGCTGGGACTGGGATTGGGGCTGGGCTGTGGATTGGGACATGGAGGGTTCGGATCCGCAGGCGGCACGACACAATCGTCACTGGGACTCGACCGGATTCGCGGCCCATGCGCCAGCGCTGCCCGCCGACGGGCCCTCGCAGGTCTGTCCGGCCCTTCCGCCCTCCTGGGTGGATCGTCCCAAACGGACATGTCCGCTACGGCGGGCATGTGTGAGATCAGGGCAGGACCCGAGTCAGCCGCTCCAGGGCCGGCCGATCCGCATCGCCGCGGCTCAAGGTGCCCAGGCGCAGATCCGATGGCGTCGGGGCACTGCCGGCTGCGGGCAACAGACTCACCGGTCCGCTGGACCGCGCCAGGTCGGTCATCCGCGACAGACCGCTCGTGCCGTCAGAAGCCGCCAGGGACGTGGATGACGACGGACCGGTCCGCCCGTCGGAAAGGGCAATGCTGGCCCGCTGGGGCATGGGCTGTTCCAGAAGCGGCGCCCGCCGGGCCATCGGCATCAGGGGCTGCGGCGCAGGCTCGTCCTGCGGCGTCGCATCGGGGGCCCGATCCCGACGATTGGAGGAGGGCGTCACAGGTTGTGCGTTGGGTGCAAGGGCGGGTTCGCCCGCGCCGCGCGGTCCCGAGAGGGGATCAGCGGGCTGGGAGCGGGAGAGAAACACAGTCGTCGAGGTCCAGGACGGCGTGCGGGACAGGGTGGTCTTCAAAGCCAAAGCGGCCGTGGAGCCCGGCAACCGAAGGACAGCCTGGATCGGCTGACCGCGGGTAACGGGCACTGTCCCGACGCGGGTGTTGTCGGCGGGACCGGTCTCGGCCGCACCGACAACGGTAACGGGGGTGATGCTGTGGCTAGAACCAGCCTTGTCGACGCTGGGACGGGGCAAGGCTTGCCTCGGTCCGGCGACCGCTGTCGAGACTTTCAGACACCCGATCAGGCTCGGAGGCGGCATCGACCACCTGTTCCGTCAGGCTGTCCTCACCCCGCCAGAACAGGATCTGGTCGGCGAAGCTCCGGTCCTTGCGGGCCAGCATGGTGGTCTCGGCTTCCAGGACCCGGCGGATCGAGGCATCGGCCTGCAGGGCGCCGGCCTTCGACAGCAGGGCCTGCTCGCCGCGAGACTGGCGCTCCGCCTGCTCGCCACTGTCCGAATAATCCGTGAACAGCAGCGCCGCAGCGGTCTGGCTCGTCGCCACATCCTGGGGCCGCTTGGCACCGGGCCGCGGCGGGCGCAGCGAGAAATCGGGGGGGATCACCAGAGGCGCCTTGGTGACGATCGCGAATTCGTCGGGGGACGACTTGGTCAAACCCAACGCTTTCGCAAGACCGCTGCACCCCGGCAGAACCAGGCAAACCGCGGCGGCAGCCGCCAGACGAAGGCCTGTAACGCGGGCCGTACCCGTACGCAGTGACGCATTCATGCCCATACTTTCCTCGTCATTCCTCTGCACATGCATCCAAAACTACATGAACTGTGTGGCTTTGGCGAGCACCCTTCCGATGGCGCACACCCTTGAAATGGGCTGTCCCGCCGGTCCGGCCCTTTCGAGCCTGCCACATGTCAACCCTGCCACAGGAGCCGGGATCGGCGCTGACCTCGATCAAGGGCGCCCTGACAGAGGGCCTATGCTCATCCGCCCGACGCTCGTCCCATTTGGCCAGTAGAACGCGGCACTGTGCCCAAAGCATGACCATCCGGAAAGAGACCGCATCATCGCACCATCAACGTCAGGGCACCATGAACCTCAGGGCACCATGAAGGTCAGGCCTTGTCCGCGGCCGGGCTCCGGGGCGCATCCTCAGGGCGCGGGCCCCAGACGGAATCGAGCAGCAGACACCCCACACCGCACACGATGCCTATGTCCGCCACGTTAAAAATGTACCAATGAAAGCCCATGACGTGGAAATCGAAAAAATCGGCCACGGCGCCATAGATGGCCCGGTCGATCGCGTTCCCGATCGCGCCGCCGATGACAAGACCGAGCCCCAGGGCGAGCAGGCGGGAGCGGGCGCGCAGGAGCCAGATGCTCAAGCCCACGACGACCGCCAGGGCGAACCCGGTCAACAAGACCTTGCCCCACAGCGCATTGGCCTGGAGCAGGCCGAAGCTCACCCCTTCGTTCCATGCCATGACGATGTTGAAATAGGGGGTCACGATGATCCCGTCCCCCGGCAGCATGTCCTTGAACCCAAAGCGATAGAGCAGGAGGTTCTTGGAAATCTGGTCGGCCGCGAGGGTCACCGCAGCGACGAAAATGCCAAGGCGCGCCCACGGCGTGAGCGATCCGGGGGCAAAGGATCGGGGCGAGGGCAGTTGGGACAAACCGGTCAAGGGGTCGAGCCTCCATGGGGCGCTGGTCCCGGCACACGGGTCGGCGCAGACGCAGCGCAAGTCATCCGGGCGGACGCCGCACCTTACCTGGGGTCGGCGTCATTCAAATCCCAGTCATAGCGGTATCCGGCAATCCGGGTCACCCCCTCTAGCCGGGCCAGAAGATCCGGGCCGGCGAAGGTCCGGAAATGCTCCAGTTTGGTCCCGTCCTTGCCGCCGAAATCCTCGCCGTACCAGCGATAGATCTTGGAGGCGACCACCGCACCGTCTTCCACGGCGACGCCCCGGGGATGGGTCACATAGCGCCGGGCCGCGTCATCGAGATCGGCTTCCAGCGTCGCACCCGTGAACGGCTTCGCCCGAAGATTGGGGCAGCCGATGGAGGCACAGTTCACCGCATAATGGACCCGGTTATCCTGCCAGTGGCTGCGCAGGATATTGTGCTCGATATCATCGAGGGACAGCGCCTCCCCGTCCACGGTGACCCGGTCCTTGCCCCACGGCCCGATGGAAAAGAGCCCCGGCCGGATCGACCGGATGGAGCGCACGGGATAGGCGTCCAGCACCACATCAAGGGTCAGCGCATTATAGAGATTGGCCCAAAAGGCGAACTGCTCCGGCCGGTCGAGAGCCGAGACATCGGTGGCTGCGAGCGCAGCGACATAGGCCTTGAGGGCCTGGTGATCCTCGGCCGTCACCGTGCCATAGCGCACCCGGTTGATGCCGTCCTCTCCTTCAACGAGATAGGCGTCCAGGAACGACGCAAAGGCGGAATGATCCACGGTCATCGTGGCGCCCGGCGTGTGGGCGGCAAAACGGGCGATGGGCTCGCGGGCCGCGGCCAGTCCGGGCCACACGGCGACGGCCGCGAAGGCGATTGCCGTGATCAAACGACCCCAGAACATGGGGGTCCAGATCATGGGGGCCCAGATCATGGGGGCCCGAATGACCGGGCCGGAAACGCCGGGCGAAACCGATGCGTGCCGGCGGTCCCTCCGATGGTGGTCCTGTTTCATGTCCATGCCGCCTCTCTCGCGTCCCTCTTCGCACCGCCCGCCGCCCCCGCACGCGTCCACGCATCCGCCAACGCCCGGACGGTACCCTCGGCCAATTCGGCTCCAAGTCCAATCAGCCCGCCGGTCACATTTTGGATAGGGATCGGCTGTTGCCGATAAAAGAGACGGCATGACGGCGGCATTGGCCTGCGCCGTCTTGAGTGTCCCGGGCAGGGTGGTCGTGTCGCCCTGATCGGCGGCATGTCTCTGCGCAGCGATCACCACGCCCGTGTCCAGATCGACCGCGTGCTCGGGCTTGTAGGCCATAGGGGTGCGCCCGTCCTTCATCTTGGCGACCTTGGCCTCAGCGTCTGTCGCCCTGACCCAGTCCTCGTTCGACAGCGTCTTGCCCTAGCGCCTGCGGTCGATGGCCGTCAGCCACAAGCGCCAGACCCCACTCGAACACCGCCTCATGCACCGCCAGCGGCAACCGGGTGCAAATCTGGCTCAGGCTCGAATGGTCCGTAACCCTCTCATGACACTCAAGGCGCAGGAAATCCCGCAGGCTCAGGCTGTCTCCAGACCGCGTTCGGACTGCAGACCCTCGAAATAAGCGATCAGATGTATGCGAAAAGAGCGCCCCGGCGGGATCGAACGACGTCCCAGCCGAGAAGCGTAATAAGGCGCGCACAGAGCTTCCACAAACCCGTCGAAACCCGCCTCCACCAGCACGTCCTGCAGCCGGTCGAAAAACCCATGGCCCGGCGAGCGCGGCAACGCCGACCAGCCCACAAGCAACGATCCCTGACGCTCCGCCTGCCGACCCATCGCCATCGCAAAACCCGTCCCGACTCGCTCCGGAGATCACATCCACAGTGAGGCAGGCCATGGCGACTTGTTCAACGGGCTGGTAAGGGCTGAAATTTCAGATTTATCGAGCTCAAACAGGGGCATGTTGTTTCAATATCCGAAAGATTGCGGAGCGCTCTTAATCCCGAGTCGGACCGGGTCTTCACCCCCCCGGTCATCAACCGCATCTCAAAGCGGACCAAGGGGCCCAGGTTACAAACCCCGGTCAGCGATCCGGCCCCGACCAGCCATTCGGCCCCGACCGGCGGCGCCTTCCTGCATCATGCCATGCCGGGGGCAGGCGCATCCTTTTTGCCGCCCTCCACAGACCATTTCCCTGCTTTCACCAGAGCCTCGACGGCGTCGGCGTCGCGCAGGGTGAGGTCTTTGTAGGTCGGGTGGGTGCCGACTTCGGGGAGGATTTTCCAGGAGCGGCGGCATTTACGGCCCTCGGCTAGGCGGGGCTCGACGGCGACACCGGCCACATCCGCGAGGCGGAAGGCGGTCTCGGGCCCTTCCCCGTCCGTGACGCTTGCGCTGCTGGTGATGGCGAGTTCGGCCATGTCGAGGCCCTCGATGGCCTTGGCGAGGTCCGCATCCGAGACATGGATCACCGGCGCGGCCTCAAGGCTTGAGCCGATCCGGCCCTCCCGGCGCTCCACCTCCAGGGCACCGGTCACCACACGGCGCACCTTGCGCATGGCGGCCCAGCGGGCGGCGAGCGCGTCGTCCCGCCACTCGGACGGGATTTCCGGGAAGATGCGCAGGTGCACGGAATTGTCCGCCTCACCATGGCGGGAGCGCCAGACCTCCTCCATGGTGAAGCACAGGATCGGCGCGAACCAGACCGTCAGCGTATTGAACACTGCGTCCATCACCGTGCGGCAGGCGCGCCGGCGGGTCGCATCCGGCCGGTCGCAGTAGAGCGAGTCCTTGCGGATATCAAAATAGAAAGCCGACAGATCATTGTTACAGAAATGGAGCAGGTTCTGATAGACCCGGTTGAAGTCAAAGCCCGCATAGGCCTCGCGGATCTCCCCATCGAGTTCGGCAATCCGATGCAGCACCCAGCGATCCGTGGGCGGCATCTCGGCCGCCGGCAAGCGCTCCTCCTCCGTAAAGCCGTGCAGCGCGCCGAGCAGGAAGCGCATGGTGTTGCGCAGCTTGCGATAGGCATCCACCGTACCCTTGATCACCTCCTTGCCGAGGCGCAGGTCCTCGGTAAAGTCCGCACTCGACACCCACAGCCGGATGGTATCGGCACCATACTGATCGATGAGCTGCTGGGGCTCGATGACATTGCCCAGCGATTTGGACATTTTCCGTCCCTGGTCATCCACCAGGAAACCGTGGGTCAGCACGGCTCGATAGGGTGCCGTGCCCCGTGTGCCGCAGCTTTCAAGCAAAGAGGACTGGAACCAGCCCCGGTGCTGGTCGGAGCCTTCCAGATAAAGATCGGCCGGCCAGTGCAGATCCTCCCGGTCCTCCAGCACGAAGGCATGGGTCGAACCGGAGTCGAACCACACATCGAGAATGTCCCGCGCCGGCTCCCATTGCTCCGGATCGTGATCGTCCCCCAGGAAGCGCTTGGGGTCCCCGTTGAACCAGGCATCGGCGCCCTCTTCCCGGAAGGCGGCGGCGATCCGGGCATTGACAGCCTCGTCCCGCAGCAACTCCTGGGTGTCTTTGTTGTAGAACACCGTGAGCGGCACGCCCCAGGCCCGCTGGCGCGAGAGCACCCAGTCGGGACGCCCCTCGACCATGGAGCGGATGCGGTTGCGCCCTTGTTCCGGCACGAAGGTGACCTCGTCGATGGCCTTGAGGGCTTTCTCGCGCAGGCCCGTCTTCTCCATGCTGACGAACCATTGGGGCGTGTTCCGGAAGATCACCGGGGCCTTGGAGCGCCAGGAATGGGGATAGGAGTGGCGCAGGCTGCCTTTCGTCAGCAGACTGCCCGTTGTAATCAGAGCCTTGATGACAGCGCCATTGGCGTCCCCGTCCTTGCCTTCCGACGTGAAGACCGTCTTGCCGGCAAAAAACGGCACGCCCGGGAAATAGGTGCCGTCCTCACCCACCGTGTGGGGCACTTCGATGCCGTGTTGAAGGGTGGCGACCTCATAGTCGTCCTGGCCGTGGCCGGGCGCCGTGTGCACGAAGCCCGTTCCGGCCTCGTCAGTCACGTGGTCCCCGTCAAGCAGGGGCACGGTGAAATCATAACCGCCCTGGGCGCCCTCCAGGCCCCACAAGGGATGGCGGCAGGTGGCGCCCTTCGGATCCGCATCGTGCAGGCGCGTGAGGGTTTCAATTTTGGCGTCCGTGGCCACCTGGGCCGCGAGCGCATCGGCCAGGATGAGCACGTCCCCTTCACGGGCAAGCGCCCCCTCAGCCACGGTCTCAACGCGATAGGCCCCATACGGAATTTTATGCGAGAAACAGACCGCCCGGTTGCCGGGGATGGTCCAGGGGGTCGTGGTCCAGATGACGATGCTCGCACCTTTCACACTGTCATGGCCGTCCACGACCGGGAATTTCACCCAGATGGTCGGCGATTTCTTTTCGTGGTACTCGACTTCCGCCTCGGCGAGGGCTGTCCGTTCGACCACGGACCACATGACCGGCTTCGAACCCAGATAGAGCGAGCCGTCCATGACGAATTTCATGAATTCCTGGGCAATGCGGGCTTCGGCGTCATAGGCCATGGTGGTGTACGGATTGTCCCAGTCGCCCATCACGCCGAGGCGCTTGAACTCCTCGCGCTGGATGTCGATCCATTTTTGGGCGAAGTCCCGGCATTCCTTGCGGAACTCGGTGACCGGCACCTCGTCCTTGCTCTTGCCCGCCTCGCGATAGCGCTGCTCTACCTTCCATTCGATGGGCAGGCCGTGGCAATCCCACCCCGGAACGAAGGCCGCATCCCGCCCCATCATCTGGTGGGAGCGGACGACCATGTCTTTCAGCACCTTCTGCATGGCCGTGCCCATATGGATGTGGCCATTGGCATAAGGGGGGCCGTCATGGAGCGTGAAGGGCTCACGCCCTTTCGACTGGGTCCGGAGCTTGCCGTAAAGATCCATGGCGTTCCACCCGGCCAGCCATTCCGGCTCCCGCTGGGGCAGCCCCGCCTTCATGGGAAAATCCGTCTGGGGCAGGAACAGTGTGTCCCGGTAATCGGGACCTGTATCGTCCGGCATCTCGGCGGCGGGTGTCTTGGGGGTATCAGCCATGGTTGATGGGTCCGTTGCGCAAATGGGATCGCCAGGGTGCGGATCACCTCTGGACAGAATTCTCGATCGTCATTGTGAGGAGCGCAGCGACGACGCAATCCCGAGCACCGGACACGGAGCATATGGGTCTGGA
>JBHJGV010000080.1:0-39441 GCA_050331455.1 Alphaproteobacteria bacterium
CGTCTCCCGCCGCTACATGTCCCTGGAAAGTCTCGCCAAAATCGGCGAGGATCAAACCCTCAGCCTGACACACAAAACAGGCTGACAAATACCGCGACCTCACAGGAGGCCGCCTCCTACACCACGCCAAGGGGCACTACCAAAGCCCTCTAAGGATAAAATTTTCAGACAAAGCGTTGCGTCATGACTGTCGAGCGGGGGAATAAATCGACATGGAACCAAATCTTATTGAAGTATTTATCACAGCATTCGCAGGCGCGATTGGTGGTGGCTTCGCAGGTTTCGTACTCGGCCTAAGACATTCAAAACATGTACGGCGAGAAACGAGAACAAATGAACTGATTTCCGAGTTCTTTTCGAATGAAATGATTGATCTTAGGCGAAGAGCATACGAAGCCATCCAAATTTTCGATGCGAACCATATAAATGCAAGCGATGGTATTGAGGTTGTGCTCAGCCAAATGTCCGCATCAGAATCCTCTGATGTTCGCAAAGTAATGGAATACTTGAATAAACTTAGTATATTTTTGAATGCCGGATTGCTAGACAGAAGAATTATACGAATGTTACTTAAATATTACATAAAAGAATGGATAAAATATCTAAGTCCAATTGTTGATCGCGAAAATAATAAGGACCAATGGAAAGAGCTAGCCATGAATATAGACGCCTTACGTAGGATATAGAGGTACTCAATATTCTTCTTAAATCCGTAATCGACACTTTTGGTACCATTTTTACCCATTTTGTTTTCTCTGAGTTCCGCGATGTCCTCAAATCCGGATCCGCTCAACCTTATCAAGGGTGATCTGGTTTGAATGGGATAAGACAAGGCCTTTCAATGCCCCGGAATTCATTGAAAGGGCTCCAGAAACAAGTCTGGGTTTTATAGCGCCGTTGGCGCCGCCGCGCCTTGGCGGATGAGGCGCGCCAACCTTCTCGCTTGTCCTGCACAAGGTCTTCGAGGTCCTGGGCGTCCAGGACACCATCCGCAGTGCCGGGTGAGGTTCGTTTGGCCATGCCTGGGACATAGGCCGGCCGGCGCCGGCGACCAATGCCGGCGGGCCGGGCATCGGACCGCCGGCGCCCGGGCACAGCAAGGAAAGGCCGACCATGCCGCCGACCAGCACCATTGAACTTACCGACCTGGTCCTGACGGTGGATATCGGGACCTATGGCCCGACCGATGTCGTGCCCGACGCTCACATGCTGGACCTTGTCCTGTGGATCGACCCCGCGCTGGTGCTCATCGATGCGGACGGCATGGACCATGTGTTCGACTATGATCCGCTGATCGCCGAGATCGACCGCCTTGCCCGGGACGGCCCCTATGAGACGCAGGAGCGGTTGATCACCCGCATCCTGGGAGCGTGTTCAAGGCACCCGGTGATCGAGGCCGCCGAGATCTGGCTGCGCAAGTCTCCCGTGCTGGATGGATCGGGGGCCCTTGGTGTGCGGATCAAAGTCGATGGGGCCACCCTGAAGCGCCTGGGCCCCGTCCTTTGACGGCGCCGCCGCTCGAGAGCGCCGTGCATTCAAGGATCAGATCTTGCGGCGACCCCGTCCGGCCCAGAGGGCTGCGGCCAGCAGAACGGCAACGGTAAAGTCAGCACCCAGAATGCCCCAAAGAACCCAGTCGGGAACCAGGGACGTACGATAAAGTTCGAACACGGTGCCGGCCATGCCGCCGAGCATGCAGATAAACGCCAGCCAAGCGACCCAGATGAGGTCCCGGGACAGTCCGAAAAAGAAGGCCACATAGAGGGCCGCCGGAAACACCAGAAACAGGTTTCCCGCATTGAAACCCGTCAGCGCAAAGCCGACCAGGTGCAGGGCCGAACTCAGCAAGAGAAAATAGCCCGCTTTCACCATCCCATCACTCCTCTCAGCCCACCGCGCGGCCCGGTCCGGCCACGTCAGGCCCAAATCGGCAGCAGCCGTTTGAAATAGCCATCCAGATCCTGGCTGAATCGGGGGTCGCTCGCCAGTCGGGCCATGTGCGCGCCAAGGCGGGGGAAGTGAATAAGGCGTCGCGAGACCGGTTCCAGCCCCCGGGACGCCAAAGCGTCCACATGGCGTGTGTCATTGGTCAGCAGGCAAAGCTCGCAGGCCACCGCGATGTCTGCAAGGCTCAGGTCGTCACCTGCAACGCAGGCGGAGGAATGAAGGGCCGTATCGAGGCCGCCGGCATAGGTGTCGAGGGCCGTCACCATCTCCGCGTGGAGGGCTTCGCTCGTTTTGGCGCCGGCAAGGAGGTAACGCTGGGAGTCCCGGGCGAACACGAGCGAACGGTCAAGGAAGGCGTCGACGCGGCATTGCTGCATCACATCGGTTCCAAGAAGCGCCGGAGCGTTGGGGCCGCACCGGGCCGCGGCCCGCATGATGGCATTTGACTCAAAAATCCCCACTGTTCCGTCTCCGGAAAAGCCGGCGGGCACACTGCCGAAGGGGTGCGCCTTGAGGAACGCATCGGTCTTGTACAGAACACCCGAAAACCCGGTCTCGGCCTGCCGTGCGCAGTCTGAAAACGCCTCCTTTTCCGCTTCGGAGAGCTTTCGCGCCTCGAAGTCCCACAGCCAGTCCATAAGGTCCAATGGCTTTGCGCCGGTGATTTCGATGTCCGCGCCGGAGAAGCGGGCTGCAATCGTGGCCTTGTAGAGCCGTGGATTGGGCAGGTAGGAGAAAATTCGCAAATCGGGCATGGGGACAGATCCTCACCAGGGCAGGGTGATCGGCGACGGGACCGAAAAACCAAAGGCCGGAAAAGGCCTTCAGACCTCCTCCGCAGACGGCAAAACCGACCTCGAAGCCCTGTTCAGAGGCGCCTTGCGCCCTCTTCCCGGATCGCGGCGAGCGTCGGATAGCCGTTGACGGCCATCATGAGATCCGCCTCCGCGAGGATGCATTTGAGCACATGGGCGGCGCCCACGGCGCCTTCGAGGGCAAGACCGTAAAAGAATGGGCGTCCGACACCGACCGCGGTGGCCCCCAAGGCGATGGCCTTGACGACATCCGTACCCGAACGGATTCCGCTGTCGAACAGCACGGGACACGCGCCCGCGCCTTCGACCACGTCCGGGAGCATATCGATGGCCGCGATACCGCCATTGGCCTGGCGCCCGCCATGGTTGGAGCAGTAGATGGCATCGGCCCCGCTATCCACGGCCCGCTTGGCGTCGTCCTTGTGACAGATCCCCTTCAGGACGATCGGCATTTTTGTGATGGAGCGCAGCCACGGCATGTCGTCCCAGGTCAGAACCCGTCCGAAAGTGGACGAGAAGGTTCCGATCGCGCCCATGGGGTCCTCTTCGATCGGCTTGGCCAGCATCTGCTGGAAGCGGGGATCCGAGAAATAGTTCTGGAGGACATGGCCGCGCAGTTGCGGGAAATTCGAGGCATTGAGATCCCGGGGGCGCCAGCCCGTCACCCAGGTGTCGAGCGTGACGATGAGCGCCTTGCAGCCCGCTTGCTCCGCGCGGTGAACAAGACTCTCCGCAAGCGCATTGTCCTTGGGCGTGTAGAGCTGAAAGAAGAAGGGTGTATCCCCGCAATGGGGAAAGACCTCTTCCATCGGATTGTTCATCAGTGTCGTGCCGCAATAGGGCACATCGGCCAGGGCGGATGCCTGGGCGGCGGCAATGTCGCCCTGGCGGTCCGGCGTGGCGAGGCCCGTCACCCCGACGGGCGCCATGAACAGCGGATGGGGCAGGCGCATGCCGAACAGATCGATGGACAGGTCGCGTTTGCCGGCATCCACCATCATGCGCGGCACCATGCCCCAATGGCCGAAGGCGTCCGCATTACGGTCCTGGGTCAACTCATCGCCGCAGCCGCCCTGCACATAATTGAGCACATGGTCCGGCAGGGCCGCCGTGGCCCGCTTGACCAGGGTGGCAAAATCCGTGGGAACGGTCGGGATGACCCCGGACAGGCCACCGAAATAGATTTCAAGCTGATAATCGCCGTAACCCGCCATGGCCTCTTTGCCTCCCGCACCGTTTTTGGCTTTTGCGTCCGTCGCTGGGGGGCTGGCTTGCGCCTGTTGCCGGTCCGCTCAAACAGCCGCCTGCGACCGGGCTATGATGGACCTGTTGGCCAAGGCGCTGCAACAGCCGGCCACCCCCGATTGAGGACGGCTCCGCCGCACCGCGCCGGGACCGCATCAGGACATCCGTGGGATGGCGGTCCCGGTTTCCGCTGAACCATGCGAAGCAACGCATGGGGACGGTCGGAGCTCCGGCGGGCGGTGCTCCTGCGGTGCCGTTTACACGGGCCATTCGCCTTGGAAAGCCTGGCCTTACGACAGGGTCGACACCTGCCAAGCCAGGAACACGGCGAGCGCCAGCGACAGGACCAATGTCAATCCGGCGCCGAGCATCCGTGAGAAGACGAACAGCAACCGCGCCCCCTTCGCCTCCACCAGATGGGAGCCCGCTGCCGACGAAAACCCAATCACGTGAAACACCCGGCCCACGGCAAACAGAGTGCCGAGCCAGAAAACGGATGCGGTCTGACCCGCAAGGAGCTCGTACAAGGTCAGCACAAT
The DNA here is from genome assembly GCA_050331455.1 of Alphaproteobacteria bacterium. Classification (GTDB taxonomy): domain Bacteria; phylum Pseudomonadota; class Alphaproteobacteria; order JAJFIK01; family JAJFIK01; genus CAYUYV01. Next base: position 4,547 of record JBHJGV010000080.1, read on the forward strand.
GAGAAAAATGGGGGCATATTCGGCCATATTCGCATGGCGCCGAACGGACCGCTCCAGGACGACATCGTTGTCGTATCCGAAGGCTTTGCGGTTGCGTCCGCGATATCCGCCGACCATCGCTGCCAGGATAGTCTGGAGCGCGATCAAGAATGCGCCGAGAGAGGCGGAATAAAGGGGAAGGTTCAGGTCCATGGGGTCACTCCCAAAAGGTCAACACCTGAAAAAAAGGGCGGTGCGGATTGATCTCAGCCGGTGCCTTGCTCAGGCGGCACTGCGCGGTTGCTGCGACAACCGGTTGGGGAGGACTGCGCCAAGGCCCAGGAGGAGGCAGGACACGACTTCCATGATCAAAGTGGTCATGCCATTCGGTGACCATTCGCCCTCAAAACCGGACAGGATGCGGGCCAGCACCATGCACCCTTCGATGGCCGCCAGCGGCGCAAGCCATGACCAGTGTCCCCGCACGGCCGCAACAATGGCGGTCAGCCCCATGGCCAAGTACTGGGCGCCGACCAGGGCGCGCACCGAACCCAGGCCGACCAGCGTTTCGGGATTGAAGTCGAGCACCACCGCGAGGCGTTCCGGGCGGAAAAAACCCATAGAGCCGACATACAAAAAGCCGACGCCAAGCAGGATGACGGCAATTCGGAGAATAAGTCGTGTTATCACCGGAGTGTCCTTCCACAGCACCACCGCAAGCACAGCGCACCGGTGCGCGAGAGCCCGGCATAAGCGGCCTTCACATAGCCTTTTGCACTTTAATGTGTAGCATTATGGCATGCCCCGGTGCAAGACATCCGTGGCCCGGCAAACCCCTTGTCAGGACCGGGTTTTCCGCCGGTTTGCGCTGGTCTGACGATCCGTATTCGTCCTTTCAGGACAGCGATCCGTGCCCATGCGTTTCGGTCCCGCTCACCGATCGATCGGACGGGCCCGGTGTCGAACGGGGTCGTCTGAACGGGAGGAGACGGTCGGTCATGACAACGGGACACGTCTTTATTGCCACCCGTCTTGTTGGGTTTACGCCCCGGTTGGCGGGGGCGTCACTGCTCACCCCCTGCGGTCACGCGGTGACTTATTACGGGCTTTTCTGCGATGGCGCAGTCTATGGCTTGAAGGGGGGAGAGGCCATGCCTTGCGCCGGTTCCGATGACGGAGCGGACTGAGGCGTGGGTTTCGGCGCCGTGCCATGGGCGAAAGCCGTTGGTGACCTTGCGCAGCAGCTTCTGTACACCGGGCGCGAAGGTGCGCTCACCCTCGTCGAGGGCATACTGAACATCGCGCAGCACATGAGCGAGGCAGACCTGTGCGTCCCGGCCATGGCCGGCCTGCGCGGTGAAGCGGCTGGCGCGGAGTGATGTGCAGCGGTTTCAGGCCGCAATGGTTCGCCCCAATGCGCGACAAGCCCGACCACAGGGTGGGATCGAATGCGGGCCCACCATTTCTAGCGCCGCCAATTTACCAGTAAAAACAATGCGGTAGGTGATGCGAGTGGCGGGCCGCGCGGGATGAAACCGGGCACTATTGCTACGCTATAGCGCTATGAATCCTTATACTCCCTCACAAGCCGAAATCCTCCCGGAAGCGATCGATCTGATGCATTCGTTCATGCAGGATCGTCACGATTCCGATGTCGTCGTTCGACAGCCATCGCCAGTAAACGAAGTGCCGTTCATACCGGAAAAGATACCCCTCTACGCCAAATTCGGCCGGGACGGGTCTCGACACCACCCGATGACTTTCAATCCTGTCGAAAGCCTCGAACAATCCGGCAATGTAGCAATCTGCCTGTTGGGTTCCCCAGCGATCCCGCGTGTAGCAATAGATTTCATCGAGACGGTGAGAGGCCGCCTCCTGGATGCGAACGGCGGCCATCGAGTCAGGTTCGGTTCCGCGCGATGACTTCGGCGGCAGTCAGCGGCTTGTAGGAAGACTCCGGCGCTGCGAATGCGTGCCGAAGCTCGGTCTTCAACCGGTCGGACGCTTGCTTCTCTGTTTGTTCCTTGTCGCGGCGGATCAGGTCGCGGATGTACTCGCTGACGTTTTCATAGGAGCCGTTCTCTCCCACATTCGCGGTCACGAAGTCGCTCAGAGCGCCGCTGAGGCGAACCGTCATGGTCGTGGTCCGGGACATGATGCGCTCCTTATCACCGTTTTCGTCTTCAATATAATCAAAATTGAATACGGCCACAAGCTGGCATTTTGTACGGTGATCGGCGTCCATAGCGAACGCAATCGCAGAATTTAAGCTGAAATGGCGGAGAGAGAGGGATTCGAACCCTCGGTACGCTTGCGCGCACAACGGTTTTCGAGACCGCCCCGATCGACCACTCCGGCACCTCTCCGCGGGGCTGTCGACGATGGGGTCGCCGACACGCGCCCGACCCTAATCAAGCCGCAGACTGGGCGCAAGGCGGCTGTTGACAGCCGGCGCGCCATGGACATAATCCGCGCTTCCTTGAAGCAGGCGAGAAAAAGGCCCGCTCATCAGGCAATAAACAGGATTGGATGCCTATGTTCGCAGTCATACTGACCGGCGGAAAGCAGTACCGTGTGTCACGGGACGATGTGATCCGCGTTGAAAAACTGGAAGCCAACACCGGCGACCAGATCGAAATCACCGAAGTGCTCATGCTCGGCGGCGAGGAAGGCACTTGCGTCGTCGGCACGCCGCGGATCAGCGGCGCAGTGGTGAAGGCCGAAGTGGTCGAGCAGACCCGTAATGATAAGATCAAGGTCTTCAAAATGCGCCGCCGTCAGAATTATCGGCGCAAGAAGGGCCACCGCCAGGAAATCACGGTCCTGCGCATTGTCGATATCGTATCGGACGCTGCCTGAGGACGAGGCTACCGCACGCCCTAACGGCACGGCTCAGGCGTCCCGGACTGGAGAAACACGATGGCACACAAAAAAGCAGGCGGTTCGTCCCGGAACGGACGCGACTCCGAAGGCCGCCGCCTCGGCGTCAAGAAATACGCTGGCGAACATGTGATCCCCGGCAACATCATTGTTCGGCAGCGGGGAACGAAGATGCACCCGGGCGACAATGTCGGTATGGGCAAGGATCACACCATCTTTGCCACGATCGAGGGGCGCGTGTCGTTCCGTAAAGGGTTCCGCAAGCGGACTTTTGTTTCGGTCGATCCCTTTGCCGCGGCTGAAGCGGCCGAGTGAGGCCGGTGCGGCGCCCCTGATTGGGCGTCCCGCCGGCCCCGTCACCGCGCCGTGATGCAATGAAATTTCTCGACCAGGCCAAGGTCTTCATCCGGTCCGGCGATGGCGGGGCCGGATGTGTCTCGTTCAGGCGGGAGAAATATGTCGAGTTCGGCGGGCCCGACGGCGGGGACGGGGGCCGGGGCGGTGATATCTGGGTCGAATGCGTCGACGGTCTCAACACCCTGATCGACTACCGCTATCAGCAGCATTTCAAGGCGTCGTCGGGCGGCCACGGCATGGGCCGAAACCGCACCGGCGCCAAGGGCGAAGACCGGGTGCTGAAGGTTCCCGAAGGCACGCAGATCCTCGAAAACGATCAGGAAACGGTGATTGCCGACCTGACCCGGGTGGGCGAGCGCATCTGCCTCCTGCGCGGGGGCAATGGCGGCTTCGGCAATGCCCATTTCAAGGGCCCCGTGAACCAGGCCCCGCGCCATGCCAATCCCGGCCTTGCGGGCGAAGAAAAATGGGTTTGGCTGCGCCTCAAGCTCATTGCCGATGCGGGCCTTGTGGGGCTGCCCAATGCGGGCAAGTCCACGTTCCTGTCCGCCGTCAGCCGCGCCCGGCCGAAGATCGCCGATTATCCGTTCACGACCCTTCATCCCGGCCTCGGGGTGGTCAGCCAGGACGGGCGCAGCTTCGTGCTCGCGGACATTCCCGGGTTGATCGAAGGGGCCCATGAAGGGGCCGGCCTCGGCATCCGCTTTCTGGGCCATGTGGAGCGTTGCCGCGTCTTGGTCCATCTGATCGACGGTACGGCGGACGATGTGGTTTCGGCCTACCGCACCGTCCGCGAAGAAGTGATGGCCTATGGCCACGGCCTTGCGGACAAGCCGGAGCTCGTCGGCCTCAACAAGATCGACGCCCTTGACACCGACACCATCGCCGAGCGCATAGCGGCGCTGGCCGGGGTGGCGCAAGGGCCGGTGCTGGCCCTGTCGGGCGTGTCCGGCGCGGGGGTGCCGCAGGTGTTGAGGGGCGTCCTCGACCATTTGGCGGGGCTGACCGCCGGCGAGCAGAAGCCCGAGGCCCCTCGGGAGCGCGGTCCGGGCCCGGCGGATGATGGGTCCTGGCGGCCGTGATGGGCACGCGCCCGGCGCTCTGGTGCTCCCCCGCCGTGGCGGGCGATGGCGGCCCCGGCCCACGATCGGTGCTGACACCGGGTTTGCGGGTCGGTCTCCTCGGCGGATCCTTCAACCCGGCCCATGATGGGCACCGTCACATCAGTCTCCTGGCCCTTCGGCGCCTCCGACTCGACGTCGTCCTGTGGCTGGTCAGTCCGCAAAACCCCCTGAAATCCGCGAGCGGCATGGCGCCTTTCGCCGCGCGCGTTGCGCGGGCGCGGGATGTGGTTGCAAACCATCCGGCAATCCGTGTTTCGGATTTCGAGCCGCGTCTCGGCACACGCTACACGGCCGACACGCTGGCGGTCCTGAAGCGGCGCTTCCCGCACACGGCCTTTGTCTGGCTGATGGGCGCGGACAATTTCGTCCAGTTGCCCCTTTGGAACCGCTGGCACGCCATCATGCAGGCCATGCCCGTCGCCGTCATTGCCCGGCCGGGGGCAAGCCTTGCCGCGCCCCTGGGCCGGGCCGCCCGGATCTATGGCGCGGCCCGGGTGCGTGAGGATGACGCTCAAGGCTTGCCCGTTCAAACCGCGCCGGCCTGGGTTTTTCTCCGGGGTCGCCTCCATCCCCAGTCCTCAACGGCCATTCGCGGGCCCGCGCCCGACTGGCACGGTCGGTCGAACGCCTCCGGGTCGATATCCTAGGATTGAAAGCTCGTTTTTGAACATCTTATTGGTGTTCTTTGTGCCACAAAATTGCCATGGGTGTTTAGGGTTCTGCTGCCCCCAAAATCCAGGCCCCGTCCAGCAGGCTCATGGGTTGCAGGGACCATCTGTCCACGACAGGATCTGCCTACGACAGGAGACAACCATGAGTGCAGGTATCAAATTCAAATCCGGCCCACCGGTCACCCATGAGCGCCACGACACCCTCGCGGCCCCTTGTGACGAGAACCGCAGCAGACTGATCAAACGCTTCCACGACACCCGCGCCACCTCCCGCCTGATCGCCGCCCCCCTCTCCCCCGAAGACCAGACCGTTCAGTCGATGCCGGACGTCAGCCCGACCAAGTGGCACCTTGCCCTCACCACGTGGTTTTTCGAGACCTTTCTTTTGAAATCCTTCGCCGAAGGCTATGCGGATTATGATCCCGCCTTCGCCCATTTATTCAATTCCTATTATCATTCCGTGGGCTCCATGTATGCCCGGCCGCGCCGGGGTCTGCTTTCCCGGCCCTCCGTATCCGATATACTCGCCTATCGCGCCCATGTGGACGAAGCAATGGCGCGTCTGCTGACCACGGCGTCGCAGACCCTGTGGGGCGAAATCGCCGCGCTGGTGACCCTCGGTCTGCACCATGAACAACAGCACCAAGAGCTCATGCTGACGGACATCAAGCATGTATTGAGCTGTAATCCCACGCTGCCGGCGGCCTACTCCGCACCGATCCGGTCCGCAGGCGGATCGCCGGACCTGTCCTGGCTGGGCCATTCGGGCGGTCTCCATGATATCGGTCACGGGGCGGACGGCTTTGCCTTCGACAATGAAACCCCGCGCCATCAGGCGCTTGTGCCCGGCTTTGCCCTAGCCTCCCGGCCGGTCACGAACGGGGAATATCTCGATTTCATTCAGGATGGCGGCTACGACACCGTCACATTGTGGTTGTCGGACGGCTGGGCCCTGGCCCGGGAACAGGGCTGGCGCCACCCACTCTACTGGGTACAGCGGGACGATGGCTGGTACGAATTCACCCTGCACGGATTGATGCCGCTCGACCCGGCCCGCCCGGTGGCTCATGTGAGCTTCTTTGAGGCCCAGGCCTTTGCCGAATGGTCGGGCAAACGTCTGCCGACGGAAATAGAGCTTGAGCTGTTTCTGGCCGAGGCACCGGTCGAAGGCAATCTGCTCTTTCCCGGTTGCGACGGCCAAAGGCCGGGCCCGCTCACATCGCCTGAACCGGCCGCCCCGCCCGCCGCACCGCAAGACCGCTGTGTCCAACTTTTCGGCGATGTCTGGGAATGGACGCGCAGCGCCTATGGCCCCTATCCGGGGTTCACGCCGCTGCCCGGGAGTCTCGGGGAATATAACGGCAAGTTTATGTGCAACCAGTTTGTCCTGAAGGGCGGTTCCTGCGCGACGCCGGCGGACCATATCCGCGCGACCTACCGAAACTTCTTTCCTCCCGACGCGCGCTGGCAGTTTTCCGGCATCAGGCTTGCGGCCTGACGGACCTCTTGCAGCCCTGCCGGACACGAACCCAAAATTCCCTCGACGCCATAGGAACGCCACCATGCCCCAGTCCCACCCCGCCCGCGCGGCCGGTGATCGCCTCGCTTTTTTCCTCGATCTGGCTCCGCCCCGGGCCGATTTTCTCACGGATGTTCGCGAAGGTTTTCTCGCTCAGCCGAAATCCCTGTCCCCGAAATATTTCTATGACCGTCGGGGTTCGGTGATCTTCGACGAGATCTGCCGGGCGCCGGAATATTACGTCACCCGCACGGAAATGGCGCTGCTGGAAGCGATCGGACCCGAGGTCCGTACCCTGACGGGTCCGGGAGCGAAGGTCATCGAATATGGCAGCGGATCAAGCTGGAAGATCCGGACCTTGCTGAACGCTCTTGAGGATCCCCAGGTCTATGTAGCCATCGATATTTCCGGGGACCATCTGCTTGATGCGGCCGAACAGATTGCCGGCGATTTTCCCCGTGTGGCCGTCGGTGGTGTCTGTGCGGATTTCTCTCAGCATATCGACCTGACCGACGAGATCGACCGCGCCCCGGGGCGCCATCTGGGCTTTTTCCCGGGTTCGAGCATCGGCAATTTCACCCGGCCCCATGCTGAGGCGTTCCTGACGCGGGCGGCCGGCGTGATCGGCCGGGGCGGCGCGATGCTGCTGGGCGTTGATCTCGTGAAGGACAAAGGCGTTCTGGAGCGTGCCTATAACGACCGGGCCGGCCATACGGCAGCCTTCAACCTCAATGTGATCGCGCGGATGCGGAATGAGTTGAAGCTCGATATTGCGCCGGAGGATTTCGAGCATTTCGCCTTTTACAACGAGGCCGAGGAGCGCATCGAGATGCATCTGCGGGCGCGGCGCGATCTTGCCTTCCAGGTCGGCAACACCGCGGTGACCATGGCCGCAGGCGAGACGCTGCATACGGAGAATTCCCACAAATACACACTGGGCGGTGTGCAGACCATGGCGCGGCGGGCCGGCTTTGATCCAGTGCGCTCCTGGACGGATCCGCAAGGCCTCTTCAGCCTGCATTACCTCGCCGTGCCATGAGCGCGGCCCCATCCCGCCCGTCCGGGTTGACGCTCGGCGCCTTGGTCCTGGCGGCGGGATCGTCCCGCCGTTTCGGGCCGGAGGCCAAGCTGCTGGCGGATCTGGGCGGGCAGACCGTGCTGGCCCATGCCCTGCGGCCTTACGGGACGTGGGCCTTTGCGGTCCGGGTCCTGGTCACCGCCCCGGGCCAGGACGCCCAAGCGGCGCAGGGCGCGGCGGCAGGCTGGCGCATTGCCGTCAATCCCTGTGCGCAGGAGGGGATGGGCACATCCCTGGCCTGGGGCGTGTCCGCTTTGCTCGATGATCCGCAGGCGCCTGCACTCGACGGCATCCTTGTCGGTCTCGCCGACATGCCACTGGTCACCGCCGATGTGGTGCAGGGACTGGTCGGCGCGTTCAGCGCAAAGCGGGCGGACTGGGACTGTGTGGCGCCGGTCCATGACGGGCGGCGCGGGCATCCGGTCCTGTTCGCTCGGGCCTGTTTCGATGGGCTTGCCGCCTGCCGCGGTGACGAGGGCGCCCGGCACGTGATCGCCGCGGCGGGAGATCGGGCCGGACTCTGGCCCTGTCCGGACCCGGCCATTTTGATGGATGTGGACACGCACGAGGAGCTTGACGCATTGCGACGGCACTCAGGCCCGCCGTGAGCGCCGCCCGGCCCTCACGAACAGATAAAGCCCGACCAGCACCACCAGAAGCGCGAACAGTGACAGGGCGAAACTGATCATTTCCAGGATGAAATAGACGGCCGCCAGCCCTCCGGCGATCTTCACGAAGACATCCGTACGCAGAGCGCTGTATTTCAGGGACATAAACAGCGCGGCGCCCGCATTGCCCACAAGCCAGACCAGGGATCCGAACGCGCCAAGGCTCGTGAAAAAAGGGAAGGGCAGATAGACCCGCCCGAAACCGACCATGGGCGAAAGGGCATCGACCGCCAGATGGATGCCGATGCCGCAGGACAGGCCGGCAGTGAGCTGGCGGATGAGGGGCTCCCGGCGCAGCGTGAGCAGCAAAAGCGGAACCAGCACCGAATGGGTCACAATTGACCGATGATGCAGCAGGAAGCGCAGATATTGGTCGATATCGGGCAGGAACAGGCCGACAAAAGCACCAATGATGAGGAGCACCGCGGCACGGGTTTCTTCCTGCATGGCACCACCATTCTTAGGCTTTGACCGATCGGCCACGGGCGCAACGGCACATCGTGAAGCACGGCCCAGACAATAGCATGGCCGGCGAGGAGCATGGCCGGCGAGGAGCATAGCCGGGGGTGCTGGGCCCGGCCAGACGGTCAATGCCGGACGCCGCGAACGCCGGCCAGCCAGGGGCGCCCGAGCCGAACAGCCAAGCGGGGCGGGATTGTTCATCCGCACACTGGTTGTGCCGCGCAGAGTCGTGCCGTCCAGCACCGTCTTGAGGTTCTCGCGGCGCGCGGATCAGGTCAGCTTTTTGAGTTCGTAGAGCTTGGCCAGCGCCTCACGGGGGCTGAACTCATCCGGGTCAAGAGCACGCAAGGCGTCTTCGGCCGGGCTGGGCGCACCCGCGGCGGCACCATCGGAAAAGCCGGTCTCCAGGGCCGAAAACAAGGGCAGATCATCGAGGGCCAGCGCGTTCTTACCCTGGGAGCGTCCGTCTTCCAGTTTGGCCAGAACGGCGCCCGCCCGGGTGATCACCGCCTGCGGCAGCCCGGCGAGCTTGGCGACCTGGATGCCGTAGGAGCGGTCGGCGGCGCCCTCCACCACTTCGTGCAGGAACACCACCTCGCCGTTCCATTCCTTGACCTTCATGGTGAGGTTGCCGAGGGCTGCCAGGTTCTTCGCCAGCGCCGTCAGCTCGTGGTAGTGGGTCGCGAACAGCCCGCGGCAGCCATTCACGTCATGCAAATGCTCAAGGGTGGCCCAGGCGATCGAGAGGCCGTCAAAGGTGGCCGTGCCGCGCCCGATCTCGTCGAGAATCACCAGGGACCGGGGGCCCGCCTGGTTCAGGATCGCGGCCGTTTCGACCATCTCCACCATGAAGGTGGAGCGCCCGCGTGCCAGATCGTCCGCCGCGCCGACCCGGGAAAACAGGCGATCCACAATGCCGATATGGGCGCGGGCGGCGGGCACGAAGCCCCCCATCTGGGCCATGATTGCGATGAGGGCATTCTGGCGCAAAAAGGTGGATTTGCCGGCCATGTTGGGACCCGTGACCAGCCACAGCCGGCGCCCCGCCCGCCCATCCGGTCCCTCCGCGGACAGATCGCAGTCATTGGCGATGAAGGGATTGGCGGAGGCGCGGGCGAGGGCCGCCTCGACCACCGGATGACGACCGCCTTCGATGTCGAACGCCCGGCCGTCGTCGATCAGGGGGCGGACATAGCGCTGTTCCTCCGCGAGAACCGAAAGACCCACGGCCACGTCGAGGGCTGCGAGCGCCGTGGCCACGGCGCCGATGCGCGGGGCCGCGCCGCAGACTTCCTCCAGAAGGGCGTTGAAGATTTCCATCTCGATGGCGAGCGCATCCTGGCCGGCGGCCTTGATGCGTGCTTCGAGGTCGGACAGATCGATGGTGGTGAAGCGCAGGGCGCTGGCGGTGGTCTGCCGGTGAATGAATGTCTCCGACAGGGGCGGGCGCATCATAGCCTCGCCGGCCTTGTCCGGCACTTCGATGAAATAGCCAAGCACGTTGTTCTGCTTGACCTTGAGGGATTTGACGCCCGCCTGTTTCTGGTAGCGCTCCTGGAGGCCCGCAATGATGCGGCGGCTCTCGTCCCGCAGGCTGCGGGCGTCCTCCAGCCCATCGTGATAGCCCTTGGCGATAAAGCCGCCGTCGCGGGTCGCCACGGGCAGATCCTCGCCCAGGGCTGCCGTCAGCATGCCAACGAGTTCCCGGTGCCAGGTGCCGAGCGCCACCACATGATCGGCGATCTCCTCGCCCAGGCCCGACAGGGGTACGGGCGTCGCCTCCAGCCGGTCATGCAGATCGCCGGCCGCGGCCAGCCCATCCCGAATGGCTGCCAGATCGCGGGGACCGCCGCGGCCCACGGTGAGGCGCGCGAGGGCGCGGGCGAGATCCGGCGTGCGCTTGAGGATGTCCCGCACGGCGCCGCGCAGATCCGGTCCGTCCACGAAGAACGAGACCGCGTCGAGCCGGCGATTGATGACGACGGGATCGGTGAGGGGGCTGGAGAGGCGGCGGGCGAGTTCCCGGGCCCCCGGTCCCGTCACGGTCCGGTCGAGCACGGACAAAAGGCTGCCCGTGCGCTCGCCGGACAGGGTACGCACGAGTTCCAGATTGGCCCGGGTCGCGCTGTCGAGGGCCATGGCATGGCCGGGGCTGTCCCGCCGCGGTGCCTTGAGGGCCGGCAGATGGCCTTTCTGGGTCAGGGCCACATAATCAACCAGGGCGCCGGCGGCGGCGAGTTCGGCCCGACTGAAGGCCCCAAAGCCGTCCAGGACGGCGACCTCGAACATTTCCTTCAGGCGCAGGGCACCCGCGTCCGCCTGGAAGCGGATCGCGGGCAGGGGCGTGGCGCGGGTGCCCAGGAGGCTGGCGAGATCTGCCATGGCCTCATCGCTGAGCACACGGTCCGGCACCAGCACTTCCTGGGGATCCAGCCGCGCGATCTGGGCGCCGAGATCCTCTCGCCCCAGCTCCATGACGGCGAAATCGCCGGTGGAGATGTCGAGCCAGGCCATGCCCCAGCCCGTGCCGGGGGCACTTCGACCCGCCGAGGCGTTTACCGCACACAGATAGTTGTGGGTCCGTGCATCAAGCAGGGTGTCTTCGGTCAGTGTGCCGGCGGTCACGAGGCGGATGACCTCTCGGCGCACCGGCGTTTTAGGCCCCCGTTTCTTGGCTTCGGCCGGGTCTTCCATCTGTTCGCAGACGGCCACCTTGAATCCGGCCCGGATAAGTTGCTCCAGATAGGTCTCGGCCGAATGGACGGGCACGCCGCACATGGGAATTTCCTCGCCCTGGTGCTTGCCCCGTTTGGTCAGAGTGATGGCGAGCGTTTCCGCAGCCTTCTCCGCGTCCTCGAAGAACAGCTCGTAGAAATCACCCATGCGGAAAAACAGCAGATAGTCCGGGTGCGCTGATTTGATTTCCCAATATTGGGCCATCATGGGCGTGGCGGCCGCTGCGGCCCGGGCCGTCGCCGTACCCTTGTCCGCAGAACCCGCCATCCGGTCCGCCCCCGATGGGGGCAGGCCCGCGGAGGGTTCTGCGGCGGACGGGGACTCGGACATGGGCGGTGATCCTTCTTGCGAACGGTCGGGATTTTCGGGCGGGCCGGTTCCGGGCGACAAGGAGAAGAGCGCGGCGGGCGCCATGGGCGGGCGGTGAGATAAAACCGAAATGGACGCCCCGGGCAAGGTGCCGGCGTGCCTGCCGGCCGTAAAGGGCCCCATGGGCTCCACAATGGGCAGGAAAGCATCTGGCCAAAGCCCACAGGCTGGCCCAAAGTGATGTCTCGTTCCAGTGGATTCGGGCCGCGCATGCGCCTTTGATCCTCAAGCCGGGTCCTTCATATGCGGTCCGGGCGCCTCGCGCGGCGCCTCCGACCCATCCAAATCGAGGCCCCCAAGGCCATCCATCCCGAGTTCCCATGCCCGATTGATGATCCGACCGCCGCCACCGCCCCACGCCGACCGCCCAGAGCCGAACATACGAGACCAGCCCATGAATCGCGACCGCATGACCTTCACGGAAGACGAGGCCCTTGCCTTCCACAACACCGGCAAGCCCGGCAAGCTCGAGATCACGGCCACCAAGCCGATGGCGACCCAGCGCGATCTCAGCCTCGCCTATTCGCCGGGCGTGGCAGTGCCCGTGCAGGCCATTGCCGAAGAACCGGAAAAGGCCTTCGACTACACGACCCGCGGCAACATGGTGGCCGTGATTTCGAACGGCACGGCGATCCTGGGTCTCGGCAATCTGGGGGCGCTTGCGTCCAAGCCGGTGATGGAAGGGAAGGCGGTGCTGTTCAAGCGCTTCGCCGATGTCGACTCCATCGATCTCGAGGTCGACACGGACGATGTGGACCGGTTCATCGATGCGGTGGCCCTGCTGGGCCCGTCCTTTGGCGGCGTCAATCTGGAGGACATCAAGGCCCCGGAATGTTTCGTCATCGAGGACCGGCTGCGCGAGCAGATGGATATCCCCGTCTTCCATGATGACCAGCACGGCACGGCGATCATCTCCGCCGCAGGGATTCTGAACGCGCTCGATCTGACGCGCCGGTCCATCAAGGAAAGCACGGTGGTGGTGAACGGCGCGGGGGCGGCCGGCATCGCCGTGCTGGAGTTGCTGAAGGCCATGGGTCTGCCCCACGGCAACGCCATTTTGTGCGACTCCAAAGGCGTCATCTATCAGGGCCGCACCGAGGGCATGAACCAGTGGAAATCGGCCCACGCCGTCGATACGTCCGCCCGGACCCTTGAGGAGGCCATGGACGGCTCGGACATTTTTATCGGCCTGTCCGTGAAAGGCGCCGTGACCCGGGAAATGGCCATCAGCATGGCGGACAAGCCGATCATCTTCGCCATGGCCAATCCGGACCCGGAAATCATGCCGGAGGAAGTGGCCGAGATCCGGCCCGACGCCATCATGGCCACGGGGCGCTCGGACTATCCGAACCAGGTCAATAACGTCCTCGGCTTTCCCTATATCTTCCGGGGCGCCCTCGATGTGCGCGCGACACGGATCAACGACGCCATGAAGATTGCCGCCGTCGAGGCCCTCGCGGATCTCGCCCGCTCCGACGTGCCGGACGAGGTGGCCCGGGCCTATCGTGGCCGGCGGTTGACCTATGGACCCGACTATATCATTCCGGCACCTTTCGATCCGCGCCTCATCAGCCATGTGCCGCCCGCGGTGGCCAAAGCGGCCATGGACAGCGGCGTGGCCCGGCGCCCCATCCGGGATTTCCGCCAGTATCGGATGGCCCTGTCGGCCCGGCTCGATCCCACGGCCACGTTCCTCAACGCCATCATGGAGCAGGTCCGCGGCGCCCCGAAAGACATGGTTTTCGCCGAGGGCGAGGAGGCCATGGTGATCCGGGCCGCGGTGGCCTATCAGGAGGCGGGCCTCGGCCGGGCGATCCTGGTGGGACGGGACGATGTGATCACGGCCAACCGCGAGGCCCTCGGGATCTCTCCGGAGATCGCGTTCGAAGTCCGCAATGCCCGCAGTTTCGACAAGGCGCCGCGTTATATCGAACGCCTTTATGAGCGTCTCCAGCGGCGCGGGCACCTGCAGCGGGACATCCAGCGCCTGGTCAACAATGACCGCAATGTCTTCGGCGCGGCCATGGTGGCCTATGGCGACGCCGATGCCATGGTGACGGGCGTGACCCGGCGCTATGCCACCGCCTTTGCCGACATCCGCCAGGTGGTCGATCCCATGCCGCGCCAGCGCCTGATTGGCATGTCTATCATTTTGGCCCGTGGGCGGACGATTTTCGTCGCCGACACCAGCGTGACGGAAATGCCGACACCGGATGAACTCGCGGACATCACCATCCAGGTCGCGCGCACGGCCCGCCAGTTCGGTTACACGCCGCGGGTGGCGGTGCTCTCGTCCTCCACCTTCGGCCATCCGGCGGGGCCGCGCTCCACGGATATGCGCGACGCGGTCCGGGTGCTCGACGAGCGCCAGGTGGATTTTGAGTATGACGGCGAGATGACCCCTGCGATCGCCCTCAACGCCGAAGGCCTTGCGCTTTATCCCTTCGCGCGCCTGTCGGGCCCGGCCAATGTGCTTGTCATGCCTGCAACCCACTCGGCCATGATCAGCTCCACCATGCTCCAGGAACTGGGTGGATGCACCGTGCTCGGACCATTCCTTGTGGGCCTCGAAAAGCCCGTGCAGATCGTCCAGATCGGCGCCACCGTGAACGACATCCTCAATACGGCGGCCATGGCCGCCCTCGATCTCGGCAGCGGCCAAAAACGCATTGCGGAAGGGTGAGGCGCCTGGCCGTGGATGCCCTGCTCCGACAGCACAGCTCTACCCTGGTCCTGGCGGGCCTGACCCTGACGGACACGGTCGCGCTTGCCATCCTGACGGCGATCATGGGCTACACGGACAGTCCAGCCTGGACGATCTGCACGACCGTGATCGCCCTGGTCGGCGGCTTTGTCCTCGGGACGCGGCGGGTCACGGCGACACCGGCCGTGTCCTACCCCCTGTGGGGCATTGGCCTTGCGGCCACCTCGGGCTTTTTCGGCGCGCTTTATCTGTTCGCGGCCGGTTATGTGGACAGCGTCGACGCCATGCTGGCCGTCTCGGGACGCAATGCCAATGTGTTCCTGCTCGCCGTGCCGGTAGCGTTTGTCTGCGGCGCCGCGGCCGGACACCGGCGGGCCATGGCGCAGGCGGCGCAAGCGGCCGCGCAACAGCCGGGTCTCCCGGTATCGGTCAATGGCATCGCCCATATTCAGCTCAGCGTACGCGACCTGCCCCGCGCCAAGGCGTTCTACAGAGCCTTGCTGGTCGAGAGTTTCGGCATGACCGTCCAGTATGACGGTCCGGACACGTTCTATGCCATCGGTGCACGGACGGGGATCGCTTTGACGCCCGCCGGCCCGGACGTCCTGGACGAGCCATTCGACCAGCGCCGCCCCGGCCTGCACCATCTGTGCTTTCGCGCCCGGTCACGGAGCGATGTCGACGCGCTCTACACCATCTTCCAGGGCCGGCTCAATGCGTTGGGTGGGCGGCTGGTCCACGCGCCTGAGGACGGTCCGTGGGCCTTCGGATACTATTCGCTGCTCTTCGAAGACCCCGACGGCATCCGCCTCGAAATCAATCACGTGCCCAGCCGCGGCAATCTCGACCCATCGGTTCAGTTGCCCAAGATCAGTTCTTTGTAAGTCGGCCAATAATGGATTTAACTTGGAATTCGGTTGTAGCAAAGCGCTCATTCAAAGTTTGTATGGCTCATTCTTTCGTCGGCGGCCCTACAACAAAATGTTCAGCCATTCAAATCGTCGCTCAGTCCTCGGACGGTTGTCCCTCGCGACCTGCGCCTTCGCCGGCGAAGCGGGAGAAATAGCGGTCGTTGATTTCCGAGACCGGAAAGATGATCAGCACATCGGTGGTGCCGAACTGTCGGTCCACCACGGCCCCGTCCCCAATATAGGCGCCGGCCCGGATATAGCCCTTGATCAAGGGCGGAAGCGCCCGGAGCGCGGCACGGATGTTCACGCCCTCGGGCGGCAAGCGATGCATGTCCACAAACTGATCATCAAGCGCGCGGACGCGCCAGTCCTCCGGAGCAAGATATTCATGGTAGAGAAAGGATAAAGGCTCAGCGAGGCGGTCCGGATCCGTCCCTTCGATGGACGCGCAGCCGAACATCACGTCAAGGCCGTAGCGGGCCACATAGGCCATGATCCCGCGCCAGAGCAACTCGATGGTCGGCTTGGTCCGGTATTTTTTGTGGGTGCACGAGCGGCCGAGTTCCAGAAACCGCGTGCCCTGGTGCATGCGTGCCTGGAACGGCGTGATGTCGAATTCGGCGGCCGTGTAAAAGCCGCCATGGCGGTCGGCCACGTCCTGGCGCAGCAGGCGATAGGTCCCCACAACCTGGGCGCCGCCATCGGGCCGGGCCGGCGCCGCCGTGTCGAACACAAGCAGGTGATCGCAGATTTTGTCGAAATCGTCGAAGTCGCGCCGGAGGGCAGACATTTCAAGCGACGGTTGGGCCGACATCTCCTGGTAGAAGACCTGGTAGCGCAGCGCCTGTGACGCCTCGATATCGGCCCGGTCCGTGGCGATGCGGACCTCCAGGGGGCCGGCGCTCGCCAGGACATCGCCGCTCGCCCGCGGCCGCTCGTTTTCTGGCCGCTCGCCATCTTGTTGCGCCGCGTTGGGTCGCGCGGGCTCGGCCGGTGAGCGGGCCAGCGAGCGAGGATCTGCTGGTCCGGTATCCTGCTGGGACGGTTCGTCCAAACCCGTGGCCCTCTTTTCAATTCTCCGGCGTTTCGCCCGCCTTCAAAGGCCAAGGAGCGAAACCGCCGGACGGTGCCCCGATGCCCCTCAGCCAAGCGGCCCAGGGCAAAGCAGTGATGGGCTGACCGGTCGTGGTCTCAGCGGTTCTGAAATCTAAGTGGCCCGGCGGCAATGCGCAATTGACGCTAAGGTGTTCCGGCAGGGCGGGCGTGATCGCCGCGGGGCCAGTGGGGGCCCCGGCCCCAGGACGTCCGTCGGCTTTCTGGGGGGGCGGTGCCGGGACTGCGCCGTCCGGGCATCGGTCCTCACGGCTTGCGCTTTTTTCCACCGGCCCATTTATGGATGGTCTCATAAAGCGCTTCGGGCGTCATGGGCTTTGTGAGGAAATCGTTCATGCCCGCTTCCAGGCAGGTCGTGCGGTCTTCGGGCATGGCATTGGCCGTGAGCGCGATCACGGGCAATTCGGTAAAGCGCGGATCGGCGCGCAGGCCCCGGGTCGCTTCCAGACCATCCGTCCCCGGCATATGGATGTCCATGAGCACGAGGTCCGGCCGATCAGAGTCCAGCGCCGGCAGAACATCCGCTCCGGTACAAACCCGGCGCACGCGGTGCCCGGCTTTTTTCAGAAGGGACTGGGCCAGGATGGCGTTGATCTCGTTGTCCTCGGCCAGAAGAATGTCGAGCCCCCCGTCCTGGTCGGCGGTCACGTTCGGTGCGGGTGTCGGGGACGCGGGGTCCGGTTCGGGCCGCTGGGAGGATGAGGCCGATGCCGTTTGTGGGACCGGCACCGGGCTCCCGGTCTGCGGCAACGGGATGGCCTCGGCCCGCAGCGCCGCATGCAGATGGGCCCGCCGGATGGGCCGCATCAGGTGGCCGTCGAAGCCATGCCGGGCAATGGAGGGCAGGAGATCGCGCTGCTCGATGGTCAAGACCCGGATGAACCGGCTTTGAGCGCAGGCCGGAAGGCGGCGCAGGACCGACGGATCCACGCCGTCCATATCCGCAATGACGGCGGAGTATCCGCCGGCGACGGCCAGCTCCTCCGTTGCGGCCATATCGGCCAGTCCGGCCAGCCGGGCATGCCCCCCATCGAGCCGGATCTGTTCGGCGAGGGCCGATCCGCGCACGGGACAGGCGGAAAAGACCAAAACGTCGAATCCTTCGAGCGGTGCTTGCCGGTGCTCACCGCCGCCCCGATACGCCGGCACCGACCCGTCATCCGCGCGGTCGTCCCTGTCGGGCATCAGGGCGGCTGTGAACCAGAATGTGCTGCCTTCGCCCGGCGTGCTGTCGACGCCGATTGTGCCGCCCATGGCCTCGACGATCCGTTTGGAGATGGCGAGGCCCAGGCCGGTGCCGCCGAATTTTCGCGCATGACTGGAGTCGGCCTGGGCGAACAGATCGAAAATCCGTGTCTGCGCATCTTTCTCGATGCCGATGCCCGTATCGGCGATCTCCACCCGAATTGCCCCCGCGGCGACCCCGAGGGTGACTTTGACGCCGCCCTGATCGGTGAACTTGACGGCGTTGCCGGTCAGATTGAGCAGGACCTGGCGGAACCGGGCCTCGTCGCCGATCATCACGCCAGGCAGAGCCGGGGACATCACCATGGCGAGACTGATCCCCTTGCCATGGGCCCGGGTCGCCAGGAGTTCGCACACCCCTTCAACCGTGGTCGCCGGATCGAAGGGGCCCTCCTCGAGTGCCATGGCCCCGGCCTCGATTTTGGAATAGTCCAGGATGTCGTTGATCAGGGTCAGGAGAGCTTCGCCGCTTTCCTGGACGATCTGGGCATAGTGTCTCTGGGTCGGGGTCAGCGGCCCGCCGAGAAGCAGGCCCGTCATGCCCAGAATACCGTTCATGGGGGTGCGGATTTCATGGCTCATGGTGGCCAGGAACAGGGATTTGGAGCGGCTGGCATCCTCGGCCATGTCCCGGGCCCGGGTCAGCGCGTCCTCGGCCTCTTTGCGGTCCGTGATATCCCGGCCCATGCTCTGGATTTCCAGGAGACGGCCTTCGCCGTCGCGCACGGGGAAATCCTCCCAGGCAAACCAGCGCCAGCCATCCACGGTCTTCAGGTGCTGGTCATAGCGCACCCGCAAGGGACCGGCGCCGCCCCCGCCCAGGGTGCCGAGCATGGAGCCGCCCTTGTCCGGATGAAGGGGCGGGTGGAAGGCCGAGCCAAGCACGGCGCTGCGCTCCACGCCGAAGGTGGCGCAGTATATGTCGTTGACGAAGGTGAGGCGGCCGTCGGGTGCTTTTCGCAGCAACACGTCACCATGGCCGTCCATCAACCCGCGATAGCGGGCTTCCGATTGCCGCAGATCCGCGTTGGTCCGGTTGAGCGAGGAAACCGCCTCGGCGAGGTCGGCCTTGGCGCGCCCGAGTTCCTCCGCCTGCTGTTCAAGCCTCTTGAGGCGCCGGCGCGTGCGCGTGATCGCCCAGGCGCCGGCGATGCCCGCCATCATGAGCAGAGCACCAAGGCTCCCCCAGATCAGGATCGGCGACCGGATCAGGGTTGACAAGAAAACGGCGGCGGCCGTCATCGCTGGCGGACCCATCGCGCGGCTTTTCCCTTCATGATCGGCACGGCGCTCGCGTGCGTGGCTGGTCTCGCGCCGGGAGGCTAAGCTCCGGCGCCTGAAGAATCATTACCGGGAGGGTAGACGGGCCGGCCCCGTTAAAAAAGAGGGCGGTCTTGTATCATTTTGATACGGACGATCAGGAGGCCGCGGAGCGGGCGGCCTGATCGGACCGGACCGGCGCGCGCCGATAGCTCAGGGCCTCGGCGATGTGGATGCGCCCGACCCGGTCGCTGCCCGCGAGGTCGGCAATGGTGCGCGCCACCCTCAACACCCGGTGATAGCCCCGGGCTGTAAGATCCAGGCTGGCGGCGGCATCCGCCAGGAGGGCCTGACCGTCCGCATCCGGCGTGGCCACCGCTTCCAGGGCCTTTCCCTCAAGCACGCTGTTGAGCCGGGGCTGCCCGTCAGGGCCGCTGCGGGCCGACTGGTGCGCCCGGGCCGCCGCCACCCGGCCGGCGATGCTGTGCGACCCTTCGGACGCGGCCGGCAGGGCAAGGTCCGCCACCGTCACCGGAGGCACGTCAAGGGTGAGATCGATGCGGTCGAGCAAGGGACCCGACAGCCGGGCCTGATAATCGGCCGCGCAGCGCGGCGCCTTGGTGCAGGCCAGCTCCGCATTGCCCAGATGACCGCAGCGGCACGGGTTCATGGCTGCGATAAGCTGGAAACGGGCCGGATAGCGGATATGGGCGTTGGCGCGTGCGACAACGACTTCGCCCGTCTCGATGGGTTGACGCAAGGAATCGAGCACCGGGCGGGAAAACTCCGGCAATTCGTCCAGGAACAGAACGCCCCGATGGGCCAGGGTGACTTCGCCGGGCTTGGCCTGGCGCCCGCCGCCCACCAGTGCCGCCATGCTGGCCGAATGATGGGGCGTGCGGAAGGGGCGTGTACGCCCGATCTTGCCCTCCGGCAGCAGCCCGGCAAGGGAGGCGATCAGGCTGACCTCAAGGGCCTCCTCCGCATCGAGGGGCGGCAGGATGCCCGGCAGGCGGGCCGCGATCATGCTCTTGCCGGACCCGGGCGGCCCGCACAGCAGCAGATTGTGCCCGCCGGCCGCGGCGATCTCGGCGGCACGCTTGGCGGTCTCCTGGCCCTTCACATCCGCAAAATCCGGGGCGTCGGGCTCGGGTCCCGCGGCCTGGGGCTCGGGCGGGGTCAGCACCTGGGTGCCCTTGAAATGGTTCACCAGCGCCAGAAGCGTCGGCGGGGCGAGCACCTTGATGCGCCCGGCCCAGGCCGCTTCCGGTCCGCACGTCTCAGGGCAGATCAGGTCTCGGTCGGCGGCCGAGGCAGCGAGGGCCGCCGGCAGGGCACCCGCGACCGGCAGGATCGATCCGTCGAGGGCCATTTCGCCGAGGGCAGTGTAACCGGCCAATTCATCCGTTGGCAGAACGCCCATGGCGCCGAGCAGGCCGAGGGCGATGGGCAGGTCGTAATGGCTGCCCTCCTTCGGCAGATCCGCGGGCGCCAGATTGACCGTGATGCGCTGGGGCGGCAGGCCGAGCCCCATGGCCGAAAGGGCCGAGCGCACCCGTTCCCGGCTTTCCGCCACGGCCTTGTCCGGCAGGCCCACGACCGCGAAGGCCGGCACGCCATTGGCCATGTGCACCTGCACATCCACATGGCGCGCCTCGACCCCGACAAAGGCCACCGTATGGACGCGGGCCAGAGTCATGCGCCCGCCGAGACCTTCGCTTCGATGGCGTCCCAGATCTTCGCGGCAATATTGGTGCCGTCCATGCGTTCGATATGGCGCAGGCCCGTGGGCGAGGTGACGTTGATCTCGGTCATGTAATCGCCGATCACGTCGATCCCCACAAAGATCAGCCCCCGGTGGCGCAGCGCCGGACCGATCCGGGCACAGATTTCCTGTTCCCGGGCGGTAAGCGTTGTCTGCTGGCCAGTGCCCCCGGCGTGGAAATTGGCTCGCACTTCGCCCTCGCCCGGCACCCGGTTGATCGCGCCCACGGGCTCCCCATCAACCAGGATGATGCGCTTGTCTCCCTGGCGCACGGCCGGCAGATAGGCCTGGGCGATGAGGGGGCTGCGGTCCATGGCCATGAACATCTCGACGAGGGACCCCATGTTCTCGTCATCGGCGCGAAGACGGAAGACGCCCGCGCCGCCATTGCCGAACAGGGGCTTGACGATGATGTCCTTATAGTCCGCCCGAAAACTTTTCAGGGCATCCTCGTTTCGGGTGATCAGGGTCGGCGGCATGAGGTCCGGAAACTGGGTGACGAACAGTTTTTCCGGGGCGTTTCGCACGCTGACGGGATCGTTGACCACGAGGGTGCCGGGGTGAATGTGCTCCAGCATGAATGTGGCCGTGATATAGGCCATGTCGAAGGGCGGGTCCTGGCGCATCAGCACCACATCGACCTGGGAAAGATCCGTCAGCTGCGGATCGCCGGCCGTGAAATGGTCGCCGGGCCGGTCGCGCAGCTCCAGGGGGATTAGGGGCGCGGTCACGGTGCGGCCATACAGGGCGAGGCGTTCGGGCGTGTAATAGAACAGGCGGTGCCCCCGGGCCTGGGCCTCGAGGCCCAGACGGAAGGTGGAATCGCCTTCGATCTCCAGGCTCTCAACCGGATCCATCTGAAGGGCGACGGTCAGGGACATGGGCGTTGTCTCCGCGGGTCGGTGCGGCGCCATCGATCGCCGGAAATCACCCGGGCCGCGCCGTCAGTTCAGCCGCCGTTTGACCGTGTCGAAGCTCGTCATGGCCTTGCGGCGAAAGGCATCATCCGGCGCATAGTGCGCCGCGTTGTGAAGGGTGTCGAGGGCCAGCGCCAGATGCCCGGCCCGGGCGTTCAGCATGGCGAAGTCATAGAGGATCGGTGCATGGCGCGGTGCGATGACCACGAGCCGCTCCGCGATTTCGAGGGCCCGGGCGTGATCCTCGGCCTTGAGGGCCCGTTCCTTGATGTTGTTCAGCAGGCGAATGAGCACCGCCCGGTTCGACATCATGCCGAGATCCTGGGGCGTCACCTGGGCGCCCGCTCCCTTGACCCGCTGGAGATAGCCGTTCAGTTCATGCTCGGTCAGCAGGCGGCCGCTGTGGAAGGGGTCGAGGACGACGATGTGGTCGCCTTCGCCGACACAGACCAGGAAATGGCCAGGGAAATTGAGCCCCGACACCGGCCAGCCCGCATGGCGCCCGGCATGCAGGTAAAGAATGCCAAGGGTCACGGGCAGGCCGCGGCGCCGGTCGATCACGGAGACAAGGTTGGCATTGTACGGATCGTCGAAGGTGAGCTGGTCCCCGTCATAGCCATAGGTCTCGGCCAGGACCATGGACAGGCGGCGGGCCTGTTCCGCCGGTTCATGGGCGTCCGCGGCCACATCGGCCAGATCCCTGGCGATCGCGTCGGCATGGGCCCGGTATGGTTCAAGGTCGAGGTCTGGAAAGTCGAGCGCCCCCAGCAGGAGGGCGGCTTCGGTCAGGTCGATCTCCTGATCGCCCCGTCCCCCCTGTTCCCGCAGCACGTCGAACAGCTCGTTTCGCTGGACCAACACATCACCTCATTCTCGAACGCACAGCGCCCCGTTCCATGACGGTGCCGCCGATAGGGTGGACCCCGGGTGCCGGTTACATACCGACGGCACGGGTCGGGTCAACCACCGCCGCTCACACGCGGCCCCACGGATCGTCCACGATCAGATTGCGCCGGTGGACCGGCCAGCGACCGGGCACAATGGCGATGGCATCGAGGCGCTTGGCAGCGTCGCCCCAATGGGCGTGTTGGGCGACCGCCGCGTAGGCGGCCCGGGAGAGGCGCCGGCAGACCGAGGGCGTCAGCGCCCCGAGGGCCTGCTCGAGCGTGGGCCGAGCCTTGACCTCGACAAACACGATCAGCCGGCCGCGGCGGGCCACGAGATCGATCTCGCCCCGGGGCGTGACGAGCCGCCGAGCCAGGATCCGGTAGCCCTTGAGCATCAAAAAAAGCGCAGCGAAGGTTTCCGCCCCGTGTCCTCGGCGCCAGGCCGCAAGACCCCGGTCCCGGCGACGATGGGGGGCTGCGAACCGGCTCATGGTCCCTCACCTGCGTCCCCGTCCCCGTCCTCGTCCCCGTCCTTGTCCAGCCCAGGACGAAGGGTGAGGGCGCGCTGATAGACCGTGCGCCGGGGCAGCCCAAGATCCGCAGTGACCGCCGCAACGGCGCCCTTCAAGGGCATTTCCCGAAGCGCGCTCTTGAGGGCGGCGTCGAGGGCCGCGTCATCGGGAAGACCCGCGGCCGTGTCCGCATCCGGCGGACCGACCAGCACCACGATTTCGCCCTTGGGCGGTGTCTCCACGACGGCACGGGCGAGATCCGGCAGGGAGCCACGGCGCACGTCTTCGAAGGTCTTGGTCAACTCCCGCGCCACGGCCGCGGGGCGCGGTCCGAGCACATCGGCCATGGCCTCAAGGGATGCGGCGAGGCGCGCGCCGGTCTCGAAAAAAACCAAGGTTGAGGGGATCGCGGCAAGGTCTTTGAGGGTGCTGCGCCGCGCGCCCGCCTTCACGGGCAGAAAACCGGCGAAGAAAAACCGGTCGGTGGGCAATCCGCCGACGGACAGGGCGGCCAGCGTGGCCGACGCGCCCGGAATGGGATGGACGGCATGGCCCGCAGCGACGGCCTCCGACACGAGCTTGTACCCGGGATCCGAAATCAGCGGCGTGCCCGCATCGCTGACCAGGGCCACGACGGCCCCGCCGGCCAGGGCCTCCAGGATGCGGGGCCGCACCTTGGCCGCGTTGTGGTCATGATACGCCTGCAATGGACAGGCAATGCTGAAAAGAGACAGCAGGCGACCCGTGACCCGTGTATCCTCGCACACGATCAGATCAGCGGCTTCAAGCGTGTCGAGGGCCCGCAAGGTAATGTCGTCGGCATGGCCGATGGGCGTGGCCACGACATGCAGCCCGGGTGCCGGCGCCCGGCCCCTGGGAGCGCGCGCGGCAAGTTTACTTCGCCAGGAGGCGCGGCTAGGGTCTGGCGTCGCCGGTGAGGGGGGCGATCCGTTCTCGACGGATCGGCTGCCACAGTCCGAAGCCTTGACCGGCATGCTTTTCTTGGATGACTGCATTCAGGACGGCGATTTCCTTTGAGCCGAAGCAGGGTGGGAACCGAAACACCGCGAGTGCGGCGCACGGGAGGGGTGGAACATGACCGATGGATGTCACGGCACCGGGGCCGACCCGCGGACTTTGACCGATGGAGCGCCGGCTGGAAAGCGGCAAACGGGCCTTGGCGGCTCTGTTCGCCTTGCGGCCCTCGCCTTTCTTCTGGCAGGGCTTGCCGCCTGCGGCTCGACCCGCGGCGATCCCGATCCCTATGTTCCGCGTCAGCGCCCGGTGGCCGAAGGGCCGGCCCGCCTCGCCGCGCCCAGCGATCCTGGCTGGCAGGAGCAGCCGGGCTTCGTCCGTCCACGGCATATGAATGGACGCACGCCCATTCGCGTCGCGCTTTTGCTGCCCTTCGGCGCCGAGGATCCGAGCGTGCAGCGCGTCGCCGAAGCCCTCAAAAATGCAGCCCAGCTTGGCCTGTTCGAGGTCCAGAGCGAAGATCTGTTGCTCCTGCCGAAGGACACGAAGGGCACGCCGTCCGGTGCCCTGGCCGCCGCCGAGGCCGCCATCAACGACGGCGCCGAATTGATCCTGGGGCCCCTCTTCGCATCGTCCGTGTCCGCTATTGCCGGAACGGCTCAGCGCCGGTCCGTTCCCATCGTGGCGTTTTCCTCAGACCGGACGGTCGCCGGCTCGGGAATCCATCTGCTCAGCTTCCAGGTCGAGGAAGAGATCCGCCGCGTGGTGGCCTTCGCCGCCACACAGAGCATGACCGATTTCGCCGCCCTCGTCCCCGAAAACGCCTATGGGGACCGGGTGGCCGCGGCCTTCCGCAACGACGTGTCGTCCATCAACGGCACGGTGCGCCACCTCGTCTCCTATCAGCCGTCAGCGGATGATTTCCGGGCGCCGGTCCGGCAGCTTGCGGAATATACGCGCCGCCGGGCCGCGCTGGAGGAACAGCGCCAGGCCCTCGCCTCCCGCCAGGATGCCGCCGCACGCCGGGCCCTGTCCCGTCTGAAGGAAGCGCAGACCTGGGGTCCCGTTTCGTTCCAGGCCGTGCTGCTGCCCGATGGCGGGGCGACTCTGCGGAGCCTCGCGCCGACCTTGCCTTATTATGACATCGATAACCGGTCCGTCCGCTTTCTCGGGACGGGCCTCTGGGACGACGCCAGTCTGTGGAAGGAGCAATCGCTCCAGGGCGGATGGTTCGCCGCCCCGCCGCCCGACGCCCGCAGCGGTTTCACCCAGCGCTTCCAGGCGACTTATGGCTATTCCCCGCCGCGCATCGCGAGCCTCGGCTATGACGCCGTCACCCTGGCCGCCGTGCTCGCGAGCGGCGATCCGGGTGAGCGGTTCACCGAGACGCGGTTGACCAATCGGGACGGCTTCATTGGCATCGACGGCATTTTCCGCTTCATCCCCCAGGGCGGAACGGAGCGGGGCCTTGCCATCTTGGAAATCCGTGACGGCGCTGTGACTGTGGTCGGGCCGGCGCCCCGGCGGTTTCCAGCCGATGAATTCGCTGCGGAGGATGAGTCCCTGTGGCGGCCCGGAACATGAAGCGGCGTTTTTGCGTCATCGTTCCCCTGCTGGTCATGGGTGTAACAGGTGCGTGCCGCGATGGGAGCGCGGATCAGGCCGCCATCCGGGCGGCGAGCGACCGGGCGCGTGGTGCCATCGCCGCGTTCCAGGGTGCCCTTAAGGCCCGTCTCCTGGACGCCATCGCGACGGGCGGCGCAATTAGCGCCATCGGCGTTTGCAAGGAGGCAGCCCCAGCCATTGCGGCTCGAAGCGGCGACGATGCTGGAGTGGAGATCGGGCGCACGGCCCTTAAGATTCGTAACGCCGCCAATGCTCCGGACGCGTGGGAACGCGGTGTGCTGGAGCGGTTCGAAGACGCCCTTGCCAAGGGGCGGCCCGCGGGCGATTTGTTCGAGACCCGTGTAACGGGCGACGGCGACCGGCGGGTCCTGCGTACCATGGCGCCGATCATGACCGGTGGCCTGTGCCTCACCTGCCATGGAGCGCAGATCGACCCGGACCTCGCCGCCGAGATCGACCGGCTTTACCCCAATGATCGGGCACGGGGCTTTGCGCTGGACAGCCTGCGCGGCGCATTCACGGTGACCGTCCCTCTTGCGGAGTGACGTCTCACAAGCGATGGATCGTCCGTGCGAGTCGTTCGGCGAGGGCGCTCACCGCCGCCGCGAACAGATCGAAGTCGATTTCACCGGGTGCGGATGACCGCTCTGCCCGAAGCAGCGCTCCGCCGGACGCCTCGATCGCCCCGTCGATCATCAGATTGTCGACACAATCGAATTGCTCGACGACCAGGCCGTCGCGATCCGTCAGGACACCGCCGGGCTCGGGCCGTCCGAGATCGAGGGCTGTCCGCACCCGGTCGGCCAACAGGTCAGGCGCTTGGGTATAGCCAATGACAGGCTTGTCCAGCCCGTGCAGATAGCCAAGTTCCCAAACAGTGCCGGGGTCTGCGCCGGGTCCACGGAACGGCGTCAGGTTGAACAGGCAGCCGTCCGCCCGCTGCATCAGGGTCCGGTTGGCCAGAAAGATGGCCTGGGCGACGGCGCGCGGCGGACCCGCCGTCAGGTCGATATCATGGTCGAGGGGGAACAAGCCCTCGAGCCCGGCATCGGCGCAGATCGCCTTCTTCCGGCAGCCGATGGCTTCGGCATCGGGAAAAAAGACATCCGGACCAGCGAGATAAACCCGGGGACGACGGGACACGGGGCGCCTCCTCGCACATTAAGGCAAAAGTGGTGCACGGATAGTCGGCATAAAAACTTTAAGAGACCGCCACCGTCAGGCATAGGTCATTTTCGGTTCCCAGCCATTGGCACCCTCGGGAAGAAGGTCCAGGAACTGCCACACGGGGCAGAATTCGTCCCCGGGGCCGAACGGCGTGGCGGACACACGGCGGATCTTGCCGTCCTTGAGCTGAAAGACGGACACGCCCGGATAGACGCTGTTTTCATCCTCGCCGCCTAAGCCGAGATCCGCCGCGAAGGTCGTGCCTTCCTGGCTGACCATGGGGAAGCGCCAGCCGCGGCTTTCCGCAAAGGCCTTCTGCACCGCCGGGCTGTCGGGGCTGGAGACCACGAAGCGGGCCCGGTCGGCAAGGTGGGGATAGACGCCGTTGAAACCGTCCGCCCACAGGGTGCAATAGGTGCAGCCCTTGCCCATATTGTGAATGAGAAACAGGTCCGTCTTGCCGCCGAACAGGTCAGACAGGCGGACCGGGCCGTCCGTCGTCGTGAAGGGATAGTCCTCCACGTCCCGGGTGGCGGACTCGGCCAGGGCGTCGCGCATGTCCTTGCGCAGCTTGAACATCTGCTCCATGAGGGAGCGCAGGCGCTCATTGGACTGGAAATCGCTCATAGTGCGGAGCTCCTCATCCTGGAGGTTTTTATGGTCAGTCTGGCAAGGGATATCATACCACAGGGAGCGCGGGGCGGACATGCAAAGGTCAGCGACCGTTACAAGCCTCTATGTGCCTGACGTTACCGGGGCGATCCGGTTCTACACCGATCATCTAGGGTTTCGGTGTACCGCATCCTGGAGGGAGGGGGACCATCCGCCGGTCTGGGCGGAGATGCAGCGGGATTTGCCCCATGGGCCGGCGCGCCTGTGGTTCTTTTCCGGCGCCCTTGAAGGCCGGCCGGGCCCGTCCATGTCCGGCGTTCTTTATCTCTTTGTCGCGGATGTGACGGAGGAGGCCCAACGACTGAAAGGTCAGGTCACCGTCCGTTGGGGGCCCGAGGATCAGCCTTACGGATTGCGGGAATTCGGGATCGAGGATCCCTTCGGCTATCTGATCTGTCTGGCCCAGGACATCTGACGGCCGCCGGGATCGCACGGCGTAAAAAAGAAAAGGCCCGCCGGTCCCCAAGATCCGGCAGGCCTTTCCTTGGATCGTGAACGCGCCGCCAAACGCGTCCAGCCCCCCGGCGGCTTGTGTGGGCGCTTTTCTTGTCGTCGGCGCCCAGCCACCCCTGCAGTGCCAGGACCATTCCGCGGTACACAGCAGAATGGCTCCCCCCTGGCCAAGAAACCAGTGTGGACGCGGAGCGGGAGCGGCAGCGAGGTGAAGGGGGTCGCAACGGTAACCACCGCTCCCGTCCGTGACGCGGCAAGATACGCATGCCGCGACGTCCACGTTTCACATTGGAGCAAGCGGCGTGCCAGAACGCGGTACACCGCAGCAGCGAAATCTTAATGCCTTGAGATGTATAACGAATTCCAGGTGCGGCCGGTCCCGCTTTAGAACGCTGAACAATTGCGGTGCCGAACCCGGGCGTAAAATCGCAGCATGCCTTGCAATTTGCAAGGCTTAACGCGGATCATTGCGTCCGCCGTGATTGGGTCCGGCGGCACCCGTGGGAGCCATGGAGCCAGAAGGGGGATCCGAATGCCATGCCGTGGTCATGCTTGCGACCGTGACATCCAACGCTGCTTCCGATCAGCGGGGAAGGCGTCGCGCCGGTCCCGATTGAGCGGCGCGGTTGGAGCCGTTTGCCTTGCGGCGACATTGCTGGGGGGGTCGGTTCCGGCCGAGGCGGCGGCCGCCAAGCCGGAGCAGGACGACGCTTTCATGAGCGTGGCGCCGCTTCAGGTGGCCGTCGTCCGCAAGGGACGGCCCCGAGGGGTCCTGATGGTCGATATCGGCCTCGAGATTCCCGACAAGGGGCTGCGGGCCCGTGTCCGCTCCGGCCTGCCGCGCCTGCGCGATCACATGTTGCGGTCCTTAAGCCTTTACGCGGCGCATGCGGTGGATTTCCACCATACGGTGAATGTGGACCGTCTCGCGGGCCGCCTCCAAACCATTGCCGACGCTTATGCAGCCGGCGACACCATCAAGGTGCTGTTGGTGAATGTGACTTTGCAAAAATGACGATGGCGTTCACCGTCCGCCGAAAGCCAGGTCGCGGGAAGGATCGAGACGCAGGACGCCTGCATCGCCGGTGACCACGAGACCGCCGTCGCCGCTGGGGGCCGCGGCGGTCAGATCCTTCCGATCAGCCCGCTGAATGGCCTGGAATCCAATCCCGTCATTCCGGCTGATCGCCAATGTCCCGCCCAATCCGACCAATATGATTGATCCGTCGGGAAGGACCGTGCCCCCGGTAAGGGATTTGCGCGTGCCGGCTGGGATCGGCACCCAGCTTTGGCCGCCATCGCTGGACCGTCGGATGGTGCCGCGCATACCAAAAACCAGGACCGTGCCAGTGGTCGTGACCAAACCGCCCCAAAGGGAACCGTCATAGCCCACATTGGCCCGGTTGAAGCCCAGGCCCCCGGAGACGGGCCGCGCATCGGGGCCCGGACCGCGGAAGACCTGGCCGAATTCGGCCGGGATGAGCCGTCTGCCGTCCCCGAGAGGCAGGACCGCATTCAAATGGCCATCCCGAGGAACCGCGCCGTCGTGTTCGGGCTCGGTGCCCTCGGCGAGGGTGAGCGCGCGCGGCTCCCAGAGATTGCCGCCATCAACGGTCTCCAGTGCCAGGGCAAAGGCGCCAACCGCCAGGCCATGGGAGCCATTGCGGAAATGAAGGGCCAGGACCGGCGCCTCCGCGTCCGGGTCGGCATATTGCCGGGTCCAGGTTTCTCCGCCGTCTACGGTTTTCAGAATGACCGCATCATGCCCGCCGGCCCAGCCCGTTCGCCCATCCACAAAGGTCACCGAGGTCAGCAACACGCGGGCCGGGACCCGGGTCGCCTGGCGCCAGGTGCGTCCGAAATCGTCCGACAGCACCACATGGCCATGGTCGCCCACGGCGACGAGCCGCGTGCCGGCCCGGGCAATGGCCGTCAGGAGGCGTTTCGGGGCCAGGGGAGAGGGGCGGGCGAGGCCCGCTTCGTCACTGACCGCGAAACCGGCCGGCGCGGCCAGGGCCTCAACACCGAGCAGCGGTCCGAGCCACAACCCCGCTGCCAGGACCAACCGGCTCGCCGCCACGTTCCCCATGATGGAATTCCCTTTCCGTCTCGTCGGTCCCCGCGTCACCGCACGCCCAGGCGGCGCAGCCGGGCCGGCTGATAGCGATCCGCATCAAGATGATCGGCCGAATAGTCGAGCGGCGGCTGTTCGTTGCGCATGGAGAGGGCAAGATAACGCCCGTTTTGCAGATCATAGACCACTTCCGCGCCCGAGCCGCAAAGGGGCACATGGTAGTAGTTCAGCGTATGGATCTCCTGGACCCGCCACAATTCCCCTCGGGAATCGTAAAGCTCGGCAGCGGCGAGTTGGGTCGCATCCTCGTCGATATAGAAGACCCGCCGGCCGTAGACATGCCGCGTCCCCTCCCGCAAGGTCGCCTCGATGACCCAGACCCGGTGCAACTCATAGCGCACATGGCTCTGGTTCAGGTGACCCGCTTGCAGCAGATCGGCGATCGGCACCAGGGCGGCATCATAGGTGTTGTAGGCGATGTATTTTTCCTGCTTGCCGATCAGGCGCCAGTCATACCGGTCCGGCGCGCCGTTGAAGCCGTCGAAGGCATCCGCTGTAGACAGAGCATCGCTGTTGAAGCCCGGATTGTCGTAGGCGATGTTCGGCGCCCGGCGTACCCGCCGCGTTCCCGGACTGTACTGCCAGGCCGCCCGGTCCTGCTTGGACTGGTCTATGGTCTCGTGGTCGAGCAGGATATTGCCGGCCGCCCGGGGCGGCGCAACGGTGTTGGAGATGTAATAGAGCGAGATGTTGTCCAGCTCATCCGTATGGGAAATGCCCGGGTCGGACCACTGGATGATCGCTTCGTCCTGCACGATCTGAAGCGTGTAGTCGCCCCGCCGGGTCACGGGGGCCGCCGCGAACTGGCGCGTCAGCTTGAACCCGCGATAGCGCAGGGTCTGGTTCCAGACCATCTCCAGGCCCTGGCCGGGAATGGCGAAGGGCAGACCGAAGGTTCCGCCGGTCACGCCGCTTCCGTTGGGGGTCAGGGCCGTGAGCGCGGCATTGCGGCGGTTCGCCTCATAGACCGCCTTGGGATAAGCGCAGCTCCGGCGCGAGGGATAGACCGGCATGGAATAGTCAGGATAGGTCTTCAAAAGCGCCGTGTAGCCCTCGGTCAGCTTGTCGGCATGCTCGGCCATGTTCGCCGGTGTGATGGTGAACAGGGGCCGGTCCTCGGGAAAGGGGTTGGGGTGAAGTTCCGACTCAGGATCGAAGCTTACCGTGTCCGGGATGCCGGTCAGGCCTCCGGTCCAGGCCGGGATCGTACCGTCCGCATTGCCGGCTTTTTCGCTGCCCATGGGGGTGAGATCCTCACCCAGCCGCGCAGCGACATCCTCCGGGACGGCCGCTTCGGCGGCCAGGGTCATCGCACAGAGCCACAGGCCCATGCCCAGGCCCGCGCCCAGACCCTTGCCCAGACCCGTGCCGATGCCGGCGCAGGCACCCTCGCAGAGACGGTTCACAATCCGATGCTTCGGACAGTTTGGGCCGATCGGTCCCATGGAAGGCTCCTTCCCTCGTGCAATGCGGTGACGTGGAAAACGGTGTCTGGTGCCGGATGGTCAGAAGGATACGGACATGGAGGCGGATATCGTGTCCCGGTCGTTCTGGGCGTTACGCACGCCAGATCCGAAAAAGTTCAGATACTGAACGCCGAACCGCCAACGATCCTGAAGATCCGCCGTGATGCCCGTTGAAAGGGATCCCTGACCGGCGACGAAGCCGGGGCCGTAGGGCCCGGGGGAGCGCCCCGTCACATCCTTGCGCAGGGCGATGGACGGCGAGACGCTCCAGGCCGTGTTGATCACATTGTTGTAGGTCGTTGTGAACACACTGCGATAGCCGGCCGAGAAACGGCTCGCACACTGAAGATCCGTTGCTGCGCTGGTACCGCTGGACAGGGTGAGCGAGGTGGTCAGGACCGGGTGGCCCAACTCGCAACCCGGCGCATTGACCACGCTTTCGGACAGGTCCGGGAGATCGGGAACCCACATGAATCCCGCATTCAAGACGAGGACGGATTGGTCCGCGGCCAGCAAATTGGGCAGCCAATGGGCGCCGGCAAAAACGGACACGGTCGAAAGCTGGCCCGTGATGGCGTCGGCCGGAACGAAGGCTTCGAAAATGTCGCCAACCCCCCGGGATGACTGGCCGACGGCGTAGCGCCGGCCTGTCTCGCTGGCAATGGCGGCCTGGGCTGCCGGGATCGCGCCTGCCCCGCCCAGTTCCGTGTAGGCCTGAAGCAGAAGGGGTGCACGGAGCAGTTCCCCGGCTGTCAGACCGGAACTCGTATCGTTGTCGATGATCCGGCCATTGATTTCCGAATCCGTGAGCTGAAGGGGCAGATCGGGAAAGTAAGCCATTTCTCCGGACAGCGCCGTACCGAAAAGCTGGGTGTTGAAGCTGAACCCGATCAGCTCGATATTATCGGGGAAATCAAAGCCGTATTGCGTGAGACTGGCGGAAACGCCGAAGGCGCGCGGCGCGAAGGTGAGGGGGTCGCTGCTGCAGGAGTCCGGCCCACCGTCATAGCCGCCCGGAATGATCAGCGCAGGGTTCGGGTTGCCGATCAGGGAATCGCAGATCTGCTCGAAATTCAGGGACGGCGCCTGGAAAGTCAGATAGGGCAGATGGGAGGTGAAGTTCACATAGTAGAACTGAAGCTCCGTCCCTTGATTGAGCCAATCGGCATAGTAGCTCAGGCCGACGCCCCAGGCCTGGTCCCGGCGTCCGGTATCGCGGAAGCGGTTCTGGACAATCGGGCTCGTCGCCAGATCGTCTGCGCCGCCGAACAGGATGAACTGCCCACCGTCGCCGCCGAAATCCGCCTGGGAGTAGAAGGACTGGGCCGGGTCGACTTCGGTCTCCACAAAGTTCCACTGGTAGAACCCCTGTATCTCCACCGCCGGCAGCACACCGGCCGAGGCATAGATTGCCGGCACGGGGAACAGGCCGTCCTTGACCTCCGATCCGGGCGCGCGCAAGCGGGCGACATCCACGGGCAGATAGGAATTGATGCCTCCCCGGATGAAAAGACTCTCCCCCCAATTGATGGCCTGGTTGCCGACCCGCAGAGTCAGGGGTACGGGGCCCACGTCGAACTGGCCGGTCACGAAGGCGTCCAGAAGCCAAAAATCGCTGCCGATATCGTCCCGCGCCTCGGGGCTCAGATTCCGGAAATCGAGATCGTTCCGGTCGTAGATGGAATCGTAAAAGGCCAAGGTGCGCACAAAGATGCTGAACCGGTCCCATCGGATTTCGAAATCATTGCTGACCCGGGCGAGAGCGTTCACCAGATCGCCGGCCGCAAAGTTTTGTGTGCCATCATCGGTGTTGAGGCTGCGCGATCCCGTGGGCAGGCCACCGGCCGGTATCGCAAGGCCAAGGCTGTTGGTGCCGCCCCCCGGAATGGGATTGCCGAAATCGGGCAGCTGCGGGCCGAAAAAGCATCCGCCATTGACGGGGGCCACATTGGTGCAGTCCTCGTCCTGGACCCGCATGCTCACCCCATAGGACGCGGTCGTGTCGATGAAGATCTGCACCTCGCCAATGGTGAAGTCGATGGCGTGGGCCTGCGGCGGGGTTACCATGCATGCGAGGCAACCGAAAAGAGCCCCCATCCCTATACGGAACAGGCCCGTACAAAACAGAGTGTGTTGCATTCCTTTCGGGGCGTTTATCCACACGAAGGCTTTGTGTGCCGTCTGCATGTGGTCGTTCCTCCGCTTGCCTTGCCCGGTCGATGGTGTGCCGGGCCGGCGGCCTTTGATCGCTCCCGTGATCGTGGCCGCTCGATGGACACTGTACGGACAGTAGAGCGACGCTTTGTTAATTTAGGGTTTGCCATTGCGCTCGCGGGCGAATCGGTGTGCGGAATTTGCTGGGGCCGCCAAACAGGGCTGTGGCGGATGCCCACTCATTGGCGGCGCGCCATTTGTGTCAAGGAAATCGCCAGATCCTTGACACAACGCGATTTGTGTCGGGCCTGCCTTACACAAACGGCTCAGAAAACGTCGCGGCCCTCCGCCATGTTCAAAAGTGACGGAAAGGCAAGACGTGCGGGCCGCCGGCCTTGAGCCGGCCGGACTGTGGTGAGGACACCGGCCTCCTTCAACTGCCGTAACAAAGGCATGACCGTCTGGCGCGACAGCCCGGTGCGCTCGGCGATGTCGCTCGTTAGAAACACCGGTCTGGCGAAAATGGCATCGAGAATGGCGATGGAATATTGAGAATGGGTGACCTCTCGGACTTGGCTTTTCATCTGCTCATAAAGCGCAAGGATGTCCGACACCTTCACCGTGTTTTCGCGTGCCTGCTCGATCACGCCTTCAAGAAAAAAGGCCGCCCATTCGCCCCACGCCCTTTCCTGGGATAACCCCTGGAGCCTGGGTTTTGTGTCAAGGATTCTGCGATTTTCTTGACACAAATCCGCTTGTGACTCGTGAACCCGACACAAAACGGGTGTGGTTTTCGATTGTCTTCAACCTGCGCTGCACGCTTCATTGGGCCAGTCGCTGGCGCGGGGGGGGGGGGGGGGGGGGGGGGGGGGGGGGGGGGCGGGGGGGCCAGGCCGGGGGGGCGGGGCCCCCCCGCCCCCCCCCCGGCCCCCCCCCCGCGACTCGGGCGCATCCACGTCATCCGTCAGGTCATCGACGAGCTGGTCGAGGGCTTAGCCCGGATGGGCTTGGACCTCGCCGCGGGGCCGGCGCGCGAGGCCGGGGCGCCCACACTGCGGGGCCGGACCAACCCGCCCGCGCCCCCGGCCCCC
>JBHJGV010000081.1:0-33145 GCA_050331455.1 Alphaproteobacteria bacterium
GTGCGGATCACCTCTGGACAGAATTCTCGATCGTCATTGTGAGGAGCGCAGCGACGACGCAATCCCGAGCACCGGACACGGAGCATATGGGTCTGGATTGCTTCGCTTCGCTCGCAATGACGCGGGTTGAAGCTGTGCGGGGTCAATACCAAACCCGCATTGATTGCATGGCCTCGCGGCCGACGCTTATCGCCTTGTACCAAGCCCCCATGGGGGTAACAACCGCGGGGCCCTCAGCGGCGGATCCGGAAGGTGGAGCGGGCGTTGCGGCCGTCCCGGTCCAGGACCGAAAGCTCCACAAAGCCCGCGCCGTCGACGGCCCAGTCCTTGAGCCCCCCCTCCCCTGCCGGAAGAACGCGGCCATTCACGATCCAGCGCAAGGGCGCCCGGCCGCCTTCGGCACTGAAGGTCAAAATGCCGTCTCGCGGGAAGAGCACCGTCGCCCCACTGGGCGGGTAGAGCACGCGCAAGGGGTCCGGCGCCCCCGGCCCCCTGCCCTCAATGCCGAACCGGCGCAGGGCCGGCGGCAGATCCTCGGGCGATGTGGCACGGATCACCCCAATCGGCACGGGACCGGCCCCCCCGGGCTCCTTGGGCAGCAGGCTGAAGACCTGGAGCATCAAGGGGGCCGCCGCATTGCGCCCGATCCGGCCCGGGCGCGCGGTCCCGTCCGCCCGGCCCACCCAGACGCCGACCGTGAAGCGCGGGCTGAAGCCCATGGCCCAGGCATCCTGGAATCCGGCGGATGTGCCGGTCTTGAAGGCAATGGCACGGTCCCGGACGATATTGCGCGCCTGGCCCCAGCCGTCCGGCAAAGGCGCCCCCCGCAGGATATCCGCCACATACCAGGCCGCGGCCGCGCCGGTGATGGGATGGCCGTCTTCCGGCGGATCCCCGTCAAGGAAGCGCAGCGGCGCCGCGCGTCCGTGCGCGGCAAGGCCCGCATAGAGCATGGTCAGATCGCGCAGCGTCACGCCGACCCCGCCCAGAGCAATGGGAAGGTGGGCGTCGCCGGCCCGGCCCGGCAGGGTCAACGCGGCACCGGCACGGCGAAGCACCGTATAAAGACGGTTTGGTCCGACCTTGTCCAGAAGGGCCACGGCCGGCACGTTCAGGGAACTCTGCAAGGCCATGCGGGCACTCACGGTGCCCTGGAAAGAGCGGTCGAAATTGCGCGGGGCGTAATGGCCGAAGGCCCGGCGCCGGTCCTCGATCAGGCTCGCCGGGTGGAGGATCAGATCGTCGAAGGCCAAAGCGTACACAAAGGGCTTGAGGGCCGATCCCGGCGAACGCAGGGCGGCGGCCAGATCCATCTGGCCACCGCGCGCCCGGAAATCATGGCCACCCAGATAGGCCCGCACGGCCCGGCTGTCGTTTTCCACCACGATCACGGCAAGGCTCGCGCCGTCGTCGAAGCGGGCCGCCTCCCGCATCGCCAGGTCCTCCAGCACCCGCTGGAGGGGCCGCTCCAACATCGTGGTCAGCGTCCGGTCCCGGCCGTGGCGCCGCAGCAGGTCCCGGGCGAGCCGGGGGGCATGGAAGGGAAAGGCCCGGCGCCGGTCCGGCATGGGCTCGCCCCGTGCCTCGTCATGGCTCCGGCGGCTGATCGCTCCAGCGGCCAGCAGCCGGCCCAGGACCTTGTCGCGGGCCGCCTTTGCCTCCGCCGGCCGACGGTCGGGACGCTGACGTTCCGGCGACTGCGGCAGGGCCACGAGAAGCGCCGCCTGCCCCAGGGTCAGGGCCGCCGGTTCCTTGCCGAAATAAGCGAGACTTGCCGCCCGCACGCCTTCCAGATTGCCGCCGAACGGCGCGAGGGTGAGGTACACGCCGAGGATTTCATCCTTCGTGAAACGCACTTCGAGTTGCAGGGCCCGGACCACCTGGCGCAATTTGCCACCAAGGCCCCTCGACACGCCGGGCTCCAGCAGCCGCGCGGCCTGCATGGTCAGGGTCGAGGCGCCCGAGACCACCCGGCCCGAGGCGATCAACTGACCGAAGGCCCGCACGCCCGCCAGGGGATCGACCCCGGGATGGGTGTCGAAGCGCTTGTCCTCATAGGTCTTGAGGAGGCGCAGATACCGTGCATCGACCGCGCCGGGCGCCGCCGCGAGGCGCCATTTGTCGTCCTTGCTGAGAAAGGCGCGC
The DNA here is from genome assembly GCA_050331455.1 of Alphaproteobacteria bacterium. Lineage (GTDB taxonomy): Bacteria > Pseudomonadota > Alphaproteobacteria > JAJFIK01 > JAJFIK01 > CAYUYV01. The sequence goes on from JBHJGV010000081.1 coordinate 2,146, forward strand.
AAGAGCCGCCCGTCCCGGTCCAGGACCAGCGGCGAGCGGTCCTCGAACCGGGTCAATGGCGGCGGAAACAGCCGATCAAGGATCACAATGGCGGCCACCAGAAGCCCGGCAGCAGCGAGGAGCATCGCCCCCCGCCATTGCCAGGCCGTCTGGACCCGGCCCTTATTCGCCGCCATCCCGTGCCTCGGACCGGCCCCCCGAGCCGGCGGGCAGAATGGTCAGCGAGCCTTCCGCAGTGCGCGCGAAGACGCGGGGGGCATACATGTCCTCCATCCTTACCGCCGGCAGGGCGAAGGTGCCCGGCGTGATGGCCCGCACCACATAGGCAAAGGCAAAGACCGGCAGGGGCGGCCTCTTCTCGTCGTCCCGGCGGGACCGGCGATAGCGGCTGCCGATGGTGAAGGACGCCACGAAACGGTCATCCCGGGCGGAGGCCATCCGGGTGTAGCTGAGCTTGGGCAGCCAACGATAGGCCTTGTCGCTGCGGACGCTCGGATCCAGCACCGTTTCAATCTCAAAGCCCGCCGGGAGAAGATCGACAAGCGCCATCTCGTGAAATCCGTAGTCTTCCATCCGGCCGGCGATCAGAACGATGTAGCGCTCGCTCTGGCGCAGGGTCGCCAGATCCACGGGCTTGGCGTCGAGGGACAGGATCCGCTTGCGCAGGCGCAGCCCCTCGGCCGCCGGATCCAGGGGGTCGTTCGGAATGCCCTGGGCCGTCGCCACATACCACAGGTCTTCTTCGCCCGTATTGCGGACCGAAACGCCGCGCCGGAGTTCGTCCGCGTCCGGCGTCAGGGTGATGCGGGCAGGGTCCTGCACGGCTCGGGTGCCATCCACGGCAACCGTGATGCTGGCCGCGGCTTTGGCCTCACTCAGATAATGGGCGTTCAGAAGCATCCAGACCCGGTCCTGGGTTGTCGCGTATTGCAGCCGGTCCTGGAACGTCTCGCGTTTCGCCATCAGGGGGGGCAGCATTTCGAAGCGGCGGCTTTCGGCGATCAGGGCCGAGACGGCCTCCACGTCCCGCATCAGGCTGCCATAGGCCTCGGACTCATAGGTATCCGGATCAGCGGCGGTGAGCGACGCCACGGCCTCCGTAAAGGCCATCCGCCCCCGGGCCCGATCTCCCAGGGCATCGAGGGCCCCGCCGAGAAAACCGAGCCCGATGGCCGATTTCAGATCGCCGCGCTGGGAATCGAACAGGTAGCGCACGTCCGAAATACGCACCTTGCCGACCTTGGCCAGGACATAGGCCGCATAGGCCCGAGCTTCCGCATCACGCCAATTGGCCTCCACCAGATTGGCGAGCCAGGCATGGCCGCGATGGACCGCATCGGTCGGCACGACAAGATCCGTCGCCTTCGCCGCCGTCAGGAAATCGAGCGCGAAAACACTGAGCCACAGATTGGCTTCGCCGCCCGCACTCGTCCACATCCCGAAGGCACCATTGGGACGCTGAAGATCGAGCACCTTGTCCACGGCATTCTGGAGGCGGGTCTGCAGGTCCCCGTCTTCGGCCAAACCGCTTTCGGCCGCCAGATCGTTGAAATAGAGCAGCGGGAAGGCCCGGCTCGTCGTCTGCTCCAGACAGCCATAAGGATAGCGGTCAAGGGCCTTCAGGAGGCCGGGGACATCGACGGCGGGCACGCTGGACAAAGCGAGGGAGAAATCCGCCGTAGACGGATAAAAACCATCCAAGACGTCCGCACCGTAGTCGAGATCGGTGCCCGGTTCCAGCACGCCGGTGCGGATCGTCGTGCGGGGCAGGCGCGGCGCCCGCACTTCGATGGGCCAGGATCGGTCGATCCTGAAATCATCGGGCCCGACCAGTTTGAGTCCGATCTCGGTCACACCCGGCGCCGTCGCGGACAGGGTGACGGGCAGCCGGCGTTCCTCGCCCATGGCCAGTTCCGCCGCAGGGACAGCCGCCGGGCGCCGCAGGGCCCGTCCGGTCGAGATGTCAGCGGCGTAGGACCCCGCCGGCCCGTCCACATTGTTGATCTGGAGGGTCGCCGATGCTTGGTCTCCGGGGGCGAGGAAGCGCGGCAGGGTCAGATCGGCCACCACGTCCCGGCGCACGGCCACTTTCACGCTGCCATGGCCCACCGCTTCGGGGCTGAAGGCGACAGCCATGAGAGTCAGCTCACCGACGAAATCCGGCACCGTGACGGGGATCACCGCCGAGCCGTCGGGTGCCAGCGACACGATGCCTGAGAACAGCGCCACCGTCCGTGTGGGCACGACCTGCAATCCGCCCGCGTCCGCCATTGCGTCCCCGCCGGAGCGGAGGGCACCGACGCTGCCCCGGGCGCCCCGAATCAAACGGCCGTAGTCGTCCCGGATCTCAAGCGCAAGGCGCCGCTTGCCAAAATAGTGCCGCTCGGGCGCCGGCGGCTCGAAATCCGTGAGGTTCAGGATGCCGGTATCGACGGCGGCGAGGGTGACATGGGCGTTTTTCAGCCCATCCTGGCCCTCACGCCGGGCCACGCTGACGGGGATCTCAATCTCGGTCTGGGGCGTCAGTCGCTCCGGCAGGTCGAAGCGGACTTCGAGGGTACGCGCCGACTGATCGAGGGCCAGATGCGCAAGGCCGATGGCGCGCACCGGCGCCATGGACCCCGCTCCGTCCAAGGGCCGATAGGCGTTGACAAGGACATAAGCCCCGGTGCCCCAGGACCCCTTCACGGGCACATCCATGGTGAGGCCATCCGCCGGCAGGTCGATCAGCCGGGTTTCGAACACCCGGGACCCCGCAATGGTGACGAGCGCCTTGCCAGCCATCGGGGGACGGATGGTCACGCGCGCCGTGTCGCCGGCGCTGTAGGAGGATTTGTCGGCCAACACCGTAACCCGGTCCGGCCGCTGATCGCTTCCGCCGCCATACCAGCCGGACCAGAACCTCATGCTGGACCGGGCACCCGAAGCCTTGTCCTCAATCTCGAGCCGGTAGCCTCCGGAGGCAAGACCCTCCACCTCAAGCCGGGCCGGCGAGGCTGCTGCCAGATCGATATTGCCCGCCTCGACGGGGCGGTCCCGGACGATCCGCTCATAGCGCCAGTCATTGCCGGACTGGTACCATTGATAGTTCACGACCTCACGGATCAGGGTCCAGGACACCGCCTCTGCCGCAATCGGCTCGCCCAGGGGATCGAGGGCGACAAGCTGGAAGGCGGCCGGCTTGTCCGTCTGCGCGACGCGATTGCGGAACGTCGGGCGGATGCCCAGATTGACCGCACGGGGCCGGATCGGCAGGGCAATTTGTTCGCGGGTGGTGCGTCCGCCGGGTTCGAACACGGATACGGTGATATCGGCGCGCAGGGGATGGGACACGCCGGGAAAATCCTGGATCGTGCCCTCGGCAAGGGTTTTGCCTTGGGCATCCGTGCGCGCCATGGACAGCGTTTCGAGGGTGGGTGAGAAGGGTTCGTCCACCCGGCCGAAATCATAGTCCGCATGGTCCGGGAAGGGCCGGGGATCACGAATGATCCGCATGCTGGCTTCTCCGCCCAGATCCTTACCCGGCGCGTCATAAAGATACCGGGCCGTCACATCGACCGAAACGGCATCGCCGGGCCGCAGGACTGCGGCGTCGGTCTCCAGGGACACTTCGAGGCGCTCCGGCACGAAATCCTGGACATCGAATCGCGCCGAGCCGACCGCCGCACGCTCCGGGTCGAGATAGACCTGAACACTCCAAAGCCCCCGGGGCGCCGAGCGGGACAGGGTGACCGGCACATGGACGGCACCGCTGGCCTGGTCCTTCACGGTCAAACGGCGATATTCGATGCCGTCGGGTCGGCGCATGACGATCGTCAGGGGCACATCGGCAATGGCCATGGCATCCCGGTCCCGCAACAGACTGACGACCTGAACCGTTTCCCCAGGCCGATAGATGCCGCGGTCGAGATAGACAAAGGCGTCCGTTTCGCTCACCGCCGGCCGGCCGTCCACGCCCCGGTCGCTGAGGTCGAAGGCGGGCCGACGCAGGTCGAGGATCATGAAATCCCCGTCCGCATAGGCCATCACCATGACCGGGTGGAGCCCGCCCTCGCCCCGGGACAGGCCGGGATCGAAGGTGACCTGCCCCTCCGAATCGGTTCGGGCCGTCCCCAGAATGTCATTGTTGCGCGCAACGAGATGCACCTCGACGCCGCGCAGGGGCCGGGCCGTGGCCAGGGAGCGCACGAACACCCGCAAACCGTCCTCGCCGGAAAAACTCGTCAGGGCAAGGTCGGAATCGAGCACCCATTGGCTGGAGGAAGCCCGCTCGGCATCGCCCGTTTCCGGGCCGCTTGCATCCTCGGCAAGGACCCAATAAGCACCGCGCCGATCCTTGGGCAGAACGGTGCGCAGGGGAAATATCGTTCGGGTCGTGGCATTGCGCTCTCCGGCCACGTCCATCTCGCCGGACCAAACCAGCGCGGCGTTTTCCCGCTCGATTTCCCGGGCCCGCCATTCGCGCAGGTTCTGGCGGCCGATCATGCCGGCGCGCAATTGGGACAGGATGCGGTCGCCAATGCGCAAGACCCGGATCTTCAGCGTCTCCACATTCACGGTCGTGATGGGAATGCCGTCCGTGCCCTCCCGCGGCAAAATCAGGCCGTCGCCGAAGGTCACGGCCGCCGGGCGGTCTTTCAACTCCACGCGCACGGTCTCGTCAAAGGGAGTGCGGTCGCCGGACTGGGACGGCATGCCGGCCCGGACGGTCACCGAATAGGTTTCGGAGAAAGACAGGCCGCCAAGACACAGGAGAGGCCCCTGAACGCGTAGCACCGGCGTGATGTCCGGCGTGATGGACAGGTAATCCCCGTAGCGGACCGTCCCCTCACGGTCCAATTCCTTGGTGAAGACAAGGCAGGCTTCCGGATCGTCGCCATTCGTATCGACCCGCAAGCGGCTGAAGGCGAAGCGGTCGGCCACGGCCTCGCCGGCGCCTCTGGGCCCCGGGGCAGCGCCGCTGTCCATGGCGGCATCGACCACTGTGCCACGCTCCTGGACCGCCCGATCCGCGCCGGCCGTCACGGTTTCCCGGGCCGTCTCGCTCAAGGATGTGTCGCGCGCCGGCATTTGGGCGCTTTGCCAATACAGGGCCGCCCCGGCAATGGCCGCAACCGCGGCAGCGCCGATGATGGTCGAAAGATGTTTCATGGCCGGGCCCCTCCCACGGACCGTCTATGTTTGCGCTTTGGCGCCCGCTCGCCCCCCTGGACGCCGTGCGCTTTAAACCCGAAGCCGGATGCGCTCACCGGCCCGTCCCCTTCGCATCCCCCGCAACCGTGGTCCCGGCCCACATTTTTGGCAGGCGCAGCGCTGGTAGGAGCGCCCGGCCTTCGATAGGCGAGACCCCGAAGACATCGCGGTACTCCGAACCGCCGGTCCGCGCAACCATTGGGGAGCGCCCGGCGGACCCGTTCATGGGCAAAGCGGAGGCGTGGCCGGCCAATTTGGGGGACCGCGCGAAGCCTTGACCCGCCAGGGGTGCCCGGCGACCCTTGTGTCAGGGTCCCGTTCGGGACGATGTCGAAGCGCGGGAGGAGAACATCATGGTCGAGGCGGTGATCTGGGATTTCGGGGGCGTGATCACGAGTTCCCCCTTTGAGGCCTTCAATCGCTACGAACAAGACAACGGGATCCCGAAGGATTTCATCCGGACCGTGAACGCTACAAACCCGGACACCAATGCCTGGGCCCTGTTCGAGCGCAGCGAGGTTTCCATTGAGGGCTTCGACGACCTTTTCGCCGCCGAAACCCGGGCCGCCGGCCATGAGGTGCGCGGGCGCACGGTGATCGACCTGCTGCACGGGGATGTGCGCCCGGCCATGGTGGAGGCCTTGCGCCGCTGCGCCGCCCGCTTCAAAACCGGCTGCATCACGAACAATGTGAAACCCTCCAAAGGCACCAGTTTTTGGGCCGCCGGATCGCGTACCGAGCAGATCGCCCGGGTCATGGACATTTTCGACCACGTGATCGAAAGCTCCAAGGCTGGCATTCGCAAGCCCGATCCGCGGATCTATCAGATGATGTGCGAGGCCCTGGGCGTGGACCCGAAGCGCTGCGTCTATCTCGACGATCTGGGGGTGAATCTGAAGCCCGCTCGGGCCATGGGCATGACGACCATCAAGGTCACCGAACCCGGCGCAGCCATCATGGAACTGGAGACCGCGACGGGCCTCACGCTGCGATGAGGCTGGCGGCCAGTCCCAAGAGAGCCCGATCAGGGCTCAAGGGTAAAGAGTCCCGCCTCGCCGGCGGCGTCGAAAAAGGTGCGGAATACGCTGGTCTTGCCCTGGGCGGCGTCGGCGATCCGCACCCGGGCGCTGGGTGAGATGGGCTCAGAGGGAGAAACCTCGAACCGAACGAACCCGCAGGGTTCGCAAGCGCGACCGCGCGTCGGCCGGTCAGGCCGCACCCGCGGAGCACATGAGCGAAGCGAATTGTGCGTGAGCGAAGAAATGGTGGGCCCGGATGGAGAACGTTCGAACTCGTCGACCCAAGCGGCCGACCGGCCGCCGGGCGGTCAGCCCGCCCCGCCGGAGGCGCTGCGCGCCGTGAGGCCAAAAATGGTGGAGCCAAGGGGAGTCGAACCCCTGACCTCAGCAGTGCGATTGCTGCGCTCTCCCAACTGAGCTATGGCCCCGAACCATGGGTTTGGATAGGGCGGGGGCGGCAAAGGGTCAACTGAAATCCCAGTCTGCGAAGGCATGCGGCGAGCCAGGCCGGAGAGCGGCACGCTGTTCGGATCGTCGGTACGGCGTCCGTCGCCTTGTGTTAGACATCACGCTCTTTGGCGTGTGGACGGGGCGGCCCTGGGTGGGCGGGTGCTGCCTCGTGGAGATCGGGGTATCGGTCACGATGGTGCAAGCTTCATCAGGCCTCGCAGCGCGCGCGCATGCCCCGTCGTCATCCGCCGGATCCCGATCGGCCATCGACTTTCTCAAGCTGACCGGCGGTTTTCTGGGCGCGAAGGTCATGGGCTTTCTGGCGTTCGCCTGGCTGGCCCGCCACCTGACACCGGCCGAATACGGGCTGGTCGAGACCGTCGTGGGCATGAGCGCCATCGGCTTCATCTGCCTGGATTTCGGCACCGGCACCACCGGCATCCACTGGCGGTCCCGCGGCGCCCATACGCTGCCCACAACGGTCCGGGCGGTCGTGACCGCACGGGTCCTGATCGCCGCGTGCTGCATCCCCGCCCTGCTCGCCCTCTATCTGAGCGTGATCGACGCCGCCGGGCAGTGGCCACTCATCGCGGTGTTCGCCTCGAGCCTCCTGTTTCTCATTGTACGCCATGACTGGCTGTATCTGGCCGAGGACCGGGTCGGCGTGGCGACATCGGGCCGGCTGACCCACATGACGGTGTTTCTGGTCTTCCTGCTCTTGACGGATCCGTCGGCAAACGGACTGATCATGGTGGGCCTTGCTGAATGGTGCGGCATGGCCGCCATGGCGGCCATTTTCCTTGTTTTCCGGCCGGCCGAGGCGCGCACGGGGACCGGGGTGGCGGCGCTGCCGGCGGCCCGGGCCCTGCTCCACGAAAGCTGGCCCCTGGGCCTGTCGAACCTCCTTTTCGCGGCCATGATTTCCCTGCCGTCCCTTGTCACCATTGCCCTTGCCGGCCCGGTGGCCAGCGGCGAGATCGCAGCGGCCCTGCGCATCGCCGTCGCGCTCACCGCCTTTGGCACTCTCTATTTCCAGGCCCTCCTGCCGCTGATCGTCCGGCGCCTGACTCTCCATCCTCCGTCTGCCCAGATCCTGGTGGACGCGTCGGACCGGCTGATGGCCTGGTCGAGCGCAGCCCTGTGCGCCTTTATGGGTCTCGCCGCCGGCCCCCTGGTCACGCTGGTCTTCGGCCCCAAACTCGCGGGGGCCGATCTGGAGTTCGCACTGCTCGTGTGGATGGTGCCTTTGACCTTCGCGACCGCGTCGGCGCGCACCGTCCTGGTCGCCGTGGGGCAGCGGCGCCGGGTGCTGACCGCCTATGCGGCCGGCGCGGCCGTGTCCGTTCTGGCCGGGATCGGTCTCACCGCCTGGCAGGGCAGCGAAGGCGCCGCGATCGGCGTGCTCCTGGGCCAGGCGACCACCTGGCTGTTGGCCGTGCGTGCGCCCTCAGACACCATACGCTCTCGGGCACGCCTCGTGCTGGCCCCCATGGTCCTCGCGATCGCGGTGGTCGTCGCGGGCGCCATGCTGGGCCAGGGCGGTTGGTCGGCCGCCTGGGCCGGCATGTCCATCGTCGGTGGGGTCAGCCTGCTCCTGCCCCCGGTCCGACAGTCCGTTGTCGTTATGCTCCAGGCCAAACAGGAACACCCCACCGCATTGCAGGCCGGCGTGGCGGAAAACGGAAGAACATCGCGGCAAGGATCCGAGTGAATCGTTGACACCGGTCACGGATCGGCCCCGTCGCTGGGGGGCCTGTCCGGTGCTGCCCGAAAGCCGCAGATTCGCTCAAAGGGGACCGGTCTTCCGTCTCGCGAGCCCTTAAAACAAGAAAACAATAGACGACGCCAAGGGGCGAACGGTTTAGGCTCTCTCGGTGACCCCAGTGTCGCCACATTGGCCAAACAGCCCATGAGCGTGCCATGCCCGGAGCCATAAGCATTCCGCCGGAGCGCCCGGTCGACCTGGCCTTCGCGCTGGTTCTGGAAAGCGAAAACCTGTCCCAGGCGGATGAAAAGGACCTCTGGGCCTGTCTTCAAAGCCTGGACCGGCAAAGGCCCACCCTGGAGGATGCCGCAGAAATCCTGCTCCTGGATAATGGGCACCTGCAACCTGCCATGGCCGATCGACTGGCCCGGGATTTTCCCTGGCTGACGGTGAAAAAAATATCCGCCGATGCCCGGTATGCGGACATCAAGGCCAGTGTTCACGATCTCGTCCAATCGGACATTATCGTTCTATGCGACTCCGACTGCCGCTACGAGCCGGGCTGGCTGCGCAGCATACTCCAGGTTTTCGAGAATGATCCGGAGGCGGAAATCGTCGCCGGGGAGAGCACAATCGACATTACGGGACCCTACAGCCTGGCCATCGCTTTGACCTACATCTTTCCCCGCTTCTCCTGTGAGACTCGGCCGACCCCATCGCCGGCCTATTGGGCCAACAACGTCGCCATGCGCCGCTCCCTGTTGAACCGGACCCCGCCGCCGCGTCCCGATAACGTCTTTCGGGGCGACAGTCACCTCTACAGTGCCGCTCTGCGCCGGGCCGGGGTGGCGATCTGGCGCGCGCCCGGTGCGCGGGCCCACCATGCGCGGCCGACCCTGTCCGAATGGCCGCGCCGCTATTTCAATCTGGGGCGCGACGCCAGCCTGCTCGCACGGATGACCCGGCAGGTTGACGGCGCCGCCTATCGGGGGGACATGGCACGCGACGCCGATGCGCAAAGCCAAGCGGGGAAACTGCTCAACCGCTTTCGCACCATTGCCGCCCGGGACCCCGTCCAGCTCATTCATCTGCCCCTGGCGCTGCCCCTGATCGGCATGTGCGCCCTGTGGTATGGCCTGGGGCGGCTTGCGGGCCAGTGGACCGGCACACCGGCACAGACCGCCGCAGGACACTCCACGACCGGCTGACAGGATTGAACAGGGCACCCCACCTCCCATGACCCAGCGTCCCTTTGTGTCGGTCATTGTGCCGGTCTTCAACAATGGCCCTTACCTGGAGCCCTGCCTAAGGGCCCTGGAGCGCCAGTCCTATCCCCGGGACCGGCTGGAAATTCTGTGTGTGGACAATGGCTCGACGGACGGATCCCTGGACCGGCTCCGGAGCCACGGGCGCATCCATGTGCTCCAGGAAAGCAAACGCGGCTCCTATGCAGCCCGCAATCGGGGCCTGCGCGCCGCACGCGGTGAGATCATTGCATTCACGGACGGGGACTGCATCGCCGATCCCGATTGGGTGAGCGCCGGTGTCGCCGCGCTGCAGGACGAGGCCGTCGCCCTGGTCTTGGGCCGAAGGCGGGTGCCGGGGGCGTCCCCTGCCCTGACCCTCATTGATCTTTACGAGGCGGAAAAAGACGCCAGCGTGATCGGCGGCGAAAGCGCCGATCTCGTCTATGGGTACACGAACAATATGATCGTGCGGCGCTGCGCACTGGATCGTTTCGGGCCCTTCGACGACATTGCGCGGGGGGCGGATACGGCCTTCGTCCAACGGGTTGTTCGGGCGCTGTCCATGCGCGCCGTCGCCTTCGAGCCGTCCATGGCCGTAACCCATGCGGAAATGACGGGCCTCGGCGTTTATTTCAAGAAATGTTATCTTTATGGACGAAATCGGGTGCCCCTTCGGCAAGAAAGCTATGCACGGCCACTGACCTACCGGCACCGATTTGCGATTGTGGATCGCGTTTTGAAGAAACGCCGGCTGGAAGCGGGGCAAACGCTCGCGCTGTTGAGCATGCTGGCTGTGGGTGCCGCCTCATGGACCCTGGGGCGGTGGAGCCAGCGTTTCCGGGGCCCCCGTTGAGGCGGCGCGACCCGTATCCTGCGCCATCGAAATCCGAAAGCCCTTCCGCTGTCGTATACCGTGTGACACAAGCAACGCGGACGGTTCCGTTTAGCCAAGGGTCCTTAGCGCGCTTCGCAGGGTTGGCTCCGGTTGAAGAGCCCGCTCCTGGCGAGCCGCGTTGTCCACATTGACCGCCGGGTCTTGCACGCTACCTCTGGTGGCAGTCCGGTGACTGCAAAGAAGGGTGTTTGTCCATGACGGTGCGCACAGCTCGAACCGCCGAAACTGTTGTGTACGGCGAGGAATACGGTTCAGCGGCGAACACTGTCTCCGTCGGGCCCTTGCCCAAAGGGCATCCCCGGGTGGCACCCCGTAAAATTGGCGTGATGGTCATCAATCTGGGTACGCCGGATTCAACGGGGTTCTGGGATGTCCGCCGCTATCTGGACGAGTTTTTGAGCGATCCGCGCGTCGTCGACCTGCCGCGTATTCTCTGGCAGCCGATCCTGAAGGGCATCATTCTCAACACGCGTCCACAAAAAACGCGTAAGGCCTATGAAAAGATCTGGCGCAAAGACACGGACGAGTCGCCCCTGCGCTATTTTACGCGTGTACAGGCCGAGCGCCTTCAGGAGCGGTTGGATCCCGATGCCGCAGCCGTGCGGGTCGATTACGCCATGCGCTACGGCAACCCGTCGATCGAGTTCGTGCTGGAGCGACTAAAAGCCGACGGCTGCGACCGCATCCTGACCTTTGCGCTCTATCCACAATACAGTGCGACGACCTCGGCCACCGCCTATGACGCTGTGTTTCGGGCGATGCGGGCCATGCGCTGGCAGCCGGCCATCCGGACCGTGGGCGCCCATCACGACGATCCGATCTATATCGACGCGCTCGCGACGCAGACGCGCGCCCAATTGGCCGCCCTGGATTTCGAGCCCGAGGTGGTCATGTGCTCCTTCCACGGGTTGCCCAAGGTCAATCTGGAGCGGGGCGATCCTTATCACTGCCATTGCCAGAAAACCGGCCGCCTTCTCCGCGAGGCGCTGGGTCTGGCGCCCGAGCGGTTCGTGGTGACGTTCCAGTCCCGCTTTGGGACCCAGGAATGGCTGCAACCTTATACGGACAAGACCCTCGAGGAATTGGGCGCCAAGGGAATTAAGAAAATCGCGGTCCTCACCCCCGGATTCGTGTCGGATTGTGTGGAGACCCTTGAAGAGATCGCCTTAGAAGCCCGGGAAACCTTCATGGAGGCCGGCGGCACCCATTTCGCCGCCCTGCCCTGCCTCAATGAAAGCGATGAGGGCATGGCCATGATCGAAACCGTCGCCCGGCGGGAGCTGTCGGGCTGGCTCACGGATTGAAGCAAGCACTGTGCATTCTGGGCGGGCGGGGCGTGCCGCGACCCAGGGCCCTTTCTGCCCGGCGCCTTGAGCCCGAGCCCCTGACCTTGGGCCGTTTCCGGCGGCCTGTTCAGCACGGACCGGTCGGTCATGCTGGGGCGCCGGGCCCGCTTGCCATCCCCAGATGTCGTGGCTACATGTGGGGAACCAGCGGGAAGGAAACACATCATGACGTCTCTCGGACTTCTGCTTTACCAGGTTCTGTCGATCTACTCGTTGATCGTGATCGTCGCCGTCGTGATGAGCTGGCTGATCCAGTTCAATGTCATCAACCCGCGCAATGAATTCGTCGGCATGGTCGTGCGGGCGCTCTACAACATGACCGAGCCCGTATTTTCCCGGATTCGCCAGCTGTTGCCGGACCTTGGCGGCCTGGATCTGTCCCCCATGGTTCTGATCCTTGGCATCTGGTTCGCCCAAATGTTGATCGTGGAATACTGGCCGGGGGTGGGCATGCGTGCCCTGTGACAAGCGCGCGCTATTGGAGAGTGGTCTTTCGCTTCCCCTTGTGACACCCATCTTGCGATGATCCGTATAACCCGTTGCACCTGTGGCACCGGACAGGGCCGGATCCGCACCCATAACGACCGCCCCATTCCAAGGACCGCCAGCATGGCGGTCTTTGTCGTTTTTAAAGGCCGTTCGGCCTGCCGGACCCCAAGCATCCCCCTCGCATGTGACCCCGGGCCTTGCAGGGCCCAGGCGACGGCGTCGTTGATGGAGACTGCCCCATGACCTCATCCGCCCCCCAATCGCCCGGCGGTGCCACGCCCATTGACGGCAAGGCCTGCGCCGCAGCCCTGCGCATCCGCATCGGCGAGGCCGTGTCCACCCTGAAGGCCCGCCAAGGTCTCACACCTGGTCTCGCGGTCGTCCTGGTCGGCGACAATCCGGCCAGCCAGGTCTATGTGCGCAACAAGGGGATCCAGACCCGGGAAGCCGGCATGGTTTCGGTGGAAAGACGTCTGCCCGCAGACACCACCCAGGACACTCTCCTGGGCATTGTCCGGGAGCTGAACGCCGATCCATCCGTCCACGGCATTCTGGTGCAGATGCCCCTGCCGGACCATATCGACACCCATGCCGTGATGGACGCCATCGATCCTCTGAAGGACGTGGACGGGCTCGGGGCGGTCAATGCGGGCCTGCTGGCCCTGGGGCGACCGGGCCTCGTGCCGTGCACCCCGCAAGGCGTGATGGTGCTCCTTGATCAGGTGCTGGGGTCTGATGGACTGTCTGGCTGCGAGGCCGTGGTCGTCGGCCGGTCCATTCTGGTGGGCAAGCCCCTGGCCCAGCTTCTGCTGGCGGCCAACGCGACCGTAACGGTGGCCCATTCCCGCACCCGGGATCTGGCAGGCGCGTGTCGCCGGGCGGATGTTCTTGTCGCCGCGGTCGGCCGCCCCCGGATGATCGGAGGAGACTGGATCAAGCCCGGCGGCGTGGTGATCGATGTGGGCATCAATCGGGTGGCGGCGCCCGAGCGCGGAGAGGGCGCAACGCGCCTGGTGGGCGATGTGGATTTCGAGGCCGCCAAATCGGTTGCGTCGGCCATCACGCCGGTCCCCGGAGGAGTCGGCCCCATGACAATCGCCTGCCTTCTGCGCAACACGGTGTTGGCCGCCTGCCGCCAGAACGGCATTCCCGAACCGGATGGTTTGTGACACCGGACCAAAAAGCGGAGGGGGAGCCCTTCCTGGTTGCAAGGATGACCCTGGGCCCAACGGGCCGGCCCGTCCGTTTCTCCGGGCCCGAAGCTCCGCACGTTTCAAAGTCAATAATACGCTGTCATTAAATCCGACTTCGCGCTAATCTGGACGCTATTAAGGTTTTAAAGGTCCATGGAGGCTCGGCTGGTGTTGCCCGCGAAAAGCGGGTTCTCCGGGCTGCACGAAGAATCAGACGGGGGCGTCCCAAATGGGTAGAACAGTCTTTGCATTTGCACGGCGCGGTCAGACGAGAAGGGTTGGCGCCCACAAGGGTGCGCGGCGGATCATGTGCGGCTGGATCCTGGCCGTTCTGCTCTGCGCCTTCGGGTCTGCGGCCCAGGCTCAGCCCAATTTCGTCATCATACTGATCGATGACGCGGCCTTGATGGATCTCGGTGCCTATGGCGGCGAGGCGCGCACGCCCCATATCGATGCATTGGCGGCGCGGGGCGCCTTGTTCACGCAATATCGCAGCTCGCCCCTGTGTGCGCCGTCGCGGGCCATGCTGCTGACGGGAGTGGACAATCACCGTACCGGTGTTGCGACCATTCCGGAGGTTCTGCCACCGGAGCATATCGGCAAGCCGGGCTACACAATGCATCTTGAACCCGGCGTACTCACGGTCGCAGACCGATTGAAGCCGCTCGGTTACCGCACCATGATGGCCGGCAAGTGGCATATGGGCAGCGGTCCAGGGGATCTGCCAAACGATCACGGGTTTGACCGGTCCTTCGCACTTGATGCGTCGGGTGCGGATAATTGGGAAGACAGGTCCTACTTTCCCTACTATGCGGATGCGCCCTGGTTTGAGGATGGCGAAGCCGCGGATCTGCCGGAGGATTTCTATTCCTCCGCCTTCATTGTCGACAAAACGATCGAATATCTGCAGACGACCCCCGAGGACGATCCATTTCTCGCCTTTCTGGGCTTTCAGGCGGTCCACATTCCTGTGCAGGCCCCGGCCGAATTCACCGCCAAATATCGCGACACCTACACGGATGGCTGGGCGGCAATGCAGGCCAAACGCTGGGACCGGGCCCGGACACTTGGCCTTGTGTCTTCGGACGCCGCCATGCCGGACTTCCATGAAAGGCTGCGGGCCTGGGATGGTTTGTCTGAGGACGAAAAGGACCTGTTCGCCGCGCGCATGGCCGTCAATGCCGGCATGCTGGAAGCCATGGACCACCATATCGGCCGCTTCATCGATCATCTGGCCGAGGAGGGACTTCTGGAGGATACGGTCTTCGTCGTCACCTCCGATAATGGCTCCGAACCGTCCACCCCCGGCGTTCCGCCCTTGTCCTGGTGGCTGGCCGCCACCGGATATCGCACCGGTCTTGAGGACATCGGCGAAAAGGGGAGCTATGTCTTCATTGGGCCCGAATATGCCAGCGCCGCGTCAACCCCCAGTGCCCTGTTCAAATTTTACGCAGCGGAGGGCGGCCTCCGGGTCCCTTTGATCATGGCCGGACCGGGCATCGAGGCGGGCCAGCGCCTTGATGCCATGACGCTCGTGACCGACATTGCCCCGACCATTCTCGACCTCGCGCAAGCCGGGCCCGCGCCGGCCAATAGCGTCTCCATCGACGGTCGCAGCCTCATGCCGCTCGTGTCCGGCGAGGCTGACACGATCTATGGGCCCGAGACGCCCATCGGCATGGAAGTCTCCGGCAATGCGGCCCTCTATAAGGGCGACTTCAAGATCGCTCGTAATCAGCCGCCCTACGGCGACGGCCAGTGGCATTTGTTCAACATTGCCGAGGATCCGGGCGAAACCCGTGACCTCGCGGAAGCTCGACCCGATATTTTCGCCAATCTGCAGGCAGACTATGAGGCCTATGCAGACCGGGTCGGCGTCCTTGAAATTCCGCCCGGATACAGCTCCACAACCCAGGTGGCGCGGAATGTGGCGAGCGTCTTCCTCCACCGACACCTCGTCCCCATTGCTGCCATCGGAGCGGCGCTGCTTTTGTTCATTGTGTTTCTGGTGAGCCAAATTTTTCGCGCTATATGGCCGAAACGCTCCCGGAGCGGATGATCGGCGGTGACCGAGATCGCGGCGCGTCGTAACGAAACAAGGGTGGCAGAGTGAACATCACCCCCCTTGAGACGAGGATCAGGCAATGAGCACGGAGATGGACCTGCGCTTGGTTGGGATCGGAGCGTCACCCTATACGCGCAAGCTGCGTGCGGCACTGCGTTTCCGCCGCCTCAACTACCGGTTTGTCGTTGTCGGGAGCAAGGAAGCGCAAGCCCTGCCGGATCGGCCCTTGCCGCTCGTGCCCTATCTCATTCTGCCGGGTGCGGATGGTACGCCGGCAAGGGCCATGTCGGACACCACGCCCATCTTGAGTCACCTCGAAGACACTTTTCCGAACCGGCCCCTTCGCCCGGCCGACCCGGTCCTTCGCCTGATCGATCTGCTGATTGAGGACTATGGCGACGAGTGGCTGAGCAAATGCATGTTCCACTATCGCTGGTCCTATGCGCCGGACACGAAAAAGGCCAGCGCCTACATGCCTTATGGGCGGATGATGCAGATGACGCCCGAGCAGGGGAACCAGGCGGAAAGAATGATTGCGGAGCGCCAGATCTCCCGCATCGGCGTGGTGGGCTCCAACCCGATCACGGCACCGATCATTGAGGCGAGTTGGCGCCGCTACCTTGAAATTTTTGACGCGCACATTCAAAACCAGCCCTATCTTCTGGGTCACCGGCCCGGTGCCGGAGATTTCGCCTGCTACGGACAGATGACCATGTTGGTGATCACCGACCCCACGCCGGCGGCAACGGCGCTCGAAATCTCACCGCGTGCCTATGCCTGGACCGAGCGGCTGGAAGATGTGAGCGGTCTGGACCTCAGCCCGTCCGATTGGATCGATCTTTCGGATCCTCCGCCCACGCTGCATGCGTTGCTGTGCGAGATCGGCCGGGTCTATGTTCCCTTCATGCTCGGCAATGCCGCCGCCATTGCGAGTGGAGCCGAGCAGGTGGATTGCGTGGTCGACGGACAGCGATGGGTGCAGGACCCATTTGTCTATCAAGCAAAATGCCTGCGCTGGCTTCGCAGCGCCTACGGTGCGCTGGACGATGTGGCACGCATGCGGGTCGACCTGCTCCTGACCGGCACCGGCTGCGAGCCCCTGTTCGCGAACGCGTGAGACGCAGCTACCACGTCTCGGTCCACGGCCTGAGAACGACCTCGAAGGTCCAGGTGGAGCGGTGTTGCCGGTGAAGCTGAAGATAGGTGAGAGCGATATGGTCCGGATCAGCCATATTGTCATCCACGGTCGGGCCGGCGAGCCGGTGCGCCCGCTGGCCGTCTTCCTGGGTCCAACCGATGGCCGCATCGATCGGCACCTGGGCCACATGGATGCCCTTGGGCATCAATTCGCGTGCCATGCTTTGGGCGAGGCCCGATTTGGCATGGCAGGCCATGGCGAACGCGGCGCTTTTCGGATACCCTTTGATGGCGGCGCTCGCATTGGTGAAAATGATGGTGCCGCGCAAACCGTTGGCGTCCAGGTCCCGCGCCAGCATGGCTTTCGCCGCCTGCTGACCAACCGCGAAGGCACTCAAGGCTGAATTGGTCACGGTCTGACGCACGAGTGCCGGATCGGCCTCGGTGATCTCCTTACGGAAAATATCGGGCACCCGCCCATCGATATTATGGACAACCAGCCTGGGCGGCCCAAGATCGCCGATTACGGCGTCAAAAAGGACCGCCACAGACGACGGATCGGCTGCGTCGCAGGCGTAGCGCCGTGCTCCATAGTCCGCCTCGAGATCCATGAGAACCGGTTTATCGGGCCGACGCGCCGCCACGGCGACGGCCATCCCATTGGCGGCGAAAAGCCGTGCGCAACTGGCGCTGATTCCGGATCCTCCGCCCACGATCAACGCGACCTCTCTCGCGACGTCTCCACCCATAACACGTCTTCCTTTCTGTTTCTCATTCTTACGGAGCCACTGCCGGAGAACGCCCCGGCCGCCCGGCCGGATGCGCTTCACCAATTCTCGCCATAGGGACGGATGACGATTTCGGACGACCAGGCCGAACGCCGCTGATGGGCGATGTGGAAGCATTCCTCGGCGATATCAGCGGGCTTACAGAAGAATTCATCCGGTTTGTTGGGCATCAACTCGCGCGTCCACGGCAAATCGATCACGGCATCAATGGCGACATAGGCCGCATGCACACCTTTCGGGCCCGCTTCCCGCGCGATGCTCTCCAGGAGGATACGCTGAGCGGCCTTGGTCGGCGCAAAAGCCGCGAACTGGGCCTTGCCCCGATAGGCGGATGTATTCCCCGTACAGAGTATGGCGCCGCCGCCCGACTCGATCATGTCCGGCACGGTCAGCTTTGCCAGATGCAGCAGGGCCATTGTGTTGATCCGGAAATTGCGCTCCAGCTTGGCCGGCTCAATGTCCAGGAAAGTTCCAAAGCCGCCGCCGACCGCGTTATGGACAACGATCTTTGGTGCTCCCAACCGTGCCATGACGGCGCCAACCTGCCGGATAAGATCGGCTTCATCCGAGACATCGCACCGGAATGCATGGGCATTGGGAGTTTGCCGTTCAATCTCGATCAGGCGATCCTCGGACCTGGCGAGCATGGCGACTTGATAACCGGCGCTCGCAAAGCGCTGCACCAGAGCCCGCCCGGTTCCGGGCCCGACGCCTGTGATCAGGCAAACCCCTGGAGCGCCCATACCGTAATCTCCTTGATTGCCACGCGATGACGGCCCATGAGACCCGACAGTGTGGATCAGTCAGGCCATCCCTGATAAACGCCCGCGCCACGCAAGCCATGAAGCGCCGGCAAGAGGGAAAACCAGGTCCTAGAACAAGGAGGAGTGTTGGCCACCATCGATGACGATGTTCTGCCCCACGATGAAGCGGGCGAGCGGACTGCACAGAAAGGCCGCCATCGGGGCCAAGTCGTCCGGCTCCCCGACAAATCCCGCCGGAATATGGTTGTTCGCCAGAAAATGCGGGCCGACGACCTCGGGAACAGGCTCCAGTCCGAAGGCATCGGCATAGTCCTTCATGATCTCGCTGGCTCCTTCGGTCCGGAACATGCCGGGCAGAAGATTATTGATCGTGACGCCGTGTTTGGCGATCTCCCTTGAAACGCTCGCCGTGTAGTTGATCAGTGCGGAACGCGCAGGCCCGGACATCAAACGCCAGATCATCGGGTTCTTGGCCGAAAACGTTGCGATATTGACGATCCGGCCCCATCCCTTCTCCTTCATCACAGGAATGTAGTGCCGCATGATCTCGATCGGACCGATCAGCGTCGTCTCAATCGACTCGCGCCACATGTCCGGCGTGACTTTCAGAAAGTCCCCGTTCGGCGCCGGCGGCTTGATGGTGATGGCTAGAATGTCCGGATCCGGACACGCGGCGAAAAGGGCCTGCCGTCCTTCTTCCGTTGAGGAATCGGCCACGACCGGCGTCACCCGTGTCCCATATTGGGCTGCGATCTCGGCGGCCGCGTTTCTCAGCCGCTCTTCCCGGCGGGCGGAAATGACCAGCTCCACACCCGCTTCCGCCAGGCGTTCCGCCGTGGCCCGCCCCATGCCCGCGCTGCCGCCGGCCATGATCGCTTTCTTGCCATTGATCTGGAGATCCATACCTGCAACGCCCTTCTGAAGGTCTTTGCCGGAGCGTCAGACCATTTGTCCGTCCCCGCCTCTTTTTCAGCCAGCCTTCTTCAGATTAGCCTGTTCCAGGCGCCAGCGCAGGGTGTCGATCCGGTCCTGACCGAAAAAGGGTTCGCCTTCATACACCATCGTCGGCACGCCCCAATGGCCCGCGGCTTCCAAGGCCTGGTGGTTCGCTTCGACCTCGGCCTTAACGTCTTCGGGGATCAGGGCGGCTTCCATCTCCGCCAGGTCAAGCCCGGCCAGGGCGGTCGCCCGCGCGAGATGATCGCCCTGGTCCCAGTCCCGCGTGCCGCCCCAGATGAGCGCGGCCACTGCATGGGCGAATTCGATGCCCTTGCCCCGCCGTTCCGCTTCGACCCCCAGGCCCGTCAGGCGCCAGATGCGGGGCTGCTCGGCGGGCACGTCATAGGTTTCCGGGTCCTGAATGACGGGATCCGGCTTTGGCCAGACAAAGGGCAGACCCAGAAATTCCGCACGGCGGCGCACATCCATCACGATATAGCGCGGTCGTTTTTTGTCGGTCGGATCGAAAAGCGTGGACTTGGCCCGCAAGGCGATGGGCAGAACGGGCCGCAGTCTGACATCCACATTGAAATCGACCCGCAGACGCAGAAGATCCGGCGTCACCAGATAGGAATAGGGGCTTCTGAAAGACCAGTACACATGGACATTGGGTTGCATGGGCTCGTTCCTCCGGCTTTTGCGCCCCGGACCCGCTGCCCCGCCTCCCCGCTTGAAAGGGGAATGTTTTGAGCGTTCTGCCGGGACCCAGGGCGTTCGTCGATCGATGGGATCATCCGTCCAGATTGACCTTTTCCGGGAGAATGCCGCTGATCGTCTGGCTGCAGAGAGCCAGATTTTCGGCAAAGCCCGGCCGGGCCTTCATGGCCTGCGTATGGCGGGCGAGCGAGGGCCATTTGCTCGCATCCGGAAGACCGATGATGAGGTCGATCTGCGTCATCTGGCACCCGACGGCGATGTCGGCCAGCGAATACCGTCCGCCGACGAAGTACTCGCCGCCATCGAGAGAGGCTTCGAGATAGTCGAAGAGCGGGGGCAACTGCTCGTTCCAGGTCTTTTTCGCCGTCTCCAGGTCCGACTCCTTCCCGGCAAAGCGGGGGAACAGGATCGGGCGGAAGAGACCCATTCCCGTCGGAAGGGCGATGGCCGTGTCGGCATATTCCTCAAACCAGGAGACCCGCCCCGCTTCGAACGGCGACGTGCCGTAAAGCCCCATGCCCAACCGGCCTTCGAGATAGACGCAGATGGCCGAGGAGTCCGGAATGGTCCCCGGAATGCCCTCGGTCCCGATCGTCTTGTCACGGAGCACGGGGATCCGGCGGGCCGGGCTGATCTCCACGAACCAGTCCGGCAGGGCCATGATGTTCACGGACTCGAAGTCATATTCAGTCCCCGTGTGGGCCAGTGCAACCTGCACTTTGCGCACGAAGGGGGAGAGCGGCATGCCGTAGACGACAAAATCAGCCATGGATCATTTCCTCAAGGTGATGGCGCCGGATCATCTTTACGCATCTGCTTCCACAGGTACCATAAAGCGAAGACCGCCGGGATGTAGTACAGGAAGACGAAAATGGACGCCGTGCGATAAAGGTTGGACGCAAGCCCGAATTGCAAGATGGTGGGCAGATCAACAAGATCCGTGAAAAGACGGACAAAAATCAGGATAAAGAGCATTGGCGCGCTCT
The DNA here is from genome assembly GCA_050331455.1 of Alphaproteobacteria bacterium. Lineage (GTDB taxonomy): Bacteria > Pseudomonadota > Alphaproteobacteria > JAJFIK01 > JAJFIK01 > CAYUYV01. The sequence continues at coordinate 23,079 of JBHJGV010000081.1, forward strand.
TCAGGATGAACGCGATGATGAGCGCAAAGCCCACGGCGAGGTTTCGCGCCGTGTAGATATAGGCCGCCTGGTTGATTTCCTCGGCTCCGGAACCGCCCATCATGGGCGGGAACGTCAGCGCGACATACGGACCGATGAACATGGGCAGGGTTTCAATGACGATGATCAGCGTCAGCCACCAGGGTATGTGCATTCTCATCATTGGCTCTTCTGTCTCGCGTCAAAAGCGCTTCAGATGCCCTGCCCGCGACGACCCTCAGCCATCAGCGGCCGCCGGACACGGGGAAGTCTGCGAACAGTTCTGCAATGTCGGCGCGGATATCGCTTTCGAGTTCGGTCACATCCGCAAGCTTGATCGATTTGCGAATCTGCCCACGCCATAATTCATCTCTGGTCGCCCTATCCTGGATGCCGATCAACAGGGTGCGCTGCACTTCGGCTCCAACCAACATGGCGTCGCGCCGCGCATCATAGGCGGCATTCACCCGGTCAGCACCGGTTTCCTGGCTGCGCGCGGCGGTTCGGCGGTAATACTGCGTCTCTCCGGTATCGTCAGCCTCCGGAAGGTCAACGCGATCAGGGCGATCGAACTCGCCCGGGAAATCCCCGTCGACGCCGACCAGAACGATAAGGTCCGCCCGGCTCGGTTTGGCGACGGGGACGTAGCCCTTTTCCATCAACGCCTTGATGATGGCGTCCCCCACCACGGATGTGGTTCGGTCTCCAAAATCGGCCGGCATCATCTGGGAGACACCGCCGCCCGCCCAGGCAAATGTTTTCTGGGGGAGTGTCTCGCGCTCGACCGGCTTCAAGACCCGGACCCCCTCACTCGAGGCACATCCGGCAACCACCAAGGCAGTCATCACGATACTGATGGTCATGGCGAGGCGTATGGGCGAAGTCATGGCGAACGGTCTCCTGCTGTCTGGCCGGCGCGCGGGGCCTCACGGGCCCCGGTCTGCTTTCCAAAAACCGGTCTGCTTTCCAAAAAAATGGGTTCGGGCGCTCCGAATCCATGCCCGGAACGTCCGGTGTCTGCAGCGCTGCAGTGATTACCGCCCTGCGTCCCCCTTCACGGAAGCACGAAATGCGAGCCCTTCAAAGTCTCCCGATGTCCGCCAGCCTTCAATGAACTCGAAAAAAGCAACGGGCCCTTCGGGATAGCTGCCGCCATTCAAACGCTGGCGCCGCCCCATGGGATGACCTTCATTGTTGTAATAGCCCGGCGTACAGTCCGGATTGTTCAGGATCGAGGGCCGCCCGGCCTCCATCAATGCCACCCAGGCCTGCTCCGCCTCCTTGGTGACTTCCACCTGCTCAGCACCCACATCGAGGGCATGGCGGACCACTGCGGTCATGGTCGCCGCGGATTCAGTGAGGTTATGGGTGATATTGTTGATGAACGCCCCGCCTTGCATGATGCTGGTGATGAAAAGATTGGGGAAGCCATGGACATGCATGCCGTGCAAGGTCTGCATTCCGTCCGCCCAGTGCTCGCTCAGAGATTGCCCGCCCCGGCCATAGGTCTCAAAGCCGGACCGCCGGCTCAGGTCGGTGCCGAACTCGAAACCCGACGCAAAGATCAGGCAGTCCAAGTCGTAATGGCGGCCGGCCACCCAGGCCCCGGTCTCGTCGATGCGCTCAACGCCCTGCCCGTCCGTATCGACCAGATGGACGCCGGAGAGGTTGAAGGCCTGGAGATACTCGTCATGGAAGCAGGGGCGCTTGCACAGCTGCCGGTACCAGGGCTTAAGATGCTCCGCCGTCTGCTCATCGGAAACAATGGCCTCGATCCGTGCGCGGATGTCATTCATTTTTTCGTCGTCGGCGTCTTCGACGGCACGCTGCAAGAGCTCCATGGAGAACTCGCCGCCCTTCTCGCTGGCATAGGCAACGGCCCGATCCCTGTAGCGCTTGGAAATATCGGTCCAACCGTCCTGGACGTAATCCTCGTCCGCGAAACCGCCGGTCTGGAGCGTGGCAAAATTGACCAACCACTTTTTCTGCCATCCGGGCTCCAGCGACTTGAACCACTGGGCATCAAGGTCGTGGTTGTTCCGCACATCAACGGACGAGGGCGTGCGCTGGAAGACATAGAGTTCCTTCGCGGCGCGCGCGAGGGGCGGCACGCATTGGACGGATGTGGCGCCGGTTCCGATAATGCCAACGCGCTTGTCGTGCAGCTTGTCCATGGGCGCCCCCTCGGGCGTTCCGCCCGTATAGGCATAGTCCCAGCGGCAAGTGTGGAAGGCGTGTCCTTCGAAGCTGAACAGGCCGGGAATGCCCGGGAGTTTCGGGCGGCTGAGCGGCCCTGTTCCCATAACGACGAACCGTGCCCGGATCGTATCGCCCCGATCGGTCTGGATGATCCAACGGGAGACCGCCTCATCCCAGTCCATGCGACGGACATTGGTCGAGAAGAGACCGTTGGGATAGAGGTCGAACGTTTCGGCAATCCGCCTCGCATGCGCGAGAATTTCCGGCGCATAGGCATATTTGCGGGTCGGAACGGTGCCCGTTTCTTCCAACAAGGGAAGATAGATCATGGCCGCCGTATCGCACATGGCGCCGGGATACCGGTTCCAGTACCAAACGCCGCCGTAGTCGCCGCCGCCTTCGATGATCATGATGTCATCGATGCCGGCCTGTTTCAGGCGAGCACCGGCGCACAGGCCCGACCAGCCACCACCGATAAACGCGACCGTCACGTCACGGACAATCGGATCCCGCTCCACCTTCGGCGTGTAGGGGTCGTCTACGAGGTGGGCGAATTTGCCGGTCGGCTCGATATATTGGTTAATGCCGTCGGGCCGGATCCTCTTGTCACGCTCCTTCCGGTAGCGGGCGCGCAGGGCTTCACGGTCAAGATTTTGGGGGGATGCGTGGCTGGTGGAGCTCATATCTATCCGTCGCCTCAGTCGGTCTGACATCAAAAACGATGCGGCACGCGGATCATAGAGGCTGCGCCACCGGACCCGCAGGCATCGCCCTCCCGTCCACAGGAGATAATGCTTCCCATTAGTAGCGACCGGAGGCGGCGCTGGCAATCCTTGTCTCGGTCATCCTCGGTCTCGAGGGCGCAGGCCTCTCACGGGCGCTCGACCGGGCGACGGTCAAGCGAACAGTGAGGCCTTCGTTTCCTCCTCAGCCCGGCATGGCGCGGAGGAAACCGGCAAGACAGGCCGCCGCTTCCCGCACCGCTTCGTCGACGGGCGGGGCGTCTCCCGCATCGATCCGGCGGACATAGTCCGCCGTCAGAATGATCGAGATCGTGAACGACTGCCGCAGGCGCGCCCTCACCGTTTCGGCCGGCAAATCCCCGAGCGCAGCCAGAGCCCGGTCTGCGATGGGCAAAACGCAGCTTGGCGCAAAGTCCTCCACGAGCTCGGCCAGATCGAAGCGCGGATCCGTGACCAGCTGGGCGAGAAAATGGGCATAGAGCCGCCCGTTCTCGTCCGAACAGGCCTGGAACAATGGCCCCACCGAGACCTCCATGACCGCTTGGATATCGCCATTTTTTCCAGCGGCATCGAATTCGGCGAGCCGGGCCAGACGGGCTTCTTCGATGTCACGGTACCGGTTGGCGAAAACCTCTCGGATCAGGGCTTCCACACCGCCGAAATGGTAATGCAGCGCACTTTCGTTCCGGGCGCCCGCGGCGCGGGTGATGTCCCGCACCGAAACCGTTCCGAGCCCTTTTTCCGCAAAGAGACGCTCTGCAGCCCGGATCAGCGCCTCTTTTGTGTTTTGCCGTATTTTACGTTGCATCATTGCGTCCCCTAATAATATCCATTAAACTAATGTGATGGTGTGATAAATCAAAAAAAGACGAGTCCGGAGGGAATATGGCGCGGGTTCCGATCTCCGCAGGGGCGCATGGAGCGGCCCCTCACGATGCCGGCGGCAGGCCGGGCAACCGGCCCGGTGGAACCCCACCACCCCTTTCGCGGGCGACCCGATTGACCTTCGGGTTGGGCGCCGTCGCGGCCGGTGTGAAAACCAGCGCTTTCGATTTTTTTCTTCTGATTTTTTATAGTCAAGTCATCGGCCTGGATGCCCGGCTGGTCGGCCTCGCATTGCTCATCACACTTGTGTGCGACGCCGTGAGCGATCCCATGGTCGGCTATTGGTCAGACAATCTGAGGTCGTCGTGGGGCCGCCGCCATCCCTTCATGTACAGCGCCGCCATCCCGGTGTCCTTGAGCTTTTTTCTCCTTTGGAACCCTCCGGAAGGGGCAAGCCAGCAGACATTGTTCTGGTATGTCCTGGGTCTCGCGATCATCATCCGCACGGCCATTACATTCTATGAAACGCCGAGCCAGGCCCTCATTCCGGATCTCACGCCGGACTACAATGAGCGCACCTCACTGTACAGCATCCGGTATTTTTTCGGTTGGACCGGCGCCAATGCGCTCGTCGTGTTGATGTTTTTCTTCCTGTTCCCCCTTTTCGCGACCGAGGCCGTACCGGACGGACGCTTCAATCGGAATGCCTATGAGCTTTTCGGGATCATCGGCTCGGTGTTGATCTTTATTGCGATCCTTGTGTCCTCCGTCGGCACCCACGCCCGGATCATGCACCTCAAGCCCGCCCCGCCTGCGCGGCGCATGACCGTCCGTTTGGTCTTTGCTGAGATTTTCGAAACGCTTGCGGAGCGCTCTTTCATCGCGCTGTTCATCGCAGCGATGTTCGGCGCCATCGCAAGTGGTCTGGCCAGCGGTCTTTCCCTTTACTTTTTCACTTATTTCTGGGGCTTCAGCGATGTCGAGACCGGGCTGCTGTTCCTGGGAACGTTCATCGCCGCGGCTATCGGTCTGGTCCTCGCGCCGATCGTCACAAAAACCATCGGCAAGAAGCGGGGCGCCATGATTGTCGGCCTCGTGGCCTTTCTCGGGGCACCGATGCCGATCATGCTGCGCCTGATCGATGTTCTCCCTCCCAACGACACCTCTTTTATCTTCTGGTTCGTCGCCATCACGAATGTCATCGATGTGGGCCTGATCATCTGTTTCCAGATCCTGTTCAATTCCATGGTTGCCGACCTCGTAGAACAGAGCGAATTGAAGACCGGGCGGCGCTCGGAAGGCGTGTTCACCGCATCGGTGACCTTCATCCGAAAATCCGTTCAAGGCTTCGGCGTGCTCGCCGCGTCTTTCGTTCTTGCGCTGGCCCAGTTTCCGACCGGCGGAGACACCAGCCAGGTGTCGCAGGAGACGATCTGGCGGCTGGGCGCCTATTACGTGCCGACGATCCTGTTTTTCTGGCTCACGATGATTGCGGTGATTTCGACCTACCAGATTGATCGCGAAACCCATGAAGACAATCTGAGGCGGCTGCGCGGTGAAACGTTCTGAGGCAGGCGAAGGTGAGGCCCGGGGAGGAAACAGGATGTGGAAACGCGTCTTTGTCGGTGTACTGTTTTTGATCCTGGTCGGCGCCGGGCTGGCCTGGCTGAACCGCAAGGCGATTGTTTTCTTTATCGTCTCGAACACCGGGCGCTTGGAAGTCGCCGATAACCGTCCCGTGACTTGGGATGAGGGCCCGGCCGAGGCACCGACACCACTGTCGGAACGCCCACCCAATATCGTTTTCATCCTGGCCGACGATCTTGGCATCAATGATATTTCGACCTTCGGCGGCGGTGTTGCCGGCGGACTTGTCCCCACACCGAACATTGACCGGCTGGCCGCCCAGGGTGCGGTCTTCAGTCAAGCCTATTCCGGCACGGCAACCTGTGCCCCATCCCGGGCCATGCTGATGACGGGCCGCTATCCCACGCGCACCGGCTTTGAATTCACACCGGCTCCGGCCGGCATGGGCCGGATCGTCTCCATGCTCTCCGAAGATGCGTTGCAGGGTTCAAATCTGCCCCCTTTGGTATGGAACCAGGACGCGGATGAAGGAGGGGTGGACTTTGCCGATATGGGCCTACCGTCCGAAGAAGTGACCATTGCGGAAGTCCTGAAGGCATCAGGCTATCACACGGTGCATATCGGGAAATGGCATCTCGGCCGCTCGGAGCGCTTCCGGGCCGTTTCCCAGGGCTTTGACGAAAGCCTTCTCATGGCGAGCGGTCTTTATCTGCCCATTGATGATCCTGATGCGGTTAATTCGCGCCAGGATTTTGATATTATCGATAAATTCCTCTGGGGCCGCATGCAGTTTGCGGCGGATTTCGACCGGGCAGGCGAAACGCCGGCCGATGAGTATTTCGAGCCGGGTGGTTACATTACCGATTACTGGACGGATGAGGCCCTTGACGTGATCGAGGCCAACCGGAACCGGCCATTCTTTTTGTATTTGGCCCATTGGGGTGTTCACACGCCCCTCCAGGCGACGCGGGCGGACTATGATGCCGTGGGTGACATAAAACCCCACCGTTTGCGCGTCTATGCCGCGATGGTGCACGCCCTTGATCGCAGCGTGGGGCGCGTCATGGACAAGCTTGAAGAAGAAGGGTTGGCCAAGAACACCATCATCGTGTTCTCGTCGGACAATGGCGGCGCGGGCTATATCGGGATCCCGGACGTTAACGCGCCGTATCGCGGCTGGAAACTGACCCTGTTCGAAGGGGGCATCCGTGTGCCGATGCTTGTTTCCTGGCCGAGCCGCATCGCCCCCGGCACCCGCATCGACACGCCCGTGGCCCATATTGACGTGATGCCGACGCTTGCCGCGGCCGCAGAGGCGCCCCTGCCGCAGGAGGTGACCATTGATGGGCGGAACATCTTGCCGCCGGCGCTCGGCGAGGGTGTCATCGATCGCCCCGACAATGCGATTTTCTGGTCGAGCGGTTTTTACAAGGTGGTCCGGGCCGGCGACTGGAAACTCCAGGTCCACGGGCGCCAGCAGAAATCCTGGCTGTTCAACCTTGCGGACGATCCATCCGAACAGAAAAATCTGATTGACAGCCGTCCGGACAAACGCGCCGAACTGGAGGCTCTCATCGCCGCCCACTGGGCCGATGCCCGCGATCCCCTTTATCCGCATACGACGGAAAGCCCGGTCCGCCTCGACAAGACCAATGCCGACCCGATCGAGAAAGATGACGCATATATCATCTGGCCGAACTGAACTGGGGCGGATGCGGGCCTTGACGTTGCCATAATGGCGACCATTACTGCCGACGCTTTCTGAAGGGCTCCTGTCCAGACTTTTGAGTGGCGCCGGTTTGCTCAAACCGGACTGTTTTGGACCAAGGCAGCCTTTCCGGGAGTATCGTCGTAACACAGATGTCTTACTTAGAATTGGGGAACAGATATGAAACTCAAAGCGATGCTCACGGCGTTTGTCGTTTGTTTTGCACCAATGGCCTCCCCCGCGCTGGCCCAGGATCGGGACGAGGCCAAGGAGCAGCTGCAATCCGCGGTCATGGACGCTGCGGACCGCCTTAAACTCACCGATGAGCAAAAGCCCAAAGTCGAAGACATTCTCATGGAGAGCACGGAAAAGCGGAAAGCCGTCCTTGACCGCTATGGGGTGAAGCAAGGCGAAAAGCCCAATCTGAACCTGCGCCAGATGCGCTCCCTGCGCGGTGAGATGGAAACCATCCGCCAGGACACGTTGGAAAAAATGGGCGGTGTTTTGACGGCGGAGCAGCTTGCCGAGTTCGAAAAGATCCAGAACGAAATGCGCGAGCAACTCCGCGAACAGATGCGGTCCCGTCGCTAAGAGCCCCGCGGCATGAGAGGCTCCGGTCTCCTTGAGCGTAAGGGGACGGGCCGGGGCGCGATCCCCCGGTCCGTCCCCGTTCAGCGGTCGCGTCGCCGCATCTTGGGTGCCTGCCCGTGTTCCGCGGCCCGTGTTCCGCCAGCAGGGCCGCCGGTACCACACCGCCTCGATTGTTACGCCGAGCCGCGACAAGGTTGTGTTATCTGGCCCATCAGGGCCACGGACCGATCCCGGCCTCCGTGTGCCTATGATCTGACAAGGGAGAGCGAAGCGTGACTGAACCATCGTCTTACGAACCGCCGAAGGTGTGGACCTGGAACAAGGAAAGTGGCGGACGGTTCGCCAGTATCAACCGTCCCATCGCCGGCCCGACCCACGACAAGGACCTTCCCGTCGGAAAACACCCCTTCCAGCTCTATTCTCTCGCGACGCCCAATGGTGTGAAGGCGACGCTGATACTGGAAGAGCTTCTGGCTCTCGGGCATTCCGGTGCGGAATATGATGCCTGGCTGATCAATATTGGCGACGGGACCCAGTTCAGCAGCGGTTTCGTCGACATCAATCCCAACTCCAAAATCCCGGCCCTGGTGGACCGCTCAGGCAGTAAACCGATCCGCGTCTTCGAGTCCGGTGCGATCATGCTCCACCTCGCGCAGAAGTTCGATGCCTTCCTGCCGAAGGATCCGGCCGTACTGGCCGAGTGTTATTCCTGGCTGTTCTGGCAAATGGGCAGCGCCCCGTTTCTCGGCGGCGGCTTCGGCCATTTCTACGCTTACGCACCGTTCAAGATCGAATACGCCATCGATCGGTACACGATGGAAGTCAAGCGACAACTCGACGTGCTTGATCGTCACCTGGCGGAGCACCAGTATATGTGCGGCGAGGACTACACGATTGCGGATATGGCCATCTGGCCCTGGTACGGGGCCATGGCGAAAGGCCGTCTTTACGAGGCTGGGGAGTTCATTGAGGCCCACACCTATACGAATGTCATTCGGTGGGCGGACGAGATTGGCGAGCGCGACGCAGCCAAGCGCGGCGTCATGGTCAATCGCGCCTGGGGCGATCCTTCGGGCCAACTCCTCGAACGCCACGATGCGAGCGACTTTGAAACCAAGACCCGTGACAAGCTGGAAGGTTAAGCATTCGTGTGCTGATTATTTCAACACACCCAGCCGTGTATGCCTGCCCCATCGGGCGATGATCGAGGCTTGATGGGCCAGTCGATGGAGGTTTCGGGCTCGCGGGGGGTCCGCACGGGACAAACCCCTGCCGCTCCGGCCCATGGAGCCATACCATTTTAAGGATGGGTACGGATTGCAACACGGCGCCTTCATGGGGCGGGTGCCCGTTTCAGACAGCAAAAAATGCCTATTCCAGGGGAAATGAATGCCAGCAACACCCTTGTACCTTGCGCGGAATAAGCCTTTGTTTCGATCCGAGCCCGCGTCCACCGAGTCCCATTTAAAGGAGAGCGTGATGAAAGCCCTTTCTCTGATGGCCGCCCTGGCCGTCGTTCTGATCCTCGTCCCGGAATCCGCCGATGCCCAGGCCGCGGGCCGAAAAAAGGTCCGGGGCGCCAAAACGGAAGAAGGCGCCGCGGCCGTGGGCGGTTCGAAACGCGCCGCCGGCCAAAACGGTGCGCTCTCGGGCCGTCGCCGGGGCGCCAAGGACGGCGAGGGCAATGCCGCCGCAGGCCGTCGCGGCTGTGCCACAGGCGCCAATGCGGCCGGTTGCGCCGGCGCCGGAACCGCGGTCGATGCTGAAGGCAATGTCTCCCGCAAAGCCGGCGGTGCACTGACGACCGAGAATGGAGAGGCCAGCCGGCAAGGAACCTTCAACCGCAATGCGGACGGCACCTTTGCCGGCGAGCGTTCCTCCGAAGCCTCCGGCCAGCGTGGCTCGGTCACCGGCAACACGACAGTGGACTCCGAGACCGGCGTCACCCGCGACAAGACCGCGACCAAGGACGACAGCAGCGTGACTGTCCAGTCGAGCGGCAAAGCCGGAGAGGGCGCGAGCCGTTCGGTGACCTGTAAAGACGCAGCCGGAAACACCATCGACTGCCCCAAAAAATAGAGGATCTTCGAAACTTCGGACCAGGACGATAACCTTAGGTCGTTGGTTTGGGCGCATTCTGTCCGGGTAGCGTCCCTGGGCGTGGTGTAAGAGCTGTGGGGTACCCGCCCCCGCGGGCGGCCGCCCCCGGCGGGGGGTCGCTACGCACTCGTTTGGGTTGTTGGGGGGCGTTTAACCCACAGCGGGCGGTCATCGCACGCGAATCCTGCGAGGTTGCGGTTGCGACACAGCAACCAAAGGAGCCTTGCACGATGACCGACGACAGACTGGCGTTATTCGAGTTGATTGACCAGAGGGCCGATGACGATCTTGTGCGC
>JBHJGV010000082.1:0-10092 GCA_050331455.1 Alphaproteobacteria bacterium
ACACTTGGGGGGGGGGGGGGGGGGCTGTAATACTCTTGGGGGGGGGGGGATTTTTTTTTTTTGGGGGGGGGGGGCGCCGGGGGGCGGGGGGGGGCCCCCCCCCCCGGCCCCCCCCCCCCCCCCCCGCCGCGGATCGAGAAGAAGGAGGACCAATGGCCAAGCCGCTGATGCCGAAGGCGACTGCCGTCTGGCTGGTCGACAATACGGCGCTGACATTCGATCAAATTGCTGAATTTTGCGGACTGCACACCCTGGAGGTCAAAGGCATCGCAGACGGCGAAGTCGCCCAGGGCATTAAGGGTATGGACCCGGTCGCCAACGGCCAGATCAGCCGTGAGGAACTGGATGCGGCCCAGTCCGATCCCACCCGCCGGCTCAATCTCAACAAGCCGCGAGTCAATCTGCCGGAGCCCAAAAAGAAAGCGCCGCGCTACACGCCCGTGTCCCGGCGCCAGGACCGGCCCGACGCCATCACCTGGCTGCTGCGCTATCATCCGGAAATCACGGATCCGCAGATTTCCAAGCTGATCGGCACGACCAAGCCGACCATCCAGGCCGTGCGCGAGCGCACCCACTGGAATTCGTCCAATCTGAAGCCGGTGGATCCGGTCACCTTGGGCCTGTGCACCCAGTTGGAGCTTGACGCCATGGTCCAGGCTGCCGCGGACAAGCGGGCCGCCCAGGTGCGTCTCGAGCCCGAAACCGTGGAAGACACGGACGGCCTCCGGCCCATCGACGAGACGTTGGGCTATGCCTCGGAAGAAGCCCCGCGCTTTGAGGACATCGGCGCGGGTGATGAGGCAACGGCGGAAGATCCCACCGAGCGGGGCGGGGAAATCGAACTCGGCACCAGCGAGGAAGGCCTCGACGACCGCCCGTAACGGCGCGGCGTCTGCCCCACGGCCTTATTCGGGATTGTTGGGCGCGTCGGTCGTGTAATTGAGCGCGAGGCGCCCCCCATCGGCAAAGATGCATTGTCCGGTGATGTAGCTGGCGTCGGGCGAGGCCAGAAAGCGGGCGATCCCCGCAATTTCATCGGCCTCGCCGATACGCCCCAGGGGCGTGCGCTCCAGCACTTTCTGGCGCGCCTTCGGGTCGTGCACGACCTTTTTCATGATGTCCGTATTGATGCTGGCCGGGCCGATGGCGTTGACCCTTATGCCGTAATCGGCCAGGGAAAGCGCCATCACACGGGTGAGCTGATTGATGGCCCCCTTGGAGACGGCGTAGGGCACCTGATCGGGGATCGCCACGACACTGTTGATCGAGGACATATTGACGATGGCATAGGTGCGATCGTCATCCGGATCCGTCTGCTCGGCTTCCTGTTTGATCTGCTGCACCATCTGGCGGGCCACGGTCTGGCTGGTCAGGAACGCTCCCTTCACATTGGTGCGCATCACCCGGTCGTACTCGCTTTCCTCCAAATCCAGAAAATCCGCCGCCGTCGTCACGGCCGCGTTGTTGATCAGCACGTCGATGCGGCCATAGGCGTCGAGGGTCGAGGCCATGAGATTGTGGATGTGCAGCCGGTCGGCGACATCGCAATGGACGAACAGGCCGTCATAACCACTGTTTTTGAGGTCCTGGACCGCATCCTGGCCGGCATCGTCGCACACATCGGCGATCACCACGCGAAAGCCGTCCCGGGCAAAGCGCCGGGCACAGGCCAGTCCGATCCCCCGGGCGCCGCCGGTCACGACCACCACACCTTGTCCCCTCGCCATTATGGTCTCCTTTTTGGGTGGCTGCCTGCCTGAACGGGTCCCGCAAAAATGCCCTGGGGCGGTGTCCATCACGACACGCCACGTCAGGCCCTGGGCCGGGTCTTGTCAAGCAGGGCCCTTGGGCCTTGCGTCCCCATGCGGCCCAGCGGGCCCGGCCAAGGCGCCGCTTGTGGCCGTGCGGGGCCTCGCTTAGCCTTAACACCGCATGAGCCCGTCCGATCCGCCTATGGATAAGGGATCCTGAGGCCGTAAAAGAAACGACAAGCAGATACGACGCATGGTGACGGTGTGTGTCTCGCCGCCCCCTCTCGCCCCATCACTGCGCCCGCCGCCCGTGCCGAACCGGAGCCGAATGATGAGCCAATCCGCCTATTCCCGCGACCTGGACAAGGTGCCCGCCAACTTTGCGCCGCTGACCCCCCTGACCTTTCTGGACCGGGCCGCGGAGGCCTATCCGGACCGGACCGCCATTATTCACGGCCCCTATCGCTGGACCTATGCCCAGTTCCAGGCGAACACCCGCCGCTTGGGCAGCGCGCTGGCGGCGCGCGGCATCGGCAAAGGCGACACTGTCGCGCTCCTCGCACCGAACACGCCGCCGGTGCTCGATTGTCACTATGGCGTGCCGATGATCGGCGCCGTCCTGAACACGATCAATATTCGTCTGGATGCGAAGGCGGTGGCGTTCATCCTGGATCACGGCGAGGCCAAGATTTTGCTGGTCGACCGGGAATTCGCCCCCCTCGCGGCCGAGGCCCTGAGCCTCGCCACGGTCAAGCCCCTCGTGATCGATATCGATGATCCGGAATATGACGGATCGAACCCGCGCATCGGCAGCCTCGATTATGCCGAACTGCTGGCCTCCGGGGACCCGTCCTTCGAAGGACCGGGTCCGGACGATGAGTGGGATGCAATCTGCCTCAACTACACCTCGGGCACCACCGGCAATCCAAAGGGGGTCGTCGACCATCACCGGGGCGCCTATCTCGCCGCGATCGGCAATGTGGTGACGGCGAACATGCATGGCCGGCCAGTCTATCTGTGGACCCTGCCCATGTTCCACTGCAATGGCTGGTGCTGGACATGGGGTATCAGCGTGCTGGCCGGGGCCCATGTCTGCCTGCGCCGGGTGGAGGCCAAGGCGATCTACGAGGCCATCGAGACCTATGATGTGACCCATATGTGCGGCGCGCCCATCGTGATGGGCATGCTGATCAACGATGCGGACCAGCAGCGACCCCGATTCGACCGGGTCATCGAGTTCTACACCGCCGCGGCGCCGCCCCCGCCCTCCACCATCGCGGCCATGGAAGAGCGCGGCTTTCACATCACCCATATTTACGGCCTCACGGAGACCTATGGGCCGTCCGTGATCAATGCCTGGCACGAGGACTGGAACGATCTTCCGCCGGCGGAGCGGGCCCGTATGAAGGCCCGCCAGGGCGTCAAGTACCAGGTGCTGGAGGGGCTGTCCGTCCGCGATCCCGAAACCATGGAGGAGGTGCCCAAGGACGGCGTCACCATGGGCGAGGTGATGATGCGCGGCAATATTGTGATGAAGGGCTATCTCAAGAATCCGGCGGCGACCCAGAAGGATTTTGGCGGCGGCTGGTATCATTCCGGCGATCTCGGCGTGTGGCACGAGGACGGTTATGTCCAGCTTCGGGACCGCTCGAAGGACATCATCATCTCCGGGGGCGAGAACATCTCCTCCATTGAGGTCGAAGATGTTCTGTACACCCATCCCGCCGTGCTGGAGGTGGCCGTCGTCGCCAAGCCGGACGAGAAATGGGGCGAGACCCCGGTGGCGTTCATCGCCCTCAAGACCGGCTTCGAAAAAACCACGGTCGAAGACATCATCGCTTTCTGTCGGCAGAACCTCGCGCACTATAAATGCCCCCGCCATGTGGTCTTTACGGAGCTGCCAAAGACATCGACGGGGAAAATCCAAAAATTCAAGCTGCGTGATCGGGTTGACGAACTGTAAAGACCCTGGGGAATGACTTACCGAAGACTTAAATTGACCATAGGGATTTTCCCCGGATTGTGAATCCCAAAATGTGCGCCTATTCTTGTCTTCGTTCGATGGGGATCGGACGACGGGCGTGGGGGCGCCTGAGACCAACCGCGCAGACGGTCGGTCGGTGGGGATGGCAGGACCCGGACCACCCTCGGGGCAAGGGTGGTCCGGGTCCGCCGACCGCGCGGTCCCGGGTGGGGAGCGGACCGCCGGGTAAGGCCAAAAGGGGGCGGGACCCGGGATGCACCTTGGCAGGGTGGCTGATCCCGGGCCCCCGGCACGGAGCGGAGAGCGGACGGCCCGGCTGCGGGGGGAACAGCACGGCCGGCGGGTGGGGGAGTTGGCGTTGGGGAACCGGCCGGAGGGCCTTATCCGTCGTTCGCGCTTCCGTGTGGGCTGGTCTGAATCCTGAGACGATCAGTGGTCTGTCAATTGGTGTGGCGGCACCAAGCCGGATCCCATATCAGGCTTTCCATCAGGAGCGTTCGCGTCCAAACCCGTACGTAGAATGCCCGTAAGGTGGAAAAAGACGGTTAATCGCGCCGCGTACAGACCGTTGCGTATCCCGGGCTCTATGATAGCGTCGCGGGTGCCGGATTCGTCCGTCGGCGGGCCCGTGGCCCCGAGCGCCTTTTTTCCACATTCTCTGGCCCTCCCCCTCTGGCCTTCACCTTTGCGTCCTTTGTGACGGATGCCGGGCTTCAGGCCCTGGCGTCAGGTCCCATTTCGGTCCAAAACCCGGATGACAGTCCCCTCATCGTGCCGGAGAGAGGAGCACCTCCATGATCCCCCGTTATGCCCGCCCCGAGATGACCGCCCTGTGGGATCCCGAGAGCAAGTTCCGCATCTGGTTCGAGATCGAGGCCCATGCCTGCGATGCCCAGGCGGCACTCGGCGTGATTCCCAAAGAGGCGGCCGAGGCGGTCTGGGCCCGCGGCTCTTTCGAGACGGCCCGCATCGATGCCATCGAGCGGGAGGTGAAGCACGACGTCATCGCCTTTCTGACCAATCTCGCCGAATATGTGGGCCCCGAGGCCCGCTTCGTACACCAGGGGATGACCTCCTCGGACGTGCTTGACACCTGCTTCAATGTCCAACTCGTACGGGCCGCCGACCTGCTGGCCCAAGGCCTTGACCGGGTGTGCGAGGCCCTGAAAGCCCGGGCCTTCGAGCACAAAAACACAATCTGTATCGGGCGCAGCCACGGCATCCACGCCGAACCCACAACCTTCGGCCTGAAACTCGCCCAGGCCTTCGCGGAATTCGACCGGGCCCGCGCCCGCCTCGCCCAGGCCCGCGCTGACGTCGCGACCTGTGCCATTTCCGGCGCCGTGGGCACTTTCGCCAATATCGACCCCCGGGTAGAGGCCCATGTGGCAAAGGCCATGGGGCTCGTCCCCGAACCGATCTCGACCCAGGTCGTTCCGCGCGACCGGCATGCCATGTATTTCGCGACCCTCGGCGTCATCGCGGCCAGCGTCGAGCGGCTCGCCACGGAGGTGCGCCATCTCCAGCGCACGGAAGTTCTTGAAGCGGAGGAATTTTTCGAGCCGGGCCAGAAGGGCTCCTCGGCCATGCCCCATAAGCGCAACCCGATCCTGACCGAGAACCTCACGGGGCTTGCCCGCATGGTCCGGTCCCATGTCACGCCGGCCCTCGAAAACGTGGCTCTTTGGCATGAACGGGACATTTCCCACTCCAGCGTGGAGCGCATGATCGGCCCCGATGCGACGATCACCCTCGATTTCGCCCTGCACAGGCTGGCGGGCGTGATGGAAAAGCTGCTTGTCTATCCGGACCGGATGAAGCGCAATCTCGACATGCTGGGCGGCCTCGTCCATTCCCAGCAGGTGCTGCTGGCGCTGACCCAGGCGGGCGTATCCCGCGAGGATGCCTATCGGCTGGTGCAGCGCAACGCCATGCCGGTCTGGCAGTCCGGCGGCTCGTTCCTCGAAGCCCTGCAGGCGGACCCGGAGGTGACGGCAGCGGTGAACGCGCCGGCCCTGGCGGCCCTGTTCGACCTCTCCGCCCACACGCGCCATGTGGACCACCTCTTCGACCGGGTCTTCGGCACAGCCGTGCCCGCCGCCGCTGCCGGCGCAGGCGCCGGACAGGCCTGACACCGCGCGATCCGATTTGGGCCACGCGCAGAGAGGGGACCAATGAAACGGCGGCGGACCATTCCCCAGGGCGGATTTCAATCCGCCGCTTGGCCCCCCTCCCCGGCAATCGCCGACACGGCAGGTGAACAGTGATGACAAAACCAACCGACGACCGTGGCGGGATCATCCGCCGGCGGATAGGACCGCTCCTCGCCGTCTTTGCGGCAGTCCTGGCCACGGCATGTTTCGATATCGAGCACCGGGTCACCATCGCCGCCGACGGCAGCGGTGAGGTGCGGCTAAGCCTGGAAACGGATAATGTACTGCCGGAGGGCACCCGGATCGACACCATCCTGTCCGGCCCCGACGGGCGCACGGAAGTCCATGAGTACACGGAGAACGGCCGCTTCTTCCACGTGGAGACGGCGCGTTTCGCGGCCCTGAACGAGTTGGCCCTCCAGGACGACGAGATGACGGTCAGTGTGCGGGACCGGGCGCTGTGGGGCGCGGGGCCGGCTCGGGCCACCTTCCGCCGCACGGTGCGCCCTATTGGCGACGGCGGCGACAGTTTCGGTCTCGTGCAACGCCTGCTGACGGACCGGACCTACAGTTTTTCTGTCACCCTGCCCGGCTGGATCGACGAGATCGAGGCGGTGCGCATCGACGACCTGGAGGCCGTGCCCCAGCGGGACGGCAACACCATCACCTGGCGCATCCCGCTGGGCCTGTTCGCCCGCGCCGACACCGTGACCTTCACGGTGCATTTCAACACTTTCGGTGACCTCAAATCCTCCGGCACCCGTCCGGTCACGGACGCCCCCGAAAGCGTGTCCCCCCTACTCGGCCGCCCCGGCTGACGGCGCGGCATCCGAAGCCGGGGACGGTGGCAGGATCATGCCTTCATAGAGGTAAAGATCCGGACGCAGCGCCGCACCGGGTCTGATCCGCGCCAGTCCGTACCGGGACAACGCGATGCGCTTTGGCGGCGCAAAGGGCGTGCCCGGAATCGGCGCGATGGCCTCGGCAAAGGGCTCTGCCCCCTCCATCACCAGCCGCGCAACCGCATAGGTCACCCCGCCGGTCTCCGTCAGCGGCAGGGGAATCACGACAAGAGCATCATCGGACATTACGCCTCCTCCGTTTCCCGGCCCTTCCTCCCCCCGAGCGAGCCATTCACACCCCGTGCGCGGGAGGCGGCGGGTCCAGACCCGCCCTACGGGACCACACGATGGGACCATGGGGCACAAACCCACCGGCCAAACCCCATTTGCCCAGGGACGGGGCCGCCGCGCCGGTAGGGCGGGTTTAAACCCGCCATTCACACCCCGTGCGCGGGAGGCGGCGGGTCCAGACCCGCCCTACGGGACCACACGATGGGACCATAGGACACAAACCCACCGGCCAAACCCCATTTGGGCCGCCGCGCCGGTAGGGCGGGTTAAACCCGCCGTTCACACCCCGTGCGCGGGAGACGGCGGGTCCAGACCCGCCCTACGGGACCACACGATGGGACCATAGGGCGGACAAACCCACCGGCCAAACCCCATTGCCCAGGGACGGCGCCGCCGCGCCGGTAGGGCGGGTTTAAACCCACCATTCACACCCCGTGCGCGGGAGACGGCGGGTCCAGACCCGCCCGACGGGACCACACGATGGGACCATAGGGCGGATTTGAGCCCGCCCACAGATCATCCGTGTGCCGCCCTCAGTCGTTCAGGATCTGGCTGAGGAAATGGCGGGTTCGGGCGTGGCGGGGCATGCTGAAAAAGCGGTTGGGGCTGGCTTCCTCGATGATCTCGCCGCCATCCATGAACACGATGCGATCGGCCACCCGGCGGGCAAAGCCCATCTCATGGGTCACGACAATCATGGTCATGCCCGAGCCGGCGAGATCCGTCATCACGTCGAGCACTTCCTTGATCATTTCCGGATCAAGGGCGGAGGTGGGCTCGTCGAACAGCATGACCCGGGGCTCCATGCACAGGGCGCGGGCAATGGCCACGCGCTGCTGCTGGCCGCCGGAGAGCTGCCCCGGATATTTATCGGCCTGTTCCGGGATGCGCACCCGCTCCAGAAGGGCGCGGGCCAGGGACTCGGCATCGGCGCGGACCATGGTCCGCACCCGGATGGGTGCCAGAGTACAGTTTTCCAGGACGGTCAGATGGGGAAACAGGTTGAAGGTCTGGAACACCATGCCAACCTGCCCGCGCAACCGGCGGATGGCGCCCGGATTGTCGCCGGCGTCCTCGCCGTCGAACAGGATGCGGCCCTGCTGGAACGTCTCCAGCCGGTTGATGCAGCGAATGAGCGTCGATTTACCGGAACCGGACGGTCCGCACACGACAATCCGCTCCCCCTCGAACACGTCGAGATCGACGGCCTTGAGGGCATGAAACCGGCCATACCATTTGTGCACGCCGTCCATGCGGATCAGTGGCGCGGCGGTCGGTTGGGTCTCGCTCATGGGTCGGTCCTCCTTCCCCCTTGACGGCGCTCCAGGGACAGGGACAGCCGCGACATCCCGAAACAGATGATCCAGAACACAGCGCCCACGAACAGATAGACCTCCGTCTTCAGGCCAATCCAGTCCTGATTGGTGAGCGTGGACTCGCCCACACCAACGATCTCGAACAGACCGATGGCAAAGAAGACGAGGCTCGTGTCCTTGAAGAGGCCGATAAAGGTGTTGACGATGCCGGGAATGGAGACGCGCAGGGCCTGGGGCAGGACGATGAATGTCATCACCGACGCCTCCGACAGGCCGAGCGCCCGGGCCGCCTCCCCCTGCCCCGCCGGGATCGACTGCAGCCCGCCCCGCACGACTTCCGCCATATAGGCCGAGGCGAACACGGTGATCACCAGCATGGCCCGGGCGAGCTTGTCCGTGTTCAGCCCTTCCGGCAGGAACAGGGGCAGCATCACGGAGGCGAAAAACAGGATTGTCACCAGCGGCACGCCCCGCACGGTCTCGATAAAGACGACGGACAGCCCCCGGATGGCCGGCAGGTCGGACCGGCGGCCAAGGGCCAGCAGGATGCCGATGGGCAGGGATGCCGCGATGCCCGCAACGCCCAGGATCAGCGTGAGCATCAGCCCGCCCCACAGGGCCGTCGACACGACCTCGAGGCCGGCACCGCCCCGCACCAGCCAGAAGGCCGCCAGGGGATAGACCGCCGTGAAGGCCAGCCACAGCCCGCGGCGCGGCAGGTCGTAAAGCAGCGGCGCGACGGCCACCGGCAGAAGGAGGGCGGCAAGGCCCAGACGCCAGGCCTGATCATCCGGATAGAAATTATAGAGAAAAAGTCGCCAGCGCGCCGTGATGACGGCCCAACAGGCCCCCTCGCCAGTGCAGTCCTGCCGGGACTGCCCGCTCGCGTCGGCCTCAAGGATCGCCCATTGGACCAGTCCGGGCACGGTCCACAGTAGAAAGGCGATCGCCAGCAGGGTGAGCGCGGTGCTGGAGACGGACCCGAACAGGCCGCGTCCTAGGAGGGTGAGCCAGCTTTCCGGGCGCACGGGCGGTGCAAGGTCCGGATACTGGCCGGCCGGGAAGGTGGCGCGGGAGGGAAGGCCCATGGCTCAGCGCTCCTTCAACCGGATGGCCCGGTTGTAGAGATTCATGGCGACGGAGATCAGCAGACTGACGGCCAGATAGAAGACCATCACGAGGAAGATGGTCTCGATAGCCTGCCCCGTCTGGCTCAAGGTGGTGGAGCCGAAGGTCGCCATCAGGTCCGGATAGCCGATGACGAGGCCAAGGGAGGAATTCTTGATCAGGTTCAGATACTGGCTCGTCAGTGGCGGGACGATCACGCGCAGGGCCTGGGGCAGGACCACGGCCCGCATCACCGCGCCGGGCGCGAGGCCCAGGGCCGCGGCCGCCTCCGCCTGCCCCGAGGCGACGGACTGGATCCCGGCACGGACGATCTCGGCGATGAAGGCCGCCGTGTAGAGAGTGAGCGCGGCAAGCAGGGCCACAAAGGCGGGCAGGACCGAGATGCCGCCGGAGAAGTTGAACCGCCCGGCCCGGGGCACGTCCCACACCACAGCAGCGCCCGACAGCCAGAAGCCCCCCAGGGGCGCCGCCACCAGGAGCAGCGCGAGCCAGGGCCAAAGGCGTGGCACAAGGCCCCCGGGCGCCCCCCCCCCGGCCCCCCAAAGGCGCGCAACCCCCGACCCGCCAACCGCACGCGCCCGGCCCCACACAAACCCCCCCACAAACCCAGTGATTTCGCGGCGCAGG
>JBHJGV010000083.1:0-28282 GCA_050331455.1 Alphaproteobacteria bacterium
ACCCGGCGCTACATGTCCCTGGAAAGCCTCGCCAAAATCGGCGATGCTCAAACCCTCAGCCTTCCAAAAGCGGATCGCTGAACAAAAACGCCGCAGCCTCAAAGGCGAACGCGTCCTACACCACGTCCGGGGGCACTACCCAGATCCTCGCGCATGCGGCGCAGGAAGCGTCTGCCCCGGGACTTGCCGAGCAGATAAGCGTGTTCCGCGGCGACCGTCCGGTAGCTGCGTTCCACGACATCGTTGAAATCGGGGGGCCAGTCGTCAAATTGATCGAGGACGGACAGATCACCGCTGGCCAATGCGGGAAGGACGATTTTCGAGCTTTCCACATGGGCCAGCATTTGGCGGAAGCAGTCCGGCATCTCTCCGTCGATCAACAGATGGGCGTTCTGTTCGATGATTTCCTTGATCCGCATATTGCTTGGGATAAAGACGTTTTTGGCCCAGGCTTCCCAGATCTCGCGTTCGGCCGGGTCGAAGGGTCTGGCATACATACTGTCTTCGCCGGCCCGGAAGGTTTTCCGGAACGCATGCCAGGCCGCCGAATTCGACTGAACGGTGGAGAACAACGGCCCATAGAGGTCGCGCAACTGCGCCGAAACATAATCGAAACGCGCATTCGCCCGGCGGCGAAGGATGTTCAGCACGTAAGTCACAAAATACCCGACAAAGGCAAGAATGACCGGACCGATCAGGGCAAGAAGATCGACAGAGATCGTTACCGGTGCAGGATCGCTGCTTCCATCTGTGGGCATGGGCCCCCTCCCCTCATGACCATGGTGTCATGCACGATAGGGGGAGGATCGCGGCGCGTCGAGACTCGCCATGCGGGAAAGCGGGCCATGGGACCGGTGTGCGTCGGATCGGTGTTTGGGGCTGGGCCCTTGGCCGGGCGGGCATGCCATACCGGGCCGAAAACCAAACAAGCTGAGATAAACGCAGACAAAAAATACGCCCCCGGATCACTCCGGGGGCGGTCGTGCGGCCTTGAAGGGCCGGAAGGGTCGTCACCTGCAACGGGTCGCGTCAGCCTAGGACGAGATTGACCGCGGAGGTGCGGCCCTGACGGTCCGTCTCCAAGTCATAGGTGATGCGCTGCCCATCGGCCGGGTGCGGAACGTTGGACCGCTCGACCGCGCTGATGTGCACGAAAACGTCCTTCCCCCCTTCGTCCGGCTGGATGAAGCCGTAGCCCTTTTGGGCATTGAACCATTTTACGGTACCGGTCGCCATAGTCTAAGTCTCCTGAGAAGCAGTGTCGTGGCGGACGGATGCGCGGCGAAACGCAAGGTCCGAAGATTCCAGCCGCCCGAAATCGGGCTTCAAGCCGGACCAGCGGAGCGGGCCGGAAAGGCCGAGCCCCGATGGTGGAGAGTCCGCCCCGGCTTGGGCCAAAACAAGGCCGGCGCGCCATGGTGCGGCGCACACGGATTGTTTCGGATCCTCAATGGTCATGGGCGGAAATTCGGTCATGATACCTGCGCGGCGGCTGTTATGCCGGCCTGGCAGAGGGGAAATCGATGTCGAAAGAGTCACGAAGGTCAGATCCTTGAAGGCTTCCCGGAGACTTGGGTCCATCCGGAGCCGGTCGGCAACACGATCCGCATACGACAGTCGCGGAACCCTGTTGATGTCATCTCAAACGCGTCCACCATATGGATCGCTTGTTGGTTTCTGGATCGATCCGTCCGGGTCGCAACCCTAAAACCAACACTTCATTTCGGCGGCATCACGTGCCATGCCGCGTGATCTCGACCTCACTCCATAACCAGAGGGTCCGCCAAACGCGACTTTCTGTCAAGGTCTCGCGTCACACGCGGTTTTTTTCATCCCCGCCAACGGGATACATGGACACAGCGGAATGCATCCCGTCGAGACCTGCGCCCACCAGCACCGGAGCCAATGCCATGCAGTATCTGCACACCATGATTAGGATCAGCAATCTCGACGAGTCGCTGAATTTTTTCACGAGCACCCTCGGCCTTGTGGAGGTCAACCGTTACGAAAGTGAGAAAGGCCGCTTTACGCTGATCTTCCTTGCCGCACCGGATGATCTCGACCTGGCACGGGAGCGCAAGGCGCCGATGCTCGAATTGACCTATAACTGGGACCCGGAAACCTATGACGGTGGTCGCAATTTCGGCCATCTGGCCTTCCGCGTGCCGGACATTTACGCCTCCTGCCAGCGGCTGATGGATGCGGGGGTCACGATCAATCGCCCGCCGCGTGACGGTCACATGGCCTTTGTCCGCTCACCGGACGGGATTTCCATCGAGCTGCTCCAGGCCGGTGATGCCCTCGCGCCCCAGGAGCCCTGGGCCTCCATGGACAATACCGGCACCTGGTGACGCCGGACCACCGCGGCGGGCACGGGCCAGTGTGAAGGCGCATGAGCGGGCGGCAGACAGGCCCAAACGCGTTAACGCAACGCACCCTTGCCGTGGGCTAGGCTGCCCGCAATAGTTCTCCGGCAGGGGAGAGGTGCGCCTCAAGGACGCGCAGACCGGTGTGGGGCAAGGATGATGAGTATGGAACCGACGCCCAGACGGCATCTGCGTCCACCCGGATCGGCCCAAAGCACCGCTGCGACAAGGACAATTCGATAGGACTGGGCGATAGGGACTTGGACCATGACGACTACTGCCATGCCCGACGGGGCGCTTCCCCTGGGATCCGAATTCGATGCGCCGAGCCGGGACGACTGGCTCGCGGCCGTCGACAAGGTCCTCAAGGGTGCGGATTTCGAGGCGCGCCTTGTGGACGCCACGGCGGATGGCGTGCGGATCGATCCCCTGTCAACGCGCACCGACTGGCCGGGCGAACGCGATCCCGCCGGTGTGCCGGGCTTTACGCCCTTTCGCCGCGGCGCCTCGGCCGCGCGGCCCCTGCTCGGCGCCCCGGCCATGCCTGGCTGGGATATCCGGCAGCGCCAGGACCATCCGGAGCCGTCGGCGGCCAACCGCGCCATCCTTGCGGATCTCGAACGGGGCGTGACCTCCATCCAGTTGGTCGTCGATACGGGCGCCAAACCCACCGGCCGCGCCATCCACGTGCCCCATGTGGATGCGCTCGACCAGGTCCTGAAGGGGGTCTTCCTCGACCTGGCGCCGGTCGCGCTGGAAAGCGAGGACGATGGCCTGATCGCCGCCGCGATGCTGATGGCCCTGTGGGATCAGCGGGGCCATGGGGGTAAGGACATTCGCGGTGCGCTCAATCTCGATCCCCTGGGCCGCCATGCCCGGGGCTGGGGCCTGACCGGGCCCTTGGCGCGCACAATGGCGCGGGCCGCGGCGCTTGGGGCGGACTGCGCCCGCCGCTGGCCGGGCGTCACGGCGTTCGCCGTGGATACAAGGCCCTATCACGGCGCCGGGGCAAGCGAGGCCCAGGAACTTGCCGCGGCGCTCGCCACGGGCCTCGCCTATGTCCGCGCCATGGACGCGGGCGGGGTGAGCCTTGAGGACGCATTCGGCCAGATCCTGTTCACCATGACGGTGGATGCGGATGTTTTCCTGACCATTGCCAAGCTGCGCGCGGCGCGCACGCTGTGGGCGCGCATCGGCGAGGCCTGCGGCATTGCGCCGGAAGCCCGGGCCATGGCGCTTCACGCAGTCACGGCCGACCGCATGATTACGGCACGCGACCCGTGGGTGAACATTCTGCGCACCACGGTCGCCGGGTTCGCCGGAGCCGTGGCCGGCGCCGACAGCCTCACCGTTCTGCCCTTCACGGCCGCGGCCGGACAGCCGGACGCGGCCGCGCGGCGCATCGCCCGCAATATACAGATCATCCTCATGGAGGAAAGCGGGCTCGGCCGGGTTATGGATCCGGCGGGGGGCTCTTGGTCCCTGGAGCGTCTGACCGACAGCTTGATGGCCGAGGCATGGAGCCAGTTCCAGGCCATCGAAGCGGAAGGCGGCATGGCCGCCGCGCTCTCGTCGGGGCGCTTTGCCGGGTGTATCGCTTCGGTGCAGGCGGCGCGGGACACCGCCATCGCCACACGGCGCCAGCCCGTGACCGGGGTCAGCGAATTCCCGAACCTCAATGAAGTCGAGGTGCCGCTGGAGCCGGTGGACCTGAACGCCCTGCGCCAGACCGCGGAGACAGTCGTCGCCGAGCGCCGGCGCGATGCCCGCGCCATTTCCGCTTTCGAAGCCCTGATTCATGGGTCCGCGGACGATCAGACGGCGCTTTTGATGCGGGCGGCGAAATCGGGGGTCCTGGGAGAAGACATGGCCCGGGCCCTTCGCGAGACCGGCGGCATGGGCGAGACCGGCGGCATGGGCGAGACGGGCGGCATGGGCGCGACGGGCAACATGCGAGAGACCGGCGGCACGGCGCAGGCCTTGGACGCCCCGCTGCCCTTCAAACGCCTGTCAGCCCCCTTCGAGGCTCTGCGCACGGCGAGCGATCGCCACACGGCCGTCAACGGCCGGCGGGCGGCGGTGCTTCTCGTCCCCCTGGGCCGCCTTGCGGACAGCAATGCCCGGTCCACCTTTGCGCGGAACTTTTACGCCGCAGGGGGCCTCGACGCCTTCGATCCCGGACCGCTTGCGGGTCCGGGCGATGCGGTGGCCGCCTTCACGGCCAATCCGGCGCCGGTCGTCGTCCTGTGCTCCAGCGCGGAGGTCTATCAGGAAATCGGCGCCGCCACCGTGGAGGCCCTCACGGCCGCGGGCGCCGAGGCCGTCATCCTGACCGGGCGCCCGGGCGAGCTGCCCGAAGGGACCCGTGTCGAGCGTGCGATTTTCACCGGGTGCGACGCCCTTAACGCGCTCCGCGATGCCCATGCCCGGTTCGCCATCGGAAAAAGTGCCTGACGGGCGCCAAAAGCCCCCCGGTCGACGCTTCTGATAAGGTCAATGCCATGAGCCGCATTCCAGACTTTTCCACCCTGCCCCTGGCCAGCGACACGCCGGCCGGCACCCGCGCCGATTGGGAGGCCCAGACCGGTGAGGCGGCCCTGCCCGACTGGGACACGCCGGAGGGCATCCCGGTACGCCCGCTCTATACCGCCCAGGACCTTGAGGGCCTCGACTTCCTGGACACCTATCCGGGCCTCGCGCCTTACCTGCGCGGGCCTTACGCCACCATGTATGTCAACCAGCCCTGGACGATCCGTCAGTATGCGGGCTTTTCCACGGCCGAGGCCTCGAACGCCTTCTACCGGCGCAATCTCGCCGCGGGCCAACGCGGCCTGTCTGTTGCCTTCGATCTTGCCACCCACCGCGGCTATGACAGCGACCATCCGCGCGTGGCCGGCGATGTGGGCATGGCGGGCGTGGCCATCGACTCCATCTATGACGCCCGCACTCTGTTCGACGGCATCCCGCTCGACCGCATGAGCGTGTCCATGACCATGAACGGTGCCGTGATCCCGGTCATGGCCCTTTACATCGTGGCCGCCGAGGAGCAGGGCGTGGCGCCACAAAAGCTGGCCGGCACGATCCAGAACGACATCCTCAAGGAGTTCATGGTCCGGAACACCTATATCTATCCGCCGGCGCCCAGCATGCGGATCATTTCCGACATTTTCGGCTACACCTCCACGAACATGCCGCGGTTCAACTCCATCTCCATTTCCGGCTACCACATGCAGGAAGCCGGGGCGACGGCGGATCTGGAGCTTGGCTACACGCTGGCCGACGGGGTTGAATATATCCGTGCCGGGATCGCCGCCGGTCTTGACATCGACGCCTTCGCGCCCCGCCTGTCCTTCTTCTGGGCCATCGGCATGAACTACTTCATGGAAGTGGCCAAGATGCGCGCCGGGCGCCTGCTCTGGGCCAAGCTCGTGAAGCAGTTCACACCGAAGGACACGCGCTCCTTGTCTCTGCGGACCCACTGCCAGACCTCCGGCTGGAGCCTGACCGCCCAGGACGTTTACAACAATGTCACGCGCACTTGCATTGAGGCGCTGGCCGCCACCCACGGCCACACCCAGTCTCTGCACACCAACTCCTTCGACGAGGCCCTGGCCCTGCCGACGGATTTCAGCGCGCGGATCGCCCGCAACACTCAGCTTCAGATCCTCCAGGAAACGGGCACCACACGGATGATCGATCCCTGGGGCGGCAGCTACTATGTGGAACGCCTGACCCGGGACCTCGCCGAGCGCGCCTGGAGCCATATCGAGGAGGTCGAGCGCTCCGGGGGCATGGCCAAAGCCATCGAGGCGGGCATCCCGAAAATGCGCATTGAAGAAGCCGCCGCCCGTACCCAAGCGCGCATCGACTCCGGCCGCCAGACCATTGTCGGCGTCAACAAATATCGCCTCGACGAGCCAGAGCAGGTCGATGTCCTGAAGGTCGACAACACCTCCGTCCGGGCCCAGCAGATCGCCAAGCTGGAGCGCCTGCGCGGCGAACGCAACGAAGGCGAGGTCACCTACGCTCTCCAGGCCATCACCAAGGCCGCCGAAACGGGCGAGGGCAATCTTCTAGGCCTCGCCGTCGATGCCGCCCGCGTCAAAGCCACTGTCGGGGAGATTTCCATGGCCATGGAAAAGGTCTTCGGGCGCCACACGGCCCAGATCCGGGCCATCAGCGGCGTTTATTCGAGCGAAGTGGGCGAGCAGTCCGAAAGCGTCGGCAAGGTCCGTGACCTGATCGAGGCCTTCGTCCAGGACGAGGGACGTCGCCCCCGGATCCTGATCGCCAAGATGGGCCAGGACGGCCACGACCGGGGCCAGAAGGTTATCGCCACTGCCTTTGCCGATCTCGGTTTCGATGTGGATATCGGGCCGCTGTTCCAGACACCGCAGGAAGTGGCCCGCCAGGCCGTGGAGAACGATGTCCATGTGGTGGGCGCAAGCTCCCTTGCCGCCGGGCACCTGACCCTCGTTCCTGAACTGAAGGCGGCCCTGGAGGCGGAAGGACGCGGCGACATCATGATCGTGGTGGGCGGGGTCATTCCGCCCCAGGACTATGACGCCCTGCTGGAGGCCGGTGCGGCCGCCATCTTCCCGCCGGGCACGGTGATCGGCGATGCGGCCCTCGACCTCGTCAAGAATTTGCGGGCGGCCCTCGGCCATGGCGGACCGGCGGTCTAACCCATGGCGAGCCCCCGCCCCGCCCCGCCCCGGATCGACCTGCCAACGCTCGAAGCCGGCATCCTCGAGGGCAAGCGGGCCGTTCTCGCCCGGGCCATCACCCTGGTCGAATCCACTCGGGCCGACCACCAGGCCCTGGCGGAGGACCTGATCCAGGCGATCTGGCCCCATACCGGGCAATCGGTCCGGGTCGGGATCACCGGCGTGCCGGGTGTCGGCAAAAGCACCTTCATCGAAGCCTTCGGTCGCATGCTCACGGAGAAGGGCCACAAGGTGGCCGTCCTCGCCGTCGACCCCACCTCCTCGCGCACCGGCGGCAGCATCCTTGGCGATAAGACCCGCATGACGGAGCTGGGCCAGGACCCCAACGCCTTCATCCGCCCCTCCCCCACCGCAGGAACCCTGGGCGGCGTTGCGCGCAAGACCCGAGAAAGCATGGCCCTGTGCGAGGCCGCCGGCTATGATGTGATCCTGGTGGAAACGGTCGGCGTCGGCCAGTCAGAGACCGTTGTGGCGGATATGGTGGATTTCTTCCTGGTACTGATGCTGCCCGGCGCCGGCGATGAGCTGCAGGGCATCAAGAAGGGGATTCTCGAACTCGCCGACATGATCGCCGTCAACAAGGCGGACGGGGACAACCGCCTGCGGGCCGAAGGGGCCGCCCGGGACTACCGCACCGCCCTGCACATCATGAAGCCGGCCAGCCCGAACTGGACCCCGCCGGTGGGCATTTGCTCGGCCCTCGCCCGAGAAGGCCTGGACGAGATCTGGTCGGAAATCCGTCAGCACCGGGAAATCCTGTCGAACGCCGGGGAACTTGCCGAGAAACGCCGGCGCCAGCAGGTGCGCTGGATGTGGTCCATGCTGGAGGACCGCCTGTTCCGGGCCCTGACCGACCATCCGGCCGTGCGCGAAGCCCTACCCAAAACGGAAGCCGGCGTCGCCGACGGCTCGCTCGCCCCGACCAAGGGCGTGGGCCGGCTGCTCGACGCCTTTGGCATTGCTCCACCGGCGGAGGACCCATGACCGGCGACGGCTCCAACCGGCTCTATCCCGACCGGCC
The DNA here is from genome assembly GCA_050331455.1 of Alphaproteobacteria bacterium. Lineage (GTDB taxonomy): Bacteria > Pseudomonadota > Alphaproteobacteria > JAJFIK01 > JAJFIK01 > CAYUYV01. The sequence continues at coordinate 8,115 of JBHJGV010000083.1, forward strand.
CATCGTGGCCGTGGGCGCCCTGGTGTGGAAAGGCGAAAACCTGCTGATGATCCGACGGGGCAAGCCGCCCCGGGCCGGGGAATGGAGCCTGCCCGGCGGGCGCCAGGAACTGGGCGAGAGCCTGGAGGAAACCTTTCACCGCGAGGTCTATGAGGAAACAGGCGTAATGGCGGATATTCTGTGCCTCGCCGCAGCGGTGGACTCTATCCACAGGGATACGCGCGGACAGGTCTCCTATCATTACACGCTGATCGACTATACGGCCCTGTGGCACAGCGGTGAGCCCCGTCCGGGTCCGGACGAACTCGATGCCGCCTGGATGTCGCCCGCCGAGCGGGCCCGCCTCGACCTGTGGCCCGTGACCCGCGACGTCATCGCCCAGTCCTGGCGCCAGATCGAGGCCAATACTGATTAGCAGGCCGCAAGGGCGCGGCAATCCGGTCATTGCGGGCCGGCGGATCGCCCAACGCCGCCAGCACCGCATCGAGAGCGGCGGTCGTAAGGCGAGGCTCCTCAACGGGCAGGCGGTGCCCCCCCTCTTCAACGATGCGGATATGCACGAAATCCGCAGCGGTCATCCGCTCCCGCATGAAATCCGTGTTTTCTACCGGCACGAGCTTGTCATCCTTCGTGTGGATCACGGCCAAGGGCATGGCGATCTCGCCGAGGCGCGGCACCATGGCTTCAAGCTTTGAAGCATGGAGGAGGATCTCCCGGTTCGAGTTATACCACCGGCGCCGGATGAAGGGGCGAAAGATCCACCAGGAGGCCAGCTCATTGTACCAACGATAAGGCTCAAGATCCGGGTCGAGATTGGACGATGCGAGGACAATCCCGGCGACCCGGTCCGGGTGGTCAACGGCGGTGCGCAAGGCCACGGGACCGCCCATGGAATAGCCGACCAGCACCACGGGCCGGCCGTCGGGCGTGTCGAGCAGACCGGCGAGGGCCGCCGACTGGTCCTTCAGGTCGGGGCGGGAGCGGTGGGGCCAGGAATATCCGTAGCCCGGACGATCAACGGCAATATAGTCCCGGCCCGGCGGGACCGCCGCAAGCTGGGGTTCCCAGATTCCGGCGTCACCGGGGGAGCCATGGATAAAGAGGACCCTGCGCCCGCCGGGGGTTCCGGCCCGCACATAGCTCAAGGACCCTTCGGGCTGATCCGTTTCGGCCATCAGGGGCAAAAAGGAGCGTTCAAAACGCCCTTCCGCCCAATCGCTTTTCGGCCCATCCTGGGCCATCGGCATTTTTAGGTATGTGCCTGCACCGCACCCGGCGAGGGCGAAAATCAATAAAAGGGCGTAAGCCGCGCGGATCATCGGTTTGCTCCGCATTTTGACCGAAACTGATGCTATGTCTCTGGGCATGAGCATAGGACATGAGCCATCCGGGACAGGCTCACGCCGACATCCCTTTAACGGAATGGATCTTCATCGCGATGACCACGCCCCGCAACATCACACCGGACGGTTCCGATCCGCGCCAGGCTCCCGAACGCCTGCCCGAATGGGCCCGGAAAGTGGGCCAGGAAAATGTGGCACTGCGCAAGGGAACCCTGCGCAAGGGCGTGGTTTTCAATGCCATGGGAGCGGCCGCCCAGATCGTCTCTTCCATCATCGGTACGATCCTGTTGGCCCGGCTGCTCGACCCGACGGATTTCGCGGCCTATGGCATCATTTCGCCCATCGTGGTCACGCTGTTGATTTTCGGCGACGGCGGCACGTCCTACATCACCTTGCGTTCACGCTCCCTCGAGCACGAGCCCTTAAGCGAGCTGTTCTCCGCCACCCTCATCGCCTCCCTCATCGTGATGCCCCTGGCCTTGGCCGGCATCGGCGCGGCCCTGTGGGCCGCCGGCCGGACGGACGCGCTAACACCGGGTCTGCTCATGGCGGTTTCAATCCTGACCACGGGACTGACGGTCCAGCACAGCGCCATTGCCACACGCAGTTTCCGAAACGACCTGAGAGTGCTGGTGACGATCGTGTCGAGTCTTGGGGCGCTGGGCCTGTCGATCATGCTGGCCCTGGCGGGGGGCGGCCTTTATGCCCTGGTCGGCCTGTTCTTTTTCCGCTCCCTCATCACCATGCTGATGTTCCATGTGCTGGTGGGTTGGCGGCCGGATCTGCGGCGGGTCGGGACGGATACCGTCGCCGATCTGCGCCGGCTGGGCTTTTTTGATCTGACGTCCCGGGGCATCAAGTCCGTTTCGGCGGAGAGCGACAAGTTTCTCGCGGGCCTGTTGCTGGCCCCGACGGCGGCCGGTCTCTACGTCCTCGCGCATATGCTGATCGTCACCGGCGCGCGCCAGCTTCTGCAACCGATCCAGCAAATGCTGGTCCCCTATTTCACGGAAGTGCGGCGCACGGATCACTATGGCGGCCACGTCCTGGGCACGTTCCGCCTGTTCACCGTGATCATGGCACCGGGCAGCCTATGGCTCGCCCTCGCCGCCGACGACCTGATGTTCCTCGTGATGGGACGTCAGGAGGCGGACCTCGTCACCGCGGTCTGCGTCCTGTGCCTGGGCCTGTCCATCGAGATCATGAGCCGGTGTTCCGGTGCGGCCTTCGCCGCGGCCGACATGCCCAAAAAGACCGTGCAGGTTCAGACCGTTGTGCTTCTGGTGAAGGTGGGCATCATCGCGGCGGTGGCCCTGTCCACGGCGGCCCTGGGCCAAGATCTGACGGTGGCCCGCTTCGTGTCCGCCGCCGGCGGTGCGATGGTGTTTGCCGGGCTGTTCCGGCTGTCCATGGTGGCCCGGACCTTCGGATTGCCGTTTCCTCTGGTCTTCCAGCGCATGGCCCTGCCCTATGGCGCGGCCGCATTGGCCATGGCGGGGGTGGTACTGGCGGCCCAAGCGATCCTGCCCGATGCCGGGCTGTGGGGTGCGATCGGACGGGTGGCCCTGGGCGTGCTCGGCGTGGGCGCCGTAACGATGACATCCGTCCTCGTGTTCGTCCGGGATCATCCTATCGTGAATGACCTGCTGGCCCCGCTGACCGGCAAACCGCGCAAGCGCCGGGGCCGCCGGGCGGCGGCGCTGGCCTCAGGCGACGAGGTCTAGGGTTCCGCCGGGGGCGTCCGCGGAGGTCACGCGCTCCAAAGGATTGGTGGTTTTCGGGCCCTGACCGGCGGAGGCCTGCTCGGCAGACGTCTGTTCCATGAGGGCGGCCTGGGCCTCCAGTTTGGCCCGGTCGGCTTCCGCAGCCACCCGCCGGTCCTGGGACGAGGGTTCGGCGGGCGCAAGGGCCGCCCGCTTGACCACCTCCATTTTCGCGATCGTGGCTTTGGGATCGCCTTCCACCGGGCTCACATCGATGGGCACCTGACCGCCGATGGCATATTTGCGCCCGTCGGGACCCGTCTGGAAGGTGTAGGACGGGCTGCCGGCATAGGGACCGCCGACCCGGGCATGGGCCTCCTCGTGGCGGCGGACTTCCGCATCGCGGTCTTTCAGCTTACTGACCTGATCTTTTTCCTCGGGGGTCAGCTCGCCAGGCGCGTCATCGGTTTGCGCGTCCTCCGTTTGCGCATCGTCCCGGCCTGAGGCGATTTGGGAATCGGTCGGGCCCGCCCTGCCGAAGGCGCCCTGGGCTGCGTTTTGCGCAGCCAACAGCGTGGCCCCATCGGCGACGGGCCGGTTGGAGAACGGCGCGGCCCGGGATGCCCCGCCCCCTTCCGCCGGCGCAGGCGGGGCATCGGCGCCGGGCCGCAGGGCAGCCGCGCGCAGGGCGCCAAGGCGCGCCATGGCGTCCGTCCCCGTGCTGCTGGCAATCCCTGTGCTGGTGGCAATGGCTGCGTCGATCACGACCCCGTACTCCGCCGACTTTTACCCGCCCAGGATAAGGCGTGGGGGTAAAGGAGCCGTAGAGCCGCTCCAGAAAGTTTAGCAGTTCACGGGCTCAGGCGGGCCAACAGGCGGTCCGCGATGCGGACGGCCTGGTCTGCATGGAGGCGCGCTTCTGATAACGCGGCGCGGGTGCAGTCCGGGAACCGCCTTTGGGCGCTGTGGTAATAGTCATTGAAGTTGCGGGTCATATCCGACATCTGCCGGCGCGAGGGCTGTTCGAGGCGGATGAGTTCCTTCATCCGCTCCCGCCACAACACATGCTCTTCCGGATAACACATGGACCGGAGGTGATGGAGCGCACCCAGGGCCCGCGACAGGTCAATCAGCATATATTCATAGGTGTTGAGACCTTCGACCTGTTCCTCCGCCGGCGCCGGCCGGACGGCTGACAGGGCCAAGACGATGGTAAGCACACAGACAGACCGAATGCTTGCCGAAAGCGAACCCGACACGCTGCTCCCCACCATGATGCCTCTCCCTGTCCGACGGGCCCTTAGGACGTGAGCGCCGCCATGCGGCCGATCACGGCTTCGGCCTCGGCCATGGTCTTGCGGATGATCTGTGCGCAGGGCAGAACCTCCATCACCGCACCGGCCCCCTGGCCCATGGGCAGACAGTCCTTGGCCGTGTCCAAGGGCTCCAGCACGCCGCCGATGCCCCCGATCACGCCGCGCTGATAGGAGGTGACGGCCTGTTGCGGGAAGGGCTGCATCCGGCTCGGATCCGCCTCCAGCGCGCGCACATAATCGTTGTTCAAGACCCGCATGGTCTTGCCGGAATAGGCGCGGGTGACGATGGTGTCCTCGATACCGGCGTCGACAATGGCCTGCTTGTAGACCGGGCCCGCATGGGCCTCTTCAGAGGCGATGAAGCGGGTGCCCATCCACACGCCCTGGGCCCCGAAGGCGAGCGCTGCGGCGAGTCCCCGTCCGTCCACAATGGATCCGGCGGCAATCACCGGGATGTCGACCGCATCGACCACCTGGGGGATCAGGGCCATGCCCGCCACCTTGCCCGTGTGGCCGCCGGCTTCCGTGCCTTGTGCGATCACGGCGTCGCAACCGGCCTCCGCCGCCTTCACGGCATGGCGCACCGTTCCGCACACGGTCATGACCTTGAGGCCCGCATCCTTCAGGCGGCCCATGATCGGGGTGGGCACGCCAAGACCGGCGACGAAGCAGGACGCGCCTTCCTCGATGATGATATCGCAGGCCGCGTGGAGCGACTCCGGCACGGCCGTCAGCAGGTCGACACCGAAGGGCTTGTCGGTCAGGGCCCGGACTTTGCGCATTTCCGCGCGGATGTCGTCAGGCCCGGCACTCGCCATGCCGAGGCAGCCATACCCTCCGGCATTGGAGACCGCCGCTGTCACTTCGGCATAGGCGACCCCGCCCATGCCGGCGAGCAGGATGGGCACCTCGATATCGAGAAGATCGCAGATGGGGGTGCGCAGTGCCATGGGTTCGTCCTCTCCTGCGCGGATCAAAAGATCGAATAGCCGCCGTCGATAACGATCAAATCGCCCGAGTGATAGGCGGAGGCATCGCTCGACAGATAGACCGCCATGCCGCCGAAATCCGCGGGCTCACCCCAACGCCGGATCGGCACACGGGGAATGACTTTTTCCGCGAACTGGGGCGCTTCCTGGGCCATGGAGGTCATGTCCGTGGCGATCCAGCCGGGCAGGATGGCATTGGCGCGGATGCCGTAACGGGCGAACTCCACCGCACAGCCCTTGATCATGGAAATCACGGCGCCCTTGGTGGCCGCATAGTGCTGGTTGCGGGCCGCGCCTTCGATGGCGGCAAGACTCGCCACGCCGACCAGGGAGCCGCCCGGATCGCCGGCCTTGGCGCGGTCCACCATGTGGCGCGCCGCTTCGCGCAGCGTGAAGAACACGCCGTCGAGATTGACGCTGAGCACCTTGCGATAGGCCTTGGTGTCCATGTCCAGGAAGGAACGCTGTCCGTAGCCGATACCCGCATTGGCGAACACAGAATCGATGCGCCCCATGCGCTCTACGGCCTCGGCCATGGCCGAGGTCACCGCGGCTTCATCGGCAACATCAACGGCCTGGGCAAAGACAGGCACATTGTGGCGGGCCAGGGCCTCGGCGGAGTCCCGGTTCTTGTCCGCATTGGTGCCCCAGATCACCACGCCGGCGCCCGACTGGGCCAGGGCCTCGGCCATGCCCAGACCAATGCCGCGGTTGCCGCCGGTAATCAGCGCGACTTTCCCAGTCAAATCAAAGGGCTTGTAGGTCATGGGCCGTCCTCCTGTGGTGTTTCGCTGTCTTGATTGGGGTCGGCCTGGGCCGCGCGCACCAGCGTAGCACCGGTTCAAATCTCCGCGGAAGCAGGGGACGATCAATGCCGCGGGCTGGATGTCAAGAAACAATGGTGAAGGCAGGCGAAATCGGTTATATTCCAGACCAAGAGGGGCTGCAGCCCATGCCTCCGGGGAGATCCCCGCGGCAAGACCCGAAAGGAAATGACGATGGCACGCAATCGTATCCGCGTCGTCGGGGCCGGCGGCGGCAACACCGCAGCATCCACCGGCACAGTCGGCAAAGGCTTGAAGTTCCGCGTGGTCAAGCGCAAGCCGACCAAGACCGCGACCCAGACGCAGACCCAGGTGCAAACCGCCGAAACCGGTGAGCGGATATATGGCATGCGCGACGTGACGCCGAACGATATCCGCCCCATCAATGGCCCGATCGTGACCCGGAGCGCGGATGTTGCCGGTCGCCCCGTGCGCCAAAACTATGACATGGCCGACCGAAGCGTTCGTCCGATCCCCGCTCAAAGTCGGTCGATCGACGCCAGCACCGGCGTCCGGCCGCTCGATCGCAGCGAGAGCCCCGTGAAGGCGCGCCGCGACGGTATCCGTTCGATCAAGCCGGCCAAGTTCGACTGGAGCTGAGCGCCGGTCCCGTGAGGCGGATCACAGCGACCACGGATTGACGACAAAAAGGCGGTTCCCCTCGGGAAGCGCCTTTTTTCATAGGTGAGCTTCCTGGGTCCAGGGTTTTCAAGGGCGGGCGCGGCCATGGCCGAGATCTTCATCAGTTATGCCAGGGCGGACCGGGCTCGCCTCCGGCCCTTTCTCGATGATCTGGACCGGGAGGGCCTTTCTTACTTCATCGACGAACGTGGCATCCGCACGGGCGAGGACTGGAGCGAGCGCATTGTCGAAGCGTTGCGGGCCGCGCGGATCGTCATAACGTTCTGGTCCGAAGCGGCCGTGCGATCGCCCCATGTACGGGACGAGGCCCGCATCGCCCTCAACTTGCGGACCTATCGGGGGATCCGCCTCGACGCCGTGGACTTGCCCCTCGGCTTCGGCAGCTATCAGGCGGCGGATTTTATCGGAAAGACGCCGGCGGACGATCCGCGCCTGTGGGCCGATGTTGTTGGTTCCGGCACTCAGCCGGCCCCCTCAACGAAGACCGAGGCCCCGGACCCCGTCGCGCGCGCCGCGGATTTCACCGGCACCGCCCTGAAAAAGGGGCTCAGCGCCCAACTGCGTGCGTTGCGGGTCGCCGGCACCATCGCAGTCATTCTGCTGGCCTACAGCCTTTCCTATACGCTCAGCCTCGCCATCCTGCTCATGACCAAGACCATCCCCCTCCCCGGGCCCGGCGAGGAACACCGCTTCACGGTGATTGAATTCGCCCTTGCCACAGCCATCTTCGTCGGGATCTATCCGCTCCTGCGCCTGATTGTGCGCCGGCTGATCATACGGTCTCGGGACTGACGGTCATGCCGCAGCGCCGGTGGCGCGCGCGAAAGCTTCTCGCACTTGGCGGGACATTTCCTCATCGAAGCCGCGGGCGAGGGCCTCGATCATGTCGAAATAGATTCCTTCGACATCCTCCGGGTCGGCATTTTCGCGAATGCCGCGGGTTACGCTGACGGTGGCCCGGGTGCTTGCGGCACGCCCGGCCACGCCCACAAAGTCGAGCTGCACTTCAAGGGTTCCCGTAAGCCGACGATCCACCTCGTTCCGAAACCAACCGAACACGCCCCGCGAGACCGGCAGGGCCTCCATGACGACGCCGGCATCGAAGATGGTCAGCTTCACCGCGCCGCCGGTGCCGGACAGGGCGATCCGGTCCCGGATCCAGGCATTCGCGATCTGTGCCGGGACGACCCGATATTCGTGCTCCACATGGGGTGCCTGCAGGGGGGCGCGGTACCGATCGACCACGGCCACGGGTCGCTCCGCCTCCAGCCGAACAATGGGCCCCTGGGAGAAGCGGATCAGGGGCGGCTCGGCCCGCTCCGCCGTCGTGCAGGCGCCCAGGACGAGACACAGGAGAAGGATGCCGGCCTTGCGAAGGGCAGCGGCATGACCGATCGAGACCACTTGGCTCACGGAACACCCCATTTCGAAAGATCCGTTCATCGCGATACGGACCGCGGCTCGCCCATCAGCGCAAGCGTTTCCGGATCGAACACGAAATCCTTGTTGCAAAACTCACAGCGGACCGTGATGCGGCCGTCCTCTACGAGGTCTTCCCGGCTGTCGCCGGTCCGGGTCAGCACGTCACGGATATGATCTTCCGTACACCGGCAATCCATGGACAGGGGCATGGGATCGAAAACCCGCACGCCGTCCTCGTGGAACAGCCGCAACAAAAGGCGGTCGGTTGATAACAAGGGGTCAACCAGTTCCTGGTCCTCTGCGGTCTGAAGCAGCGTGGTGACCCGGTTCCAGGCCTCTTCCACATCCTCACCGGCATCGGTCAAGGTCTTTTTGCCGGCGGCCTTTTCCGCCTGGAGACGGGCGCGGTTCTCCTCGTCATCGGTCAGCCCGCCCGAGGCGGCAAGATGCTGGATCAGGATTCCACCGGCCCGCCAGGGCATGTCGGATTTTTGCGCCCCCTTTTGAGGGCCTGGTGCATGGGCGCTGCCGCGACCCACGAACAGGCGCAGGCGGGTCGCAATCTGCTCCGACTGCTGAAAATACTCATGGGCGCAGGCGGCGATGCCGTCGCGGCTGAGGGAGACGAGCCCCTGGGAGCGATGCATGCCCGGCCCCGGGTCAATGGTGAGGGCGAAGACCCCGTCGCCGAGGACGGCCGCCTTGTCCGCCTTGCCGTCGGCTTCGAGGGCCGCCCACCCGTCCCGGTCGAGCTTGGCATAGCCGCGCAGGGCCCCCGGCGCGCTGAAGGACGCCACCATGAACCCGACGGGACCGTCCGACTGGGTCTGGACCGTCAGGCTGCCGTCGAATTTCAGCGAACTGCCCAGAAGTGCGGCCGTCACCAGAGCCTCCCCGAGCACTTCGGAGACCGCTTCGGGATAGTCGTGGCGGCGCAGGATATGATCGATCAGCACACCGAGCCGGACCGCGCGTCCCCGCACGCCGGTCTTCTCCACCTGAAAGGGCAGAACGAGATCGTCCACCGGACGACGCTCGAACCCGGTGGGTTTCGGTGGCTCAATCGTCATGCTGCCTCCTGTTTCTTTGCTGGCCTATTTCTTCGCCGACCCGTTTATTTACCAACCCAGGGCCCTGCGCTATCACCGTGTTAGATCGCGCCCAGGCACCAGGCCAGAATGCCTTTCTGGGCATGCAGCCGATTTTCGGCCTCGTCCCAAACCACCGAACGCGGCCCGTCGATCACGTCCGCCGTCACTTCTTCGCCCCGGTGGGCCGGGAGGCAATGGAGGAACACCGCATCCGGCTGGGCGCGGGCCATGAGGGCGCCGTCGACCCGGTAAGGGGACAGGCGCTCAAAGCGGACCTGCGCATCCTCATCGCCCAGGGACACCCAGGTGTCCGTCACCACACCATCCGCGCCGGCCACGGCCTCGGCCGGATCCTCCGTGAACGTCACCTGCGCGCCTTCGCGGCGGATCCACTCGCGCTGGGCATGGCTTGGACCATAGCCGTCCGGCGAGGCAACACGAAGGCTGAAATCGAACCGGGCCGCCGCGTGGATCCAGGAGGCTGCGACATTGTTGGCGTCGCCCACCCAGGCGATTGTCCGCCCTTCGATGGAGCCCTTGTGCTCCTCGAAGGTCATGATGTCCGCCAGGATCTGGCAGGGGTGGCTGTGTCTGGTCAGGCCGTTGATCACGGGCACCTGGGCGTGAGCGGCCAGTTCCTTCAGAATGTCATGGCTCAGCACCCGGATCATGATGCCGTCCACATAGCGCGACAGGACCCGTGCCGTATCGGCGATGCTTTCGCCCCGCCCGAGCTGCAATTCGTTGCCCGTGAGGAACAGGGTCTCGCCCCCCAACTGGCGCATCCCGATATCGAAGGACACACGGGTGCGGGTCGAGACCTGTTCGAAAATGAGCGCGAGCACATGGCCCGGCAGGAGGGCCTCGGTGTCCTGGGCGCCCCGGGGCCGGCCCTGGCGGCGCTGCTTCAGGTCCTTGGCGCAGTCCACAATGCGGCGCAAGACCGAAGCCGACTGGTCTGTCAGGTCCAGGAAATGACGGATCGCAGGCGCCGAGTCACTGGCGGGGGGGGTCATGGCACGGATCTCCTTCAGGGGGCCTCGCAAAGGGTCCGGAAGGCCGCTGCGATCCGGTCCAGGGCCTCGTTCACATGTGCCTCGTCGATCGTGAGGGGCGGCAGCAGCCGCACGACATTCTGTCCAGCGCCGACACTGAGCAGTTTCTGGGTCCGGAATGCCTCCACCATGGCACTATTGGGGCCGGCGGCTTCCAGGCCGAGCATGAGGCCCCGCCCCCGCACGCCCTTGCAGACCTGGGGAAACTGGGCGCTGAGCCCCTCCAGACCGGCACGGAGGACCTCGGCCCGGGCGCTCACGCCGGCCAGAAAGCCCGGCTCCAGCAGCACGTCGAGCACCGCATTGGCCGCGGCCATGGCCAAGGGATTGCCGCCGAAGGTCGAGCCATGGCTGCCGGCGGTGAGTGCCGCACCGGCTTTTTCCGTGGCCAGACAGGCACCGAGCGGCATGCCATTGCCGAGACCCTTGGCTGTGCAAAGAATATCAGGGGCGATGCCCGCGTGCTCATGGGCGAACAGGCGCCCGGTCCGGCCATTGCCGCACTGAACCTCGTCCAGAATGAGCAGAAGTCCGTGTGCGTCACACAGGGCCCGCAGACCCTGCAGGCAGACATCGGGCACGGGGCGGATGCCGCCCTCGCCCTGGACCGGCTCCAGCAGGATGGCTGCCGTTTCCCGGCCAATGGCGGATTTCAGCGCATCATGGTCGCCGAAGGGCACCTGGTCGAAGCCGTCCATTGCCGGACCGAACCCTTCGAGATGCTTGGCTTGACCGCCGGCGGCGATGGTCGCAAGGGTGCGTCCGTGAAAGGCCCCTTCAAAGGTGATGGTCCGCCACCGCTCCGGCCGTCCTGCCGTGTAATGGTAGCGGCGAGCCATTTTGAGGGCGCATTCCACCGCCTCGGCGCCGGAATTGGCGAAAAAGACCGTATCCGCGAACGTCGCATTCACGAGCCGGCGGGCCAGATCTTCCTGACCCGGAATATGGTAGAGGTTCGACACGTGCCACAATTGCCCTGCTTGGGCTTTCAGGGCCTCCACCACAGGGGCATGCCCATGACCGAGGGCATTGACGGCGATGCCGCCGGCAAAGTCGAGATAGGCCTCGCCGTCCGCCGTGAACAGCCATGGCCCATCGCCGCGCACAAAGGCAAGCGGCACGCGGGCATAGGTTGGCATTACCGGATCGATCATGGCGGGTTCCTTTCGGGCGCGGGGGCGGACCTGCGAAATGTCCCGGCCGGTCAGGCCTTCAGGCGATAGCCGCGGGCGAGCAGCGTGTGGGCGCAAACCCACAGGCCCGTGATCAGCACCAGGACGAGCGCAACGCCGATCAGCGGGTTGCCGTCGGTCTGGCCCGTGAAGCCGTATCGGAACCCGTCGATGAAATAGAAGAACGGATTGTAGTGGCTGAGGGCAGACCACGTGTCCGGCAGGATGCTGACCGAATAAAAGGTCCCCGACAGCAGCGACAGCGGCGTGATCAAAAAATTCGTGATGGTGGCCAGATGATCGAATTTCTCCGCCCAGATCCCGGCAATCACGCCGATCAGGGACAGGATCATCGACGCCCCGACAGCAAAGAAGGCCACTGCCCAAACATGGCTGATCGACAGATCGACGAACAGGGCCATGGGCAGGCCCGTGGCGATGGCACAGATGACGCCGCGGGTCGCCCCGCCCATGACGAAGGCCACCGTCAGTTCCGCCGGAGACAGGGGCGGCATCAGAAAATCCACCACGCTGCCCTGGACCTTGGCAATGATCAAGGATGAGGACGTGTTGGCAAAGGCGTTCTGCAGGATGGCCATCATGATGAGGCCGGGCGCGATGAAGCTGCCATAGGGAATGCCGTTCACATCCGGACGATACTGACCCAGCGCCAGCGTGAAGATCGCCAGGAACAGCACGGCGGTGCCCACCGGTGCCGCCACTGTCTGGGCCGCCACTTTCAGGAACCGCATCACCTCTTTCTTATAAAGGGTCCACAGACCGATCCAATTCACTGTCCCGAACTGGCGCACCCGATAGACCGGCATGGCCGGCTCGACGGCCGCTGCCTCGGCGCCCATGGTGCTCGCGTGATCCCTGACCTGTCCGTGGTTCATCCCGTTCGCCTCTTTCGCCAGCGCACACCAGCACCGGTCGCCATGGGGGGTGATCGTCGTGGGGAGTCCGGCCGCCGGCACCTCAAGCGGCCTTCGGCCAGCCTCGCGCACCATTCCATGAAACGGCCCTCGCCGACCAGCCCGCAGCGACTCGCGGGCGCGAAGCGGCTGTCACAGCACTAGATCTTGGGCCACAAAAAAATAGCCCACTAGATCTTGTGTTTCGAAACGGGATTGGATACCATATCTAGCGTCGGTCATAGGTAGGCTACAAGATATTCGCTGGCTGTACCACAAGCCTTGAAAAAAAAGTCCCCGCCGACGTGCCCATGGCTGCCGTTCCCGCCAAACGGCTGCCCTCCCCCCCACCCCCGAGGGGCGCAATGCCCCACCGGCGCAAGAGAAGGTCGCACCCATGGCTTGGACAGATGAACGGGTTGATTTGTTAAAAAAGCTCTGGGCGGACGGCCTCAGCGCCAGTCAGATCGCCCGCCAGCTCGGCGATGTGACCCGCAACGCCGTCATCGGCAAGGTGCACCGTCTGGGTCTGTCGGGACGGGGATCACCCACACGCTCGGAGCGCCCGCGCGCCGTGACGGTGCCTAAACCCCAAGTCAAGCCTGTGTTTTTGAAGCCGGTCCCGGTGGAAAAACCCGTCGTGCTGGAAAATGGCGAATTCGCAACGAACACGACGCTGAAAGAAAATATGTGCAAATGGCCCATCGGAGATCCGGCGACGCCGAATTTCCGGTTCTGCGGCCATCAGGCAAAGGATGGGACACCCTATTGCGATGCCCATGCGCGGGTCGCGTATCAGCCGATGGAACGCCGCCGGGCCAAGCGCCAGGCCGCGGGTTAATAGGGAGGGGGGCCGCGCCTCACGCCGTGCCGGCCACCATCGCGTCCTCGACGGCTTCTTCTCCTGGATAGGCGTCGTCGAGGGCATAGCCCGCCGAGCGGACCGTTCGGATGGGATCGAGTTCGCCCTTGTCGTTGAGCGCCTTGCGCAGACGGCCGATGTGGACGTCGACGGTCCGCGCCTCCACATAAACGTCCGAACCCCAGACCGCATCAAGAAGCTGCTCGCGGCTGAACACCCGTCCCGGATACTGGATAAGGTGGTCGAGGAGCCTGAACTCCGTCGGCCCGAGATGAACATCCCGGTTGGCACGGCGCACCCGGTGGGCGGCCCGGTCGAGGGCGATGTCGCCGAAGGTGATGACGTCCTCGGCGAGGGCCGGGCGGATCCGTCGGATCACGGCACGCACCCGGGCCAGCAGTTCCGGCATAGAAAACGGCTTGGTGATGTAGTCGTCGGCGCCCATGTCCAGGCCGCGGATGCGGTCGGTTTCCTCGCCCCGCGCCGTCAGCAGGATGATGGGCAGATTGCGGGGCTGGGGCCGGCTGCGCAGACGGCGGCACAGTTCGATGCCCGACACCTTCGGGAGCATCCAATCCAGAAGGCACAGATCCGGACGTTGCTCATCAATAATAAGAAGGGCCTCGTCCCCGTCGCGGGCATAGACGACCCGGTAGCCTTCCCGTTCCAGGTTGTAGGTGAGGAGTGTGGAGAGCGCATCCTCATCCTCAACCACCAAAACCAATGGCTTCATGGCACCTCGCACGGCCGATTCCGGCCTTGACGTTCAAGACCCACGGGACTGGACCGCAAGTGATTGTTCTCATTCGGTGGGGTGCGGCGGCCCAAGACACATCACTAAACCACCCGCACGCCAATCGGCCCCGGGATCGACCTAAACCTAACGACCCATCGACCCATTGCGCATGGCCGTTTGGAGACCGGTCAGGTGGCAGGCTTGTCGAATGAAATGCTCGTCAGACTTGTCAAGTCCCCCTTCGGGCGTTCGTCACGCACATAGGTCCCTTGCACAAGGTAGTACAGCGTTTCGGCAATATTGGTAGCATGATCGCCGACGCGTTCAATGTTCTTGGCAACAAAAAGCATGTGGGTGCACAGGCCGATGGTTCTGGGATCTTCCATCATATAGGTCAATAGTTCCCGGAACAGGCTGTTGTACAATTCATCAATGTCTTCGTCCGCGCGCCACACCGTGATGGCCCGATCCGCGTCTTGATCCGAGAACGCATCGAGCACATCCTTGACCTGGAGCAGGGCGCGGCGGCCCATCCCGGCCAGCCCGGCAGTGACCCGCAGCGGCTCGTCCCGATTGATGACCAGCGCCCGCTTGGCAATGTTTTTGGCGAGGTCGCCGATGCGCTCCAGATCCGAGGCCATCTTGATGGCCGAGAGGGCAAAACGCAGTTCCGGACCCTCCAGCCGCCGGCTGGTCAGGGAATGCACCGCCGCTTTTTCGATGGCAAGCTCAAGACCGTCGATCCGGGCGTCGGCTTCGATGACCTGTTGGGCCAGACTGCTGTCGCGCCGCACGATGCTGTCGATGGCCTCGCCGACCTGCCCCTCGCACAGGCCGCCCATTTGCTGGACCAGCCGGGCAAGGGGTTCCTGGTCCGATTGAAAGCGTTCATCCGTACCCATGGGTATCTCCCCCGTGATGGGTGTGCGCCGGTGCGCAGGGCATCGCCCCAAATCAGCCCAAGCGATCAGCCGAACCGGCCGGCGATGTAATCGCGGGCCCGCGTGTCTTTGGGGTTCGTGAACACATCGGCGGTGTCACCCACCTCGGCCAGTTCCCCCAGGTAAAAATAGGCCGTGCGCTGAGAGACACGGGCCGCCTGCTGCATCGAATGGGTCACGATCACGATGCAGTATTTCTCGCGCAGTTCGCCGATCAGCTCCTCGATCCGGGCCGTGGCGATGGGATCGAGGGCTGAGGCCGGCTCGTCCATGAGGATGACCTCGGGATTGATGGCGATACACCGGGCGATCACGAGCCGCTGCTGCTGGCCGCCGGACAGGCCTGTCCCGGGCTCGTTCAACCGGTCCTTGACCTCTTCCCAGAGCCCGACCCGGGCAAGGCTGGTTTCGACGATCTGCGCGAGCTCGTCGCGATGGGTGGCGAAGCCGTGGATGCGCGGTCCATAGGCCACATTCTCGAAGATCGATTTTGGAAAGGGATTGGGTTTCTGGAACACCATGCCGACCCGCGCGCGCACCAGGACCGGATCGATGGCCCGGTCGTCGTAGATGTCGGTGCCATCAAGCAGAATCTCGCCGGTCACCCGGGCGCCCGGAATGGTGTCGTTCATCCGGTTGAGGCAGCGCAGGAACGTGGATTTTCCGCATCCGGACGGACCGATCAGGGCCGTGACGTGCCGGTCCGGAATGTCCAGGCTCACGCCCTTGATGGCCCGCTTGGACCCGTAAAACACGTTGACGTCCCGGGTCGTCAGCTTGACCTCGGACTTGCCTTCGACCCGTCCGGTCGGGGCCGCCATCTGAAGGGCGTGCTGGCTCATGGCGTGGGCTCTCCCGAAGAGCGGACCGCATCGCGGCCCGGTGAGACAAAGACGGTGTGCACGGGGTCGGCCACCACATCGTCCGGCCCGACCAGCGGCAGGCGAATGGTGAAGGTGCTGCCTTCCCCGACGGCACTGGTGATCTCCATGGAGCCCCGGTGGCGGTTGACAATGTGCTTGACAATAGCAAGGCCGAGCCCTGTTCCGCCGCGCCTCATGGACTGCCGGGTGTCCACGCGGTAAAAGCGCTCCGTCAGACGCGGTATGTGCTCACGGTCAATGCCCGGACCGTAATCACGCACATGGATGATCACCATGGGCTGACCGGCACCGGCCTTGCCCTCCCCGACGGTCGTCCGTGCGCTTTGGATCTCCACCTTCTTGCCCGTAGCGGCATATTTTATCGCATTGTGCACAAGGTTCTGGAAGACCTGAGTGAGTTCGTCCCGGTCCCCCAGAACCTTCAGACCCGGATCCGCATCCACATCGACGACAACCCCGTCCTGGCGGGCCAGGGGCGCCATGGCGTCCGCCACATCGCGCAAGACGTCATGGAGGTCGACGGGCGTTGCAGGAGGGACGTGCTCGTTGAGCTCGATCCGGCTCAAGGACAACAGATCATTGATGAGACGCCCCATACGGGCGACCTGGTCCCCCATGATCTGTATGAAGCGCTCCTGGGCTTCGGGATCGCTGCGCGCGTGCCCTTGCAGGGTGTCGATGAACCCGGCCAGCGAGGCAAGCGGGGTACGCAACTCGTGGCTGGCACTCGCGATAAAGTCCGCACGGGTCTGTTCCAGGCGCTTGAAGGCCGTCAGATCCCGGATGACGATTAGGGTCGACCAGGTCTCGGGCAAATCGGGATCGCCGGGAAAGCGCAGGGGCAGGATATGGGCCTGGAGATGCCGCTCCAGCGGGACCGGGACGGTGTAGGCCACGATCTGGGCCGGCTCACCGGAGCGGACCTGTTCGATGGCATCGAGCAGACTTGGTGTGCGGATCGTGGACGCGATGTGGCGCCCCGGCTCGGCGGTCCGGATGATCTGGCGCGTGGCCGCATTGGCCGTGCGGATCCGGCCCTGGGGGTCGAGCAGAATGGCGGGGTCGGGCACTTTTTCCAGGATCAGGGCCGCACAGTGATGGGCCGTCTGGACCGAGGCCGAGGCGCCGACCGGAACGCTCGCACGCGCCTCCGGCTCCGCCGAGCGGATCCAGAGGGCCCCCGCCCAGCCCACGGCGACGCCCAGCAGCGCCAGGAGCAGGCCGATCACCGCATCCAGGCCGCGTATTTCGAACAGCATGATGAAAACGCCAACCGCCCCCACCCCCAGCGTGACGATCACGAGGAGCGTGAGCCGGCGCGGGACCCCGCGGTCCAGCATCAGCTTTGCAATCGGTTCCTCTTCCACGCCGTCCGTCCTCCCACACCGGGACAGGTTGCCTGAAGTGACGCAGACCATAGGCCGGACGGGCTGAGAAGAACAGGGCATGTGCACGGCGCAGTGGCGTGGGCCATCGGGCCCCCTGAAGCGGCCCCGTGCAGCAGCCACAGGTGGCATTGGGTCGCGCCGTGCCCCTGGAAAGGCCCGAAGCGAGAGGCCATAGTGGGGGCTTGCGATTGGCGGGGTGGCCGGAAGGGCATTCCGCCCCACCATTCGTAACCACCCTATCAACGCCCAGGGAGAGCCTGATGGCCACCGATCGTCCGGCGCAAGACCGCCCCGCATCCCCGTCCGCCCCATTCACCGGCCGGTCCGGAACCGATCCGGTAGCGGACTTTCCGGGACCGCGCGGTGCGTCCTTCGTCCTGCGTGAAGAGGTGGTCGGCGCGCACAATTACGCCTCCCTGCCCGTGGTGCTGTCCCATGGCGAAGGCGAATGGCTCTACGACACCGAAGGCCGTCGTTACCTGGACATGATGAGCGCCTATTCGGCCGTGAGCTTCGGCCACAGCCATCCCCGGCTCGTGGACACCCTGACCGAGCAGGCCAAACGGCTCGCCATTGTTTCGCGTGCCTTCCACACCGACAAACTCGCGCCCTTCCTCGCCAAACTGACCGAGGTCACAGGACTGCCCCGGGCGCTGCCCATGAATACGGGGGCGGAGGCCGTTGAGACCGCCATCAAGGCGGCCCGACGATGGGGGTATCGCGTAAAGGGCATCCCCCAGGACTGTGCCGAGATCATCGTCGCGACCGACAATTTCCACGGACGCACGACCACCATTGTCAGCTTTTCGACCGATGAGGAGTACCGGGACGATTTCGGGCCTTTCACCCCTGGTTTTCGACCGGCCACCTACGGCAATCTCGACTGTATTGACGCCCTGATCGGGTCCCAGACCTGCGCGGTCCTCGTTGAACCCATGCAAGGCGAGGCGGGCATCCGCATCCCGCCGGCCGGTTGGCTCAAGGGCCTGCGCGAGCTGTGCGACCGGAACAATGTGCTTTTGATTCTGGACGAGGTGCAGACGGGCATGGGCCGCACGGGCAAGCCCTTCGCCTTCCAGCACGAGGGGATCACGCCGGACGGCCTCATCCTCGGCAAGGCCCTGGGCGGGGGGCTGCTGCCGGTCTCGGCCTTCCTGGGAAGCGACGCCGTCATGGATGTTTTCAACCCGGGCAGCCACGGTTCCACCTTCGGGGGCAACCCGCTGGCCGCGGCCGTCGGCCTTGAGGCCCTGTTGATGCTTGAGGAACTCGACCTCTCCGCCCGCAGCGCGCGTTTGGGCTTGCGCCTCAAGGATGCCCTGTCGGCCATGAACAGCCCCCTGATCCGGGATGTGCGCGGCTCGGGCCTTTGGGTGGGCGTCGATATCGATCCGGACCGGTGCTGCGCCCGCTGTCTGTGCGAGGCACTGATGGCCCGCGGGGTCTTGAGCAAAGACACCCACGAGACCGTCGTACGCTTTGCCCCGCCCTTGACCATTGCCGAGGACGCCCTGGACTGGGCCGTCGAACAATTTCGGATTGTCCTTCGCGACTGGGACGACCAGATAACCAACGCAGGCCGGCCCGACTGAGCCCTTCCATCGACGTGACGCAAAGAAACGAGGGCTCCCGAACCACATCACCCCATAAAAGCGGGGCCGGCGCGCAATGACCGAGGAAGTCAGCCGTCAAGGAGCCCGTCCCGTTTATGGCCCAGTCCCCCCTATCCGACACGCCCGGCCAGCATTCGGCGCGCGGCGTACAGACCGGTGCGCCCAATGCATCGCCCGCCACCCGATTCGCGCGTTTCGACCGCACCGCGGCACTCGATCTCCATCTGGCACGCTTCGAGACCGGTCAGCCGCGCACGGGCGTCGGCCGTGGCCCCGATACCCTGCTGAATGCGGGTCTTATGGCCGATCTGGCCGCCCGCGGCCTGACCCCGCGCATCGCCAGCGATCAGGGGCCGGACAGCGCCGGCGCCGACACCATTGCCCAAGCCCATGCGGCCTTGACCCAAAGCCTGACCGAAAGCCTGTGCCGCGGCGCCCGGGTCCTCACCTTGGGCGGCGATCACAGCATCGCCTTTTCCACCATTGAGGCGACCCTCCGTGTCTATCCGGATGTCCGGATCCTGTATATCGATGCCCATGCGGACGTGAACACGGCCTCAAGTTCGCCGACCGGAAACACCCATGGCATGCCCATCGCCGCTCACCTCGGGCTGATGCCCGCGGCCGACCTGCCAGCCGCCGCCGGCGTGTCCGCCTTGCTGCAGCCGGACCGACTGGCCTATCTGGGCCTCAGAGATGTCGACGCTCCAGAACAGGCCGTGCTCGACAGTCTGGGCATTTTCCATCTGTCCACGGCTGAAATGCGGGCGATGGGAGCGGGTCTCGCCGTCCAGACCGCCCTCGCGCGGCTCGATCCGGAGCGCCAACATCCGGTCCATGTCAGCTTCGACATCGATGTCACCGACCCGGCCCTTGCGCCCTCAACGGGCGTCCCGGTGCCCGGCGGCGCAAGCCTTGAGGACTTGGGCGCAATGGCCGCAGCCTTGCGGGTGTCCGGACGGGTCGCCGCCGTCGATGTGGTGGAAGTCAATCCGGCCCTCCCGGACGACAGCGCCCGCAGCGATGGCCCGCAACGGACCGCCGAGACCGCGCTTCATTTTCTGCGCTATCTCCTGGTCAACGGAACGCGGTGAGGTGTCTGCCCTGACATCAAAAAGCGGCCACAAGGATCCTAGTGCACTGGCACATTCAGATGATTCAGTTCGCGCCGTCATGGCGAGCGAAGCGAAGCCATCCAGGGCCACGAAGCTCCAAATCAGCGGCTCTGGATCGCCGCGCCGCTGTCGCGGCTCGCGATGACGGCCTGCACCAT
>JBHJGV010000084.1:0-27118 GCA_050331455.1 Alphaproteobacteria bacterium
CGAATGTGCGAGGCGTGTCATGGGCAGCACAGCGGGTGAAGATGATCGGGGTGCATTGCGGGTCCGTTTCGACCGCCGTTTGAAGCTGGAATTCCATGGCTCCCGCCTCACCTCCGATGCCGGTCTGCTGGCTTTTCGGGATTGATTTCGAGGGCTTCCGGCCGGTACTGGACAGGGCATTGGCGCGGTCGGATCGGTCAAAGGGCGGGCGTGCGCCGTTCGACCCGGTGGTTCGGCCTGCTGGCTCGAACCGGCGGCACTCGGAGCCTGACTGTCCAATCCGGATTTGGCAAGAATTGCAAGGCCTTGCGAAGGGATGCAGATTTTACGTGTATGCGCCCCCGCATGTTTCCGCAGAGTAGCGTGCGACACTTGGGCGGGGAAGCCCTTATCGACGAAGCCTCACGGGTGTGCCGCATTTTTCTTGCCGTTCCCCACATTACCCCCGCGGCCACAGCACAAGCTGCGTGCAGCGGAAATGGGCAAGGGTCTTGCCGGTCTCCACGTGGCGCACGGCGGCATCCCAAACCTGGGTGGTGCGGCCGATATGAAGGGGCGTGGCCTCGCCTTCGAGCCCTCCGTCAAGGGCCGTGCCGAGGAAATTCGTCTTCAGCTCCATGGTCGTAAAGCCGGACGCGCCTTCAGGCAGGCTGACGATGGTGGCGTACCCGCACAGCGTATCGGCGAAGGCGACGACGGATCCGCCGTGAAGAAAGCCGTTCGGCGCCAGATGGGCCCGGGTCACCGGCATGCGGGCGGCAATCACATCCGTGCGGTCGAGGATCTCGATCCCCAACGTGCCGGGCAGCATGGTCTTCGCGCGGGCATTGAAGTCCTGCGCTGAGCGTTCCCGTGCGTCCGCCATGGCCCGTGCCATCCTCTGCTTTGCGCCGCCGGCGAAATAGCCTAGGCTTTCATACAGAAATCCAAGGGCTTTATCAGGGGTGAGACATGGTCAATCAAGCGATGAAACGGGCCGTATGGCGTGTTCTGGGGGGGGTGCTCCTGTTCGCGACCTGTGTTGCAGGCACCGCCGCCGCCCAGTCGGTGGTGCAGACCAAGGGCACCTTTGTCGACAAGTTCCGTCAGCTTGAAGAGGTCCTGCCGACCCCGAACAGCTATCGCACGGGCTCCGGCGCGCCCGGCCATGAATACTGGCAGCAGGGCGCCGACTACCAGATAGACGTCGCCCTTGATGAGGGCACCCAGGTTCTCAGCGCCGCGCAGACCATCACCTACACGAACAATTCGCCCGATGCGCTGACCTATTTGTGGCTGCTGCTGGACCAGAACCGTTTCAAGCCGGACTCCCGTTTCGCCAAGACATTGACGGCCCCGGAAGCGAGCCGGCTGTCCACCTTCGCCGTGCGCGGCGCTCTGGCCCGGGAACAGTTCGAGGGCGGTTTCACGGTCACCAATGTCCGCCGCGACGACGGTACACCCCTTGCCACGGCCATTACCGACACCCTGATGCGCGTCGATCTCACCGAGCCGCTGATGCCCGGCGAGTCGGTCACGTTCTCCTTCGATTGGTCCTTCCCGATCATCGAGAGCCGGACCATGGGGGGGCGCTCCGGGTGGGAACTGTTCCCGGACGGCAATCGCATTTTCCTGCTGGCCCAGTGGTTCCCCCGCATGGCGGCCTATACGGATGTGGAAGGCTGGCACAACAAGCATTTCCTGGGCCGCGGCGAGTTCACCCTGGAATTCGGCGATTATGACGTCTCCATCACCGTGCCGGACGATCACGTGGTCGCGTCCACGGGTGTCCTTCAAAACATGGACGATGTGCTGACGGACGATCAAAAAGCCCGGTTCGAGGCCGCAAAGACCGCCGAGCGCCCGTCCTTCGTCGTTACGCCCCAGGAGGCCCTGGACAATGAGCGGAGCCCGGCCACAGGCATGCGGACCTGGCGGTTCGTCGCCGAGAATGTCCGGGATTTTGCCTTCGCGTCCTCGCGCAAATTCATCTGGGACGCCCAGGGCTACGTGCAGAACGAGGGCGACGCGCCCATCATGGCCATGTCGTTCTATCCGAACGAAGGCGAGCCTTTGTGGTCGCGCTATTCCACGGAATCCATCGTGCACACCATGGAGGTCTATTCGAAATACACGTTCGATTATCCCTATCCGGTGGCCATTTCCGTGAACGGGCCCGTGGGCGGCATGGAATACCCCATGATCACTTTCAACGGTCCGCGCCCGGTGCGGGATGGCGCCGGCAATGTCACCTATTCCCGGCGCACGAAATACGGCCTCATCTCCGTGATCATCCACGAAATCGGGCACATGTATTTCCCGATGATCGTCAATTCGGATGAGCGCCAGTGGACCTGGATGGACGAGGGCCTTAACACCTTCCTGCAGTTCCTCGCCGAACAGGAATGGGAAGAGAATTATCCCTCGCGCCGGGGCGAAGCCCGCAACATGGTCCCGTATATGCGCTCGGATCGGCAGGTGCCGATCATGACCAATTCCGAGTCGATCCTTCAGTTCGGAAACAATGCCTATGGCAAGCCGGCCACGGCCCTGAACGTCCTGCGGGAGACGATCATGGGCCGTGAACTGTTTGACTTCGCCTTCAAGGAATACGCCCAGCGCTGGATGTTCCGCCGGCCCATGCCCGCCGACATCTTCCGCACCATGGAAGACGCCTCCGGCATCGATCTCGATTGGTTCTGGCGCGGCTGGTTCTACAGCACGGACCATGTGGATATTTCCATCGATGCCGTGCGCCGGGCCCGGCTGAACACTCTGAACCCGGATGTGGAAGCCGCCTGGGAGCGCTCACGCTTCGAGGCCCAGCCGAAATCCATCACCGACCAGCGCAATGAGGGCATGGAGCGGCGCACGGATCGCAAGCCTGAACTGCTCGATTTTTACAACGACAATGACCGCTTCACCGTGTCCGACCGCCAGCGGATGATCTACCGCTCCCGCCTGCGCAACCTTTCCGCCTGGGAGCGGAAGCTGCTGGAGACCAATGCCAATTTCTACTTCCTCGACTTCACCAATCATGGCGGTCTCGTGATGCCGCTGATCCTGAAGGTCGACTACGATGACGGCACGTCGGAGACGCTTCGTATCCCGGCCGAAATCTGGCGCTACGATCCCCGTCAAACCAGCAAGCTGATCATCACGGACAAGGTCATCCGGGCGGTGACGGTCGACCCGAACTGGGAGACCGCGGATACCGACGTGACCAACAACTATTACCCGCGCCGGGTGGCCCAGAGCCGGATCGACATGTTCCGCCGCCGGGCCAGCCGCAATCTCATGGCTGAAATGTCGCCGAAACTGACCGGCGTCGGCTTCGATGCCCTGCCGGCGGACGGCTATCCGCCGCTCCAGGACAGCGAGATCCTGTTTGTGGCGGACGATCTCGACAAGAGCGAAGAGCCGATCGGCGAAGACTGGAAAACCCGCCACACCGGTCCGGAACCGGAGCTTTGAGACCCGCGCCGATGCGGGGCGCCATCCGTTCTCTCGCCCTCTTGATCGTGCCTGCGGCCGCCCTGCTCTGGGCGGGCGCGGCCGTGCTCATGGGCCCGATCAGCGCCAAGGCCCACCGCCTCAACGCGGCTCAGACCACGGTGGATGTGAACCCCCGCAACGGCGCGCTGGAGGTCGTGCACGAGGTCTTCATTCACGATCTGGAAGAGGCCTTCGTGCGGCGCTTCGGCCGGGCCCTCATCCTGTCCGAGGGCGGACAGGACGTGGCGTTGGCGGTCGCGCTGGTCACCGATGCGTTTACTCTCCGAGCCCGCAGCGGCGACCCCGTGCCCCTCAGTCTGGTGGGGGCGGAGCGCAATTTTGATCGGCTGGTCATTTATCGTGATGCCGCCAGCCCACCAGCGCTCAAGGATCTGCTGATCGCCGACGAAATCCTGATGGAAACCTTCCCGGCCCAGACCAACCGCGTGAATGTGCGCCATGGGGGGCGCGTCCGCACCCTCGTGTTCGACGGCTCGACCATGGGGCAGGCTCAGCCGGCCCTCATTGAGTCCGCTGCGGAATAACCGTCCGGCGGACCGGGTTTAGAGCAGGCCGTCATTCTGCCCTTGGCGCGGGCGGACAAGACCCGTGATCAGCGCGGCGAACAGGGTGGCGAAAAACCAGCCCATGACAATCTGCAGTGACTGGTACATCTTAAACCAATAGGCTTCGTTCGCCGCATGGACCGCCGTCAGGCGCAACGGTCCCAAGGGCAGGCTGACCAGAGCGGTCTCATTGTCCTCCAGCGCCCGATCCTGGCCCCAGTCCGCATGGAAATAAATCCAAGGGCCCTTGCAATGGGGGTTGCTGGCCGCGATCCAGTACTGGCTTTGGCGCAGGTCGATGATCGGAATGATCAGATCGAGCGAGAAATGCAATGGGTGGAAGGCGGGATAGTCCGGCGGCGGATAGGACCGTCCGTCCCCGTTACGCCCGAAATAGAACTCCGCATCCGCTGGCGCGATGCACCGGGTCCGCCGGAAAGGATCTTCCCCGGCCTCCAGGGGGTCCACGATCTCATAGGCGAGGTTGAAAATGCCCGCGCCCAGGACGGCAAAAAATATGAGCCCGATAATAGCCCGCCAGGGCTGATAGCCATAGCGCATGGTCACCCGGGCGATGGTTTCGAACAGTTTCAGGGCCGGATTGCGCTGCTGGCGCAGTCTCTGGGTGCGCTTGGCCACATCCAGGTCCTCGGCGACGGCGGGGCGCCCCTGCTGGCGCAGCACCCGGACGATCTGGTCGAAGGGCTGGGGGTCGAAGCGCTCGGTGAGGTAGATTCGTTGCTGCCGGTGCAGCCAGTCGAGGCGCTGGCGGGAGTCCGTGGGGGCGCCCTCCGCAATCCGTCCATAGGTAAAGCCGTTCAGGATCAGGTCGCCCGCGTCGGGCCAGGCCCGGGGATGGTCGTTCAGGGTGCCGACGACGGCATCGGTTAGATCGAGAATGTAGCTGCTGGTGTCGTGCCCCGGTTCTTCGCCGGCCTTGCGCCGGCCCTTGCCATCTTGCGCCGGCCAGTGGCGCCCGTCGGGGCGGGGCTGGGCATTCGTGTCCGACGGCGCGCCAAGGAACAGGGTCCCCCGGATCTGCATGCGACGCGCCTTGAGGCAGGGCACTGCGCCGGGCGGCGCAAGGGCGCCCCCCGGGGGCGCGCCCCCATCGGACCGATTGAAGCTGTCCCGCCAGATCTCCAGATCGTTGTCGATTTGGGCAGCGGTCAGGTCCAGATCGCCGATCAGCCGAGAGGCGCGATCGATGATCAGCTTACGGCCGATATGGGCCCCCGGCAGTTCGAGGGCAGTGCCGTCGGCGGCGATGAACACGGCGCTCAGGGCCCGGAAGGCGCTGTAGATCTCGGCTTGCGTGAAATCGCTCATGCCTTCGGCGCGGAAGGGCGCGCGAAGCTCGACGCTTACCCCCACCTGCATGCCCTGGCAGGCGAGGGCCCGGGGCACCTGCCGGCCCACCGTGCTGATGGGATGGCGCGGTCCGTAATGGCGCCCTTCGGACACGAAGGTCTGGCTGACACCGGCCCGGGCGAAATTCACCTCCCCGTGGCTGTGAAAGTCCCGGCCCAGATAGACGCTCCGGGCGATTTTGGCGGCGCCGGCCAGCAGCGTGGCGCCGATGGCATTGCCCGATGCGCCCGTACTCGCACCGACGGCCTCCCGGCTGACCAGGATAATCCGGTCGAGGGCGAGATTGCCGCTGATTTCGGACTGTTCGAAGGAGACGGGGCCCACGACGGTGACCAGATAGGGATCGGCGAGCAGATCATAGGGCAGCCCGTCCGCCCGGTCCGGTCGACCCTCTTCCGGATCCGCGCGCGTGACGAACACGTCTTTGCCGATCTCCACCATGCTGGCATTGATGGACAGGGCTTCGATGCTGGTGTTGTCCGGACCCGGAATGAGAGGGTTGCGCACATGGAGGCTGCGCAGCATGGCGAAGCCGTCAATCACGCAGCCGGACAGGTTGATCTGCCCCAGGCAGATCAGGGAAACGGGACGTGCGCCGGGAAACAGGCGGCAATACTGGGTGTCGCCATGGGTCGCCTGCAGATCCGGGTCGAGCAGCCTGTCCGGATTGCCCAGATAGAGGCTGCCCTTGATGTGGCACAGGCTCAAGCGCATGCATTGGTGCAAGTGCCCCTCGACCAGGATCATCTGTTCAAAGCGCGCCTCATCCTCGATGAGGGCCTCTTCCAGATTGACCGCACCACGCACCAGGGCTCCCCCGGTGATCCGGATCCCGCGTTCCAGGATCACGCCGCTGGCATGGATGGCCTCATGGGGCTCGAGGGTCAGGCCGAACCGGCTGGCCTGGACGGCGGCTTCCGGCAGGCCCTCATAGCTGCCGCCATGGATCAGGAGGCCACCTTCGATGCGCGCGTCGGCCAGATTGATGCCGCCGACATAATGGCTGCTCCCCTGCTGGCCGTTCCCGTGGGGGCGGACGGGGCCACTCTCGGCCCCGTCGCCGACGATCTGCAGATTGGCGCCCACAAAGATCCGGTCGGCGGCCAGGGCGGGCTGGTCACGGCCGCGGCCCTGCGTGTCCAATCCGGACAGGTGGCAGGCCTTGAAATAGGCGGTGCCCTGAATGGATCCATCCTGTAAATAGACCGGCCCCTGGAAGCGGCAGCGTTCAATGACAAGGTCGCTGGCCACGTGGAGGTGATTGGCCTCCAGGGCCGCATTCAGTTCGCGCTCGGACTGGTCGGCCCACGCAAACCGGGACTCGTACAACCGAATCTTGCGCAGGACCCGGGCATTGGCGATGTCGAAGGAGCCTTCGACGCGCAGGCCGATGGCCACCATCTCGCCCTGGATCACGGCGCCCGTCGCGCGGAGCGCGAAACCGTTGGGATAGCCGGCGGCCTCCAGGACCGTATTGGACAGATTGAGGTCGCCGCAGACCTCGATCTTCCGCATCCGGATGGCGCCTTCGAAACGGGCCTGGGCGTTGGCGTCCTCCGCGTTCTCCACGTCTTCGCGCGGCTCGTAGGGTTTGACGTCTCCGAAGCGCAAATCACCGCCGATATGGGCCCGATCCAGCATCAGGCTGCGGCTTTGCCGGCTATGGATGGACGTGCCCACGAGGCGCAGGCTGCCTTCGACGCGCATGCCCGTCAGACGGACTTCACCCTCGAACCGACTGCGCGACAGGACCGCATTGCCCATCACCCTCAGACCGCCGCCCTTGACCGCATAGCTGCGCTCAGACCGGGGGCCCGTGCCGGCCCCGCCACGCCCTTTCACATCGGCACCGTCGAGGAAGAGGCGTTTGCCGACCACCAATTCCTCCAGATGCACGGGCCCGCCGGCCCGCAGATCCGTCAGCCGCAGGTCATTGCCGATCTGGGCGACCCGCAGCATCAGGGCATGGGCGTTTTCCTCCCGGTAATAGCGGCGCATGGCTTCCGGCAGGTCCGGGTCGGGCGCCAGGGCATCCTCCCGGGGCCCGTCCGGCATGATCTTCATGCCCCACAGGTCGGCCCAGCCCCGGATGTGGGCCCCTTCCAGGACCACAGGTCCATGGGACACGGAATAATGCATTTTAAGATTGCCATTGATCCGTGCACCGCGGCCCAGCAGGGCCCGGATCCAGCTTTGGCTGATCTCGAGGGTCTCAAGGCGCCCATGGCCCAGCAGGATGGTGTCTTCCACCCGGCATTTCTGGAACCGGAGAGGGAAGGTCAGGGTCACATTGTAAAGGTCCAGCGTGCCGACGATCCGCAGGCCCCGGATCAACAGTCCCCGCGCATGGGTGTGCCGGTCGCGGGCCGCATCGAGGATGATGCGGCGCAGCACCTGGGCATGGATGGTCTGCCCTTCCCATCCCTCGGGGCTGTCCACCGCGTTGGGTACGTGCGTTGTCGCCGAGAACGGGTCGCTTTGGGAAAAATTGACCGGCCGGCCGGCCCGAAGGGCATGCTGAAGGGCGCCCACCATGTCGGCATCGCGGCCCGCGTTCGGCGCGGCGTCTGGAGCCATGTCCTGCATGTGTGTCCTCCGACGAATGGGCGCCCCGGGCCCTTGGGTCCATGGTCAGGGGGCGATGAGATCGCTCAGCCGCCGCATCAGCCGCGTCCCGGCTTCCTGGCTCCTGGTGTGGATGACCAGAACGCTGGCATTGCGGTCCGGGATGCGGGCACCGGGGCTTGCCCAACGGGGGCCGATCTGGACGGTCACACAACCCTCCACCTTGCAAAACGCCTCCACGGCCGGACAATCGCCGGCGCTGTGTTCGGTGGTCATTCCTTCAAGGGTCAGGTCGCTCAGGCGCGCCCGGGCATACATGACCGTCCAGCCGGACCCGTTGCCGATCGCGCCATATTCGAGCCAGCGATAGACGAGCACGCCGCCGGGGGTTAGCCGGATGCGCGGCGCCAGTCCCCAGTCGGTGATCCGGTGCCCGGCGCCGTTGCGGCAGGAGATGTCCGAGACCAGAGCGTCAAGGGCCGGATCGCCGTCCTCGCCCAGGCTGCTGCGCTGCCCGACGGTGCCGGGCCCGGCCGGTTGGGCGAGGGCGCCCGGCATGGGAACGGCGCATAGGAGCATGAGCGCCATGGCGACCGCCATGGATGGCCTCAATCGGTGTCGCGACGTCCACAGCCCCATTGTCCACAGCCCCATTATTGCCGCCATTCTTGTCCCTCCTCGGATGGATCGCACATCCACGGCCCCGTGGTTGTTGCCGCCAGGATACCGTGAAATAAAATGCCGTGGCGGAAGATTCGGCGTGGGTGCCGCCCGTCGCCGGCGGGGAAGCATCCGCATCGGGACAGCCGGCCCCGCCGGACAAGGGGGACAGCCGGCCCCGCCGGACAAGGAAGGACCGCGATCATGCCCGTGACCCATCGACAATATGGCGCCCACAATCCTGGCGCCCCCAAGGTCGCCCCCGGCTCTTTTCACGCAACCCCGGCCCGCGCGCCGAACATCATCCAGACCAAGGGTGCGGGCCTGCGGGGCGCGCTCGAGCCGATCAGCGGTGCTGTGATCGGTTTCGGCCGGGCGTTGAGCCGGGGCGGCCTCGACCGGGCCATGCGCGAGTTGGAGATCGGTCCGGCCGAATTGTGGACACTGATTAACGTGGAGACTCGCGGCGCCGGTTATCTATCCAACCGGCTGCCTGTGATCCTGTTCGAGCGGCATATCTTCAGTCGGCAGACGGGCGGACGATTCGATGCGGTGGCTCCGGACATTTCCAACCCCCGCTTCGGCGGCTATCTGGGCAATGAGCGGGAATATCCCCGGCTGGTCCGCGCCGCTGAACTCGATTACGAGGCCGCCCTGCGCAGTGCATCCTGGGGTCTCGGCCAGGTCCTCGGCGTCAATGCCGAGAGCCTGGAATACATCGATGCGGCTGCGATGGTCACCTTGATGCGCCAGTCGGAAAACGACCAGCTCAACGCGGTGATCCGTTTTCTGCTGACGAACGATCTGGGGCCCCTGCTGCGGGATCATCAATGGACCGAGTTTGCCCGCCGCTACAACGGGCCGCGTTTTGCGGACAATTCCTACGACATCCGCATGGCCACCGAGTTCGAGAAATTCGCCGCTGGCGCGGTGCCGAATGTGGAGGTCCGCGCCGTCCAGCTCTACCTCACCTATCTGAATTTCGACCCCCGGGGTGTCGATGGCATTTTCGGCGCCCGCAGCCGGGCCGCCGTGGCCGATTTTCTCACCTCCCGCGGTGTGCCGACGGCGCCCGATGACGTGGTGGAGGAGATGGCTGCGGACTTGATCCCGCGCCTTGAATCCGAAGCGGCGCTGCTGCCGGATATGTGGCCCCTCATGCCCCCGCGGTGACGGGCCCCGGAACAGGATTTTCCAAACACCTCGCCGCCCATCCGCGGGATGCAGGACCGCCCATAAATCGAGGGTGCCGCCCGGTTCCGCCCCAGGCGTTTCGGGTCACGCTGCCCCCGTCCCATGCGGACTATTTCCGCGGGCTGGTCAACATGCTTCTCGGCGGCGGTCCGCCGCGCTGAACAGTTGAGGCTTGGGGAAGGGTGGTGCGGCTGGAGAGACTCGAACTCTCACTCCCGAGGGAACCAGATTTTGAGTCTGGCGCGTCTACCGGTTCCGCCACAGCCGCGCGAGCACCACGGCGCACCTTAGCGAAGCCGCGCCGCCGGTCAACGGAAACCGCGAGGCGTATCGCATGGGCGGGGCGATCCTTCGGCCCGGCCCAATCCTTCGTCCGGCCCTTTGCCAAATGTCCGGCCACAGGCCAGCATCGTGCCAGCATCGTGGACGCCGCCGCCCGCCGGTGCTATAGCCTGCCGCCATGACAACCACGACCGATCATATGGGTGACACCGGTGAGGACTGGGCAGCACGGCCGGCCCATCGTGCATCCGATGTGCTGATCGCCTTATCCGCGGCGATCCCGAACGAGCGCGTTAGCGTGGGTTATATCGTCGACGGTTTGCAGCACCGGGCTTTCGGATTTCTGATGCTGATCCTCGCGCTGCCCTGTTGCCTGCCTTTCCTCTATGGTGTGCCCCAGGTCGTCTCGATTCCCATGCTGTTCATCTCCGGACAGATCGCCATCGGGCGGGATCATCCCTGGCTGCCCGGGTCCCTTCGCCGGCGCTCTTTTACCCGCGCCGCCTTTCAGGACATGGCGGCAAGGGCGAAGCGTTACGTGGGCTGGGCGGAGTCGATCAGCCAGCCGCGCTTGACTTTCCTGACCTCCGGCCTTGCCGAACGCCTTTTTGGCGTCCTCATGGTGGTTTTCTGCTGCTCAATCGCCGTGCCTCTGCCGATGACCAATACCGTGCCGGGCATCGCCGTGGCGATCATGGCGGTCGGTTTTATCGAACGGGACGGCCTGATGGTGCTGGGCGGTGCGCTTCTCGGCATTGTCTGGGTGTCTTTTCTGGTGGCCGTGGTGGTGGCTCTGTTCATTTACGGGATCGACCTTGTGGCTATGATCAAAGGCAGCTGACCCGGCCCCGGCTCACCCATCCCATCCATCCTCACCACAAGAGGCCGGGAGGACCCGTGTAATGACCCGCGTTCCCCTTACCTCCGTCCCTTTGCTTGTGGTCCTCGCCGGATCGTTTTTGGCGCTTGCCGGCGCCTGGGCCAGCGAGTGGGGCCTCGGCCTGCCGCCCTGCGACCTGTGCTACGCCCAACGCTATGCCTATTGGGCGGCTATGGCCTTTGCCGCGTTTGGGCTGCTCATCGAGGCCCCGATCAGGGCGCAGGGGATCATGGCGCAGGGGATCATGGCGAAGGGCAGGCCGGCGCTGCGCGCACTGGCCCTGGTGCTGGCCATCGCCGGTGTGGCCGCCAGCGGCGGTCTTGCGGTCTACCATGCCGGGGTCGAATGGCATTGGTGGCCCGGCCCCGGCACGTGCAGCGGCACGACGCCCCTGCCGGAGACGCTCGACGATTTCAGCGCCCTTTTGACCAGTGAAATGCGCGTCGTTGCCTGCGACGAGGCGCCCTTGCGCGTCTTCGGCCTCTCCCTGGCCGGCCTCAATGCTCTTTATGCTCTTGGTCTTATCATCGTGACAGGGGTCACGGCATGGCGTGTGGCCGGGCAAGGGCGCACGGCCAACCATCCATCGCCCCAGTCCGAGCGGAGGAGCGTGTAATGGCGGATCAATCGACGGCGGAACGGGACGAAAGCATCGTCAAGGAGCGCGGGGCCATGATGATGCCCGGCGCCGGCACGCCCGAGCGCCGAATCCATGAAATGATCCGGGTGAACCATGCGGGCGAATATGGGGCCACGCGGATTTATGCCGGCCAGCTCGCCGTTCTCGGTCGCTCCCGTGCCACGGCGCGGTCCGCCGAGCTTGTTCGCCACATGGCCGAACAAGAAGACGCCCATCTGGAGGGCTTCAACGAGGTGATGGTCGATCGCGGCGTGCGGCCCACGGCCCTGATCCCGGTCTGGCATGTGGCCGGCTTCGCTCTCGGCGCCGCGACCGCCCTGATGGGAGAGCGCGCCGCCATGGCCTGCACGGAAGCGGTTGAAGAGGTCATCGTCGAGCACTACGGCGCCCAGGAGCGCGAGCTGTCGGAACGGGAACCGGCTCTTAAATCCATGATCGCGCAGTTTAAGGACGAAGAGGCCGAACATCAGCACACGGCCATTGACGAGGGGTCCCAGACCACGCCCGGCCATCCGGTCCTGGCCGGCGCCATCAAGCTGGGTTGCCGTCTTGCCATTCGTCTGTCGGAGAAGATCTGACGCCGCACGTGCTCCGGCCTGCCCTTGCCAGGGATCGCGCCGTGCACGGATCGATTGGATGGACGGAGCGGCGGATCGGCATCCGCCGCACCGTGCGTGCCCTCAAGGCTCCAGCTCGCTGTCCCAATACAGATAATCGTGCCAGCTTTCATGCAGATAGTTGGGCGGGAAGGCCCGGCCATTGGAATGGAGCTGGGCGACGCTGGGCTGGTGCGGCGTGAGATTGGGGACCATCTCGCAATCCTCGGGCAGGCGTCCGCCTTTACGCAGATTGCAGCTTGAACACGCCGTGACGACGTTCTCCCAGGTGGTTCGCCCACCCCGGCAGCGCGGGATCACGTGATCGAAGGTCAGATCCGCAACCGACCCGCAATACTGACACTGGAAGTGGTCCCGCAAAAAGACGTTAAAACGCGTAAAAGCCGGCTGTCGAGCCGGCTTTACATAGGATTTCAGCGATATGACCGAGGGAAGCTGCATCTCGAAACTGGGCGACCTCACCATATGATCGTAATAGGAGAGGATATTCACCCGATCGAGGAAGACCGCTTTTATCGTGTCTTGCCAGCACCAAAGGGAGAGGGGGTAATAGCTGAGCGGCCTGTGGTCAGCATTCAGCACAAGGGCGGGACAGTTGTCCGGCGATCGTAGACTGGTCTGCACGCGCATCGTCCTCCGCAGTCCTTACACCCGGCACCCGATGCTCCTTTGCGGATGGGCCACCGACGGTGGGACGGTTCTGGCGAAGGTCGGCGACGTCCCGCACGGATTGAGCGCCACCGCCGGTCTCAGGTGCCGAATCGCCACACTGCGTAATGGTTGTTATACAGAAACTTCCATGACAGTTCCATGAATTTGCCCACGGTTCTGTGGACAGTATCGTCCCATGCCCCCGGCGCGGGTCCCCATGCGCTTATTCACCGTCGTGGAGCGACTGTGACGCGTGAGCCCTGATTGGGGCTTGCCCGATGACAAAGGATTGGGCCGAACCAAGAGTGCACCGACTCCGACAGAAGGGGCACCTTCCGTCGGCCCGGTGCCCAAGCAAGTCTTTGTTGATGCAGCGATTTTCCAGACGGCTGCCGACCTGCGCCCGACATATCCGTCTGGATCGCTGCACTAGGACGCGGGGCCAGAGGCCAATGTGCCGTTGAAAGCATCCACCAGGAAACGGCCACCGAGTTCCAGCCCGTCCGGCGCGATACCGTGCCCCACGCCGCGCGACATGTGCCACACGCAGGGCACACCGGCCTGGCCCAGGGTCTGGGCGGCCTGATGCATGGCCGACAGGGGCACGGTCTGGTCCGCATCCCCGTGGACAAGCAGCACCGGCGGTTTCGAGACGATCTCGCCGGGCAGGTGTTCAGCACCCGTGAGCGCTCCGGAAAATCCAACGATACAGGCGGGGACCGCCCGTCGCCTCAGGCCCACATGGAGGGACATCATGGTGCCCTGGCTGAAGCCGACCAGGGCCAGCCGGTCGCCGGTCAGGTTGAGGCGGGCCAATTCCGCATCGAGAAAGGCATCGAGGACCGGTGCGGCGCTTTGCACGCCGGTCCACATTTCGCTGGGATCGAGCCGCGTGATGGGAAACCACTGATAGCCGCCCATGGGGGACATGGCGCAGGGCTCCGGCGCATGCGGCGAGACAAAGGCTGCAGAGGGCAAAAGCCGCTGCCAGTGAGGCGCGAGACCGATCAGATCGTTCCCGTCGGCCCCATATCCATGCAGCAGCACCACAAGGCGATCCGCCGGCCCGCCGGAGGCAGGGGGAACGCGGGGTCCGTCGAGAAGCGATCCGGAAGGGGCGGCCATGGCAAGTCCTCCAAAGGCGGGCAGGGGTCGCGCATACTGGGCGAGCGTGGTCCGGGCCGCAGTCTACTGGTTCGACGGAGAGATTTGCATCCCACTTGGCGCACACCCCTTGGCAAATATCTCGGCCACAAGACCCGGGAGCAAGCTATTCTCTCTCGCGGAATTCTCGGCGGGGCGCTTTTGGCCATGACGCTTGGGCGATGCGGGCTCCGCAAAGTGCAACTCAAGCGTCCAAGTCGCTCCATTGGGTCTTCGCCAGGGACCAGGCCTTCACCAGGGACCAGGCCTTCATCAAGGACCAGACCTTCACCAAGGAGATGTCGACGGATGCCTTCGGCCCCCGTCACCCGTTTCGCGCCATCGCCCACGGGTCCCCTTCATCTGGGGCACGCTTACGCGGCCCTGATGGGCGCCCATCTGGCGGCCGCGGTGCCCGGCGGGCGGTTCCTCCTGCGGATCGAGGATCTCGACCAGGGCCGGGCGCGGCCCGCATTCGAGGCCGGCATTTTGGAGGATCTGTCCTGGCTCGGCTTACGCTGGGAGGAACCCGTGATGCGCCAATCGCAGCGGGCGGCGGCTTATGGCGAGGCTGTCGAGCGGCTTTCGGCGCAGGGCCTGGTCTATCCCTGTTTTTGTACGCGTAAAGATATTCTCGCCGAGATCGAGCGCTCGGCATCGGCCCCCCATGGACCGGACGGACCGCTCTATCCGGGCCTGTGCCGTGATCGGGGTTTAGACGAGATAAAGGCGCGACGGCGTGCCGGCGAGACGCCCGCCCTCCGCCTGGATATGGCCAAGGCAATCAAGCAGGCTGGCCGGCCGATCCGGTTCCGGGAACTCGGCGCGGGTCCAGGCGGGGAGAACGGGGTGATCAACGCCGACCCGGCCCAGTTCGGCGATATCGTCCTGGTTCGGAAGGATGCACCGGCCAGCTATCATCTTTCCGTCGTGGTCGATGACGCGGCGCAAGGTATCAGTCTTGTGACCCGGGGGCAGGACCTGTTCCCCGCGACCCATGTGCACCGCCTGCTCCAGATCCTGCTCGGCCTGCCGGAACCCGCCTATTGGCACCATGGTCTCGTGACGGACGAAGAAGGCCGGCGCCTTGCCAAGCGGGATGGGGCCCGGGCCCTCGCCACATTGCGCGACCAGGGTGTCGGGCCGGAACGGATCAAAGCGGACCTGAAGGCATCCATGGGGTCTATGCCGCCGATGGCATGGCCTCCGGGTCCCGAGCCGTCTCCGGGCCGTCCGCAGGGGGAGCGTCGTCGTTCGATCCGGTGACCAGTCGTTGAAGGGCACGCAGCGACTCGTAGGGAATGCGTGTGAAGACGACGCTCACTTCCCCATGGTCCCTGGTCCGCAATTCCGTGGTCAACCCCTGGGGCCCATCCTCGATGGACAGGGTCACTGGTTCCTGGATCTCCGGGGCGTCTTTTGGCAGGGCCAGCCGTGCACCGCCGGCGGAAAGATCGATGACGCGAATGTCGATCACGGTCCCGTCGGCCCCGGTCAACTGGCCCGGGCGATCTATTCTCGTGCGGCGGCCCTTGCGGCGGTCGAGTTCCGGCAATGCCGTCCGGACCGCTTCGACAACGGACCTTCCCAAGTCGCGGACATGGCTCAACACATTTTCCACGCTGGTCTCCATGCCCGCGGCGATCGTGCTGGTTTCCTCCGCCATGCCGGACAGGGAACGGGTATGTTCCATGGCACCGGACATGACCGTCTTTGTACAGTCGATGCTGGTTCGGATGCTGTGGGTCGCCTGCGTTTGCCGCTCGACTGCCGTCGCCACCGCGGTCCCCATCTGACGGACCTGCTCCAGATGGGTGTCGATATCGCCGACGGCGGCCACGGCCCGATCCGTGGACACTTGAATATCGCTGATCTGCTTGCCGATCTCTTCGGTCGATTTGGCGGTCTGGACGGCAAGGCTCTTTACCTCGCTGGCCACCACGGCGAAGCCCTTCCCGGCATCGCCGGCCCGCGCCGCCTCAATGGTCGCATTGAGGGCCAGGAGGTTGGTCTGGGAGGCGATGTCCGCAATCAGATCCGCGACCTCACCGATGGTACCGGCGGCTTTCGACAAGACACGGATTGTTTCCTGAGCCCGGTGTTCCGCCTCGACCGCGTTGGCCATGGCCTCGTTGGACCGCGCCACTTGTCCGTTGATTTCTTCGACGGCCTGGGAAAGGTGGTCGGATGCGCTGGACACGGCCTCCAGATGGCTCAGGGTCTCTTCGGTCGATGCCGACAGTTTGCCGATGGTTTCCACAACCTCTACGGCCGACCCGGCCACTTTCTCGCGCGCACCGGACATGGCATCGGTCGCGACCTGGGTTTCCTCCAAGGCCCACCGGGTGTTGGTCTCGACCTGATCGGCCACCATGGTCACGGCGGCCACCATCATCTCCAGGCCCTCCTTGTCCGCTTGCCGTTGTTGCTGCGCGAGGATCTCGGCCTCGCGGTTTGCGGCCTCCGCGACGGCGATCTTTTCTTCGACCGTTTTCAGCGCCGTCTGAAAGCGGACCGTCATCCAGATGAGGGCCGCTGCTTCGATCACCAGGACGACGGCATGAAGCACGACCCGGCCCAGATCGGTGCCGCCCGGAAACACCGCCGACGGAAGAGCGAAATTGAGCACGAGGTGGTGGACCGCAACGACGCCTGCAGCCACGATCAGCGTGGGCACATGGAGCAGGAGGGCCGTTGTAGCCAAGGTCGCGAAGAAATACATGTGCCAGTCGATCTGCCAGGGATGGTCCTGGAAGGCGAACACAATCGTGGCGACGAGCAGCATATTTACGGCGCCCAGGGCCATGCAGTGGATCGGCGTGCCGATGCCGCGCAGAGCGGTCACGGTCAGTCCAATGACGGCAAGGCAGGCCAGGGCAAAGGGCAATTCGGGGCCGTTGCCGGCGAAGCGGGCGAGGGGGCCCACCAGTATGGCGTTGACCATGCAAAGCGCCGTCAGTCCGTAAGCCGCCCTTTTCCGGATGCTCTGACGTTCAGACATCAATATCTCCATCAAGGACGGCGGGCCCGCAGCCGCGCGCGCCCGAAGCCCGCAAGGCAATCAGGGCTCCGGCCTTGGCAAGCGCGAAGGGGTTCGGCGGGCGCTCGAACCGGACCAGGGCTGTGCGGCGTTCAGCATCGAGGCGCAGGATCCGTCCGTCTGCGGCGGGCAGATTTATCGGTGCGTGGGCCAGGGCAGCTTTGGAGCGGAAAAAGACCAGCGTCGGCTCGCCGGCCACCGGCCACAGCGTGGCCAGGACGAGGGCCAACCCGAAGCCGGCCACGAAGACTGCCAGTAGGATCCCGTCCGTGCCCGTGATTGTGTCCCGTCCCACGACGCGCCTCCATCCCGATCGGGGATGGTTTACCGACCCGATCCTGAAAATTGGTAAAGCAGCGCGGCCTTTCATCACCAGTTGTCGAGGAGGATCACTGTGCGAAAGCCTGCGGCCTGCCCCCAGGCATCCCACGCCTCGATCAGCCTTGCGGTCAGGCGGGCGCTGCCGCCGCCCCGGCCAAGGCCCAGCATTTCCAGGCGCGTGCAGCCTTCGAAAAGCGGCGTTTCCGGTGCAGGCAGGCGATCGTCGGTGGCGAATTTTCCAAATTCGGAGTCTTCCAGGCCATCCGTGGCGATCAAAACCACCGTGCGCTCGTTGGCGCAATCGATCCGGCGGGAAACCGTCTGAAGGAACCCGATGATGTTGCTTTCGGCCTGGGCCTTGATCCGCCCGCTCTCAACGAGTGTCGGCATGCCGGCGATGATGGCGCGCAGGAACATGGAGGCCTGGGCGCCGGACCGGCCGCGTCCGATGGACCGGTCGAGTTCGAGGCTTGTGTCCATCGTCGAATGGGCGCCGAAGCTGCGTAAGGATACAAGAGCCCCCCGGGGCAGGCGCTCGATGCGATCGCCGATCCGCGCGGCGGTCTTCCGGGTAAAGGCCTCGTCGCTCAGGAAAGGGCTGCCTTCGGAGATATCGATGCCGATCACGAGGCGCTCGGAAACCCGGCGTTCCTGGCTCGATACGGGAAGCGGGGAGGGCATGATCGGGGTGAATTCAGCCAGCACGGGCACCACCGCGCCCGGCGTGTCTTGCGCGAAGCTGTGCGTGGGAAGGCCCGGCAGGGCGAAGGGCACGAAAGCAAAAAACAACCCCGCCATGATCGTCTTTGTCCGTATCATCCGGGCCTCTCCGTTCCTACCACTGTTTCAGACCTCGAAAAGTTCCGAACCCGGCCTGAAGCGCCCAGGCCTCCCAGGCCTCCGTGATGCGGGTCGCCGTTTTCGGGCTGGCCTGGCCGCCGCCGATGCCGATCATGGTGAGGCGGGGGCAGCCGGCAAAGGGCGTGCCCTGGGGTTCGGGCAGCATGCCGTCGGGTTTGGCGAGTACGGAATATTCCGAATCCTCAAGCCCGTCCGTCACCAGATAAAACTCCACACGATCGATGGTGCAGTCCACGGAATGGGACATGTTGTCCAGAAAGGCGAGGATATTGGTGCGCGTCTGGGGCACGACATCGCCCTGCGCGACGAGCCGGGGGATGCCGCCGATGATGCGGCCGATAAAGCGGCCCACATCGTCCGGCTGGCGCCGGGCGGAGGTGATCCGGTCGAAGGTCAGGGGGCCCGCGGTGGCCCCGTAATCGCCGAACGCCCGCACGCTCACGCGGGAGCGAAGGGGCAGGGCGGCGATCATCTCCTCGATCCGCTGGCCGGCCTGCCGGGCGAAGGCGGCATCGGTGATGAGCGGATTGTCCGAACTCAGGTCGAGGCCGATGACCACCTGAGGCCCGGCTTCTTGTTCCTCGAACGGCGTCAGTGTGCTGCTGAAGGCGATCCAGGCCACGGAGAGGGCGGCCCCCACCATGGCCACGAAGGCAATGGCGGCGGCGGCGAGCAGGGCCCAGCGGAGGGGACCGTTCATGGGCTCATGTCCTTCTCTTGAGGGGGTCCATGGCCGGACGGGTCCCGCCTACCAGTTGTTCAAGCCTCGGAATGTCTCAAAGCCGGCCGTGCGCGACCAGCGCAGCCATTCCCGCCGCAGCCGAGCCGTCGTTGTCGGGCTGTTCTGACCCTGGCCGATGCCCAGCATCAACAGCTCCCCGCATCCCTGGAATTGGCCCGACGGGGGGGCGGGCAGGCGGGCCGTCGCGTCCCGCAACTTTGTGAACTCGGAGTCTTCAATTCCGTCGGTCGCCAGGATGACCCGGGTGTCGAAGGCGCTGCAGCTGATCACCTGGGACGCGTTGTTCAGGAACGAGATGATATTTGTGTAGTTCTGGGCCTCAATGGTGCCCCGCTGCACCAGCGTCGGCACGTTGCGGATGATGGTGTAGAAAAATTGGGCGGCATCGGTTGCGGAGTCCGCATTGGTCACGATCCTGTCCCGCCCTAGTCGGTTGGCCTGGGCGGAGTCGACGCCGAAGGTCCGCAAGGTGACCTTGGAGCGGGCCGGCAGGGCGGTGAGCTCGTTGCGCACATAGGTTGCCACCTTGAGAGCGAAATCCGGATCGTCTACCAGCGGATTGCTCTTGGACAGGTCCAATCCGATGATGACGTGTTCGGGCTTGCCGCTCTGGCTGCGATAGCTGGGATCGAAAAGCCGGCGCAGCCAGTCGGGCAGGTTCTCGTCCTCGGCCATCATGGGGCTCGGCGCAACGGGCAGCGCGGCAGCGGCCTGCGCAATGCCGCAAGCGAAGACACTACCCGAAGCGAAGACGATGCTCAGCATCAGGACCGCCCAGGCCGCACCAAAGCGCCGTGCGAGGCCTGTGCCCAGGGCCCCGGCCTTTCGGAATGCTTGTTCGATCGCTGCCATCATCCGCCGTCCTCCCGTTTTCAGGGTCTCCCGTGATCCGCGCGGCGTCAGCCGCCGGCCGTTTCGCTGTCCGCGGGGGCCGGCTGCTTGGCCTTCGGCTCTTCTTCGACCCGCCAGCCTCGGTCGCGCTGCTGCTGCTTGCGCATCTCGGGTTCATTATCCCGCTCCACGAAGCTCTCGCCCGCCTCGGTATCGACCACGAGGGTGAAGCCGTCAGCGTCCAGCGATTCGCGGACCTTGATGACGGCTTGGCCGAGGGTCTCGACCAGCTGCAGGTTCGGGTCCGCGTGACCATCGGCGGCGCCTGTGCCGCTGCGCCGGGCGCCGCCCAGGAACCCGCCGCCCCTGCCGGTCTGATCGCCTTCATAAATGCCGTAGATGTAGCCGGTCTCGAAGGCGGCGAGGCAGTGCTTCATCAGTTGAATGCGGGTCTGGGTCGAGCGAAGCCATTCCCGGGCACGCCGGGCGCGCAGCAGGCGCATCTCCATGTCCCGCTTGTTCAGGATCGAGCGGTTTGAGAAATAATGCTCGTTGTCGATGCGCCCGAAGAGGCCCGACATGGCGCGCAAGGCCACATGCAATGTCATGGCGGCGACCGAGGTCACAGCGACGAACAGCAGCGCCAGGGTCGCGAACCAGGTGAGGGAGTAGGTGGTCGAGACGAAACGGCGGGTCCGTTCGTCCGACTCCCGTTGTTCTTTTTCTTCCGGCGTTTCCTCAACCTGGTCCTGCTGGGTTTCGTCCGCGAGCCCGAGGGCCTCCAGGATCTCCCGGTCCTCTTCGGCGGCGTCGTCCGCCAGGGTGTTCACCGCAAGATCCGAGCCCTGGGGCAGGCTGGTGCCCGCATTGAGGACCCCAAGGCCGAACAGGAACAACAGCGTGACGCCGAAAACGAAATAGACGAACTGCCGCCGGCCGTCCCGGGTGAGGCTTTCATAGAAAAAGTGGAAGGCCAGCGCGGCGACAACCACCTGTAGGGACTTGATAATCACCGACGCGGCAAAATCCGGCGGCACCTCTCCGAATTCATTGGAGTAGATCCGGGCCCAAAACTCCGACAACACCGCATAGTCCACGGCGAGCACGGCCAGGAAGACGGCAAAGGAGAAAATCGCCGTCGCCACAAGCATGGAGCCGTGCCAGATGGGGCTCCGGCGAACGGTCAGGTCGCGGATTTCCCCTTCGATAATGCGAAGCTTGGCGTTGTAGTATTCATTCCAGCGCTCAACCCGCGTTCTGAGACGCTCCGCTTCCACGGGCACGCGCTGGCGACCCAGAAGGGCGCCGTCCTCATCCGGGAACACCAGCCGCGTGAGGGCCTCGCCCCCCTTCTTCTTGCGGCTGTCCTCTGCATCCTGATGGTTGAACCCATATGGAACTGTGCGGGCCGTGAACTCGTCGAACACGTCACCCCAGGGCGATGTCGCAACCATGATGCCGCCTTCCTTTCACCTGTGACGGACCCTCTACCGCCGGCACGATACCCGTGCCACCGTTTTACCGTCCTACAAAGTGAATAATCCCAGTTTGATGCTAACGGGGGGCCGTGGGGCTGTCCATAAGATGTTTTGCGGCTTACAAGGTCAATGTCATAGACAAACCATGTCATTGACCCAAGGCCGGCCATTATTTTCTGGGTGTGCAAAAGTTTTTCTGAAGAAACATGGGTCGTATACCAGTATAACGTATCGGGGGTGATAATATTCAGTGTCTATCATCGCGAGGGAATAACCGTGTCGGCCGGTGGATCGGCTGGGCGTTCGTTGTGAGGAGCATCGGGTCTGGCCCATCGAGTTTGGAGATTGTCTGCCGGGTGCATGTCTCCGATGGCTCCGGCACCGCAGGAGCCGGACCGACGGCCCGCCACACGGGCTCGGCGCAGGATCGCCCGTTCAGCCGGCGCCTCTCCCGCCATCCGAGACCGGCGCGCAAGTGGCCTGCCGCCGCGCGGCGTCTAGTCGGCCAAAGGCGGTCTCGTCCGTGATCAATGTGCGGAACAGCACGATGCCTTTCGAGCGCGGGGCGACCACCTCGGCCGCATCCGCCGTGGAGGACGATCCGGAGGCGGGGGGCAAAAGGGTGAGATCGAAACGGCCAAACGGCACGGTGCGATCATTCTGTGCAAAGAAATTCGTCGAATCAAGATCGTAGAGCGACAGGGAGGTGTAGGTGCCCTCGGGCACCGGTGCGGTGATGCGCACAGGACCGTCGCTGAGGTCGAAGGCGCAAATGCTGTAGAGGAGATCCGGGCTCGGGCGCACCACTTGCCGGGCTGTTTCGTCCACCCGCGGCCCATGGGTCATGGTGTTGGCACCCGAAATGGCCACGATCCGGGAATGGGCCGTACTGACAATGGAGATGGGCAGGAAATGGACCGCCGAAACATGGATGGCGGCGGCGAGAAGGAGCGTGAAAACGGTCCAGCGCAGGAGGGACATCATGAGCAGCGCTCCCGCGTGATCACGGGCAGAGAAAGGCCCTTGAGATCCGCTTCAAGATTATCGGTATCGGTCAGGGCCGGCGGCATCCCGTAAAGCCGTAATGTCAGGGAAAACCTCTCGGCGGCGCCGATCGGCAACCCCGTGGGGCCCATCGGCTCCCGGGCGACCCGGAACGAGAACGCCGCGTCACCTCCATCCGGGGCAGAGCCCAGCAGATCGGCCCGGGTCACGGAATAGCGCTTTTCGGCATTGGGGATCAGGAAATGGTCCTCGCCATAGGCGGTGATGCTCCACCACCGGGCCGGCAGGTCCTGGCCCTCCACGCGATAGATGCACGCGCCGTCAAACGGATCGCCCGTGCTGTCGGCCATGGCCGTGAAATACACCGCCTCGGACCGTTGAAGCGCGAACAGGCCCGCCACGGCAATGCCGGCCCGGGCATACATGTCGAGGGCCTCGGATCCGATCAACACATTGGTGCGCCAGGCTCCGTTGGTGATGCCCGCTCCGAGGGTCAGGCGGGAAACGGCCCAAGTGGCCGACCCCACGCCCAAAGCCAATGCGATCACGACCGCGATCACGCCGCGTATCAAAAACGCCATTTCCTGTGCGCTCCCCGGTTGACGGCCGCACGGCCGCGCTGATGGCTCACGCCGTGAGCCCGCGGTCCACAATGGCCACGATGTCCTTCATGATGTCCGTGATTTGATAGTCCTTAGGCGTATAGACACCGGCGACGCCGCTGGCCCGCAGTGTTTCTTCGTCCTCGGGCGGAATGATGCCGCCGACAATGACGGGCACGTCGTCAAGGCCGGCATCGCGCATGCGGGTCATCACATCCTCGACCAGCGGCACATGGGAACCGGAAAGGATCGACAGTCCCACCACATGGACGCTTTCCTCCACGGCGGCGTTGACGATTTGCGCCGGGGTCAGACGGATGCCCTCATAGACCACTTCCATGCCCGCGTCCCGGGCCCGCACGGCGATCTGCTCGGCGCCGCTCGAATGGCCGTCGAGCCCGGGCTTGCCCACCAGGAATTTGAGGCGGCGGCCCAGGCGCGCGGAAATGCGCTCCACATCGGCCCGGACGGAGGCGATCTCACCGGATTGTTCCGTGGGGCCCGCCGCGGCAACACCCGTGGGCGCCCGGTATTCCCCGAAGACCTCGCGCAGCGTTCCGGCCCATTCGCCCGTGGTCACACCCGCCTTCGCGCAGGCAATGGACACCGGCATGATATTGGTGTCGCTCGAAGCGGCCGCCCGCAGATCGGCCAGCGCTTTTTCAACGGCGCCCTGATCCCGGGCTTCGCGCCAGGCGTTGAGCCGGGCAATTTGCTCCGCCTCCACATCGCCGCTGACGGTCAGGACCTGGCCTTCGCCGGTGGAAAGGGGGGAGGGGGCGGTCTCCAGATACGCGTTCACGCCCACGACGATCTGGTCGCCCGCCTCGATGCGTTTGACCCGGTTGGTGTTCGACTCCACGAGCTGTTGTTTCATATAGGCACTGTCGATGGCCGCCACGGCCCCGCCCATGGCATCCACCCGTTCGAACTCCGCCCAGGCCTCGTCGCGGATCTGCTCCGTCAGGCCCTCGACAACAGTGGAGCCGTTGAACAGGTCATTATATTCGAGAAGGTCGGTTTCATAGGCGAGGATCTGCTGCATGCGGAGGGACCATTGCTGGTCCCAGGGCCGGGGCAGGCCGAGTGCCTCGTTCCAGGCGGGAAGCTGCACGGCGCGGGCCCGGGCGTCCTTCGACAGGGTGACCGCCAGCATCTCCAAAAGAATGCGGTAGACGTTGTTTTCCGGCTGCTGCTCGGTCAGGCCCAAGGAATTCACTTGCACGCCGTAGCGGAAGCGGCTGTAGCGGGGATCCTCCACGCCGTAACGGTCCTTGCAGATCCGGCTCCACAGGGTGCCCATGGCGCGCAGCTTGCACATTTCCTCCACGAAGCGGAT
Source organism: Alphaproteobacteria bacterium (assembly GCA_050331455.1). Classification (GTDB taxonomy): domain Bacteria; phylum Pseudomonadota; class Alphaproteobacteria; order JAJFIK01; family JAJFIK01; genus CAYUYV01. The sequence goes on from JBHJGV010000084.1 coordinate 24,263, forward strand.
GCCGGCATTCACAAAGAAACTGATCCGCCCTACAACTTTCGGGAAATCTTCCTGGGGCACCTGACCCGAGGCGCGTACGGTGTCGAGGACGGCGACGGCGGTGGCGAGGGCGTAGGCGGCTTCCTGGACCGGCGTCGCGCCGACTTCCTGCAGGTGATAGGAGCACACATTCATGGGGTTCCATTTCGGCACATGCCGGTAGCCGAAGGCGACCATGTCCGAGATCAGCCGCATGGAGGGACCCGGCGCGAAGATGTAAGTCCCGCGCGAGAGATATTCCTTGATGAGATCGTTTTGCGTCGTGCCCTGGAGGGTGCCGGGATCCGCGCCCTGCTCTTCGGCGAGCGCGATGTAAAGGCTGAGCAGCCAGGCCGCCGTGGCGTTGATGGTCATGCTGGTGTTCATCTGGTCCAGCGGAATGCCCTCGAACAGCGCCCGCATGTCGCCGAGATGGGAAATTGGCACACCGACCTTGCCCACCTCACCCCGGGAGAGTTGGTGATCGCTGTCATAGCCGGTCTGGGTCGGCAGGTCGAAGGCGACCGACAGGCCCGTCTGCCCCTTGGCAAGATTGTTCCGGTAAAGGGCGTTGGAGGCCGCGGCCGTGGAGTGGCCGGCATAGGTGCGGAAGATCCAGGGTTTGTCCTTTTGCGGGCGCTCAGACGTGGACATGGGCTCGCTCTCCAATGGCGGTCGGCGGCGCGCGCGACCGGGCAGGGTTAATCACATGACCAAAACCATGCCATGGGCATTCTTTCCGGAAAAGAAAGGCCTTCGGGGCTCTTCTCTGAACACGCAAAGTGGTTCCGCCGGCGCTGAAAATACGACAGGCTTTACACGCGGCGTTGCTCCGCTGATGTTGCGGTGCAAAACCATGCTTGCGCAGGACAGCCGGTTGGGGTCATCCTTTCACGGCTTTGTAACCCGGCCGATGGCCTTTAACGAAGGCCAGAACGATGGCGTGAAATCCGTGGGGCCGGGGACCCACGACGGTGAGGGAGGGCTCTCCAATGACCGCAGAAGCCCAGGTCAAAGACCTGTACGAATTGGGTGAAATACCGCCGGCCTACCATGTGCCGGAAAAAATGTATGGCTGGGCGATCCGCAAGGACCGGCATGGACCGCCCGATCAAGCCATGCAGGTCGAGGTTCTCCCGGTTCCCGAGATCGACTCCCAGGAAGTGCTCGTCCTGGTGATGGCCGCCGGGGTCAACTATAACGGGATCTGGGCCGCCCTGGGAGAGCCCGTTTCGGTGCTCGACAGCCATGACATCCCCTACCACATCGCCGGGTCCGACGCGGCCGGCATCGTTTGGGCCGTGGGCAGCAAAGTGCGCCGCTGGAAGCCCGGCGATGAAGTCGTTGTCCACTGCAACCAGGACGACGGGGATGACGAAGAATGCAATGGCGGCGACCCGATGCTGTCGCCGACCCAGCGGATTTGGGGGTATGAAACGCCCGACGGCGCCTTCGCCCAGTTCACCCGCGTCCAGGCCCGCCAGCTCATGCCCCGGCCCAAGCACCTGACCTGGGAAGAAAGCGCCTGTTATACCCTGACCCTGGCCACCGCCTATCGCATGCTGTTCGGCCACCGGCCCCATGTGCTCAAGCCCGGCCAGAACGTGCTGATCTGGGGCGCCTCCGGCGGCCTCGGCGTGTTCGGCACCCAGCTCTGCGCCGTCACGGGGGCAAACGCCATCGGCGTGATCTCCGATCCCGAAAAGACCGATTTTGTCCTCTCCATGGGCGCCAAGGGTGTCATCAACCGCAACGACTTCGACTGCTGGGGACAACTCCCCACCGTCAACGGTCCGGAATTCAACGACTACATGAAAGAGGCCCGGAAATTCGGCAAGGCGATCTGGGAGTTCACCGGCCGCGGCAATGATGTGGACATCGTCTTCGAACACCCCGGCGAAAGCACCTTTCCCATCTCCGTGCTCGTGGTGAAGCGCGGCGGCATGGTGGTCATCTGTGCCGGGACGACCGGCTTCAACCTGACCATGGATGCCCGTTTCCTCTGGATGCGCCAGAAGCGCGTGCAGGGCAGCCACTTCGCGAATCTCATGCAGGCCTCCCTCGCCAACCAGCTCGTTATCGAGCGGCGGATCGATCCGTGCATGTCGGAAGTCTTTGCCTGGAATGATATTCCGGAAGCCCATATGAAGATGTGGCGCAACGAGCACCTGCCCGGCAACATGGCCGTTCTGGTCCAGTCACCCTATCCGGGTCTGCGCACCGTCGAAGACGTCATCGAAGCCGGCAAATCCTCGGGCGACGGCGGTGGCCGCGTCGGTCAGACGGCCGTGGCCTGACGCTCTGCGGACCTCTGCTCCGGCTTGCCCTTGCTTTTGAAAAAGCACGCCCCGTGGCACGCGGGGCGGGCTTTTATTTTTTTGATCATGGGACTGCCCAATCGACGATGGGATGAGACATCGTCCCGCCCAGGAATGGCATCGGAACGCGAGGGCACAGCGCCAGGCCCTGTCTGAACGGCCGGAAAAGGCGTCCATCCGCACACGGCTGATACCCGCAACGCGGACCTGCTCTCGATGCCAGAGCGGCCTAGCCCCTCCCGCTCCCTGCTCTCAACCCGATTCCACTCGCTCACGCTGATTGTCCGCGCCGGCCTAGGTCACAAACTCATAAACGGGTAGCACGTTTGGACGAACAGTGATTCAAGCTCTTTGAAAGGAGCTTGCCATGTCCCAGGGTCGCTACGAACTCACTGATTTCGAATGGTCGGTCATTGAACCGTTGCTTCCCAACAAGCCGCGCGGTGTGCCGCGCGCCGATGATCGGCGCGTGCTCAACGGCATTTACTGGCGACTGCGGACAGGTTCGCCCTGGGCGGAT
>JBHJGV010000085.1:0-24117 GCA_050331455.1 Alphaproteobacteria bacterium
CCGGTGTATTGGGAGGGGGGCGCGGGGCCCCCCGGGCGGCGGGGAAGCCCCCCAACCGGTTTCCCCGCACACGCACCCGCCCCCCCCGGCCGAGCGGGCGGGGGGGGCGAGGACCGGATCGGCCCAGCCCGAGACTGAAAAAGCTGAGATCCTGAACTGGAACGATCTGCTGCCCGAAGGTGAAGTGCAGCGTATCCAGGAACTCTATGACCAGTATTTCAAGGATCTGGAGCGCCGGATGCAGGGCTCCGGCAGCGGCGGCATGGGCCCTCTCGCGTCCATCGCGGAGGGCAGCGCGGCCGACACCATGCCCCAATTGGGCACGTTCAACGTGGTCAAGGACCTCGACGGCAAGACCATTCGCATTCCCGGTTATGTGGTGCCGCTGACGGCCGTCGAAGGCAATGAGTACAAAGAATTTTTGCTCGTGCCCTATTTCGGCGCCTGCATTCACACGCCGCCGCCGCCGCCGAACCAGATCCTCTATGTGAAAGCCGATCCGGCGGTGGCCATTGAAGCCCTTTGGGAGCCGTTTTGGGTCCAAGGCGTCATGCAGACCCAATCCCACTACAACGAGACCGGCGATGCGGCCTACACGGTCCTCCTCACCAAGCTCGAACCCTATGGCCGTTGAAGGCCCGGCGGACACGGGCGGCGGCGAGCCGGCGGACCCGGTCGTCAGCCTGTGCAATGCGGTGTTCGGCTGGCGACCCGAGACGGTACTCCTCGATATTCCGGCGCTGGACGTGGCACGCGGAGAAAAAGTCTTCCTGCGTGGGCCCTCGGGCAGCGGTAAAAGCAGCCTGCTTGGCCTTTTGGGGGGTGTGCTGACGGCCCGCTCCGGCTCGGTCCGGGTCCTGGGCGAGGATCTGGCCCGCCTGTCGGGGGCGCAGCGGGATGCCCTGCGCGCCGCCCATCTCGGCGTCATCTTCCAGATGTTCAACCTGTTGCCGTTCCTGTCCCTGGTGGACAATGTGACCTTGCCGTGCCGCTTTTCGGCTCAGCGGGCGGGCCGCCTCGCCGATGCGCCGGGCGGGATCGACGGGGAGGCGCGGCGTTTGCTTTCGCGGCTCGGGCTCGACGGGGACACGGTCGCGACCACGCCCGTGTGCGAACTCAGCGTCGGCCAGCAGCAGCGCGTGGCCGCCGCCCGGGCCCTGATCGGCGGCCCGGCCCTCCTCATTGCCGACGAGCCCACGTCCGCCCTCGACACCGATGCCCGCGACGCCTTTCTTAGCCTGCTGGTGGAAGAATGCGCGCGGTTCGGATCGAGCCTCCTGTTCGTGAGCCATGACGCGGGGCTGGCCGGCCATTTCGACCGCACGGTGGACCTCGCGGTTCTCAACCGCGCGACGGGGGCCAGCGCATCCCCCGGCCAGGAGGTGAGACCATGATCGCGCGCCTCGCACCGGTGCTGCGCCTTGCCGTCCGCAGCCTGATGAGCCGCCGGCTGACGGCCGGCCTCACCATCCTGTCGGTCGCAATCAGCGTGACGCTGTTCATCGGTGTGGAGAAGATCCGCCAGGGCGCCCGAGCAGGATTCGAGCGCACCATTTCCGGGACCGACCTGATCGTCGGCGCCCGATCCGGCCCCGTCAATTTGCTGCTCTATTCTGTGTTCCGCATCGGCTCGGCGACCAACAACATCACCTGGGAGACCTACCAGGATGTGGCGGCCCGGCCGGAGATCGCCTGGACCGTGCCGATCTCGCTCGGCGACAGCCACCGGGGCTTCCGTGTCGTCGGAACGACGCCGGCCTTTTTCGAGCGCTACCAATATGGCGGCGGTCGGCCCCTCGCCTTCGCGGGCGGGACGCCGTTCGACGACCTCTTCGATGCCGTCATCGGGTCCGATGTCGCCCGGCGCCTGGGCTACCGGGTCGGCCAGGAGATCGTGCTGGCCCATGGCATCGGTGCGGTCAGTTTCGCCGAGCACGACACTATGCCATTTCGGGTTTCTGGCATCCTGAAACCCACCGGCACCCCCGTCGACAAGGCCGTCCACGTCTCCCTTGCCGGGATCGAGGCCATGCATCTGGGCTGGCAGAGCGGCGGACAGACCCCGCTTGCCCGCATGATGACCCCGGATCGGGCCCGGGCCATGACCCTGGAGCCGAAACAGATCACGGCCTTCCTGGTGGGTCTGAAATCGAAGATCGCGGTCCTGCGCCTGCGCCGGGATCTGAACACCTATCGGCAGGAACCGCTGCTGGCGATCATTCCGGGGGTTGTCCTCGCGGAGCTTTGGTCCGTGGTCGGCATGGTGGAAACGGCGCTCTCGGCCATTGCCCTGTTCGTAATCGTGGTGGGTCTTGTCGGTATCCTGACCAGCATTCTCACGACCCTGAACGAGCGCCGGCGGGAGATGGCCATATTGCGCTCGGTCGGGGCCCGCCCCTTCGACATTGCCATCCTCATGCTCAGCGAGGCGGGCCTGCTGGCCTTCGCCGGCAGCGTGCTGGGGCTCGCGGTGGCCTATATCGGCCTGTTTGTCGCAGCACCGATCATCGAGACCCGGGCCAACCTGACCCTTGTCGGTCTGACCCCGTCCCTTTTTGACGTAAAACTCGTGGCGGGGATCACCGTGGCTGCCATCGTCCTCGGTGTCCTGCCCGCCTGGCAGGCCTTTTCCCGCTCTCTCCAGGACGGCCTGTCCTTGCGGGTCTGATTTTCGGCTGGGCCGAAACCGGTCCTTCCGGCCCGCCATGATCGTCAGTCAGTGAGGCCCGCCCGCACGTCCACAGGGCGCAAGCGGGTGATGATCAAGAAGGCTTGGGGAACGAAGAAGAAAGAAATCACTGTGGAAAGCAGCACACCCACGGCAATGGCCGTCGCGAAGGGCGGCCAAAATCCGCCCTCGGACAAGATGAGCGGCAAAAATCCGCCGAAGGTGGTCAGGGTTGTGGACACGATGTGCCGGCTCGCCTCCACCACCGTATCGGTGATCCGGCCGATGTCTCCCGCGATGGCGCCCGGGTCGAGGCGCAGGGCCGACAGGATGATGATCGCCGCGTTGATCGCCACGCCGATGAGTCCGATGATCCCGATCAGTGGCTGAAAGCCGAAGGGGAAGTCGAACAGGGCCAGGGCCAGCACCCCGAGCCCCATGGACAGGAACGCCACGGAGAAAACGATTCCGCTCAGGCGGAAGGAATTGAAGGTCAGCACCACGGTCGTGACCATCAGCACCACGATCAAGCCGACCGACGCAAGCAATGCGCCCACGGCATTGGACCGGGCCTCCGCATCGCCGCCGATGGACAGCCGCGTGCCCGGCGGCATGTCGATGTCCGCCTCCTCCCACATCCGGCGGAACTGTTCCAGCGCCGTGGACGGAAGGGTGCCCGCCTTGATGTACCCCAGCACCGTGTTCACCCGTTCGCCCTGGAAACGGGTGATGGAACTGGCTTCCGGCTCCAGCACGATATCGCCGAGGGCGCTGATCGGCGTCGCCTGGAAATCCACCAGAGTCTCCGGACTGTCCGTTCCCGGAGCGGTTACCGGACTGCCGGGCGTGAGGACGTAGAGGGAAGCCAGTTCGTCGAACCGGGATCGGGCCTCGTCGTCCAGACGAACGCGCACCCGCAATTCCTCCGAGCCTTCCACAATGGTCCCGCCGAAGGTGCCTTCCAACTGGGCGTCAAGGGCCCCTGCGATATCCACCAGGGACAGGCCGGCCTGGCGGGCATCGTCCTGGTCCGCATTGAGCCACAGCTTCGGTTCGCCGCCGGCGATGCTGGCGGTGGTGTGCACGATTTGGGGAATTTCGCTTAGGATCAGGCGGGCCTGCTCGCCCAGGGCCTGGATCGCTTTGAGGTCCTCGCCGAAAATACGCAATTCGACGGGCGCGCTCACCGGCGGCCCCTGGAGCAATTGGCGCGCAATGAACTGGGCATCGGGGAAGGCGGCATTCAGCTCGTCCTGGATCTCATTGATCAGGTCGTACATGCCGCGCAGCGACCGGGTGGTGACCATGGCGTCGGCGAAGTTCCCCACACCGTCCTGATTGGACGGCAGATTATAGTAGTACTTTGCCGCGCTGGTGCCGAGATACCACTGGACGCTCTCAATTTCGGCATGATCGATCAGCAGTTCATGGGCCCGTTCCACGACCCGGACCGTTTCTTCGATGGAGCGCTGGGAAGACAAACGAAGCTGCACCTGGAACTGGTTGCGATCAGCCTCTGGGAAAAAGGCGTCGGGCAGGGTCGGCAGGGCGATGAAGCCCAGCACCGGCAGGATCAGCGCCGCCATGATGGACAGGAGCGGCGCCTTGAGGCTGACGGTCAGCACACTGCGAAAGGCCCTGCCGAGGGGCGGAATAGAGATGCCGCCGACCCAGAAAGGCACCCGGTCCGCCGTCACGCCCCTAAGGCCTCCGGGCAGGCAGTCCCCGCTGAGGGCGGCCCCGACCGTCAGGGCCAGGATCAGCGACAGGACCAGCATGGAGATCACGCTGGCTGCGATGGGCCCGACGAATTCGCCAACGGCCCCGGGCAGCAGGATGATGGGCGTGAAGGCGAGCACGGTCGTGAAGGTCGAACTGAACAGCGGCACCCAAAGCCGGGCGACGGATACCCGAACCGCCTCGCGCGGGGACAGGCCCTCAATCAGCCGCCGGCGGATCGCATCCGTCATCACGATGGCGGCGTCCACCAGCAGGCCGAGGGCGACGATCAGACCCGTGATGGACATCTGGTTGATGGGATAGCCCATGACATTCAACGCCACGAGGGAGGCGAGCCCGGTCAGCGGAATCGCGGACGCCACGATCAGGGAGGAGCGCCAGCCCAGCGTGACGAACAGAACGGCCACGACAAGACCGGCGCCGATGAGCAGGTTGTTGATCAGGCTCGCAAAGCGCTCATCGGAGTAACTGCTTTGATCGAAGATGATCTTGACGCCGATGCCGTCGGACACGCTGTCCTCGAAAGCCGAAATGCGCTCGCGCACCTGGGCGGTCCAGTCACCCACCCGCAGATTGCTCTCCAGCCGCGTCGCCACGACCACGGCGGGCCTGCCGTCCACGCGGGCAAGCTGATCCGGAGGGGAGACGAGACGGCGGTCCACCCGGCCCACATCGCCGACCCGGACAATGGCACCGCTGTCATCCTGGCGGATCGGCACTTCACGCAGGCGCGACAGCGAATCAAGCTCGCCGCGCACCTCGAAGACATATTCGTTCCGGTTGCCCCTGAACTGGCCGGCGGCAACCTTGGAGTCCGCATTGGCGATGGCCGCGGCGATATCCTGGCGGGACAGGCCTAGGGATTCCACCACAGCCGCATTGATCGAGACCACGACCTCTTCTTGGGGCGCGCCGAAAATATCGACAAACTCCGTGCCGGGAATATTGCGCAGGCGGTCCTGCAGGTCCTCGGCAATCCGTTTCAGGATCAAAAGATTGGGGGCGCTGTCCGCTTCCCAGGTCAACGCAACCTTCAGAGTGAAAGGATAGGTCCGGTCGTCGTCGAATTCCGGCGAGGGCACGCCTACAGGAAAATTGCGTTCCGCGTCTGCGAGGGCATCGCGGACGATCGCGAAAGGTCCATCCGTGTTGTAGATGGTGTCCTTCAGCTCCACGGTCACAAGGGAAAGGCCGGTGCGCGAGGTCGATTCGATTTCCTCGATTTGGGAAATCTCCCGCAACTCGTTCTCGATCTTCTCGGTGACCAGGGCTTCCACGCGGCTCGCGCTGGCGCCGGGAAAAGGCGTCACGATGGTCGCGAAGCGGTTCGTGATCTTGGGGTCTTCTTCCTGGGGCATGGTGAACAGGGCCGAGAGGCCGCCCACCAGGACGATCAGAATCGTGAGGATCAGCAGACGTCGATTGTCGAAAAAGAGCGTCATTGCGCGTCCTCCCCGGCCAATGAGGCGACCCGAACCACCTGTCCGGGGACGAGGCGAAAGGCGCTGGAGGCCACCACGTGATCGCCTTGCGCCAGGGTGCCGCGGACGAAGACCCGGTCCTCCTCGATATGGACGATCTCCACATCCTTGCGCCGCACGACACCGCGGTCGGCCGCCGCATCCGCCTCAATATCGACCACATAGACGGCCCACAGGCCGCGCACGCTTTCATTGAGGCTGGTCGCCGGCACCCAGATTCCGGTCTCGCGGATCTCTTCCTTCAGGGACAGGCGCACGAGATCGCGGGCGACAAAGCCCGGATCGTTCCGGATTTCGAGGATCACCGTCAGAGTACGGGTGCGCGTGTTCACGTCGGACACAATGGCCGTGACGATACCGTCCGCAGACAGAGGACCGACGGAGATCTTGTAGGCCTCTCCGACCCGGACTTTGCGCCGGAAGGTCGGCGGAATGCCGATACGGGCCTCAAGCACGCCGGTCTCGTTGAGGCGGTAGACGGCCGTCCCGGGCTGGACCACCGTGCCCTCGTCCACATAACGGCGGACGATCTGGCCGGCGAAGGGGGCCAGCAGCACCGTGTCCTCAAGATCGGTTTCAACGCCGCGCAGGGCCGCCTCGATCTGGCGCAAACGGGCCGCCGCGCCATCGCGCTCGGCCTGGATGTTGTCCAGGTCCTGCTGGGTGGAGAAGCCCTTGGGCGCCAGTTCCCGGGTCCGTGCCAGGGTGGCCTCCGCCCGGCGCAGATCCGCTTCGACCTCCCGCTTCTGGCCTTCGAGTTCCGCCTTTCGATTTTCGAGCTGGTCGGAATCGAGCGCGGCGAGGCGCTGCCCCCGGCTGACCGTGTCGCCATCGTCGGCCCCGAGAGCGATGATCCGCCCGCCCAGTTCGAAGGATAGATCGGAAATCTGCTGGGGGACGATCCGGCCGGCGAATTTGCGCTCGGCCACGAAGGTGTCGAGTTCTTCGACCTGCACGGTGGAGACGATGCGGGGGGCCGGTTCCGTATCGCCTTGGGCCGTTCGGATCGCGATGAGGGCGATGGCCATCAAGGTTCCAATCCCGAAAATGACAATCCCGGCGCCGAGCCGGCCCATCACATGGAGCACCCTGTTCATGCTTCGCCCTCCAGAAGGTCTTTGGCTTTATGTGCACATACACTCATTTCGCAAACAGAAACAGCCCACCGGTGATAGCGGGATACGGCATCGGTGACAAATTGTCAGAATGCGATGCCGTATCAAAACGCGAAACCCGTTTTGATGGCCGCTAACGGAGCCACCAAAACACGGGCGTCAAAGGCCGAGCACCAGCTTGGCCATGATGTTGCGCTGGATCTCGTTGGAGCCGGCGTAAATCGATGTCTTGCGGTAGTTGAAATAGCTCGGGGCCGCCGGGGCGGCATAGTCCGGACCCGGACGAGGCTCGTTCGAGCGCTCCCAGGTGTCGGCGACAAAGGGAACGGCGTATTGGCCGACGGCCTCCACGGCCAATTCACTGATGGCCTGCTGAAGTTCCGACCCACGCGTTTTCAGTAAGGAACTCTCCGGCCCCGGCGCCTGGCCCGCGCTGAGGGCGGCGAAAATCCGCCGTTCGGTGAACTCAAGTGCCATGATTTCGATTTCGATCTGGTGCAGTTTGCAAGCGAAATCCACATCGTCCATGAGCGGTCGGCCGGTCCCATCCCCTTCGAGCCCGGCGATGGAGCGCACCTTGGACAGCGCCCGGGTCAGGCCGGGGGCGTAGATGTTGCCGCGCTCGAATTCGAGCAGGTATTTGGCGTAGGTCCAGCCCTTATTTTCCTCGCCTACAAGATTTTCCTTCGGCACACGGACGTTGTCGAAGAAGACCTGATTGACCTCCTGCTGCCCCTCCACGGGGCCGTCCAGCGTAACGATCGGCTTCACCGTGATCCCGGGGGACGTCATTTCCATGAGCAGGAAGGAGATGCCTTCCTGGGGCTTAGACGCCTTGGGATCCGTGCGTACAAGGCAGAAAATCCAGTCTGCCCACTGAGCATGTGTCGTCCAGATCTTGGTGCCGTTGCACAGATAGTGATCGCCCTTGTCCTCTGCACGCATTTGCAGTGAGGCGAGATCGGAGCCTGATCCGGGTTCGGAGTAACCCTGACACCACCAGACGTCGCTGGACAGGATCGGCGGCAGATGCCGGGCTTTTTGCTCGTCGCTGCCGAAGGCCATGATCACGGGAGCGACCATTTTGAGGCCCATCGGGCTGACGGTCGGCGTCCCCGCAGCGGCCATCTCCATTTCGAAAATGAAGCGCTGGGCCTGGGTGAAGCCGGCGCCGCCATATTCTGCGGGCCAGCCGGGCGCGATCCAGCCCTTGCGGTGCAGGGCCTTTTGCCAGCGGACCTGACCTTCCTTGTCCAGATAGCCGTTCTTGCTCTGGGCCATCTGGCGGCGCAGATCCGCGTCATAGGCCTCGTCGATAAACCCGCGCACCTCCGCCTGGAAGGCACGATCTGCATCGGTGAATGCGAGATCCATAGCTCGGTCCTCTCCTCGTCCCTTGGGCGATCAGCTGATCCTGGTCAGGAATTGCAAGGATGGGGACCCATCGAGATGCTGGCCCATGCGCGGGCCGATCTGGCGCATATGGGGCATCTGGCCGTGGGCCTGGAGGGCCTCCTGGGAGGCGTATTGCTCCATGACCACATAAACCGTCGGGTCCTGGTTGTCCTGGAACAGGTCGTACAGGAAGCAATCGGGCTCATTGGCCCGCACGGCGGCCTGCAATTCGCCGAAAACGGCCTCGAACTCAGCCTGCGAGCCGTCTTTGACTTTCAGGGTTGCCACCAAACCGATGGTCATGGTCGTCTCCTCGGGGACTATGTTTCAAATTGGCATAAGCTTAGGCTAGGCAGGCCCGGTCTCGAAAGAGTCAATTCGGCCCGGCCGTGACCGGGTCCCAGTGACCGGGTCTTAGTGACCGGGTCTTAGTGATCGGGAAAAGCGGTCAGGACCCGATAAAGGTGGGCTCACGCTTTTCGAAAAAGGCATTCACCGCCTCGGCATGATCGCCGGTGTGGTGGGCCAGGGCCTGCATCGTGGCGGACAGTTCCATGATGGTCTCGAAGCGCGACTGGGTGCCCTCCCGCAACAGGCGCTTGGTCATCCGCAGGACATCGGGCGGCTGGGCCGCCATGCGCGTGGCCAAGGCCCGCGCCTCGTCCATCAGGGCATCGGGCTCCACGATCCGGCTGATCAGGCCCCAGGACAGGGCCGTTTCGGCATCCACCACATCGCCCGTGAAGAGGAGTTCCGCGGCCCGGGCCATGCCGATGACCCGGGGCAGAAGCCAGGCCCCACCGTCGCCGGGCACGAGGCCGATCTTCAGGAAGGTCGCCCCGAATTTCGCCGTGGAGGCCGCGATCCGCGTATCGGCGAGGCAGGCAACGTCATTGCCGAGCCCGATGGCGGGTCCGTTCACGGCGGCCACCATGGGCAGCTCGATGGTCCACAGGGAGCGGACAATCTTGTGGATGTTGGTGCGATAACCGTCCCGGATCTGGGTGCCGGAACCGGCGAATGCACCTTCCCGGTCGCGCATGGCCGCCAGATTGCCGCCGGCCGAAAAGGCCTTGCCCGCGCCCGTCAGAATAACCGCTCGCAGGGACCGGTCCGCATTGATGGCGTCGGCGACGGCCGCGAAGGCATCCCCATCGCCCGGCTCGCCCAGGGCATTCCGGTTGTCCGGCCGGTTGATGGTGATGGTCGCGATCGGCCCGTCGGTCTCATACAAAAGCCAGTCGGTCACGGATGGTCCTCCCTGCGTTCGGCGCTTGCCGCCACCCTAGGCCCCTGGCATGCGAGGGCCAAGGGGCATGCGAGGGCCAAGGAGCATGCGACCGGCGGACAATTGGGGCAGCGGCCTCGCGCCGCCGCGGCTTTCAAACCGCGTTTCCAATAACGCGCGCTTAAGGGGCAACGGCAATACTCGCCTTCGCAGTAGGGCTTATCGGATTTCGCAAAATGAGGAGGGCGTGATGGGGGCGCGCAAGCGGACTTGGCGTTGGAGCCTCTCGGTGCCCGCCTTCCGGCACTGGCGCATCGGCAGCAAGATTTTTGCGGCCTCTGCGCTTTTGCTCGCCCTGCTCGCGGGCACCAACACGGCATCCCTGTTGAGCCTCGCCGCGACCAATGAGGCCTTTGCCGACCTGCGGGCCCTCTCGGCCACCCGCGCCGGGCTCGCTGCGTTGCATGACACCTTCGTCACCATGCGGATCAAGGCTCAGGCCTTCATTCTGTACGGCGAGGACGCCTATGCGCACGCCCTCAAGGCGGCCACCGACGACGCCCGGGACGCCCTCGCCGCGCTCCAGACCGCGGGCGGATCCTCGGCGATCCTGGACCGGATCGACGAGGTCGCCGGATCGATGGACGAATACGGCCTCCTGTTCGAGGATCTCGTGGCGATCCAGGGGGATCGGAATCGGATCCTCAAGGAGGACCTGCTTAAACCCTCCGAAGCCATGCTGGGAACGGTGGATCGCTTGAAGACCACCTGGTCAGGCGACCTTGCAGCCGTCGGCGACCTCGCCACGGCCGAAGGCCATTTGCGCGCCGGCTTCGGCTTTGTCGACCGGTATTTCGTGACACAGGATTATATCTGGATCCATGACAGCAAGCGGGCCTTGGACAACGCGTCCTATACGCTGGAGACCTTGAGCACCCGGCTCGGCGGGCAGCAGGGGGAAGCGACCGTCGAGGCCCTGCTTGCCGATCTGAAGGATTACAGCCACGCCTTTTCCACCGCCTGGGACCTGGTCTCGGCGCGCGATGCTCTGTCTGCCGATGAACTGGCACCCCTGGGGGCCCGGATTGACGCGGCCCTGGCGGATGCACGCAGCGACCTCGATGCCCGGATGGACCGCCTGGACGAGGAGGCCCGCGCCACGGCGCGCATCGCCATGCTGGTCACCCTTGCCCTGTGCGGCATGGCGTTCGTCTTCGGCGCCGGCGCCGCGCTGCTGGTGGGCCAGGCGATCTCGGCGCCTGTGCAGGCAATCCGGGATGCCATGCGCCGCATCATCGACGGCGATAAGGACACGGATGTTCCGGGCCGGGACCGCCGCGACGAAGTCGGCGAGATGGCCCAAGCCGTCGACGTCTTCCGGTCCAATGTCCTCGCGATCGAGCAGATGCAGGCCGACCAGATCGAGGCGGATGCCCTACGCCAGGCCGAGGAAAAGGCCGCCCGCGAGGCCCTGGCCGACCGGTTCGAGCAGGACATTCTGGCCATCGTGTCCGATGTGGCCCAGGCCGTGCGGACCATGGACGAGGCTTTCGTGGCCATCAGCACCGCCAATGGCAACATGGCCCAGACCACCTCGGGCGCCAATGACGAAGCCACGGCGGCGGCCGACGCGATTGTCACCGTTGCCCGGGCGGCGGAGGATCTTGAGGCCTCGATTCAAGCCATCAGCGACCAGGTCGGCGGAGCGCGCAGCGTCGCCCGGCGTGCCGCCGATCGCGCGGCGCAGATCCAGGGGACCGTGGGCCGGCTCGACGGCGCGGCTGCGCGTATCGGCGAGGTGGTGCGTTTGATTACGGACATTGCCGATCAGACCAATCTCCTTGCCCTCAACGCCACCATCGAAGCCGCCCGGGCCGGCGAGGCAGGCCGCGGCTTCGCCGTCGTCGCCGGCGAAGTGAAAAGCCTTGCGCTTCAGACCGCCAACGCCACCGGAGACATCGGCGACCAGATCGCCGCGATCCAGCGCGCCGCCGCCGAGGCGATCCACGCCATCGACGACATCACCCGGACCGTCGCGGACCTCAACCGCACTTCCGAGACCGTCGCCGGCGCCGTGCAGAGCCAGACCGCCACCGTCAGCGCCATTTCCCGCAGCACATCGGATGTTTCGGCGGGCTCGCGATCCGTCGCCGAAGCGATGCAATCGGTCCAGACCCGGGCGCGGGATGCGGAGGCTAAAACCGTAGCGGCATCGGACGCTTCCCGGGCGCTTCAGGACCGGGCCGGAGATATGAAGGCGAAGACGGACGCCTTTCTTGCCTCGCTCCGGGCGGCGTGAGCGATGGTCGGCGGCCTGACGCTGGGTCAAGTGGCCTACTCCATTCAAAAAAACTCCATTATGGTCTCCCTCGGCACGGGCGACCGGCTGGCTGGGATTTCGGGCATCACAAGACCGCACAAGCGGCGGCTCGCCCCGTTTGGCCGCCCGTGTTTGGTCAAATCCAATCCGGGAGGGACGATGATGTTCGACATGATGGGGGAAGCGGCGATCAAGCGGGCCGGCATGGCCGCGTCGCTGCTCGCACTGACGGCCTGGAGCGCGCCCCAGGCCCTGGCGGAGGCAACCGCCGCAAAGACGGCGCAAGCCCAGCCGGCCGCCGCGGCAACCGTTGAAGACGAAACGCCCGTCATTCCGGCCATCGCGGAATGGGCCGAGGGCTATGTGACCTCCGGCAAACTGGCCGGCCTCGTCACCCTCGTGGCCCAGGGCGGTGAAGTCACCCACCTGTCAAGCCATGGCGTTCAGAACCTGCAGACCCGGGTGCCCATGACGCAGGACACCCTCTTCCGCATCTATTCCATGACCAAGCCCATCACCTCGGTCGGGATCATGATGCTGGTCGAGGAGGGCAAGATCGCCCTTGATGATCCGGTGGCGAAGTATCTGCCCGCGTTCAAGGGTGCGAAGGTCTTCAAGGCGGTCAAGGAAGACGGCACCGTCGAGACGGAAAAGCAAAAGCGCGCCTTTACCGTGCGCGACCTGATGCGCCACACGGCCGGCATGACCTACGGCATTTTCGGCAATCATCCGGTGGACAAGCTCTACCGGGAAGCCGGCCTGCTCGATCCGCGTGACGACAACGAGGCATTCCTGAAAAAGCTCGCCACCCTGCCGCTGATGAAACAACCGGGCACGGATTGGCACTACAGCGTGTCCGTCGACGTCCAGGGCCGGCTCATCGAGGTGATCTCGGGCAAGACGCTGGGCGCGTTTTTCCAGGAGCGGATCTTCGACCCTCTCGATATGGACGACACCGGCTTTTTCACACCGACCGAAGACCTGTACCGCCTCGCGACGGTCTATTCGCCGAAGGAAGACGAGGACGGCATCGTCTACAATGAGCAGGTCAATGCCGCGGGCATCAAGCTCAAGGGGTTCAAGTTCATGTCCGGCGGCGGCGGCCTCGTCTCCACAGCCCATGACTATCTGAAATTCTCCCAGATGATGCTGAACGGCGGCGAGCTGAACGGTGTGCGCCTCCTCAAGCAGGAAACCGTGGACGATATGCGCCGCAACCATCTGCCCGAGGATCAGTTGCCCTATTCGCAGCGCGCTCCGGGCCACGGTTTCGGCCTCGGCTTCGCTGTGACCATGGAACCGCAGAATGCGCACCAGAACAAAGGCCGTTACTTCTGGGGCGGTGCCGCAAGCACGGTGTTCTGGATCGACCCGGAAGACGACACGGTCGCCATCCTCATGACGCAGATGAACCCCAGCAGCACCTATCCGCTGCGCGAAGAGTTCGAGAAGGTCGTTCACCCCGAGTGACGCCGGACCGCTCGGCATCCGGTTCGCCATCGCCCCGGCGCGGCCGAACCGGTCCCGACAAAAGGCACCTTGCCTTTTGCGCCGCGTCCCCGGACGCGGCGCTTGAGATTTCGGCGTCAAGGCGCTAAGCAGTGGGCCTTGGCGGTCACGGAGTGTAGCTCAGCCTGGTAGAGCACTGTCTTCGGGAGGCAGGGGCCCGCGGTTCGAATCCGCGCACTCCGACCACGCCGAACCGGCCCGCGCGTCCTCCCTTCCCTCACAGTCTCGAAGAGTGGCGGAGCAAGCCCATGGCCATCCCCTTTATCCGCAATTTCCCTTTTGAATATGGCCGGTGCGACACGCTGGCGCCGGGCATCCGCCGCGTTATTGCGAACAATCCCGGCCCTTTCACCTTCACCGGCACCGGCACCTACATTCTCGGCGAAGGCGAGGTCGCCGTCATCGATCCGGGCCCCCTGATGGACAGCCATCTGGACGCCCTGAAGACCGCCCTGGCCGGCGAGACGGTGACGCATATTCTCATTACCCATACTCACAAGGATCATTCCCCGCTGGCGGCCTCCCTCAAGGCCTGGTGCGGCGCGGCCACCTACGGTTTCGGCCCCCATGGCTCCGGGCGTGCCGAAGGCTCGGTCGCCCTGGACGAAGGCGGCGATCTTGCCTTCAGGCCCGATGTCACCGTGCGGGACGCAGACGTGATCCATGGCAAGGGTTGGAGCGTTGAAGCGGTCCATACTCCGGGCCACACCTCCAACCATCTCAGCTTCGCCTATCGGGAGGCCAAGGCCCTGTTCTGCGGCGACCATGTGATGGGCTGGTCCACCACGGTCGTCGCGCCGCCGGACGGCAACATGGCGGATTACTTCGCATCCCTCGATAAGATCCTGGCCCGGGACGATGAGAGCCTTTGGCCGACCCACGGCGCGCCGGTGCTTGCGCCGGAGCGCGATGTGCGGTCCTTCATCCAGGCTTTCATCGAGCACCGCCGGGGGCGCGAAGCCCAGATCCTCGACGCTCTCGCCGCAGGGGAGACCACCATCACCGCCATGGTGCGCCGGATCTACGCCGATGTGGATACTCGGCTCCATCCCGCGGCGGCCCTCTCGGTCCACGCCCATCTGATCCACCTTGTGGAAACGGGGCGGGTCCTGTGTGAGGGCGCGGCCTCCCTCCAGGCGGTCTATCGGCCGGCCTGAACCCGAAGCCCGTCGGGGGACACCATGGACCGTCTGGCCGCCATGTCCGTCTTCCGGAAGGTCGTCGATGCCGAAGGTTTCGCCGCCGCCGCGCGCGCCCTCGGCCTGTCCAATGCCGCCGTCAGCAAACAGGTCAAAGTCCTGGAAGACCATCTGGGCACGCGGCTTCTCCAGCGCACGACCCGCCAGATCAGCCTCACCGATGCGGGGCGGGTCTATTACGACCGCTGCGTTGCGCTTCTTGACGGCATCGAAGCCGCCGAATGCGCCGTGCGGGACCTCGCGGCGGATCCGAAAGGCACCTTGCGCCTCAACGCGCCCATGGATTTCGGACTGCTGCACCTGTCCGCGGTGCTGACGGATTTTGCCGAGCAGCACCCGCGCATCCGCCTCGACGTCTGCCTATCGGACCGGTTCGTGGATCCCATCGCCGAAGGCTTCGACCTGACCATCCGCCTGTCGCCTGAGTTCGCGGATTCCTCTCTCGTGCAGCACCATCTGGGGACGGATCTGCTACACCTTGTGGCAAGCCCGGACTATCTTGAAGCGGAAGGTGTGCCGCGCAGCGTGACCGAACTTGCCGACCGGTCCCTTCTGGCCTATGCCCTGCCCTCGCCTGCGCCGCTGTGGCGCCTGCGCCCGCCCGGGGCGGACGAGCCCATCGCCCTGCGGGTCGAGCCCCGGCTCCAGGCAGACAACGGCATGATGCTGGCGGAGGCCGCGCGATGCGGTCTCGGCATTGCCCTGCTGCCGCGCTTTATCGTGGGGCCGGATATCGAAGCGGGCCGTCTGGCTGCGGTCCTGCCGGACCATGACGCCGGGGTCCTGACCATTGCGGCGATGTCGGCGCCGGGACGCCAGGTTTCAGGCGCACTGCGATTGCTGATCGATCATATCCGCCAGTCCTTGCGCACCTTGCGCGGCGGCCCCTGACGTCGCCCCCGTCCCCCGTCGCCGCACATGGTGCGCAGGTGGGTCAGGTCCGCCCAGGAGAGCCCGAGCGACGCCCCCGGGGCCGGTGCCATGCGTTCCACACGCTCGCGAACCAGGGCGGCGCGGGCGCCGGAGACCGGGTGGGTGAGCAACCAGCTCACAGCGGCGGAGCGGTTGGCCGAATTGCGGGCGATCCGCTCCAAAAAGGTGGCGAGGGCGGACGGATCGAGCCCGGCCGCCGCCATGGCCGACACGGCACCCTCATCGGCGTCCAGCTCCCGGTGCCGGGAGTGGCTGGCACTGATCAGCATATTGCCGATAAAGAATTCGAGCGGCCGCTGGCCGAGCCCCCCGACAAACACGCTGAACAGCAGCGCCGTGGCACCGCCTTCGATGACATTGCGGCTGGGATGATGCTCGGCCACATGGACCATTTCGTGGGCGATGACGGCGGCGACTTCGTCCGCAGACCGCGCATAATTGAACAGACCCCTCGCCACCAGAAGACGCCCGCCGGGCAAGGCAAAGGCATTGACGTTGTCGACGTCGAGAACGGTCACCGTCACCGGATGGGGAAGATCCATGCCCGCCGACAGCCGGTCCACGATCCGGTCCATGGCTTGCTGGCCCGCAGGGCCGGTGCATTGAAGCGCTTCCGGGCTGGTGCCGAGCTGCTGGGCAAAACTCGCGATCATGCTCTCCTGGACCCGCGCGCCGACCTGGCGCTCCCAGTCACCGGGCACGATCCGCGCAAGCCCCCCGGACAGCAGGGGAATGACGATGAAGAACACCATACCGACGGCCCCGACCAGAACCATCATCAGCCCCAGGACGGACCGGAACGGCTGGGGATCGAAGACCCCCTCATGGAGGAGGGACGGCACGGCCTGGCGCAGATGCATCACGAAGGCCTGGCCATGGACGGCAAGGCGCCCGGGATGGCCGTCGGCCCGCAGCCGCATGTCCCAGCCGTCGAGCGTCCCCCCGGCCGCATGGAGATCCGCGAACGGCCAGGAAGCCAGAAGCGCGTCGTCGGTTGAGAGGATCTCGAGGGCGTCCTGGCCCAGGCGCACGGTGACGCTGGAGCCCCAGGCCGAATGCCCGTCATAGAAGGTGCCCAGCGCCATCGGGCGTCCGTCGGGTCCGGGATGCGCTTGCTGACCGGAAAAGTCGCTCATGTCAGAAATCCCCAAATGCCAGCGCATCGGCCAGGCCCTCGCCGGGACCCGTCGCATCGGTCCGGCCCTGACCGATGCGGTCGAGGGCTTGAGGGTTCTCGATGTCCAAGGTCCTGGCCACGGCGCCGAGCAGGCGGGCCCGCATGCCGACATTAGACACCACGGACACGCCATAGGACGCGGCGAAAAGCAGTGCCACGGACATGGAGAGCGCACTCGCCGCCATCAACAGGGTGCCGGCACCGTCCGCCGCATGGCTCGGCAGCGCGCGCAGCACCTCATAGATGGTGGCCACCGTCACACCGGACAGGACGACATAGCCCATGAGCCCGAGCAGGCCCGGCGTGATGATCCGAAGAACGTCTGTCACGCCGAGATCCGAAGTGAAGCGGGCGCCGGCAAGATCCATTTGGCCCACCACATAGCGGAATTCGAGGACGCGGTAGCGCACGAAAGATCCGTAAAACAGGATGAGCGACAGCAGCAGGGCGAGCCCCCACAAAGCCGGCGGCACGGCATAGAAATCCGACCAGGGCTCAGGGACCGGCGGATTGTTCGTGCCCGCGGGCAGGTCACTGACGGAACCGTGCAGGTCCCACCACACGGCGCAGCCCACGCTTGCTGCAAGGAGCAGCAGACTGCATCCCCAGGCCGGCAGCCAGGCAAGCATCAGGGGCGCCACACGAGCCTTGAAATCCACGCGCCGGTCTCCCACCAGGGTGTGGGTCAGGCGGTACCGCTCCGTCCACAGATTGCGGGCCGGATAGGCCAGCCCCAGCGTCAGCACCGTCAGCACGAGGCCCCAGACCCAAAGGGCGGTGTAGGTCAGCACAGAGCCGTCCTGGGCCAGATGAATGCCGCGCCAGACGGTCCGGCGCAGCCGGTACCGGCGCGCCCGGAATAGAGCCATAGGCAACAGGACCGGCAGCAAGGCCAGCGGGAGAGAGCTGAGCAGATCGGTCGAGACCTCATCGCCATAGGCGTAGAGCGTGGAAAACAGGAAGACCAGGAACCCGACGCCCACCAGCGCAAATATGACCAGGAAACCGGCAAACAGCTCGAAGCCATGGCCCATATATTCGGCCGGCGATCCCGCCACGATGACCCGGTGCCAGAAATGGCGCCGCAGGCGGGTGCGGGCCCAGAAGCGGTAGAGGCCAACGGTCAGGAAGGTCGATAGCGTATTCCAGAAAATCAGCCTTTGGAGAGATTTGGGCTCTTCGACAAAGACGACAGTCGACTCCCGCTGTGCCCCAGCGTCGGGGCCGGCACGACCGTCGCCATGGACCGGAGCGCCGGCATCCGGGGCCACCGGCTCGCCTGTGGTCAAGGTCTGGCTCTCCGGGTCCCAAACCGGCCCCGGTTCCTGTCCGATGCTGCCGTCCCGCTCCACGTGATCGGTCCCCTTGTCGCCCGTTTCGGCCCCTGGCTTAACACTGTGTGGCCCACCTTGCCCTCCCACCCTAAGCCGTCCCGGCGCCCTGGGCCAAGATTTGACGCCGAGGCCCGGCCGGCACAAAAGGGCGTGCGAAGGCGCGGATGGGCCTGGCGAGCAAGGGAGCGGTGAGCGCAATGGGCCGGCGGAACACGGCATTCTGGTCCCGGCGGCATCTTGTCGTTGGCCTGGCACTCAGTTGTGCCGGCCCCCCAGTGCCGCTGCGGGCCGCGGAGGGCGTCGATCCCCTGGCGCCGTTCCGCTGGCGCTATCGGCCGGTTCTGGTCTTCGGCTCTCCTGCCACGCGGGAGGCGGTTGGCGCCCAGGACACGCTCTTGCGGGAGAACGCCGCCGGTCTGTGGGACCGGGACATCGTCGTTATGCGCATCAATGATGGCCCGGTGACCCTTCAGGACGAGACCGGACGTGAGGTCCGGCACGGCCTCCAACCCGACCGTCTGCGCGCCTGGTTTCGCGTCGCGCCCGGGCAATTCGCTGTCATCCTGATCGGCAAGGACGGCGGCGAGAAATTCCGCTCCCAGGAGCCAGTGGCAGCCGAAGACCTGTTCGCGCTGATCGACCGCATGCCCATGCGGCGCAACGAGATGCGCCGGCAGGACGACCGCCGGCGCGGGCGATGATCGGCCCTGATGCCGCTCAGCCCTCCCGGATGCGCGCGATAAAGGCCCGGATCCGCCGCGCGTTCTGGCCTAGATCGCTGATACCGACCCGGCTTTTGGATCGGATATCGAGGGCCACGCCGCCACCGGGCCGCTCCACCACCCGGACCACCACGTCGTCGGTAAACCCGAACCAAAGACTGGTTTGGGTCGCTTCCAGGAGACCACGGGCCGGAGCCGCGGCCGCGGAGGGCGGCGTCACCGTCTTCACGGTCCAGCCCAGATCGCGGGCCGCTTGTTCGGACCGCGCGAGCAGTCCATCGACCGTGCCGTCGGGAAAGACCAGGGTCTCCAGGTCCGGATAGGCGGCCCGCTGTTGTTTCGCAACCTCCTCACCCGGATAGGCGGGCGGGTTCTGAGCGCCGTCCTGCTGACGCAGGGCGATGAGCGTCGCGAAGGCCGGCGGATTTTCCGTATCCGTTGTAATGTCGTGGATGGGTGGCACGGACTGGGCCAGCATGAACATGGAGACGACCTGGGCCAGCAGACCGCCGCCCATGATGCCGCCCAGGAGCGCCAGCAGAATGCCGGGCCGCGGCTTGACGAAGGTCGCCGCGAGGGTCGTGATCACACCCAGGAGCAGGGCGATCGCGCCGCATAGGGCGGCGGCGCCGAACACATTGAACAGGGCCGTCGACAGATCCAGCACCCCGGCCCGATAGCCGAGCGGCGCGGCAACGGCGAGCACAAGGGCAAGGAGACCGAACACGAAGGCGATCCGGCCCATCCAGGTCAGGCGCGGGGTCTTGCCGGCGCCGGCGGCGGTCGTGGGAGCATCACTCATTCCTGATCCGTCCTTTTCTGTCCGCCGATAAAAGGGCATCGCCCGGTGTCAGGCGCCGTCCTTGGCCGTCGGCAGTTCGTAGTCCTTGAATTGTTCGCGCAAGGCGACCTTTTGGATCTTGCCGGTCGCCGAGTGGGGAATGTCGGTCACGAAAACCACGTCGTCCGGGGTCCACCATTTCGCGATCTTGCCTGCCAGAAACTCGAGCACGTCTTCCTTGGTGGGCTTTTCGCCGTCCTTGGGCACGATGATCAGCAGGGGCCGTTCGTCCCATTTCGGATGGGGCATGCCGATCACCGCGGCCTCGGCGACCTTTGGGTGGCCCACGGCGAGATTCTCGATATCGATGGAGGAAATCCATTCGCCGCCGGACTTGATCACGTCCTTGGCCCGGTCCGTGATCTGCATGAAACCATGGTGGTCGATGGTCGCGACGTCTCCGGTATCGAAAAACCCGTCTTCGTCCAGGATCGAGCCGCCTTCGCCCTTGAGATACGCGCCTGCGACGGCGGGCCCGCGGACCATCAGCCGGCCGAAGGCTTTTCCGTCCCAGGGCAGTTCTGCACCGTTGTCGTCCACGATCTTCATTTCAACCGTGTAAGGAACACGGCCCTGCTTGCAGCGCAGGTCGAGCTGTTGATCCCAGGGCAGGGCATCCATGCCGGCCTTGGGCTGGGACAGCGTGCCCATGGGGCTCATTTCCGTCATGCCCCAGGCATGGAGCACATCGACACCGTAGCGGGTCTTGAAAGTGTCGATCATGCTGCGCGGCGCCGCCGAGCCACCGATGATGACCCGGCGCAGGTGATCGAGGGGCTTGTTGGTCTGCTCCAAATATTGCAGCAGCATGAGCCACACCGTGGGCACCGCGGCGGTGATGCTGACCTGTTCCTTGTCGAGCAGTTCGTAAATGGCCTCGCCATCCATGCGCGCGCCCGGGAGCACCATCTTCGCGCCGGCGGAGGGCGCGCCGAAAATGATGGCCCAGGCATTGGCGTGGAACATGGGCACGACGGGCAGGATGGTGTCGGCACTCTTCATGCCGATGCCGTCGGCATTGTTCACGGCCAGCGTATGCAGAACATTGGACCGGTGGGAGTAGACGACGCCCTTCGGGTTGCCCGTCGTGCCGGACGTGTAACAGATCCCGGCGGCCGTGTTCTCGTCGAACTGGGGCCACACGAAGTCTTCCCTGTACCCCTCGACCCATTCCTCATAGGACAGGGCGTTCGGCAGGGTCGTTTCGGGCATGTGCTCCTTGTCGGTCAGCACAATGAAGGCCTTGATGCGCGTGATATCGTCCTTGATGGCCTCCAGCAACTTCACAAAGGTCGTGTCGACAAAGATGACATCGTCTTCGGCGTGGTTGACGATATAGGCAACTTGGCCGGGAAACAGACGCGGATTGATCGTGTGGCAGACGGCACCAAGGCCCATGCTGCCATACCAGACCTCCGCATGCCGATGGGTGTTCCAGGCCATGGTGGCAATCCGGTTGCCCATGGTCACGCCCAGATCTTTGAGGCCATTGGCCACCTTTCGGGCGCGCACATGCAGGTCGCGATAAGTGTAGCGATGGATCGGCCCCTCGACCGTCCGCGTGACGATCTCCTGAGCGCCGTGATTACGGGCCGCGTGGTCGATGATGGTGTGAATGAGCAGGGGCCAATTCTGCATCAATCCGTCCATGGAGCGCTCCAACCCTGTCCTGTGGCGGCCCGTTCCCGCGGGCGGCCGTGTTGCCGTTCAGACCGGATGTTCAAGGCCCAACGGGCCCCGCTTCGGGCCACTTTGAGCCTTGACGCGAGTGAAACTCACTCTTCCGACCTTCTCTCGGATTAACATTAGCTTGGGCATGGATGGGGGCCAAGATCCCTCACACCGGAGACCCGCGCTCGCCACCAAGGCCCAGGGTGCGACAGGCCTCACGAACGACATGGGCACGGGCGGGCCCGCTATCGAGGCGGATCCAGTCGATTGCGCCGAGATCGAAGCCCAGCTGGCGCTCCAGCACGTCTTCGGTCGCGTCGGACACATCGCCACGCCTTCCTCGGACCCGGGCCGCCATGATCGCCGGATCGGCGGACAACCACAGGCCGTGAAATGGCACCCCCAGACGGTCCGCCAGGGCTGCGATCGCCTTGCGCTGATCCGGCCGGGCGAACACGCCGTCGACCAGGACCGACAGGCCCGCGCCAATGGCCACCGCCGCCTCGTCCGCGAGGACACGATAGACCGCGGCGCTGGCTTCAGGCGTGTAGGCGGCGGCCGGCAGAGCGTCCCCGAGCGGCGCGCCATGGAGGCGCTTTCGGATCTCATCTGTGCGCAGGATCAACGCGCCGGCCAGACCGCCAAATGCGCCGCCAAGATCCCGGGCCAGGGTTGATTTGCCGGATCCGGACAGTCCCCCAACGGCGACGATCCGCGGCGGCGGGGGCGCCAGGAGGGTGAGCGCAAGCTCCAGATAGGCCCGCGCCTGATCCACAACTTCCGTCCGGTGCTCTCCCTCGTCGGCGGGAACCTCATTCAGACGGGCGAGGCAGACATGGCACCGGATCGCAGCCCGCAGGGCGCCGTAAAACGGCAGTGCACGGACCACCGGCAGGGCCGCCGCCCGGTCGAAGTCGTTCAGGCCCGAGATATAGGCATTGAACACCCGGTTGCCGAAATCGCGGCGATCGCGGAACACCAGATCCATCAGCAGGAACGCCATGTCATAGAGCGTATCCTGACAGGCGATCTCGTCGTTGAATTCGATGCAGTCGAACAGCACGGGCCGGCCGTCCTGCACGACGATATTCGCCAGGTGCAAATCGCCATGGCACCGGCGCACATGGCCGCCTCGCGCCCGCTCCTCCAGCATCGGCCCCAGACTGTTGAGGCGCGCCTGTGACAGACCCGCGAAGCGCTCCACGGCCTCGGGATCGAGGGGGCGTCCGGCGCCGGCCGCCACATGGCCGGTGATCTTTTCAAGAACGCCCGCCACCGCCTCGTGCCAGCCCGCGATGCGGCATCGCTCCGCCTTACGGTGCAGCGCCGCGATGGCCTCGGCGAGGGGCACGGCCAGGGACTCGGACGGTTGCTCCAGACCCGGATGGGGCTCCAGACGCCGGGCCAGAAGGTCGTGCTGGTCGAAACGGCGCATTTCCAAAAGCCACTCAAGCGCTTGCCCTTCGCCGCCGACCGTGAGGCTGCCATCACGGGCTTGGGTCACCGGCACGACGGCACGGTAGAGGTGAGGTGCCGTGCGGCTGTTGAGGCGCAGTTCCTTTTCGAGCAGGGCATGGCGGTTGTCGGCGCCGAAAAAGTCCAGATAGCCCAGGGCCTTGACCTTTTTCATCTTGAAGGCGCGGTCTGCGACCAAAAAGACCACGGCGATGTGGGTCTCAATGGTTTCGACGGGTCCGTCCACACCAAAGGGGCGGCCGGTTTCAAGCGCCTTGCGGATCCGGGCTTGGGTGTCCTGTTCGCTCGTCTCGGCCATGCTGTCTTTTCCCGATCTCTCAGGTTCGCACGAGGTCGTTCTCGATGAATTCGCCGACGGGTTCCTGGTGGGCGATCACCTCCGCGCCCGGAAAGGCCCGCGCGACGACCGTTTCCACCTCGTCGGCCACCCGGTGGGCCTGCCGCAAGGTCAGATCGGGATCAAGCTCCAGGTGAAACTGAATGAACATGTCGGGCCCTGCCCGCCGGCTGCGCAAATCGTGGACGCCCAGAACGTCCGGATGGGACAGAATAAGCCCCTTGATCCGGGCCCGGTCCGCCTCGTCCATTTCCCGGTCCATCAGCTGGTCGAAGGTCCGGGTCACGAGCAGCCAAGCCGAAAAAGCCAGGGCCAGGGCGACGGAAAAGCCGAACAGGGGATCCACGAGATCGATACCGGGCCGTCCAGCCAGCCAGATCGCCCCCATGGCCCCCAGGGAAATGGCGACATCGGCCCCATAGTTAAGGGCGTCCGCTCCAATGGCCAGGGATCGGGTCCGGCGGAAAACGGCCATTTCGTAAAGGGCGATGCCGAGGGAAAGGACGGCCGAAAAGCCCAGGACCCCCATGGCAAGACCGGGCTGGTGCACAGGCTCCGGATGGAAAAGGCGCTCCACGGCTTCGACCGCCAGGAACAAGGCCGCCAAAACGATCAGCAGGCCCCGGACCATTCCCGCAATGGCCTCGGCCTTGCCGTGCCCGAAGCGGTGATCCTGGTCGGCCGGCTCGATGGCCAGTCGGACAGCCAGAAAAATGACCACCGAAGCCACGAGGTCGAGCATGGAGTCCGTCAGGGAACTGAGCAGGGCAACCGAGCCGCTGGCGGCATAGGCGAGCGTTTTGAGTGCCACCAGGACGGCGGCAACAATGATCGCAGCCCGGCTGGCCTTGACCCGCAGATCGGCCAGACCTGGCCCGGGGGGGGGGGGGGGGGGGGGGGCCGGCGGGGGGGGGGCGCGGCGCGCCGGCGCCCCGGGCGCGGCCGGGGCCCCTGCCCCCCGGCCCCCGCCC
>JBHJGV010000086.1:0-54412 GCA_050331455.1 Alphaproteobacteria bacterium
TTGCGACAATTTCGCCTTCGACCGCGTGGATCAGTGGTCTCACTGACGGCGCCGTTTGCGCCGCCACTATCCCTTTTGTCGTCCCCGATCCCGTTTGTCCGCCCCGATCCCGTTTGTCCGCCCCGATCCCGTTTGTCCCCCATGTCTGCGGGTCAGGCACCCGCGGCGCTGGCGACCCCGGAAGGACTTGAACCCTCAACCTGCGGATTAGAAGTCCGCTGCTCTATCCAGTTGAGCTACGGGGCCGGCGGCCTTTTCTATAGCCCACGTTTCGGCGTCACGAAAGCCGGCAGCCGGTTCCTCGGGCCCGGACGCCGACCCGACCGATGGGCGTGGGCCGGCCGGCATGGATGCCGCCGCCCATGCGGTTTTAATGATTTGGGAGGCTTTCGGAGGGTTCCCTTTGGCGATAAACCTCCCCCGTGTCCGGCCCTGGTCCGCCCAGCCCGCCGGAGCGCGTCACCAGGATCCAGGGGGATAGGCCATGGTGGACCCACTCGTGCCGGCGCAGGGGGCACAGCGGCAACCGATGCCTCAAGCGGGCCAGACCGACCGGGGCTCCAGTCCCGCCCACGCAGATCAGGGTGCCATGGGGGAGCTTGCCCCCCTCACGGGCGCCGCGGCCACCTTGTCCGGCATCGATGCCCTGCTGCTGCGCCTCGACGGCGTTCTGGCCTCCCTCGGCTCTCTTCATGCCGTCGCCTGGAAGCGCCTGTGCGATGAAATCCAGGCCGATGCCGCCGCCGGTCACCCCTTTACGCCCTTCGACACCCTCGCGGAGTTCCAGAGCCGGTTCGCCGGACGGCCCGCCGCTCGCGCCCTTTCAGCCTATCTCGATGAAAAAGGCATCGCCGTCCCAGTCGGCGCGGACGGCGATCCGGACACGGCCATGACGCTGCACGGGCTCCTCGCCCGGCGTCTGCGTTATGTGCTTGAAGCTGTGGATACGGAAGGCGTGGAGATTTTTCCGGGCTCGGTCGAACTCGTGGCCTTTACCCGGGAGCGGGGCTTCAGGATTGCGGTCGTGGGCGACGGCGCGAGCGAAGAAACGGTCCTTACCCAAACGGGTCTCTTCGAGCTGGTCGACGGCCCCACCGTCAGTGAAACGGAGCCGGGCGCCGGCTTTCTGCATGCGGCACAAAGGCTTGAACTGCCGGCGGCCCGTTGCGCGGTGGTCGATGTTCTGCCCACCGGCATCGCCCGCGCCCGCGCGGACGGCTTCGGGCTCGTGATTGGCCTGGATCGCAACGGCGATCCCACGGCCCACCAGGGCGCCCTGGCCGACCTCGTCGTCACCGATCTCAGCGAACTGATGCCGGGCGGCGGGCCGCCCCGGGCCCTCGCCTGCCTCAACGCGATCACAACGGGCCTGTCCCGGCGAAAGGTGGCCCTGTTCCTCGATTATGACGGCACGCTGGCGCCGATCGTCGACCGGCCCGAGGACGCCGTGCTGCCGGCGGAGACCCGGGCGGCGCTCGAAAGCCTGTCCCAGGTGGCCATGCTGGCTTTCGTCAGTGGACGCATGAAAGACGAAGTCCGGGCCTTTGTTGGGCTGGAGAACGTGTTCTATGCCGGCTCCCACGGCTTCGCCATCGAAGGCCCCGATGGACTCGATTTCGTGCAGGAGGACGGGCGGGCCATCATGCCGGTGATCCGCGAGGCCGCCCTCGGCCTGACCCGGGACCTGGCGGATCTGCCGGGCACCCGCGTCGAGGACAAGCATTTCGCCGTCGCGATCCATTACCGCCTCGTGGCGTCGGAACGCGTTCCGGAGGTGGAGGCGGCCGTGGACCGGGCCGTCGCCCGCTTCCCCGCATTGCGCAAATCCGGGGGCAAAATGGTCTTCGAGCTGCGCCCGCGGGTCGACTGGCACAAGGGCAAGGCGCTCGACTATCTGCTGACGGTCCTGGGGCTGACGGACGACACGGTCCTGCCGATCTATATCGGCGACGACGTGACGGACGAGGACGCCTTCGAGGCGTTGCAGGGCCGGGGTATCGGCATTTGCGTGAAGGACCAGCCGGCCCCCACGGCGGCCGCCTTCCGGGTCCGCGACCCGGCGGAGGTCTGCCAGTTCCTGCGCCGATTGGACGATGCCATCCGCACTTGGGGGGCCTCGTTCTGACGGGGAACCTGCCGCAGGTGCCGCACCGATGACGGGCCGGGATTGTCAAAACGGGGGGCGGTAATCGAGCCGTCTCACCCACCTGGGTCTGCAACGCGCCCTGAAGATGCTCTAATCTGTCCATACCGAAACGAGACATAGAGACCCGGGCCGTGGCGGTTCGGGCATAACAGGTATGGGGATTACTGCTATGGACGCCATCACATCGCCCTTTCCCGTGGATGTTGCCCGCGATGCCGCAACTCTCGGATCTGCCGCGACCGGGTCCGCCGTGACGGCCGCTGAGGCGAACACCAGCCTGCCGGAGGTCTCCCTGGAGGTGCTCAACGGTTTCGCCAGCGAGATCGGCCCGGACGAGGCCGTGATCCGGCTGAAACGCACCGGGCCGGTCGATGAGGCATTGACCCTGACCATCGATAGCCAGGGCGCCTTCAACCGGGCCGATCTTATCGGCCTCGACAGCTTTGAGACCCTCACCTTCGCCGCCGGCACCGCGAGCTTCGACCTGATCTTGACCCCGCGCGCCGACCGGGTGCCCGAAGGGCCTGAAACGGCATCCCTTACCCTGTTGCCCGGCGACGGCTTCACCCTGACCGGCACCACGAGCGCCAGCGTGACGGTCGAAGACGATCTGTCCGTGTTCGGCGGACCGGACGTGACGGCCTACTGGCCCGCGACCCTCGACGATCCGGCGCGCCTTGAGGACATTGTGGGCGGCACCGGCTTCGGCATGTCTGAAGACGGCAATGCCATCGTGACGGCCAATGGCCTCGTGGGTCCCGGCCTTTTATTCGACGGGGTCGCCGACGCCGTGACCATTCCCCATGACGCGGCCTTCGAACTGACCCAGGGCAGCTTTGCGGTCTGGTTCAATCCGGACTTGTCGGGCTCAGTCCTTCCCATCCTGTCCAAGGGCTTCTCGGAAGACCTGGACAACGCCAATGACAGCCTGTTCGACATCACCGTGGAGGCCGATGCCAGCGTCCGGGTGGCGCTGGAAACTGAAGCGGGGCGAGCCGCCGTCCAAGGGGGCGAAACCGCGCCGGGGCAGTTTCAGCATCTGGTGGTGACCTGGGACCCCGATGACGGTCTTGCCCTGTTCCTGGACGGCGCCGAGGTGGATCGGACCGATTTCGGCATCGATATTGCCACGAACGCCAACCCGTTCAGCCTGGGCAGCGGCGGCAGCCTCGCCGACGGCCTGGAGCGGTTCGACGGCCTGCTCGACGAGGCCGCCCTGTTCTCGACAGCCCTCGACGCGGAAAGCGTGTCGGCCCTCTACAATCAAGGCCTTGGCGGGTTCGGCCTCGTCCAGCCCGGCTCCGACGATGAGCCGCCCATCGCCGAAGCGGATACGGACACGGTCTCGGAAAGCGGCATGGTCTTCCTCGATATTCTGTCCAATGACGAGACCGCCACGGCAGCCGGCCTGTCGATCATCGCCGTGGACGGCACCCGGGTCGCGCCCGGCGCGACGGTCACCCTGTCTTCGGGGGCCGTCCTGTCCGTGGCGGGTCTCGACGCGGCGGTGCCCGGCCTGACCTTTTTCACCAATGGCGCCTTTGAAGACCTGGATGCCGGCGAGACGCGGGACCAGACCTTCACCTATCGGGTCACGAATGCCCAGGGCCTGACCGCAGATGCCGACGTGAGCGTAACGGTGACCGGCGAGAACGATGCCCCCGTCGCCGCCGACGATACGGCGGAAACGGACGAAGACACCGGCGTGACAGTTGCCGTGCTCGACAATGACGCAGATGTGGACGATCAGCCCCTGGCCGTGACCCGGATCAACGACACGGCCATCGCCGTCGGCGCCGCCGTGACCCTCGGCTCCGGCGCGGTGGTCGCCAGCAATGACGACGGCACGCTGACCTATGATCCGACCGGAGCCTTTCAGGCCCTGCGGGACGGGGAGACGGTCGTCGAGGTCTTCACCTACACCGTCGATGACGGGGACGGCGGTACGGACACGGCCGATGTGTCCGTCACGGTGTTCGGGATCAACGACGCCCCCGTCGCTGGCACGGATGAGGCCGGAACGGACGAAGACACGGCCGTGACCGTCGATATCCTGGCCAATGATACAGATGCGGAAGGGGACGACCTGACCGTGACGCAGATCGACGGACAGGCGGTGGATGTGGGCGACACGGTCACGCTGGCTTCCGGGGGCCGGGCCACGCTCCAGGCGGCCGGCATGCTGGTCTACGATCCTGCGGATGCGTTCCAGTCCCTCAATGCGGAAGATCAGGCGGCGGATGAGATTCACTATGTGGTCCGGGACCAGGACGGGGCGGGCACGGAAGGCACGGTGCGGATCACCGTGGACGGCCTGAACGATGCACCCGTCGCCGCCGCCGACACCTTCGCCACCAATGAAGACACGGGCCTGTTCCTCGACGCCCTCGCCAACGACACGGATGTGGACGACGACGCGCTCGCCATCACGGCCGTGAACGGGATGGCCATCCAGATGGGCGAGGCCCTGGACCTGCCCTCGGGCGCCACGGTGACGCTGAACCCGGACGGACGCCTGCTTTACGATCCGGACGACGGCTTCCAGGCCCTGACCGACGGGGAGACCGGGACCGAAGCCTTCACCTACACTGTCAGCGACCCCAAGGGTGCGACCGATAGTGCGGAAATCACCATCAGCGTGGACGGCCGCAATGACGCGCCGGTGGCCGTGGACGATGCGGTGCGCACGACGGAAAGTGCGGCCCTGTCCTTCAATGTGCTGGACAACGACACCGATGTGGAAGGCCAGCCCATCCGTCTGCGGCGGATCGACGGCGAGCCCATCGCGAACACCGAAACCGTCATGCTGGCGTCCGGCGCCCTGGTCACCGCCAACCGCTTCGGCGAGATCATCTATGATCCCAACGGCGCGTTTGACGGCCTGTTCGACCGGCTGACCGCGACGGACCAGTTCACCTATCTGATCCGCGACAGCCAAGGCGCCTTTGCCACGGGCGTCACCACCGTGACCATTGACGGCGAGGGCGCCCTGCCCTTCCCCTTTACCGCCTATTATCCGACGACCAACACCCTGCTGCCGGCCCTGTTCGACGAAAGCGGCAACCGGCTCGACGGGGACCTGAATGGCGGTGTGACCCTCACCGAGGGCGTGGTGGGTGCGGGCCTCGACTTCAATGGCACGGACGGCTTCGTCCGCATCCCGACCGACGACGCGTTCCAGCTCGACAGCGGCGCCATCAGCTTCTGGTTCAAGCCGGAGAGCTTCGGCACCACCCAGGGCCTTGTGTCCACGGACGCCTTCGGCTTCGGCGACGGGCATCTGACCGTGTCTCTGACCCCCGATCTGGCGGTTCAGGTGCGCATTCAGGGGCCCAATGGCAGCTTCCTCATCGAAAGCGCACCCGTGACCCTCGATGACTTCCATAATGTGGTGGTCAATTTCGGCGAGGATCGGGGGCTGCAGCTGTTCGTCAATGGCGAACGGGCGGGCTCGCGCGCCAATGTTACCCAGGGCCTGTCCGGCAATACCAATGACATCGTGTTGGGGGCGAGCCAGATCATCTCCGCGGAGGGCGAAGTCGATCCCCTGATCCAGTTCTTCGACGGCGTGATTGACGAGGTCTCCATCCACGACCAGGCCCTGCGCCCGGCGGATATCGCAATCCTGCAGCAATTCGTCGATGCCGACACGGAACTTCTGGACCAGGAAAATCGGAAGCCGGTTGCCGAGCCCGACACGGCCACGACCCGGGAGGACCGGACTGTCGATATCGACGTGCTGGCCAACGACCGGGACGGCAACGGCGATCCGCTGTCCTTCTTCCGCATTGATGGGGTGCGGGTGGAAGACCCAGGCGATGCGGTCGAAATCGAGTCCGGCGCCATCGTCACGATCAATGAAGACGGAACGCTGCGCTATGACCCCAACGGCGCCTTCGATGCCCTGGAGGTCGGCGAGACGGCGACGGATATGTTCCGCTATCGGATCACCGACGAAGGCGGGTTGCGGGATACGGCCTTCGTGACCGTAACCGTCGAGGGAGGCCCCGACTTTCCGCTGGCCGCCTATTGGCCCGGCGAGACCGCCGACGGCACGGTTCTGGTCGATGCCTCCGGCAATGGGGTCGACGGCACGCTCAATGGGGGTGCCCGCTTCGTCAGCGACGGTCTGGTCGGCGACGGGCTGCGCCTCGACGGGTTCGACGACGTGGCCGTCATCCCCCATGACGATGCGCTTCTGGTCGATGAAGGAACGATCAGTATCTGGATCAATCCGGACCGTGCAGGCGTCAACCAGGGCCTTGTGTCGAAGGATGCCAGCTTCAACGGCACCGGCGGGCATTTTGACCTGCGCCTCCTGGCCAATGGCCAGGTCGTCTTCCGCATCCAGGGCGAGAGCACTGACGAGGAGGTCGAGCTGATCGCCGGTCAGGTTGCCCAGGGCCAATGGACCCATCTGGCGGCAACCTTCGGCGAGGATGGGGTGCGCCTCTACCAGGACGGGGTCGAGATCGCGTCGGATGCGGATTTCACCCGCGGCCTCGGCACCAGTTCCGGCGGTGCCGGAAATTTTGAGCCCGTGACTCTGGGCGCCACTCAGCGCTTCAGCGACGATCTGTCCACGGATCCGCTGGACCAATTCTTCCGCGGTCGCATCGACGAGGTCGCGATCCTGGAGGAGCAGGCCAATGCGGCCGTGGTCCAGGCCCTTTTCGAGGCCGGAGAAGCCGGAGACATGCTCCAGCCGGCAGGCCTCCTCCTGTCCGGCGACGACGCGTTCGACCTGTTCGGCTGAGCGTCAGCCCCCGGCGGCGGACACCGCCGCCGGGGGGCACGTCACAAGCACTGCCTCGACGGTCCGTCCGCGTCGTCTGGAGCTTAAAGCTCAAGCCACCCGGTTCGGGGGGGAGCAGGCCGGACCCGGTATTCCAACGGCGGCCCAGCACCTGTCCGTGTCGTAAGTTCAACCTCGTCCCCCGGCGCGGTAGGACGAAGGTGTGGGGTCGCGTGGTCTTTTCAAAACCAAAGACGGGTGTCCGTGTATCCTTTTTGGAATACGACTGTCACCATGTAATTGGCATCATGCCATCGGCACTCTGCCGATCGCTCCGACCGGTACGCCCACGCGACGTGTCCTAAGCCGGAGACGGCCGGCCACGTCATCGGATCGATGGGAGTCTTCGACACGCCGGGGACACGGGATCAGACGGGGGAAAATGCCATGAGCGATGCGTTTGTCGAAAAAGACGGCCTTGTGATCATTGAGGCGGAGTCCGCCGACACCCTGCCGGGCGATTGGGAAAACGCCGAGACCTACTCGACATCCGAGAGCTCGCAGGTCAGCAATCCGGACGACGCGACCGGCAATAATTTCATTGTGTGGCAGGGCAACCAGTTTCTGAACCGGCCCGGCAACGGCGTGATCACTTATCACATCCAGATCAACAATCCCGGCCTCTATGAACTCGACTGGCACAACCAGGTCGGTCTCGGCACCAGCACAAGAGACCACAATGATACCTGGGTCAAAATCGAGGCGGACGCGTTCTATGCAGTAAAGAATAATGGCAGCGTGGTCCGTCCGCGCGGCACCAACCCCGAAAACGACTTCCCGGACGGCGCCGGTTTTCCCAACGGCAGCAGCGCGGACGGGTGGTTCAAGGTCTACTCCTCGGGCGCCAATAACTGGCGGTGGTCGGCGCGGACCAGTGACAATGACGCCCACACGGTCGTTGCCCGTTTCGACGAGCCGGGGACTTACAAGCTCCATCTGTCTGCCCGTTCCTCCTCCCACATCATCGATCGTATCGTTTTGGTGAACACGGAACTGTTTGACGGCGAGTACCGGGACCTGACGCTGCCAGAGTCCAATCGTGTGAGTGCAGACGACACGCCGGATCCCGATCCCCTGCCCGATCCAAATGCGGATCCGATCGCCCGCGATGACATGTTTTTGTCCGATGTGACCATCGAAAAACTGGGCGGCAACGTCCTGGCGAACAATGGCAGCGGCGCGGACTCCGACCCCGACGGCGATCCGCTGACGGTCACGGCCGTGAATGGGCTGGCTGCCAATCTGAGCACGCAGATCCCCCTTCCCTCTGGCGCGCGCGTGACCGTGGAGGCCGACGGGTCGTTCGATGTGTTCTACGATCCAGCCTTTAATGGTCTGGCGGCCACGGACAGTGTGCAGGACAGTTTCACCTACACGGTCTCCGACGGCCAGGGCGGTACGGACACCGCTACCGTGTCTTTCACCGTCGACGGATTGTCGCCTGGCGGACTTCTGGGTACTTCGAGCGCCGACACCCTTTTGGGCGATGCGGGGCGGGACACTGTTGCCGGCCTGTCCAGCAGGGATTTGATCGAGACATTCGGCGCCCGGGATCTCGTGTTCGGCGGTCGGGGCAGGGATACCATTCTGGGCGGCGATGGTTCGGACACGCTGAATGGCGGTTCGGGCCGGGACAGTCTGGATGGCGGCGCCGACAATGACACCATAAACGGCGATAGCGGCAATGACACCATCGTGATCTCCAACGGCCTGGGCCGCGACAGCATCGATGGCGGCACGGGCAAGGATGTTCTCCAGGCCTCCCGCGGCGATCTCGTCATGGGTCTGTCGGCCCTCGTCAATGTGGAAACGGTCGATGCCATGGGCAACGCCAATGTCCGCATTGCCGGCACTCGCGGGTCCGACCTGCTCGATTTCAGCGGCATGACCTTGATCGGGATCTCCACCATCGCCGGCCTGTCCGGTACGGACACGATTATCGGCTCCGGCGGAGGCGATGTGTTGAGCGGAGACGGCGGCTCGGACAGTCTTGAGGGCGGCGGCGGCAACGACACGCTGGAGGGCGCCAACGCCAATGACACGATCCTCGGCGGCAATGGCAACGATGCCATCGTCTACACCGGCAGCAATACGGGTCTTGACTCCGTGGACGGAGGCGCAGGCACGGACAGCATCCTGGCCCTGTCCAACAATACAGTCATTGGGCTGACATCCGTTGAACGCGTCGAAATCGTCTCCGCCAACGGATTTTCGAATGTCCGCATCCGCGGCGACCAGGGCTCAACCCTGTTGGATTTCTCCGGCGTGACGCTGACGGACATTCAGTCCATCGACGGATCGGGTGGACAGGATACGCTGATTGGCTCGGCGGGGGATGACAATCTGCTGGGCGGTGTCGGGGCCGATGTGCTCTCGGGCGGCGCCGGCAATGACACCCTCTCCGGCGGCGGCGGCAGTGACCGCTTTGTGATCGCTGATGGTTTCGATGACGACACCATCGTGGACTTCAATGGCGTGCAGGATGTCCTGGATCTCTCCGGCGTGGGCGACGTCGCGGTCTTCGATGATCTCGACACCAATGGCGACGGGCAGGTCACCCAGGCGGACGCCTTGGCCACGCTGGCGGCCGGCGATTTGCGTCTCGCCTTCGCCTCGGCGTCCGTGACGCTGGAGGGTCAAACCTCGCTGGAGGCTGACGATCTGATCCTGTAAGGGCCGTCCGCATTACGGCATCAAGGGGCAGTCGATCACTGTGAAACGCGATCGGCTTTGCCGACTCCCCGGAAGACCGTTCTAGAGGTGTGAATGGCTTTTAAGCATGTGGTCGGGGCGGCGTGATTCGAACACGCGACCCTCTGGTCCCAAACCAGATGCGCTACCAGGCTGCGCTACGCCCCGACGAATCGCGAAATTAAGTCTTTCACGTGGGGGAGGAGATAGCAGGTTCGGCTTGGTCTGTCCAAGCCATCGCATGGGCCCCGGCAGATCACCGCTTCACCAATCCATCCGCGCATCCGCGCCACCGGGCCGCCCCTTCCGGTCCGGCCCGGCCCTCGCTAGGCTTGACGCAGTGATTCTGCCGGGCGCAGCCGTTCAACGGCGGCACGCCGACTTGCCGATAGGGACCGACCGCCATGATGAGCCAGAATTCCGGGACACGCAGCACCGGCGGGGCTTCCGAACTCGAGCAGTTCATGCTCAACGGCTTCAAATGGGGCGCCCTGGGCCTTACGGGCATTTTCGCGACCGGCGTCCTGGCAATGGTGCTGAGCATGATTTCGGCGGCCCTGGATGCCGCCCTCGCCCCGGTGCCCGTACCGCCCGTGCCGGAAAACCGGCCCCTGGAGCGCTATATCGACGCCCGTCCCCGCCTTGAGGAGAGCCCTGGCCTTCCCGATCTGCCCCGGCCGGTCTTTACCTCCATGCCCGAGGCGACCCGCAAAAGCGCCTACCAGTCCCTTTACAACCGGGTTCTGGAGACGGGCAAAGGCTACGAGATCATCGATGACGAAGATCGGCTGATCACCCTGGTCAACGGCGCCATCACGGAACTGGACAGCGCCAACCACCCGGTGAAGGGCACCTATGCTTATGTTTATCTGGCGGAACTGACGACGCTGGCCGACGAATTGGGCGCGCGGGTCAAGGCGGAGGACCCCAAGATCCCCGACTGGCTGTCCCTGGAGGTCCTGGCCCAGGGACTTGCGGATGATCTGCGCCAGGCCCGGGACGCCCGGGTGAATGAGGGCATCACCCTGGCGGCGCCAGGCCCCGACGGAGCGGACACCCTGCGCTTTGCCGACCAGATTTACATCACGCTCATCCTGGTTGCCGGCATGATGCTGTCCGCCGGATTGTGGGGCCTGCTGACCTTCCTGGCCCAAGGCAAGACCTATTGGATCGTGATGCCCAAATAGGGCTCATGCCTTCGGTTCCGGCCCGTCGGCGGTCTCTGAGGTCTTGAGGGCCACCCTTTCGCGCACGGCCGCCGCCATGGCGGCCACCACCCCGTCCCAGTCGCCGCGGACCCGCTGGCGGAACAGCCGCATGCTCGGATACCAGGGCGTGTCGGCACGCTTGAGCAGCCAGCGCCAATCCGGAACCTGGCGCAGGGCCACGAACACCGGCACGCCCATGGCCCCGGCCAAATGGGCCATCGCCGTATCGGTCGTGACCACCAGATCGAGGCCGGCCATGACGGCGGCCGTATCCCGGAACGCGTCGGGGCCGGCGTCGAAATCCGGCCCCAGGCGCTCCACGGCCATGCCCTCGGGCAGGCTGTCGAGCTGTTCCGCCCCAAAATTCTTCTGCAGGCTGATAAGGCGAACGCCCTCGATCTCGGAAAGCGGCTTGTAGGCCGTCAGTGGCACGGAACGTTCATTGTCCATGGCATGGTCTGGATTGCCCTGCCAGGCGATGCCGATCTTGAAACCGGGGCCCTCGATCCGCGGGCGCCAGCGGTCCCGGGTCTGCGGATCCGCGTCGATATAGGGCCCCGCCCAGGGAATGGTGTCGAGCCGCGTGCCCAGGGCCCAGGGCAGGCTCATGAGATGGGCGCAATAATGGGCCTGGTCCGTGGACAGAATGTCCTCCCGCAGTTCGACCCGCCCGGTGGCTTTACGCAAGATGTGATGCAGGGCCCCCGGCACACGGAACAGGACCCGCGCGCCTTGGTCGACCAGCAGGTCCAGATACCGGACGAACTGGATGGTATCGCCCCGGCCCTGCTCGGCCAGCACGATGATGGTCTTGCCGGCGGGCTCCTCTCCACGCCATAGGGGCCAAGGACTGTCGTCGAAGTCCGTCTCGGTGCGCGGACGGGCCTCGTAATCGCTCAGTCCCCGTTCGAAATCGCCCTGGAGCAGGCGGACGATGCCCCGGAAGACCTTCGCGTCCCCCAGGTTCGGATCCGCCGCCTCGGCACGGTCGAAGGCGGCGATGGCCTCCTCGAACCGCTCCAGCGCCACCAGGATGTTGCCCCGGTTTACATGGGCCGCCGCGAAGCCCGGCCGCAGGGCGATGGCCTGTTCATAGGCGGCCAGGGCCTCGTCCAACCGATCGAGCCGGCGCAGCACGATGCCCTTATTGGCATGGGCCTCGGCCACCCGGGGCGCGACGGCGAGGACCGCATCGAAGGCGGCCACGGCCTCCTCGTTCCGCTCGGTGGAGAGAAAGACGAGCCCGCGATTGCCCAAGGCGGCGACGAAGCGCGGATCGAGCCGCACGGCCTCCTCAAAGGCGGCCAACGCCGCATCGCTCCGGCCCAGGGCCTTCAGGGATTCGCCGCGCCGGTTGTGGATGCGCGAGGAGGCGGGGCAGGCCTGCGCACCGGCCTCAAGGCCGCTCAAG
Organism: Alphaproteobacteria bacterium; assembly: GCA_050331455.1. Classification (GTDB taxonomy): domain Bacteria; phylum Pseudomonadota; class Alphaproteobacteria; order JAJFIK01; family JAJFIK01; genus CAYUYV01. Next base: position 12,252 of record JBHJGV010000086.1, read on the forward strand.
GCCTCCGTGTGCCGGCCAAGCTCCTGCAACACGGCGGCCCGCACCAGATGGGCCATTTCGAAGCGCGGGTCCGCCGCCAGGGCCTCGCCGGTCGCCGCAAGGGCGTCCTCGGCCCGGCCAAGCTCCTTGAGCAGCAAGGCCTTGTTGGTCCATGTGGAGGCATCCTCGGGTCGAAGGGCGAGGGCCGCAGTGTAGGAGGCCAGGGCGTCGATGCGGCGGCCCTGTTTGTGCAGCACCGCGCCGCGTCCGGCAAAACCGGCGGCGAGCGCCGGAGCGCGTTCCAGGGCCCGGTCATAGGCGGCAAGGGCCGGACCCAGATCGCCGGCGGTCTGGAGGGAATCGCCCTCTTGGATCAGGGCGGCGGTGCCGGGATCGGCCGTAGTCATGGCTGGACCTCACGCGGGAACATCACAGGGGTGATTTGTGCGACAGGCCGCGCGCGATGCCAAGGGCCGGCGTGCCGGCGACGGAGCGAGGACAAGCGAGGGACCCATGACGGACGGCATCCTGATCCCGGTCTCGCCGGGGGAATTGATTGACAAGCTGACGATCCTCGACATCAAGCGGACCCGCATCGCGGATGAGGCGGCGCTCGCCCATGTGCGCACGGAACACGCCTTGTTGACCCGGGCGCTGGAGACCATCGGCCCCCTGCCCCCGGCGGTGATGGCGCTGCGCGCGGAGCTTCTGGCCATCAATGGGCGGCTTTGGGAGATCGAGGATGGGGTGCGCCTGTGCGAGGCCCGCCAGGATTTCGGCGAGCGCTTCGTGCGCCTCGCCCGCAGTGTCTATCAGACCAATGACGAACGCTCCGCAGCAAAGCGGGCGATCAACCGCCTCCTCGGCTCTGCGCTCATGGAAGTGAAGGCCTATGCCGGCGGCACGACGGATGCCCCGTGATCCGCGTCCCGGTTTATGGCCCCTCAAATGGCGCGCAAGGCTCGACCATCATCGGCGCAGGCGGCTGCGGCGGACGATCCCGCCGGGTTCGGGCAAGACACGTTCAGCGTCCTTGAGGGCCTGAAGGAGAACACCAACCGCGCCTGGTTTGGCCGGCACAAGGCCTCCTCCATCCAGAGCATCCAGGAGCCCTTCATCGCCTGCCTGGAGCGCATCACGGAGCGCCTCGCCGCCACGGATCTTCCGCTCCAGGGGAGCAGGACGACCATGTTCCGGGTCAACCGGGATGTTCGGTTCGCAAGCGACAAGAGCCCCTCCAACACCCATGTCAGCGGCCTTTTGACTCCCAGCAGGCACAAAAGCGAAGGGGACGGATTTGTTTACCTGCGGATGGAAGCGGACAGCGGCCGGTTGAGAGCCGGCCATTACCCCTCTTCGCCGGCCCAACTGAAACCCATCCGCCAACGCATGATCGATGAAGCCGACCGCTTCCAGACAAGCGTCAAGGCACTGAAAAAGGCGAAGCTCGTCTTGTCGGAGGAGGAAAAACTGTCGGCCATGCCGAGGGGGTTTGAAGCCTATGCGGATCACCCGTTGGCGGACAGCCTTCGCCTGAAGCGCCTGATCGTGTCCGTGCCCATAACGCGGCCCGAACGGTCTCAGGCCTTTTTCTGCGCCGCCTCGAAGGCGGCCATTTGCTCCGGGGTCGCCGGTTTCTGGTGCTTTTCCTTCCATGTGGCGTAAGGCATGCCGTAGACGTGTTCGCGTGCCGTTTCCTTGTCCACCGGCGCGGAGGTTTCGGCGGCTGCGTCCACCATCCAGTCTGCGAGGCAGTTGCGGCAGAACCCGGCCAGGGTCATCAACTCGATATTCTGCACCTCGGTGCGCTCGCGCAGATGGTTCATCAGGCGGCGGAAGGCGGCGGCCTCCAGGTCCGTCCAGTCGCGTTCGGTCATTCTCGTCTCCTTTACCACACTTACTCCATCACACAGTCATGTCTTGATCCGTGTGGGGACGGTCAGCGTCGCCATGACCTCCTCCCGGCCCTGGCGCAGGGCCGGATCGCGGATCTGCGCCAGCACGAATTCATCAAGGCTCATCTCGGGGGCCAGGGCGGCGCGCAGATACTCGGCCATCTGGGCCTGGGTGACCTGCTCGAGATCCGGCGTGTCCTGGGGCACTTCGGCCAGCGCCAGAGGCCGCGCCCCTTTCGCGATCACGCCCTGGATCGCCACATAGGCCGCCACATCGCTCAAGCTCGTGCCGTCCTCCAGCCGGATATCGGCACCGTGCAGCACCGTGAAGGCATAGTGGCGGCCCAGCGTCTCGGTGGCATCCATGCGGTCCCGCTGATCGTCGGTCAGGAAATTGACGAAGGCATTGACCCGCGCACCCGGCATGTAGTGCAGGGTCGCCGGAACCGATCCGTACCCGGCAATATGGGCGGCATAGACGATGGCATGGTCCGCAACGCTCACCCGCACCGTGGGGATCACGTCCCGGGTGCCAGCATATTTGCGGGCCAACTGCTCCGGCGAGGCGTTGGACCCCACGGCCAGCACGGGCGAGCGCCGCTCGGCCAGGTCCGTGTAATGGACCGGACCCAGAACATCCATCAGAGCCATTTCGTCCCGGTCGCCCAGCACCTTGGCGCCCGGCCAGTCCCAGATGTCGAAATCCGTCAGCGGCCAGGCCCGCCCTTCGGCATAGACGAAGGAGCCCGTCGACTGGGCAAAGGGATAGGACAGGGCGAAGCGGACCTTGTCCGCATCATCAAGGGACGTGAGGAAAGGGTGCATGGCTCTCCGCTCATCATGAACCGCTCAGTCGGGACGGCTTGGCCGCGGCCGCTTTCCACGGCGCCGGCGCCTGGGCTATAGGCAAGGCTTAGCCGAACTGGCGCCATACCGCCACCGAGGCGGGCCCATCCACCGACACGGGAGGCTCCATGGCCCCGCCCCCAGTCCATACGCCGCCGCACGGCACCAGGTTCCTAGCCTTCTGGGCGCTGCTGGCCGGCGCCGTGGCCATCGGTGCCTCACCCATTTTCGTGCGCCTCAGCGAACTTGGTCCCTTTGCCACGGCCTTCTGGCGGGTCGCTCTCGCCCTGCCGCTGCTGGCGGTCTGGGCCGCCCTCGCCGATCATGACAGACGTCGGGACGCAGGACCCGGCGGCGTTGCCGGAGACATCCGAACCGTCCTGCTGCCGGGCATCATGTTCACCGGCGATCTCGTCTTCTGGCACCTGTCGATCCTGAACACCAGCGTGGCCAACGCCACCCTGTTCGCCAATTTCTCGCCCGTGATCGTGACCCTCGGCGCGTGGGTGCTGCTGGGTGAGCGGGTCACCCGCAGCTTCCTCATCGGCCTCGGCGTTGCCATGGCGGGGGCCGTGCTCCTGCTGGGCGACAGTTTCGCCCTGAAGCCAGACCATCTGGACGGCGATCTTTACGGGCTCGTCACGGCCTTCTTTTTCGGCAGCTATGTCCTGTCGGTGCGGGCCGTCCGTCCTCGGATCAGCGCCGCCCGCCTGATGCTGGGCTCGAGTTTCGTGACCGCCGCCGGCCTCTTCCTCGTCACCCTCATCGCGGGGGAGGCCATCCTGCCCGACACGGCCCGGGGCTGGACGGTGCTGCTGGGCCTTGCCTGGGTGTCCCACGCGGGCGGCCAGGGGCTGCTCGCCTATGCTCTCGGCCACCTGCCGGCGGGCCTGTCCGCCCTCGTCATCCTGATCGAGCCGGTGGCGGCGGCCGTCCTGGGCTGGCTGATCCTGACAGAGCGCATCGGCCCGTGGCAGGCCCTGGGAGGGGCCATCGTGCTGGCCGGCGTCTGGGCGGCCAATCGCAGCCGGCGCCGCCCTGATAGCGCTTGACTGGGGCGCTTGACTGGGGCGCTCGACTGGGGCGCCTAACGGGTCGGCCCGCGCGGTTTAATCGGCAAACGCGCATTTTGGCGTTGCATCTGCGAGCAAAGCGGGAATGACTGTGCGCGACACCGCACAGGGCCCAAGGGGCCCGCACGGAGGACAGCCATGCAGCGCCGTTGCCGCAACGTGAAGATCCTTGCCACCCTGGGGCCAGCCTCGGGCACCCGGGACCAGATCCAGGCCCTCCATGAGGCGGGCGCCGACGTCTTCCGCATCAATATGCGCCATGCGGACCATGACCGTCTGGCCCAGACCCACCGCCTGATCCGCGACGTGGAGGCCCGGTCCGGCCGGCCCATCGGCATCCTTGTGGATCTGCAAGGTCCCAAACTGCGAATCGGCAAATTCGCCGACGGCCCGATCCATCTGGAAAAGAACGATCCCTTCCGCCTTGACCTCGACGATGCGCCGGGCACCCGAACGCGCATCGGCATGCCCCACCCGGAAATTTTCGAGGCGCTCCGGCCCGGCGGCCTGCTGCTGCTTGATGACGGCAAGATGCGCCTGCGGATCCAGGATGTGGGGCCCGGCTGGGCCGACACTCGGGCGGACGTCAGCGGCAAGCTTTCGGACCGCAAGGGCGTCAATGTGCCCGATGCCCTGCTGCGCCTGTCCGCCCTGTCGAACAAGGACCGCCAGGACCTGGACCGTGCCCTCGACCTCGATGTGGACTGGATCGCCCTGTCATTCGTTCAGCGTCCGGAGGATGTGGCGGAGGCCCGCAAGATCGTCGCCGGAAGGGCCGCGGTCCTGTCGAAGATCGAAAAGCCCCAAGCCCTGACCAATCTCGATCAGATCTTGAACCTGTCCGACGGCCTAATGGTCGCCCGGGGCGATCTGGGGGTGGAGTTGCCCATTGAACGGGTGCCCGGCCTTCAAAAGCAGATCGTCCACGCGGCCCGCATTGCCGGAAAACCGGTGGTCGTGGCCACCCAGATGCTGGAATCCATGATCACGGCGCCGGTGCCGACCCGGGCCGAGGTGTCCGACGTGTCGAATGCCGTATTCGAAGGCGCCGACGCGGTCATGCTGTCCGCCGAATCCGCGGCCGGAGAGTTTCCGCAAGAGGCCGTCGCAACCATGAACCGGATCGCGGAGACAGTGGAAAACGATCCCAATTATCGCAGCCTGGTGCAAACCTATCATGGGGAGCCGGACCATACGACGGCGGACGCCATCACGGCGGCGGCCCGGGAAGTGGCCGAAACCCTGAATGTCAGCGCCATCGTGTGTTATACATCGTCCGGCTCCACCGCATTGCGTGCGGCCCGCGAACGGCCCAAGGCGCCGATCCTCGCGCTCAGCCCCGAATTGAAGACCGCGCGGCGCCTCACCCTGGCCTGGGGCATCCATTGCGTGACCATCGAGGACGCCAGCGACATCGACGACATGCTGCGCAAGGCCTGCGCCGTATCCAACCGGGAAGGCTTCGCCAAGCCCGGCGACCGGCTTGTCATCACGGCCGGCCTGCCCTTCGGCACCCCGGGCGCCACCAACCTCATGCGCATCGCCCATGTGGACGGGCACATGGCTCCGGCCCTCACGCCCGACGCAGACCTCAGCGTGCCCCGGATCTGACGGACGCCGCCAGGGCCTCAACCTCCGCCACGACCCGGTCCGTGCGGACCTGGTGGGGCATGTGGCCCACACCGTCCAGGATCACGAGACGCGCTCCCGGAACCTGGGCGGCTACGGCCCGGGAATGGCGTTTCGGCGATACGGTGGAATCCGCATCGCCGGTGATGACCAGCAGCGGCGTATCGATCCGGCCATACTCCACACTCATCCGGGCGACCGCGTTTTTCAGATAAACGCTATCTTCGGCATTGGCGCGGAACTGGTGGGGACGGAACAGCAGCGGCATGCCGGCCCGCACCGCATAGTCCGGAACCGGATCATTAGGTGCAAAATTGCTGTCGATGCCCGCCGGCAGCATGAAGGGACCGGCCAGGGGCACAAGAGTCCACCGGAACAGGGTGCCGACCACGGGCATCAGGGACAGGCTGTTGTACCAGGACGGCCCCCCGGGCCACGGATGGGTCGCCCCGCCCAAAGTGACACCGCCCGCAATTGCCTCGCCATGGTTCAACAGCAGCGCCATGACAACCGCTCCGCTCCAGGAATGTCCGACGACGAGGGGGCGCTCAACCCCCAACTTGTCCAGGGCATCCCTGATCATCCGGGCCTGGACGGCCGGGTCATGGCCATCGGGCGCCGTGCGGGCGGACCAGCCATGACCCGGGCGGTCGAAGGCCAGCACCGGGAAGCCGGCCTCCACCAGGGCCGGGCCCAGGCGCAGCATGGGATCGCGCAGATTGGCACTGGCGCCGTGCAGCAGCACGACAGGGGGCGCCGCAGGACCTTCAGGCGCGGGCCCGTCCGCCGGGGCCTGCGCGACCATGTGCACACGCCCTCCGGCCACCTCGACAAATGTGCCTTCGGCCGGGAAGCGGGCATTGACGCGCCAAGTGTAGATCGCCCCATAGAGCGCCAGCAGAGCCAGCAGGAGACAGGCCGCCCCGCAGGTCAGAAGCAGGATTTTCAGCATCAAAATGACTTTCCGAAGGGAGAGCGCAAAAGAGGCCTAACCATCCGTCCCCATCAATTGGCCCAACACGCGGGTTTTGTGGGCCGGACGCGGCAGCAGCGGATAAAGATCATGGGCGGCGCGATAAGCCTCCAGCGCCGCGCCCCAGTCCTCTTCGGCCTCACGGATCTCGCCGATCAGGGCGTGGGCCGCAAAATGGTCCGGATCAAGGCTCACAGCCATTTCCAAATCGCTCAAAGCCTCCCCGTCGCGCCCCAGGCTCCGCAGGAAGACACCGCGCCGGGCCCAACCGTCGGCATAGTCCGGCTGGACCTCCACGACACCGGTCAGCTTGCGCCGGGCGGTGCGCAAATCGCCGGCCTCGATCAGCGCATCGGCATGGTCGAGCAGAAGCGAGGCCGTCGCGCCGGCCTCGCTGCGCCAGTGACGGCGAATTTCTTCGGCAATCAAGGCCGCTTTCTGGGGGGTGTCAGCCGTCCGGAGCGCCAGGAACAAGGACCGGTCGGCGGCGCCGACCGAAAGCGCCGACCCCAGCAGCAGCACCGCGATCAGCGCGGCGCAAATCAGTGCATTGTGCAAAAGCTTCAGCATCATGGTGCCAACACTAGCCCAGCCCGGTAACCGCGCCCAGAGCGCGGATGCAGGCGAGCGGCCGCATGGTCAAACGAGATCAACGCGTTCCACCCCGTCAAACTCAAGGATGTAGTCCGGGCCCAGAAGGCGGGTGGGGGTATAAAAACCCGTCAACCCCTCCATCCCGGCCACGCGCACGGCGATGTCGAGGGCGACCCGCGCCGTGAGTGTGTAGGCCTCCGGCGTCGTCAGACGGGAAACGACGCGCTTGCCCTCGCCGTCCTCGGCAATACCCAGCAGCCGCACCTGGCCTTCGGCCCGCTCCTCCTTGGTCGGCCCTTCGATCTGCTTGTCCACCTGCCCTTTGAGATAGCGCTGCACAAGGGGCCGCCGGGCCATCCATTTGGCGATGGGGCCAAGACGCGCGGCCCGCTCCATCATGGGATTGACGCTGAAAAACACCTGGATGTCCGGGACCGCCGTCGAGTGATAGGCGCTCGACACATCCCCCCAGCTCACCCCCATGCAATCGACGGACTCGCCGTCGCCGAAATCGAAATCGCGGCGAGGGACGGTATCCAAGGTGATGATGCGGGTGTCGCGCCGGACCCGGGTGCCAAGGCCGAGGGCCTCAACGGCGGTCTTGGCGGTGCCGCGGGAGGGTTTGGACAGGCCGTCGAGGGCGAGGGTCAGGCTGCGGGCCGAGGGCAGACGGCGTTTGAGATGGGCGAGCAGGCAGTCGCTTGGGACCACGTCAAAGCCGGCACCGGGCAGGATCATGATCCCGGCGACGCTTGCCTCCGCGAACTGGCTGGAAAGAGCCTCGATCACGTCGATCTCGCCCGTGATGTCGATGTAATGGGTGCGGGTGCGCAGGCAGGCCGCAATCATCGGCGGCATGGTCGCCGAAAAGGGCCCGGCCATGTGCAGCACAATGTCCACGTCGCGCAGATTGCTGTCGATCAGGTCCGGATCGGTTAGATCGAAATGGCGCCACTCCATGGAATGGGCATCGGCGATCGCTTTCACCATGGCCGCGTTGCGCCCTGCGAGGATCGGTTTGTAGCCCGCCCCCTTCGCGAGACGCGCGGTGATCCGGCCCGTATATCCGTTGGCGCCGTAAATCAGGATCTGCCCCGTCATCGCCTGTCCGTCCTGTCTTCCACCCCAGTGGTTCAGCCTCGAGATTTGCCCCATGCTGAGGGGTCAACCGTCTACAAATGTCCGGGCCCGTGGGAAAGCCGGGTAAGCTCGTCTGCCTCGTCGAGCGGTCGGCTCTTGCGAGGCAGGGAGGTGGTCCGGCACAGTGCGTAGCAACCCTTGGAGCCGGTCCAGTCGCGCCATCAGGGGCGCCAAGATCCGTGCCCGGTGCCGGCCATCCCTTTATTTAGGCGCCGACAGCCCCGTTCACAGGCCCAAAATCCAGGTTTAACCCTGCCAGAGGCGTGCCAGGCTGCGCAAACGCCGCTCCGACATCCCCAGGGAGCGCCCTCGCGGATGCGGACCGGCTCTCCCCCATGGCGCGCACCCCAGGGACCGAGCCACAATAAGGATCAGACCTCCCAAGAAAAACGCGCCGGTCCCGATGGAACCGGCGCGTCTTCTGCACGAGGTTAAATCTGCGTGAGGGGCAGACCGCTCCGTCAGCGACCCGGAGCGTTTGCCAACTCCGCGGCCTTTTCCGGAGATTTCACCTCCTGGGACAGGGCCTCGCGATAGGCGAAGATCACGGGGCGGCCCTCGTGGGCGGCGTCCGTGGCGGTGTATTTCACGCGATCGATGCGCTGTCTGGCTTCGTCATAAAGCTCGATGACGCCGCCATTGTTGCCGAGCTGAAGCGGCGTGACCGGCTTGACGGTCTGGGACTGGCCCGGCTCCAGCGTGCCGGACAGCTCGAGGGGCGGGCGGCGGGTATCGCTGAGCGTCCAGCCCTTCAGATCCACTTTCTCGTTGGACAGATTGATGATGGAAATCCACTCGCCCTCGCGCTCGTTGCCCTTCGGATTGACCAGAGCTGCGGCGATGAAAACATCCACATCCTCGTCCATGAAGATCTTGCGGCTCTGGTCCTTGCCGATGATCTCCACTTCGCTGTCCACTTCAATCCGCTCGGGGAAGTGGCTGATGTTCAGCTCCTTGCTCTTTTCCTCGTTTTCGTAAAACAGCAGCGGGTTCTTGTCGGGGATCTCGTCCGGGAAAATCAGGCCCGTGCGCTCCTCGATCTCGGCGACCGTGACCTGATAGTTCTGGAAATCGAACATCTGGCGCCCGCTCTTGTCCCGCATGGCGTCCTTGTCCTGCAGCATCATGAAGGCGCGAACCTCCAGCTCGTTGCTCTTGTTGACGAAGAACACGACCTTGTAAAACGCCGCCGGGATGATGGCGCGGTCGCGGCCCTGGGGCTGGATGGAACGGGCATAGTCGCCGAAGATCGGCCCGCTGATGACGCTGATCTTGCCGTCGCGGTCGAGATTAAGGGCTTTCACCCAGTCCTCAAGCGCCAGCCATTCGTCCTGATTGAAGTTCGAGTGTTGAAGGGCGGCATTGGTGAAATAGAAGGTTTCGTCGGAGGCGCGCTTGGCGGTGCGGGAGCTGTCGCCCCAGGCCGCGGCGGAGCGGCGGGCGAGATGGCCGCGGTCCCAGGGGTTGCGGTAGTAATAATCATTGTTGAGCTGATAGGTGTTGCCGACGCGGCTGTCGATGCGCCAGTCATTGGAGCGCTTGACGCTCTGGATCTTGTTCTGGTCAATATTCAAGGCACAGAACAGCGCCGTCCGGTGTTCCCGGTGCATGGCAATGGTGTAGTTGACATAATCCGCATAAAAACCATCGCGTAGCTCCGGCTTCTCCAGCACCAGCTCCTCAAGGACAGGTGCGAATTCCGGCAACGCTACCTCGACATCCAGAAAATTCGGATCGTATCCGGCCATGGTCATATCCTCTAGGGCGCTCCGGGACGCCCCGGGCGCGGGTTGACTCGTGAACGGGCTTTCCCCTGAAGGCCCACCTCCACAATCGCGATTTGTATGGCCTTGGATGCAGGCGGTCCACTCCCCTCTTAAGACATCCCCCGCCGCCGACTGCACGCTTCAACCGCTTCACACGGGCACAAGCCATGCAGGCACAAAAAAAGGCCGCATCCGGATGGATGCGGTCCTCAACGCAACACGCCTGACGGGTCGCGCCTGTTTAGCCCTGGCGGGCCTTGAAACGCTTTTGCACTTTGTTGATCACATAGACCCGGCCGCGGCGCCGCACGACGCGGCAGGCTTTGTGCCGTTCCTTCAAGGATTTCAGGGAGTTCTTGATCTTCATCGCCTTATCCTGCCGTTCTGCCGCCCTGCGCGACTCCCGCTGCCTTTCATCGGCGCGCCGCTTTCCAGTCGCACTCGAGCCGTTCGCGTTCGAAAATGAGCGCGGAAAGTAGCCACGAACCGTTGCCCGGTCAATCGGTAAGGTGCCCCTTCCCTTGCGCCGGAGCTCCAATCACGCCACACCTGCGGCTGCGTCACAGCAACCGTGCGAAGGATGACCCATGAGCCTGCCGCTGCGCCGATCCGCCCTTGCCGTTGCCCTTTCTGGCCTGATGCTCACGATCGCGATCGCGGTGCCCGGTCCGGCATCGGCCACACCGCCGCAGCCAGCTTTACGCAACCAGGCGCCAAAGCCTGAAGAGGTCATTCCTCAAGGCTTCGAGACCTGGCGCGACGGGTTCATTCGCAAAGCGCCCGCCAACGGCGTCCGCCGCGACCTGGTCGAGGAGGCGCTGCGCGGCGTCACGCCGGATCCGAAGGTCCTCAAGCGCAATGCCTATCAGCCCGAATTCACGCGCCCCATCTGGGACTATCTCGACGGCGCCGTTTCGGATCTGCGGGTCAAGAACGGCCGTAAAAGGCTCGACCAGCACCGCGCCCTGCTGGGCCGGGTGGAGCGGGCCTATGGCGTGCCGGCGCCGGTCATCGTGGCCATCTGGGGCCTCGAGACCAGTTACGGCGCCATAAAAGGGGATTTCGACATTGTCCGCTCCCTTGCAACCCTGGCCTATGCCGGGCGGCGCAGCGCGTTCGGCGAGCGCGAACTGATCAACGCCCTGAAAATCATCCAGTCCGGCGACAAGACGCGTGCGGGCCTCAAGGGGTCCTGGGCCGGGGCCATGGGCCATACCCAGTTCCTGCCCTCCAGCTTCCTCAGCTATGCAGTTGATTTCGACGGGGACGGACGGCGCGACATTTGGGACAGCCTGCCGGACGCCTTCGCGTCCACGGCCAATTTCCTCAAAAAAGCGAACTGGGACTCCGACTATCGATGGGGCCGCGAAGTCGCCCTGCCCGACCGGTTCGACTATGGTCTTGCCGGTCTCTCCGTGCGCAAGGACTTGGACACCTGGGCGTCACTGGGTGTGCGCCGACCGGGGGGCAGCGCCCTGCCCCTGGCCGATCTCAAGGCCTCGATCCTGGTGCCGGCCGGCCATACCGGCCCGGCCTTCATCGTCTACCAGAATTTCCGCGCCATCATGCGCTACAACCCCGCGACGGCTTATGCGTTGGGGATTGCCCATCTGTCGGACCGGATCAAAGGCGCGGGCGCCTTTTCGGCGTCCTGGCCCCGCAACACGAAGATCCTGTCCCGCGCCGAGCGTGAAGACCTCCAGCGGCTCCTCAACCGGGCCGGCTATGGCGTTGGCGACGTCGACGGCGTGATCGGTGCGCGGACACGCGCCGCCGTGCGGGCCTTCCAGAGCGCCAAGGGATTGCCGGCGGACGGCTTTGCCACGGCGGATCTGCTGGCCGCCCTGCGTCAGGCCGCACGGTAGATATCAGGGGTCCACCGCGCGGTCGCTCGTCACCCACAGCCACACGATAATGCCGGTCACGATGGTGAAACAAAGCGCGAAAGGGGCCGACGGCGCGATGGCATAGAGCGGAAAGGCAACCAGCGGCGCGACAACGAAGCCGGCGCCGCCCGTCGCGCCGATGAGGCCCGCCACGCCGCCCTGCTCGTCCGGCGTCACGGCGAGCGAAGCCGCGCCCACGCCGCCCGACCGGGCCATGGCAAAGCCGATTCCGACAAACACCATGGCCAGGATAACCGCCCCTGGATTGGGCGATGCGACCAACAAGCCATAGCCGCAGGCCGCGAGAGCCGTGCCCACCCGCATCAGCCGTCGCTCCGGCCAGCCGAGCCGGGGCAGCACGCCCAGCTGCACGATCAACATGCCCAGGGATGAGGCCAACAGGGCTTCCGCCGCCATGGCCGCCGCGAGACCCGGATCGTCCGAAAAGCGATCCAGAAACAAGAACGTAATCGTCTGGACCGGAACCGCCTGGCTGACCGACAGCAGAATGCAGATGGTTAGGGGCTCACGAACGCGCGGATCCCAGAGCCGCAAATGGGGTCTCTCATCCCGCTCCTTCGGGCGCGTCCGCTCCGGCAGAAACAGCAGGATGGCCAGGCAGCTCAGGGCGCCCAGACCCGCAACACCGAACATGGGCGCGAGCAAGCCAAAGCCTGACATCACCCAAACCATGCCCGGCCCCATGGTCGTGCCGAGCACGAAGGCCGCGCCGAGGCCTGCCAGCGCGCTGGTCCGCTGTTCCGGATCGGTCCGATCCGCCACATAGGCCTGGGCCGCACTGTTCGCGCCCGGCCCCAGCGTGCCGAACACCGTGCGCGACAGGATCAACGCGGGGTAAAGAACCGCGAGCGGCAGCATGCCTTCGACGCCCAGGCCCAAAATCCCTGCAAAGAGGGCAGTGGAGACAGCAAACCCGCCCAGACCGATCAGGATGACCGGTTTTCGGCCCATCACGTCGCTGCGCCGCCCCCAATAAGGGCTCGTAAACAGCCACAACACCGCCGAAACCATGAAAATGGCGCCGACCTGGAAGTCGATCATGCCCAATTGGCGGGACAGGGGCGGCAATGTCGCGAAAATAACGGTCTGGCCCATGCCGAGGCAGGTCAGACTGGCAAAAAGAATGACGAAAGCCCGGGTCCGCTCGCCGGGGGTCGTGACCCGGTGGGGCAGGCGATCGCTCGCTTCGGCCGGCCCGTCCGTTTCCGCCCCTGACAATTGCTTGTCCCGGGTCTTTCCTTGTGTCTCGCGCACCCGGCGTCCCCATCGGTTCTTTTTGCCTTCGCCTATCCCATCCGCGTCATCCCCATCCTGAGGGGACGGCCCGCGGCTTTCCAGCTTTCTTGGACCATTGCAAGCCGAAGGGGAAGGGATCCCTCGGCAAATCCATTCTGAGTACGGAAGGCCTCAAAGCCAGTGCGTCCCGCACGGTCTGCCATTTTTTACGCCCATTGATTGCGCCCCGACGGGCGCCGCCCGAGCCGCCGGCAAGGCACTCTCCCCGCCGCTTCATCGTGACTTAAGGATAAGGCGGCATGCTCCGGCCCGTGGGGTGGCCGGACCGGTGGTGAACGGTCCAGCCCGAAAGCGGGGTGGGCGGATGCTTCCGATAATCGGTATCGTCGTTGTTTTCGTGATGGTGTTCGGCGGCTTCATGCTGGCCGGCGGCAATTTCGATGTCATCATCAAGGCGGCGCCCTTTGAATTGATGATGATCGGCGGGGCCGCGGTCGGCGCGTTCGTCATCGCCAATGGCATGACCAACGTGAAGGCAACCATGGCCGGTTTCGGCAAGGTCTTCGCCGGCCCCAAATGGAAGGCCCAGGACTACACTGACCTGCTCTGTATGCTGTTTCTCCTGACCAAGACGATCAAGAGCAAGGGCGTCATCGCCTTGGAGGCCCATCTGGAGAACCCGGAGGAAAGCGCAATCTTTTCCCGGTTCCCCAGGATCGCCAAAGACCACCATGTCCTGCACCTGATCACCGACACGCTGCGCATGATGACGATGAATTTCGAGGATCCCCATCAGGTGGAAGACACCATGGAGAAACAACTCGAAAAGCACCATCACGAGGCCGATGGGGCCGCCCATGCTATGCAGACCATGGCCGACGGCCTGCCGGCCCTCGGGATCGTGGCCGCGGTGCTCGGCATCATCAAGACCATGTCAGCCATTAACGAGCCGCCGGCCGTCCTTGGGAAGATGATCGGCGGCGCCCTGGTGGGCACCTTTCTCGGCGTGTTCCTGGCCTATGGCTTTGTCGGGCCCATGGCCTCGCGCCTGAAGGCCATCCTGGAGGAAGAAGCCCAGTTCTTCTTCATCATCCGGGACGTTCTGGTCTCCCATCTCCACGGCAATCCGCCCCAGATCTCCGTCGAGGTGGGCCGGGGCAATGTGCCCACGGATGTCCAGCCAAGTTTCGCGAAGCTTGAAGAGGCCATCAAGGAAATCCCGCCTGAGGTGGGCTGACGGACCATTGCCGGATCATTCCTCCGACAGCGTCTCTGACAGATCGTCTTCGGACAGGTCGCCGTCGCCGGGCACCGTGCCCTCCTGCGAAGGGGATGGCACGGCGAAATCCGGAGGCAGGCGCCAATCCAAAAGGCCGGCCGATTTCAACTCCTCCAGACCCGGAAGATCCATGATGGAGGCGAGGCCGAAATGGTCCAGGAAGGCCTCCGTCGTGCCGTAGGTGATGGGCCGTCCGGGGACGGGTTTGCGCCCGCGCATCCGCGCCCAGCCGACATCGAGCAGCACGTCGAGCGTTCCCTTGCTGACGGACACGCCGCGCAATTCTTCGATTTCCGCCCGGGTGATCGGCTGGTGATAGGCGATGATCGCCAGGGTCTCCATGGCGGCACGGGAGAGCTTTTTCGGCTCGACGCGCTCCTTCTCCAGCAGATAGCCCAGGTCCCCAGCGGTCCGGAAGGCCCAGCCGCCGGCCACCGCCACCACATTGACCCCCCTGCCCTCGTAAAGCCGGGCAAGATCCGCCATGACGGCATCCACAGCGCAGCCCTCGGGCAGTCGGGAGGCGATTTCCCGATCCGACAAAGGCTCGGAGGACGCGAAGAGCAACGCCTCGGCGATCCGCAGCAGATCGTCCGGGCCCGACCGGGGACCGGAGGCATGACCGTCACCGGACGGGCATTCCGCGTCGTCGGCCTCGTCCGAGGGCTGATGGTCCGTCGGGGTAACCGGAGCAACGGGCGTCTCCAACGACTGGCGAGCGGGCGGATCGCGGCCGTCGTCGCGGGAGCCGTCGGGGACAGGCTCGCGCGGAAATGGCTCCCGTTGAACAGGCTCGGTTTGGGTATGCTCAGGCGCGGCAACCGGCGGCTGGGGTCCCGCAGGTCCCCCATTCGACGGCATCACGCCGGCCGGACGCCGGCCCCGCCGGCGCAGGCGCGCAGGTCCTTCCTGGAGAACCGCCCGGCGAATGGCATCCAGCGTGGCCGCATCCGCAGCGGCCTCGTTCAGACCGGCCCGGTCGGGACCGCCGATTTGATCCGCGCCCGTGACATCGGGCGTGCTGGTCCGGCCCGCCCCATTGCGCGATGGGCCTTCGCGATCATTCGTCATGGGACCCCATTCTTTCCTCACAATAGGACAGGGGGCCGGTCGCCACGGCCCTCAAACATGGTAGCCTCGCAAAAGCGGGACACGCTCCGCTTCAAGCGCTGCGTTGCGGGCCGTGACGTTCCAGGCCCCATCAGCTCTGGGGGAACGACACGGGGCCGCCGACGGCGCCGTCTTCCGGGTCTTCGGTCCGTTCCGCCCGGGTTCGGCGGCGCACGAAAAGCGGCCCGAACTGGCTGAGCTGGCGGACTTCCATCAATCCGTCGCGCACCAATTCCAGCGTTGCCGTGAAGGTGCTCGCCAGGGCGGTCCGGCGCATGCCCGGTTCACTCGAGATCCCACCAATTTCCTGGGGCAGAAACATGTCGAGGCTGCTCCAGTCCGAAATCTTACCCAGCATGGCCTCGATTCGCCGGCGCGCGTCCTCAATGGCGTAAATGGGCGGACGAACCGGCTCATAGGTGATCTCAATGGTCCGTGTGCGCTGCCGGGTATAGGCCTTCAGCAGGTCCTGCAGCGTGTCCTTGTGGTCGCGAACGATGCGCAGGCGCAGAGGTTCCGGATCGCCGCGGGGAAAAACGTCCCGGCCCAGACGGTCCCGAGTCATCAGGGCAGCGCCGGCATCGCGCATGGCTTCCAGGCGCTGCAACTGGAACTGCAGGCGCGCGGCCAGTTCCTCCCCGGTGGGCTCTTCCTCCTCGGGCTCCGGATCGGGCAGAAGGAGCTTTGATTTCAAAAAGGTGAGCCAGGCAGCCATGACCAGATAGTCCGCCGCCAGATCGAGGCTCTTCTTCTTTGCGTGCGCGATGAAGGCCAGGTACTGCTCCGCAAGCTCCAGGATGGAGATCTTGGCAAGATCCACCTTCTGGGCCTTGGCAAGGGACAACAAAACATCGAGGGGCCCTTCGAAGCCTGCCACATCGACGATCAGGGTGCTGCTGACACCGCCGGAAGGCCCGGGACTGTCGTCCCCCATATCGATCCCGGCGTCGAACGCGGTGTCCGACCCGCTCTGCGATTGTCCGTGCGGCGACTGTTCCGTGCCGTCGGTCATGGCGACCCGCTCCCGAAGCCTTGCCGGGCCCCCAGCCTTCCCAGGAAGGCTCAGGACCTCGAATCGATCACTGACCGCAGTTTAGCCCAGGCCGCCTCCGGATCGAATGGCGCCCCGCCCGACCGGTCCCCGCTCAGGCTGGCCAGCGCCCGGTCGGCCCGGCGCCGGGCGTCCCCGCCCAGACGCGGCGTGGCCGCGGCGATCTCCACCATTTCGTCCATGCGACCATTGCAGTGGAGCACCACATCGCAGCCCGCGGCGAAGGACCGGGCGGCCCGCTCCGAAAAAGGACCGGACAAGGCACCCATGGACAGATCGTCCGTCATCAGCAGCCCGTCGAACCCGATCTCTGCGCGGATCACCTCACCGATCACGCGGGCCGACCAGGTGGCCGGCGCTTCCGGATCGATGGCGCTGTAAACCACATGGGCGCTCATGCCCAAGGGCAGCCCACAGAGCGGTCTGAAGGCGGCGAAATCAAGGGCGCTCAAGGCCGCCCAGGAGGCATCCACGACGGGCAGCGTCTCATGGCTGTCGGCGCGGGCCCGCCCATGGCCCGGCAGATGCTTGAGGACCGGAAGCACGCCTTCGGCCAGCAGGGCCTGGGCCGCCGTGCCGGCCAGGGCCGCCACAACATCGGCCGTGCGCCCATAGGCCCGGTCGCCGATAATGCCGTGTTCATCCGCCGCCGGCACATCGGCGACGGGCAGACAGTCCACGGTGATCCCAAGGGCCCGCAAGTCGTGGGCCATCAGACGGACCTGCAGCGTCACGGCCTCATGGGCCATGTCCGGATTCTGGCCGTGCAGGCTGCCCAGGGCCTCGGCGGACGGATAGGCCGGCCAGTCCGGGGGACCGAGCCGTTGGACCCGGCCCCCCTCCTGATCGATCAGGACGGGCGCATCCGGACGGCCGACGCACGCCCTCAGGGCCTGGACGAGGTCGGCGATCTGGTTCCGGCTCCGGCAATTGCGCGTGAACAGGATGAACCCCCAGGGATCCGCCTCCCGAAAAAACCACTGTTCCCCGGGCGTCAATAGCGGGCCGGAGCACCCGAAAATGGCGGCACGGGGCGCGGGATCGGCGGCTTGATCGGTCACGCGACGGTTCTTCCCTTGATGATCGTGAAGGCGCACCAGCAAAAAACCCGGCTCAGGATTGAGCCGGGTTCCATGACGTGAAGCAAGGCGGTGGTCAACCGACCGTCAGCGGCTGGCCACAAGACAGTCCTGGCCGCGGGTCTTGAGGGTCGAGCACAGATTGGCAGCGGCGGACCGGTCCTGGAAGTAACCGACCCGGAGCCGGTAGAACACGCCCCGCGCGCCCAGGTCAGCAACCTGAACATCCTTTTGATAGCCCGACAGCAGATCGCCCATGCGGCTGGTGATTCGCGTCCAGGTCTGGTCGGCGGCCGTCGAGGACGGCAGCGACGCGAGCTGGACGACGAAATTGCCCGTCGAGCCGCCGGCCGGGGCCTGGGGCGGACCGACCTGCTGGGGCACCGGCCGGGGCGCCGCACCGCTGGGAAGCGGCGCCGGAACCCGGGCCCCCGTCTGCGAGGGACTCTGAGCGCTCGGTGCGCGCAGGGTGTCGGATGCCGGCGGCACGCTGGGCGGCGGCGTGATGGGCCGGGTCGGCGACACGGAACTGCCCGGCAAAGGCACCCGGTTTGACGGCAATGGCACGCTCGACGGCGAAGATGATGGCGGTGTCTGCACCTGGGCCTGCGGGCGGATGGGCTGGGGCCGGGACTGCGTCTGGGGCAGCGGCGGCAGCGAAGAGGACGATGACGGCCCGTTCGGGAACGTGCCGGGCGGGGGAACCTGGCCGGGACCGCGCAGGCCCGGACTGTCCAGAGTGTTGTCGCCAAAGCCCTGGTCCGGGGAGAGGCCCGGACGCTCGACACCGCGCTGTGGCGCCTCCGGAAGTTCCACGATCTGCTCTTCGCGGGGGACCACCTGAGTGTCCGAGTCCCGGGACGACGGGCGGGAGTCGCCAAAGATATCGCTGCTGCGCGGCTCGGGCAGGCCGCCCGGATCCGCGGGCCGTTGGCGGGTCGCATCTTCGTTGCCGATGACCAAAGGCACGCCGGGGCCCTGGGCACGCCCGTCCTCAAGGCCCTGGTTATAGGCCACGAACCAGACGCCCACGATCGCCGCAATCACCACAAGCAACAGAATGAGAATGAGCGGCATGCGAAGGCCGCCTTCCTCGTTCTCGTATTCGTAAGCTTCGAGATCAGGATCATCGGAGCGAAATGTGTCCCCGTCATAGTCGCGGGACCGATCGACGTCGTTCATTGCATTCATCCTAGCTCGCGCTCCGCATCTTGATACGCAACATGTATGGGGCTGGGTTCCGGCATGGCCCCAAGGGTTACCTGCAGTCCGCGGTCATCGTCCCGTTTGAAGGTGACCATCCGAGGCGAGCCCGAGGGATCGACCCGCCTGTCCGAGAGATCTCCCGGGTCCTGAAACGTCCTCCGGGGGATGGGAAACGATTTGGTTTGCCACGTTCCGCTGCCAACACGTCTCGCCGCGAACGCGATTCCGGGAGCCCTTCGCCCGTTTCCGGAATGCATGCAACGATTCACGTACCGTATTCAAGTCCACGCTTGCCGACACACGGCCCGGGACCTCGACCTTAAAAACGTTGCTCTGTCAAATTAAACAATTGCACGTGGAGTTCCAAGGCACCGCGATCCGTCATGCCGGCGATGAAGTCGCAAACCGCGTGGGCGGTTGCCTGATCGCCCCGTCCCCCGCTGCGCTCCGCAACCGCTGGCGGCAGAAGACCCGGCTCGTCGAGAAAGGCCCCGAAAAGCTCACGAACAACGCGGCGCGCTTTGTGGGTCATCCTGTTGACGAGATGATGGCGGTACATGTTTGCGAAGAGGAAACGCCGGATGGCCTGGTCGATGCTCTCCATGGGTTCGGAAAACCCAACGACCGGCGCCCCGCGATGGCGCGCCGCGTCGGCCGAGCGGATGGCAGCGGCCTCCAGACGGTTCCGGGTTTCCTCGGCGAGGTCATGGATCATCGCGCTGATCAGCCGGCGCGTGAGTTCGTGGATCAGCCGGCCCTGCTCCAGCCCCGGATAGCGCCGCTCCAAATCGGCCAGGACCTCCCCGACCAGCGGCAAATGCCGCAGATCCGCGACCGTGAACAGGCCTGCTCGGAGGCCGTCGTCAATGTCGTGGTTGTTATAGGCGATGTCGTCCGCCGCGGCGGCGACCTGGGCCTCGACGGACGGGAACGTGTGGAGGGCCAGGTCCTGAACGCGGGCATGGTCCGCAATGGCGCGTGGCAGGGTGCCCGCCGCGTCCTCCGAACCGGGCGCCGGCCCCGTCCCTGGGGTCTGCAGGGGGCCGTTCCGTTTCACAAGGCCCTCAAGGGTCTCCCAGGTCAGGTTCAGACCGTCGAATTCGGCATATTTGCGCTCGAGCAGGGTGACGATCCGCAGGGTGTGGGCGTTATGGTCAAAGCCCCCGAACCCCTCCATACACGCCTGAAGAGCATCCTCACCGGCATGGCCGAAGGGCGGATGACCGAGATCGTGACCGAGGGCGAGGGCCTCGGCGAGATCCTCATCGAGGCCCAGCGTGCGGGACACGGAGCGGGCGATCTGGGCGACTTCCAGGGTGTGGGTCAGGCGGGTGCGGAAGGTACCGCCGCCATGGGCCACAAACACCTGCGTCTTGTGTTTCAGCAGCCGGAAAGCACCGCAATGGATGATGCGATCCCGGTCCCGTTCATAGCCCGTCCGGTTATCGCTTTCCGGCTCCGTGTGGAGCCGCCCCCGGGTCAAAGCGGGGTTGCTGGCATAAGACGCGCGCCAGCGCCTGTCCCGCGCTGCGCTCCGGTCCGGCCCGCCTGGTGCCGCATCTGTCACCTGTCTCACCCGCCTTGTGTTCATGGGAGCCTGTGCCCGGCATCCCCGGTCGATGCGGGCCCCCTTTGACGATCCCGGCCATCTCCCACATACCATGAAGACCCGGCCTTTGGGTTACCGGACCGTGGGGGGCTGTCTGCTACACTCCGCAGACACCCAATGACACGGGCCCAAGCCAGTCAGGAGATCAGCCATGGACGACACATCGACACCGCTTGCCGGCGACACGCTCGCCCCCGTGACGGTCAGCGCACGGGCGGCACAGCAGATCGCCACGATCATCGCCGCCGAAGGCAGCCCCAAAATGCTGCGCGTTTCGGTTCTGGGCGGGGGATGTTCCGGCTTTCAGTACCAGTTCGACCTGGTGGACACGAAAAACGACGACGATCTCGTCATCGAACGCGACGGCATCATGGTGCTGGTCGACGAGGTGTCCCTGCCCTTCATGGCGGGTTCGGAAATCGATTTCGTCGATGAATTGATCGGAGCGTCCTTCCAGATCCGCAATCCGAACGCCACCAGTTCCTGCGGCTGCGGCACGTCCTTTGCCGTCTGACCGCGCCCGTGACGCCTGATCTTGGATCCGCACCCATGCCCCCGGTGACCATCGCGACCTGGAACGTCAACTCCATCAAAGTGCGGGCCCAGACTGTCGCCGACTGGCTGGACAGTGCCAAAACGGACATTCTGTGTCTTCAGGAACTCAAAGTCACGGATGACAAGTTCCCCGCAGAGCTGTTCGAGGAGCGGGGCTATCATGCGGCCGTGCACGGACAGACAACCTATAACGGCGTGGCCATCCTCTCCCGCCTGCCGCTGGAGGACGTGAGCACCGGCCTGCCCGGCGACGACAGCGACGAGCAGGCCCGCTATCTGGAAGCAACCGTGTCGACCGAGACCGGCGCGCTCCGAGTTGCAAGCCTTTATCTGCCCAACGGCAATCCGGTGCCGGGTCCCAAATACGACTACAAGCTCGGCTGGATGGCACGGCTGGAGGCCCGGGCCCGGGATCTTCTGGCGTTCGAAGAGCCCTTCGTGCTGGCCGGCGATTACAATATCATTCCGTCTCCCGACGATGTGCACGATCCCGCAGCCTGGGCCGATGACGCCCTGTTCCGCCCTGAGAGCCGGCAGGCCTTCAACCGGATCGTGTGGCTGGGCCTGACGGATGCCTACCGGGCCTGCCATGGCGAGGCGCATCGCTATACATTCTGGGATTACCAGGGCGGCGCCTGGCCCAAGGACCACGGCATCCGCATCGATCACCTGCTCCTGTCGCCGCAGGCCGCCGACCGCCTGGTCACGGCCGATATCGACAAGACCCCGAGGGGCCATGATCAGCCCTCGGACCATGTTCCGGTATGGTGCCGCCTCGATTTGTGAAACGAAGACCCTGAGCGTGGTCCTACGTCCTCAGAACAGCCAGACAAGCAATGCGACCGTGGGCGCCGAGAGCGCGAGACCCAGAAGGACGGCAAGACCGTCCCGGGTCGACAGGCCCAAGCCAAGGGCAAGAATGCTGCTTCCCGGTAGGGCGACCGCGAAGGGGATGACCTCCAGGGGCACCATGGCCATGGCAAGCAGGACAACCAGCACAGCGACCCCATACAGCATGGGCGGATCCACGAGGACCGTCAGACGTGGCTTGATGATCCGGTCCACCCCTTTGATGGCGGGCCGGAAGCGGCCAAACGCCTCCTTCAAAACCATTCGGTCGACGGAAGTGTCCCGGAGGCGTTTGGGAATCCATGGCCGGTTCTTGCCGATAAGCATCTGCCCGCTGACCAGAACAATCAAAAGGCCGAGCAGTGTGGGGACCGTGGGAATGGCGCCCGTCGGCAGGACCGCAAGCAGGGCCGGCACGAGAATGAGAGGGCCGAACGCCTGATAGCCGAAGGCGTCGATCACATCGCGAATGGCCAATTCGTCCCCCTCGCTGTTCTCCAGTAATTGGTCGAACAAGTCCTCAAAACCACTGATATCCTGTCGGTCGCCCGGTCCGGTGCTCACCAGAGACTCTCCGTATAGGGAAGGATGGGCGGGAGCCTGCGTGGCCTCCGCCCGCCTTCAGATCAGCGCTTGAGGCGCGTGATCTTTGCGCCGCTGAGGGACACGCCAGCCAGCAGCCCCTGCTGGCGGAAGACGACCGCCACAACGGGCTGGTCGAAGGTCGTGGACGACACCTCGCCGCTCACGCCCTCGCCGATCACGGCCACCTCCAAATCGGCACCGATTTCCCAACCCTTCCGATCCATGAGGGTCTTCAGCGCTTCTTCCTCCATAAACAGCAGCACGAGGGACTTGGACTGCGCCCCGGCCTGGAAGCCGAACGATGCGGAATAGAGGGAGTAGTAGCTGTCCATACTGCCGCCCCGGACCAGGGCCCCTTCGCCATATTCAGCGCCGAATATGAAGGCGCCTTCGACGAGGTTTGGGAAGACGAGCGCAGCCTTCGAGGCGTCCAGCAATTGGTCGCCGCCGGGGACCTGTTCGCGAAAGACCTCCAGCGAGGCGTTGACGCCGGCCTCGATCTCTTTGGCCGTATCGGCACGAACGGCCTCGAACGGCATCACGAGCATGGCCAGCAGACCAATGGTTGCAACAAGACTTTTCATGGTTATGCCCTCCTGTTGATGAAACGCGGACCGGCAGGGAAAGCCGGCCGTGGGATACGAAGGCATCAACAGGGACCCCATCCATTGGTTCCGGGACGATAGGGTCAAAAAGAAACATCTGCACGGGGAACCAAAGGCGCCGCGACATGTTTGCCAGACGTCACCTGTTCCGAATTCCAGCGTCGAGAGGGGCCCCATGCCGGAGTCAAAATCACCCGCGCAGTTCCAAAGCACGGCACCCAACACCGAAGAACTTCCGTCCATTGTGATATACGGCCATTCGCCCCTGTTATACTGGTGGCCGGTCTGGCTGCTCGGCTTCGTCTGTGCCGGGATGAGTTATATGCTGGGGGAGCCCGTGCGGATCGAGGGATACGGGCCGGAGTTCTTCCACCCCAGCGCCATTTTGGGAACCTGTTTCACCACCCTCACGCTGGTCGTCATCGTGTTCACCACGTCGGCGATGCGGGGCCTTTATTCGCTCATCGCCGTTCTCGCACTCGCCCTGTTTTTGAGCCTGGCCGGCTGGGCGGGCCTGCTCGACGACCTGGCCGGCCTCGTCCCGGGCCTGTCCATCCACATGAATATGGGTTTTTACCTGTTCTTTTCGGGCACGCTTTTCGTCCTGTGGTGCCTTGCCTTTTTCGTGTTCGACCGCTTCGTCTATTGGCGCATCCGGCCCGGTCAGATGACGGAGGAACGTCTGGTCGGCGACGCTGAACAAAGCTATGACACCCGCGGTATCCTGTTCGAAAAATACAGCGAGGATTATTTCCGCAACCTGGTATTGGGTCTGGGGACCGGCGATATCCGCCTCAATACGTCCGGTGCAAAGCGGGATATCATCGTCATTCCGAATGTTCTGTTTGCGGATGCCAAAGTGCGCAAGATCCAGCAACTGATCGCTGTGGAGCCCGACGAGCTCCTGGATCAGGACTGACGGGCCCTATGGCGCCGTGCCCGCTGCCAAGTCCCGCGCGGCGGCAATGACACCGCCGGGAAGGGCGACCTGATAGGTGGCATGGCGCGAGGCGATCACATCCGCCAAAGGCGTTCCGTCGAAACCCGCCGGCGCGTCGAGCCGCAGCACCCGGCGCGACCAGTCGTTTTCCTCGCCGCGCCGGGCCGCCTCGTATACACGGATCAACAGCGCAAAACCGGTCACGTCGTCCTGGTCCACGCCGATGCCTTCCAGATAGAGCTGGGCGAGCTTGAATTGGGCATAGAGCACGCCGACATCCGCCGCCTGACGATACCATTCGGCGGCATGCTCCGGGTCCGGATCGAGCTGGCCCGGCACGCCCTCGAGAAACAAATCCCCAAGATCGGCCTGGGCCACCGGATGGCGCCGGGCCGCTGCCTGGTAAAGCCAGGCCACGGCCCGTTTCAGGTCCTTGGGCACGCCCCGCCCCTCCCGATAGAGGGTCGCGAGGCTCACCTGGGCTTCCGTGAACCCCCGATCCGCCGCCAGCCGATAATACTCGGCGGCGATGCGCGGTTCGGGACGCATCACGCCTTCGCCGCGCAGATACATAGTGCCCACGAGCCAGGTGGAGGCGGGATCGCCCTTGCGGGCTTCCTCGAGCCAGGACGCCAGCGCCTGCTTCAGGTCGCCCCGGTCATAGGCATCCACACCGTCCTGAAAATCCGCAGCCGCCGGTGCAGCGGATAGGACCAGGAGAATTGCAAGGCTCCAGCCGGCACGCAGACGGATCATCGGGACGCCACTTCCTTTTGGGCAGGAGGGATCAGGCAGAGCCCGCGTCGGCCGCCGCGGCTGCGGACCGCAGATTGCCGAGGGCCTCGCGGATGCGGGCCGTGCGGTTTTCCGCTTCCGCCCGGCGCTCCCGCTGCTCCTCGATCACGTCTTCCGGGGCCTTGGCCATGAATTTTTCGTTGCCCAGCTTGGCATCGATCTTGTCGATTTCGCCGGCGAGCTTGGTGAGTTCCCCTTCAAGGCGCTTGGTTTCCTGGGCCAGATCCACCACATCCGCCAGGGGCAGGACATAGGTCGCCTCGTCCACGACGATCTGCACCGCCCCCGGTGGAATATCGTCGGTCGGGCGGATCCAGTCCAGGCGGGCCAGCCGCTTGATGACCTCCTCATGGAGGCGCATGCGGCCCTGGGTGGCCTCCCCCGCCCCCTTGAGCAGAAGGGGAATCTTGGCAGCAGCCGGCACATTCATTTCGGCCCGGACAGACCGGATATCGCTCACCACCCGGATGACCCAGTCCATCTCCGCATCCGCTGCCTTGTCCTGCCGCCAAGCATCGGGCTTCGGCCAGTCCGCATGGATCAGCATGCTCTTGCGCGGCGCACCGTGGTGATCGGCGAGGCTCTCCCACAGTTCTTCCGTCACGAAAGGCATGAAGGGATGGAGCAGCGCCAGGATCTGGTCCAGCACCCAGGCTGCCGTCGCCCGCGTTTCCATTTTCGCCGCGCCGTCCGGTCCGTTGAGCAGCGACTTGATCAGTTCCAGATACCAGTCGCAGAACACATTCCAGACAAAGCCGTAAATCGCGCCGGCGGCATCGTTGAACCGATACGCCTCCAGCGCTTCTGTCACCGCTGCGCTCGTACGGGCGGTCTCGCCGATGATCCAGCGATTGACGGTTTCCCGGACCGCCGCCGGGTCGAACCCATCCGTGCGGGTGCATTCGTTCATCTGACAGAACCGGGCGGCATTCCACAGCTTGGTGCCGAAATTCCGGTAGCCTTCGATACGGCTCTTGGCGAGCTTGATGTCCCGCCCCTGGGCCGCCATGGCGGCAAGGGTGAAGCGCAAGGCGTCGGCGCCGAAGGCGTCGATCAACTCCAGCGGATCAATGACATTGCCCTTGGACTTCGACATCTTCTGGCCCTTCTCGTCGCGGACCAGGGCATGCATATAAACGGTATGGAAGGGCACTTCCTGCTTGAAATGCAGGCCCATCATCATCATCCGGGCAACCCAGAAAAAGATGATGTCGAAGGCCGTCACGAGCACATCGGTCTTGTAGTACCGGCCGAGTTCCGGCGTCTCGTCCGGCCACCCGAGGGTCGAAAAGGGCCAAAGGGCGGAAGAAAACCACGTGTCGAGAACATCCTCGTCCCGGGTCAAGGCCACGCCCGCTCCCAGTTTGGCTTCCGCCTCGGCCCGGGCTTCGTCCTCGCTTTCGGCAACGAAAATGCTGCCGTCCGGCGCATACCAGGCCGGAATCTGATGACCCCACCACAGCTGGCGCGAGATGCACCAGGGCTGGATGTTCCGCATCCACTCGTAATATGTCTTTTCCCAGGTCTTCGGCACAAAGACGGTCTCGCCCTCCTCGACGGCCTTGATGGCCGGCGCCGCCAGGGCCTTGGCATCCACATACCACTGCTCCGTCAGCCAGGGCTCGATGACGACGTCGGACCGGTCGCCATGGGGGACCACATGGGTGTGGTCCTCGATCCCGGCCAGGAGGCCGAGGGCTTCGAGATCGGCGACGACCTTTTTGCGCGCCTCGAAGCGCTCCAATCCGCGATAGGCCTCCGGGACGGCCTCGTTGAGATGCGCCGTGGCGTCGAGGATGGTGATCCTCTCCAGGTCATGGCGCTTGCCGACCTCGAAATCGTTGAAATCATGGGCAGGCGTGATCTTGACCGCGCCCGAGCCCTGCTCCGGATCCGCATACGCATCGCCCACAATGGGGATCCGCCGGCCGACCAGCGGCAGGATGACATGCCGGCCGATCAGATGGCGGTAGCGCTCGTCCTCGGGGTGAACGGCGACGGCCGTGTCGCCGAGCATGGTCTCAGGACGGGTGGTCGCCACCGTGATGAACGCCTCGGACCCGGTTCCGTCCTCGCCCTCGATGGGATAGCGAAAGTGCCAGAGATGGCCTTTCACTTCCTTCATCACGACTTCAATGTCGGACACAGCCGTCTGGAACCGGGGGTCCCAGTTGACGAGGCGCTTGTCCCGGTAGATCAGGCCTTCCCGATAAAGCTGGACAAAGACCTTCAGCACGGCGCGGGACAGGCCCTCGTCCATGGTGAAGCGCTCCCGGCTCCAATCGCAGGACGCGCCGAGCCGGCGAAGCTGGGACGTGATCGTCCCGCCACTCTCCGCCTTCCATTTCCAGACCCGCTCGACAAAGGCCTCCCGGCCCATGCTGCGCCGGTCCGTGCGGTTTTCCGCCTGGAGCTGACGCTCGACGCCCATCTGGGTCGCGATGCCGGCATGGTCCGTGCCCACCTGCCACAGGACATCGCGCCCCCGCATGCGCTCGAAGCGCACCAGAATGTCCTGGAGTGTGTTGTTGAGGGCGTGCCCGATATGGAGTGATCCGGTCACATTCGGGGGCGGAATGACCACGCAATAGGGGTCGGCATCCGGGCGGGTGCCGGCGCGGAACGCCCCCGTCTCTTCCCATTTTTTGTAAAGGCGCGGTTCGGCTTCGGCCGGGGTGAAAGTCTTTTCGAGCATGGTCGGGCTTTGCGGGGCGTTAGAGGGGCAAGCGGCGCCCCAAGGTGATCCATGGCATGCGCGAAGGTCATGCGCGGGCTGGGTATGCGAGAAAAACGCGGCACAAGACGGTCGCACGGGCGCGTCGGTCCTCCCCGGGACCGGGTCCTCACCTCCCACGTCCTATTGATAGAGGAAGGTGGGCGCCACGCAAATATGGGGCCTCGCGGCCGGGACCCGCGCCCTGACTGGCATGGGCTAAAAAAAACCGGGCCGCGAAAGTCGCGGCCCGGCGTCGGATTGGTCTTGGCGTCGGATTGGTCTTGGCGTCGGACGGACGTGCGATCAGCGGCGGCTGCGGTCGGAGATCCGACGCACTTCCCGGTCCACCAGATCCTCGACGATGTCGCCGAGATTGTCGTCCAGCCATTCCTTGAGCATCGGCCGCATCATGTCTTCGACCATGGTCTCAAGGGTGCGGGAGCCGGAGGGCTCACGGCTCACGGCAACGTTGCGGCCGAGGGACTGGAACGCCGTCGCGGCATTGCTTTCCACATCGCCGCTGACGAGGGCGTGGGCTTCATCGTCGGCGTGGTCGTCACGGTCAACGACGACCAGATCGGAGCCGGCAAAGTCCGTGTCCGTATTGGCGGCCTCGGCATGGGTGTCCGGCAGGGGCTGGTGCAGCGGCTGCGGCTCCTCAATGGGCTGGTGGACCGGAGCGGCCGGCTCCATTTCCGGAAGGGCCTGGGCCTGGGTCAGCTCCAGCACGTCTGCGGAGGATTGCATCGGTGCGGACTGGGGGGCCGCCGGCGCGGACTGGGGGGCCGCCGGTGCGTGGCCGACGCCGTTGGTCATGCCGGCCATGGGGGCGGGCTCTTCAACGGGCGTGGGCTGGACCGGAGCCGGGGCGGGCGCCGCAGCGGCGGCCGGTGCGGCCCCGTTGGGAGCGGCGGCCTTCGTGGCCTCGTCATTGTCCTCGGAGATGATCCGGCGAATGGACGCCAGGATCTCTTCCATGGTCGGTTCCTGCTGGGTGTTCTCTTGATCGGTCATGGGAGTCCCTGAAAGTTCTGTGTTGGAGTTTCGTGGTTGCCCCGCCAGACCACGCCGAAGCACCTGCCCGGAATGAAGTCTGACCGTGTTCCGTAAGCGGCCCGTTTTCGGACCTTATTCGCACAGCACCGTGTTCCGTCTGTCGCCATCCACACTATCCGCCGGCGGCTGAAGCCGACAACTGCCCTTGCGGAGGACCCCGTTCAGGCCCAGCGGCACTACCCTTGTTCCAGACTTGACCTTGACCTCGATCCGCGACCCAAAGTTGGAAACCTCTGCGTCTCGCTGGCCAAGCCCGGCACACTGGTCAACCACGCCGGAGCGTTAAGCACGCGGGATGCCATGGGGCACCGTCGGACCCGTTATGACTGACATCATCATATACGGGACCGGCCGTAGAGCACGAACAGGAGGCCTGCGCCGCCGCTGACCCCTGCCGCAGTGACCCTATGACGTTGCATTAAAATGAGACAAGACCGTGGCCGGAGTCGTTAAGAATTGTCCGGAACCGGTGCAGATCCGGACCAACCGCCCCCATGCCGCAATGCGGTCGGGGGACGGAGGCGGCCCATTGGGCGGACGTTTCAGCGGAAGTCGTCGCGCTGTCCGACCCCGATCCATTTGCTCCGGGCTTTGTCATAATGATCATTGGGATCGTAGATCGGCGCTTGAATGTTGAGCCGGTTCGCCGTCAGGAAGCCCGTCGCCGCCAGAAGCTGAAACGCAGCCACATATTCATCGCGCTCCGCCGTCACGAGCGTGACCCGCGAGTCGAGCAGTTCCTGCTCCGCGTCCAGAACATCGAGCGTTGTCCGGGAGCCCACCTGGGCTTCCTGCTGCACACCTTCGAAAGCGATCTCGTTGGCGCGCACCTGTTCCCGGCTGGCCTGAATGGTCGCGCGGGCCGACCGCAAGGCTTCCCAGGTATTTGCGATCTGCTGGACCACATTCCGTTCCGCTTCGACGATCTGCAGCTTGTCTTCGCTGTTGAGCTGTTTGGCCTGGCGCAGGGCGGAATACTCGGCGCCGGCCTGGTAAAGGGGCACATTCACATTCACGGTGATCGAAGCGATATCGGTGTCCCGGTCGTCCACCGGGTTCGGAAATTCCTGGACCACGCCCTGGAACGGCCGGGTCAGCACCGTATCGCCATTCCGATCGGACACCTGGTAGCCCGCCTGGAGCGTTACCGTGGGCAGCAGAGCGCCCCGGGCGACCCGGATCGCATAACGTGAGGCCTCTTCTGCCTGTTTCGCCGAGCGCAGGTTCGGGTTCTGCTGAAGCGCGATATTTTCCGCTTCATCTTCCGTTCCCGGCAGCGCGGGCAATTCCGGCGGAGCGATGAGACCGCCGGGCGTTTCGCCGACCACCTGTTCGAAGGCGGCCCGGCTGTTCGTCAACTGGGCTTCGGCTGAAATCAAGTTCGACTGAGCGCCGCTGAGGCGGGCTTCCGCCTGGGCCACATCGGTCCGGGTAATCTCGCCGACCCGGAACCGGTCCTGAGCCGCTTCGAGCTGCCGGCTGAGAACCTGAACGTTGTTCGTGCTCAACCGCACGACGGCCTCGTCCCGAAGCACGTCCATATACGCCGTGACGGTGTCGAGGAGGACCTGAATTTCGGTGATCTTGAGCTGTTCGCGGGCAGCCTGGACATTGGCCTTCGCCTGGCGGGTCTCGTTGAGCGTCCTGAACCCGCGGAAGACGTTTTGATCGATGGTCACGCCATAGTTCAGCGTGGTGGCGTCCGTCTCGGTTGACTGCTGCACCGCCTCGAGCTGGCCATTGCCGTCCACGTCGAAGCCGAACTGGGGCTCGAAAATCACCGAGTCGACCTGTTCGTCGG
This sequence comes from Alphaproteobacteria bacterium, assembly GCA_050331455.1. Lineage (GTDB taxonomy): Bacteria > Pseudomonadota > Alphaproteobacteria > JAJFIK01 > JAJFIK01 > CAYUYV01. Next base: position 42,526 of record JBHJGV010000086.1, read on the forward strand.
AGACCTGGTAGCTCGCGCTCGCGGTCACCCGCGGCTTCCAACCGGACACGGCCTGATTCACGTTCTCGTCAACGGCGCGCAGGGCTGCCCGCTGGGCGAGCAGAGTCGGGTTCGTCCGGTAGGCCTGGACAAAGGCTTCCTCCAGACTGTTCACGGCAGCCTCGCCCGGTGCAGGCATCAACACATAGGCCGCCCCCGCGGCGAGCGCTCCCAACCACAAAGCCGTTGCCGATCGCTTGGAAGATCTGCCTTTAAGGACCATCACCTGATTTCACTCCTGCTTGCCCTTGCGCGTACCGCCCGATGCGCGCGGGTGACCGTATCGCCATAACCGGCACGGGTCCATGGATTTGGCGGCTGCGCCAAACCCTCTGCATGCACCGCTGCACCCTCGGGGCCAAGGACATCCCGTGCCTTATCGTGTCAAAACACGAACTCTTCCGGACGCGTAAACCCTTCCATCACCGGCAGGGTCGAATCGAACACAACACGGGAACTGACATGGTCGCCCGTGCGCAAATAAAGCATGGCCCGGCCCATGGGCCCCGTCATGACGACCACGCCCATCCGCCCGCCATCGGCAAGCTGCTCCGCCCAGGCGTCCGGCACCACCTCGACGCCGCCACTGACCAGAATGACGTCATAGGGCCCATGGTCCGGAGCGCCCGCGGCAAGGTCGCCGCACATGATGGCGGCATTGTCGACCCCCAATTCCATCAGCGTGTGGGTGGCGCTGGAGGCGAGAACCTCGTCGTTCTCAAGCCCGATCACCGTTTCGGCCATGGCGCTGAGGACGGCCGCGCCGTAGCCTGTCGCGCAGCCGATATCGAGCACCACATCGCCCGGGCGAACATCAAGCGCCTGGATCAGCTTTCCGAAAGTCCGCGGATCCATGAGGTGCCGCCCCTCGCCGAGGTCCACGCTCTCGCCCATATAGGCGAGGCTGCGCCGGCTTTTCGGCACGAACAATTCGCGCGGCACGGTCAGCATCGCCTGTTGCAGACGCGTATCCGTCACGTCATTGGCGCGCACCTGACCTTCGACCATGGCGGCCCGCGCTTTACCAAAATCCATCATGGGAGATCCATCATCGGGCGGTCCGGACGGCCTGGGGAAGCCCGCCGGCGCCACACGCACCGCCGGGCGCTCCATGGCCCCTGCGCGGCTTATACTGGGCCTCATCGGGATTGACAAACCCTTGGCGTAATCGAAGAAAAGCCGGGCCGCACCCGACGTGATTGTCAGGACCCACAGGCTCTGTTACGGAAAAGATCTTGTGCCGATCCGCCGTCCCATGGCGGTTCTTGGCAATGCGTGAGGCCACGTGGCGGAGTGGTTACGCAGCGGCCTGCAAAGCCGTGTACGCCGGTTCGAGTCCGGCCGTGGCCTCCACATGCTTTCTTTCCCCGGTCCATCTTTCCCTGGTCCCCGGTCCATCTTTCCCTGGTCCATGTCCCGCTATCATTTCGGTGCGTTGCCGCTGAGGCGGACTTGTCGTCGCCGGTCATCGGTTGATTACGGGCGCCGGATTGCGGGCGGTTGATTACGGGTCATTTACCCCGTGAGCGGTAGTGTCGAGCGCACGCGAGGACCGTCTGCGTTTGGCGGAGCGGTGCCATGCGTGATTTGTCACAGGGAGGGTGCGGAGTGGCGCTGGATCCGGCATATGCGGCGCTCGATCAATGGGTCGAGGATGTGATGGGCCGCCATGAGGTGCGCCGGGTGCTCCGCGACCTCAAACTCGCCGAACTCGAAATGCTGCTGACGGTGATCCAGAAATCGGCTCCGTCCGGAACCGGCTCCCGGCCCCTCGCGGACCGGATCGAAAAAAGGGGTTGAGGCCCTGGGCGCCCATTGCTAGGAACAGGGCTCGCGGAGGTCTCCGCCCTGCTCCCCGGTAGCTCAGTTGGTAGAGCAAGCGGCTGTTAACCGCTCGGTCGCTGGTTCGAGTCCGGCCCGGGGAGCCAAATTCCTCACCCCTTTCGATATGTCCATCAGTGGCATGGTCCACCTGCGCCATGGTTTCGCGCAGGGTAAGTCTGTGCATCCCATCGCCAGGCTGTTGTCTTCCCCCGGATTGTTTGACCTTCAAGCAGCGTCGAATGGCATTGCCGCCCGCATCCGGTCCCAGCGAAAGACCTGAGGCACCCAAAAATCCGTGGCACCGAAAGACCTGGGATAGGCTTCCGGGGATCGGTAGCGTGTGAGCTCAGCTTTACGCGTCTTGGTCTCGGATGAGCGAGGCCGCCTGTCCAAAGACCGTCTCGAAGGAAGAAATCGACATGCTCTGGCTCCCCGACTGGATCGTCGGCCTCATGGATCTGCTGGTCGCCCTGTTCGTGATCGGCGTGGGCTTCTCAGCGCTGTTGGTCATTGTCCTGTTCATCGTCGACGTCACCCAGACCAAAGACGCCGTGATCCGGAATTATCCCGTTCTCGGACATTTCCGGTATCTGTTTTCCAGCCTGGGCGAGTTCTTCCGGCAGTATTTCTTCGCCATGGACCGGGAGGAGATGCCCTTCAACCGGGCCGAGCGGGACTGGGTCAACCGGGCCTCCCTCGACAAGGACAACACCATCGCCTTCGGCTCAACGCGGCAATTGTCCGTTCCCGGCACACCGATTTTCGTCAATTGCGCCTTTCCCACGCTTGAGAAAGACGCGGCGGCGACCCGGCCCCTGGAATTCGGGCCCTTCTGCCGACACCCCTACCAATCCCGCTCCATCTTCAACATTTCCGGCATGAGCTACGGGGCGATCTCGCGGCCCGCGACCTTGGCCCTGTCCAATGGCGCGCGCATGGCCGGCTGCTGGCTCAATACCGGCGAAGGGGCCCTGTCGCCCTTTCATCTGGAGGGCGGCGCGGACATCGTCTTTCAGATCGGCACGGCCAAATACGGTGTCAGGGGCGAGGACGGCGGTCTGTCCGAGGACAAATTGCGCGCCGTCGCGGCCCATGACGCCGTCAAGATGTTCGAGATCAAGCTGAGTCAGGGCGCGAAGCCGGGCAAGGGGGGCATCCTGCCCGGCGAAAAGGTGACACCCGAGATCGCAGCGATCCGCGGCATCCCCGTGGGGACGGATTCCATCTCGCCCAACCGGCATCCGGAAATCGATTCCGTGGACGACCTGCTGGACTTTATCGAACGGGTCCGGATGATTACGGGTAAGCCCGTCGGCTTCAAAGCCGTGGTGGGCGCCTATGGCTGGCTGGAAAAGCTGTGCGAGGCGATCCATGCGCGCGGCCTGGAAAGCGCACCGGATTTCATCACCGTGGACAGCGGCGACGGCGGGACGGGTGCGGCGCCCATGCCGCTGATGGACAATGTGGGCCTGACCTTGCGGGAATCCCTTCCTCTCGTGGCGGATATTCTTTGCCGGGCCCACCTGAAGGACCGCATCCGACTGGTCTGCTCGGGCAAGCTCGTCACGCCCGCAGGCGTCGCCTGGGCTCTTTGCGCGGGCGCCGATGCCGTCGTGTCGGCCCGGGGCTTCATGTTCGCCCTGGGCTGTATCCAGGCCCTGAAATGCAACAAGAACACCTGCCCGACCGGTGTGACGACCCATGACAAGCGGCTGCAGGCCGGGCTTGACCCACGGGAGAAAGCCGTCCGTGTCGCCCATTATTGCAAGAATCTGGTCCACGAGGTGGAGACCATCGCCCATTCCTGCGGTGTGCATGAGCCGCGCCGGCTGCGCCGCCACCATGTGCGCATCGTGATGGACGACGGACGGTCCGTGCCCATGGACACCCTTTATCCGCCGGTCAGCAGCCCGCTTCCGGCCTGAACGACCGCGCCTTACCGGTCGGGCCAAGCGATCACGGGGCTGACATAGCCCGGGGGCTTCACGGTCACGACGGGGCAGTCCACACTGTTCAACACGTCCTCGGCGGTGTTGCCGATGATGAAGCCCGGCACGCCGATCCGGGCGATTGTCCCCATCACGAGAAGATCCGCATGGGTCGCCGCGACTTCCTCCGGAATGACGGCGCGGGCCACACCGTGGCGCAGCATGGGCACGAAGGTGATCCGGCTCGCCAAATCCTTTCCGATCCAGGTGCGCGCGCCCGCGATCAGATGGTCGAGGGCCCGGCGATGGGCCATCTGCACGTCACGCACATATCGCTCGGCGGTCCCGTGATCCGACGTGTCCGGGGACCACAGCCGAATGAGCCCTTCGCTCGGAGCATCCCACACATGGAGGAGCCGGATCGTCGCGCCGTCGACGGCCGCCATGGCCGCCGCCGTCTCGACGATGGACCGGTTGAGTGCCTGCTGGGTGTCCGGCTCATCGGTGAGGGCCGCATCCACATCGACGGCCGCCAGGATGGTCTTGGCGAGCCGTGTGCCGGACGGCGCCGTGGGCGCGCGATCGGCAAGGCGCAGCCACACCGGACACGGACATTTGCGCAACAGGTGTTGGTCCGTGCTGGCAAAGAGGAACCGTAGGGACCCGCCGAGATCCTCCGCTGTCTTGACCACCAAATCCACCCTGTGGGCCAGGACATGCCGGATGATCTCCAGAAAACATTTGCCCACCCGGACATCCACCGGGAGCGACCGGCCCGGCGCCACGGACGCCGCGAGGGCCTGGAGACGCTGCGTATGGGACTCGATAAGACGCTGCTCGCCCTCGGCGCGGGTGGTGCCCGTGGCCCGGGCCAACCGGTCGAGTTCCGCAGGCATTTCGACGACCGTCAGAATCTGGAGCGCTGCGCCCCACCGGTCCGCCAGCACGAGGGCGGCCTCCAGGGTCTTGGCGTCCGTCTCCTCGCGGGTGCATACGGCCAAAATCCGCTTGAGCGGCGCCATTGCCGGTGCCGTGCCGTGCGGTGCAGTCTGGTTCATCCGGGCAACTCCTTTTGGCCAAGGGGATCGGTTGCAGGCTGCCCGGTCCGCGCGGGAAGGCCATTGTCCCCGATCAGTCGGGCCGCATGGGCCGCTGCGTCCCGAAACGGCATCAACACGATATGGGCGCCGGCGCTGCGCCATTGGCCGGCGGCATCGTCCGAATGGGCGGCCACGGCGATGCGGCCCGAAAATCCGGCGCTCTTCAAGGCCCCGATCAGCGAACGACGCGGATCGTCGTGGGAAACGCCGGTGTCGTGGTAAGGCACCGCCGACACGGCCCAGGTGACCCCGGTCAAGGGCAGATGCCCCAGAAACTCCGGATCGGTCGCATCACCGTAAAGGGCCTCGATGCCCCGTTCCCGGGCATGGCGCACAGCCATGGGATCAAAATCGATTCCGAGCACGGACCAGCCCCGGCTGTACAATGCCTCCGCGATGGCAAGGCCGTAGCGCCCAAGTCCGAACAGGATCACCGTGTGCTTGGCCCCGGGCGCCATGCCGTCCGGGTCCGACCCGGCCTCATCCTTGCGCGGATCGAGCCGGGACAACACGGGCTCAAGCCACGCATAGATAGTGTGGGAATAGGTTATCAAATAGGTGGACGCGGCAATCGTGATGAGGCCCACCAGGGTGACGAGCCCCAAAGCGGTCTCGTCCACATGCCCGATGGACACGCCCATGGCCATGAAGATCAGGGAAAACTCGCTGATCTGGGCGACGGTCAGGCCCGCGAGAAAACCGGTGCGCCGGTGATAGCCCAGCGCCATCATGATCAGGAGCACGATCAACGGATTGCCGATCAAGACAAAGAGGGACAGGACGACGGCCGGACCAACACTTTGCCCCAGGATCGACAGATCGAGGGATGCCCCCAGCGCGATGAAGAAGAACAGAAGCAGGAAATCCCGCAAGGAGGCGAGACGCGCGGCAATCGCCTCGCGAAAGGGCGTCGAGGCCAGGGCCACGCCGGCCAGCAATCCGCCCAGCTCCTTGCCGAAACCCAGATAATGGCCCACTGCCGCCAGAAGCGCGGCGAGACCGATGGCAAAGGAGACCAGCAGTTCCGGGGCCCTGGCAAGGCGCTCCACCAGGGGATTGGCGAGGAAACGGATGAACAGGCCCACCGCCAGCAGGCTCAGGGCGCCGTAACCGAACACCGCCAGAATATCCGTATAGGCCGCTTCCTCTCCACTGCCCACGCCGATGGCCGACAGCACGATCATGGCGAGGACGACCACGATGTCCTGGACGATCAGGAACCCAAGGGCGATGCGCCCGTGCAGGGAATCGATCTCCCGTTTGTCCGACAACAGCTTGACGATGATGATCGTCGAGGAAAATGTCAGCGCGACCGCCACGTAAAGGCTCGTCGTCACGTCGAGCCCCACGCCGAGACCGATGAAAAAGCCGAACAGGGTCGTGAAAGCGACTTGGCCCAACCCGGTCATCAGGGCCACCGGACCGAGCGTGCGCACCAGCGTCAGGTCGAGCTTGAGCCCGACCAGGAACAGCAGGACGGCGATGCCAAGCTCCGCCAGCAGATCGATCGCCTCGTCGGATCGGGCGATATCGAGACCGGACGGCCCGGCCATGATCCCGACGACGATGAACGAAACGATCAGGGGCTGGCGCAGGAGCAGACCCACAAAGCCGATGGTCGAGGCGAGGACCAGCAGAGTGGCGACCTCGTAGAAGATGTAGCTGTTGATCGCGTCGCTCATCAGGCTTTCGTCCGTGCGCTATGGATTGAGGCCGGGCCGATCCGGACCGAGACCCGGCGGCGGATCCGTTTTTCCGCCTCCAGGACCAGGAAGAAGGCCACGCCGACGGCCAGGATCTGAAGCGCGTCCATGGGGCTCAGCGGCCGGGTGTCGAAAAAGGCCTCCATGAAGGGCGCATAGGTGAATAGACCCTGGAGCATGGCGACGGCGGAGACGGCCAGAAGGACAGGCCGGGTGCCCAGAACGCCCGTCAGGGTCAGGGACGGGTTGTTCAGGTAGCGGACCGAAAACAGGTAGAAGATCTCCATCACCACCAAGGTGTTGACCGCGACCGTCCGGGCCTCCTCGACCCCGGCCCCCTGGGCCTGGGCCAGTGCGAATTTTCCGAAAATCCCCGCACAGAACAAGGCCGAGACAAAGGCGACGCGCCACAGGACGAGACCCGAAAGGATCGGTTCGTCCCCGGCCCGGGGCGGGCGGCGCATGATGTCAGGCTCCGCGGGCTCGAAGGCAAGGGTCATGGCGAGCAGCACCGAACTCACCATGTTCACCCACAGGATTTGCACCGGCGTGATCGGCAAGGTCAGGCCAAAGAGGATCGCCAGCACGAGGCTGACGGACTCGCCGCCATTGACCGGCAACAGGAACGTGATCGCTTTTTTCAGATTGTCATAGACCACCCGGCCCGCGCGGACGGACTGGGCGACCGTCGCGAAATTGTCGTCGGCCAGCACGATCTCCGCGGCCTCCTTGGCGGCCTCGGTGCCCTTTCCGCCCATGGCGACACCGATATCGGCGCGTTTGAGGGCCGGCGCGTCGTTCACGCCGTCGCCGGTCATGGCCACGACGGCGCCCTGGGCCTGGAGCGCTTCGACAAGGCGCAGCTTGTGTTCCGGGGTGGTCCGGGCAAAAACGTCCACCGCACTGACCTTAGCCTTGAGGGCCTCGTCATCGAGCCGGTCGATATCCGTGCCCTCCAGGACCGCGCCGGGATTCTCCAGGCCCAGCTTGCGGGCGATGGCGCTCGCCGTTCCGGCGTGATCACCGGTGATCATCTTGACCCGGATGCCGGCGCTGCGGCAGTCGGCGACCGCGCGGATTGCTTCCTCACGGGGCGGATCGATGAGGCCCACCAGGCCGATTAGGGTCAGCCCCTCCTCCACGTCCCGGAAGGACAGGGTCGTGTGCTCGACGGAGACCTCCCGCATGGCCACGGCCAGCACCCGTTCGCCGCGCGCCGCGATTTCGGCGGCCACTGCCTGCCAGCGGTCCCGTTCCAGGTCCACGCGCTCGCCCATCTCGCTGCCCTCGAACCGACACATGGCGAGCAGGCGTTCCGGCGCCCCTTTGACATAGATGACGCCGTGGCCCTCATGGTCATGGTGCAACGTCGCCATAAAGCGGTGGCTGGAATCGAAGGGAATGGTATCGGTTCTCGGCAGGGCGCCGCGGGCATCCTCCGGGATGAGGCCGGCCTTGTGGCCCAGGGCCAAAAGGGCCCCCTCCATGGGATCGCCCCGCACGGACCATCCCTGGGCACCGCATTGCACGAGGTCCGCCTCATTGCACAGCAGGCCGGCGGTGACCACGGCCGTCAGAAGGGGATCCTCGGCCGGGTGCACATCCGCGCCGTCCGCGCACAGGGCCCCGTCGGGGGCATAGCCGCTGCCCGACACGATGAAGGACCGGCTCGGCGTGACGACCGAGGCGACCATCATCTCATTGCGGGTCAGGGTCCCGGTCTTGTCGGAACAGATGACCGAAACCGAACCCAGGGCTTCAATGGCCGGCAAACGGCGAACAATGGCGTTGCGCCGCGCCATGCCTTCCACGCCGATCGCCAGGGTCACGGTGAGGATGGCCGGCAGGCCCTCCGGGATCGCCGCGACGGCAAGGCCGACCACGATCATGAAGATTTTGGTGAACTCGAACCCGCCCAGGGTGAGACCATAGAGAACGATCAGTGCACTGACCCCAAGAATGAAAGCGGTCAGCCACTTGCTGAACACGGCCATCTGGCGCAGCAGGGGCGTCTCGATCGTGGTCACAGAAGCGATCAGCTTGCTGATCTTGCCGATCTCGGTGGCGGCGCCGGTCGCCACCGCGACGCCCCTGCCCTGGCCTGCGGCAACGATGGTGCCGCTGAAGGCCATGGAGCGCTGGTCCCCCAGGGCCGCACCCGCCGGGACCGGCTCCGGGTCCTTCTCCACGGGCAGGGACTCTCCGGTCAGCACGGCCTCATTGATCCGCAGACCCCGCACCGCGAGCATGCGCAGATCCGCCGGAACCCGGTCGCCGGCCTCCAACAGCACCACATCGCCGGGCACCAGATCCTCGCTCGCCACCGCCTGCCGCCGGCCGGCCCGTAAGACCGTGGCCTGGGGGGCGAGCATGTCCCGGATGGCGGCCAGGGCGCCCTCCGCCTTGCCTTCCTGGATGAAGCCGATGACGGCATTGACCACCACGACGGCCAGGATCACGCCCGTGTCCACGTAATGGCCGAACACGGCCGTCAGGCCGGCCGCCCCAAGCAGGACATAGATCAACACATTGTCGAACTGGCGCAGGAAGCGCATCAGGGCGCTCGGCCGGGCCGCCTCGGGCATGCGGTTGGGGCCAAAGCGGTCCCGACGGGCCGCAACGGCGCCGGTGTCGAGACCGTCCGCGGAGGCGTCCAGGCGCTCCAGGACCGCAGCGACGGGCTGATCGTGCCAATCCGGTCCGCGATCCTTGGCAGAGGCGGTGTCCCTCAGGGTCCGACGGGCCATGGGCGGTGCTCTCCTTACGCCTTTTCTGGTCATGCCAGGACGCGCGCCCGGGCAGGCCGCCGCCAGGGTGCATCCCAGGGCCCTGTGGCCCGGTTGCCGATCCGGTGGTGCCGGTCAGGGACCGAGTTTCCAACTCGGCTCCCGGGTGGCCCGTTCGTTGACGAAGGCTTCCAGATCTTTGACCGCGACACGGAACTCCCGCCCCAGCTTCACAGCTCTCAAATCGTGCCCGTGAATCCAGGTGCGCACGGTCGGCTCGCTGACTTTCAGAAGCTCCGCAACCTCATGGGTCGTCATGAACGGCTTAGTGAGCATGACCAATCATCTCCAGATGGGATCACTCTTCCCGACCGTCTCTGTACCAGCATTGACCTATCTCAACAGCGCTGAACTTATCTCAACAGTGCTCAAACCCGGCTTATGATGAACCATGTCGGGGCGGTGCTTACCTCCCGGGTTATTGAAATGCCGATATCGGCATGGGGTGATCGGTGGAAGGTCACGCGCCCATCGCCATCCACTCAGTCAGGAGCCCGATATGAGCGACAATCCCGCAGACATGATGCCGTTTTCGCGCCTGATGGGCGTCCAGGTGACGGACGCCAGCGCTGAGAGCGTGCGCGGAGAATTGGTGGTGCGGGCCGATCTGTGCACCACACGGCACATCATGCATGGCGGCGCGATCATGGCCTTTGCCGATGCCCTGGGTGCGGTCGGAGCCTTCATGACCCTGCCCGAGGGCGCCGCCGGCACGACGACGATTGAAAGCAAGACCAACTTTCTCGGCGGCGCCAAGCAAGGCAGCACCGTGATCGGCGTTGCAAAGCCGGTGAAGATCGGGGCGCGCCTGTCGGTCTGGCAGACCGAGATCGCCGGCGAGGACGGAAAGCGCGTCGCCCTCGTCACCCAGACGCAGATGGTGCTGTGACCAATGGGCAGGCTTGTGCTTTTCGCGGTCGGTGGCGGGTCGATCCTGACCGGCGTCTTTATCCTCTTTATGCCGACTGTCTTTTACGAGACGGTCCCGGGCCTGGCTGTCATGGGACCCTTCAGCATCCATTTCATCCGCGATGTGGGACTGGCCTTTTTGGCCAGCGGCGGCGCCCTTTTGTGGGGCGGATGGGGGCGAAACCGCACGGCCGCGCTCTGCGGCGCGTCATGGCCGTCGCTCCATGCCGTGTTCCATCTTCAGATCTGGAGCATGCGAGGCTTTCCCCTCGACACGGTGTTTGCCTTCGACCTAGTCGCTGTGGTCCTTCCCTCCGTCGCCGCGCTGTGGGCGGCCATCCGACTGGCCGAGCGCCGCTGATCGCGCGCCCGGCTTTGCATCATCCGGCGAAGACCGCGACGCCGAGGGCGAGTGCCGCGGCAATGAAAAGCAGCGCGGCCCCCAGGCGGTCCCGGGCCAGGGCTTCGCCGGCGGCGATCATGGGGTCCAGGACCGACGGGGCGACCGTCGTCCCGGTCGCCTCTTTCTTGTCCGTCTCCGCATCGAACAGGCGCGCCGGATTGGGCACGACGCGAATGAAAGCCAACAGGTCGCCCTCGGGCAGGGTGGGCAGGTCCCGCGGCCGGTCTTGGCCGGCTGCATGGCGCCGCCCCCCTGCGACCACGGCGGCGCCAAGGGCCATGGCAAGAAGAAGCGGCCAGGCCGAGGCCCAGGCGGCCGATAGGGTCAGCGCTTTGGGCTCGCCCAGGAGCCAGGGCAGCACCTGCGCGCCCAATGCCGCCACCAGGAAGGGCGCCCACAGATAGCCGCCGGCCCCGCGGCCGGCCGGCTTCGTGGTCAGGCGCAGCAGAAACCGGATCAACAACAGCGCTGTGGCGAGGGCGGAAAATGGCAGCGCGCCGTAGATCAGGGCGCCCAGCCAGACGGCTTTGCCGTCGGCGGCAGCATCCTTGAGCAGATCCTTGGCGAAGCCACCACCGGTGAGCGGCGCGCCGGCAATGGAAAGGGCACACAGGCCTGCAACAAGCAGCGCGCCCCTCCGAGCCGTGCCGCTCGCGGCGCGTTCCACGGTGCCGACGGCGAAAAAAAGGGCCGCCTTAGCGAGGCCGTGGTGCACCGCATAGACCGTCATCGCGGTCAGCACCGCCGGCGCGAGGGCCGGGGCGCAGAGGGCAAGGCCGAGGCCCGCCACAATCAGTCCCATCTGGCTGAGGCTGGAATAGGCGAGGACCGTCTTCGGATTGGCCTGGAACACGCCAAAGGCCGCGCCGTAAAAGGCCGTCCACAAACCGACAAGGCCTATGACCGGTCCGAGCCGTTCAGCCGCGCTGGCCCCCGGCACCAGCGGCAGGCACAGGGCCATGCCAAGGATGCCCGCCTTGATCATGGCCCCGGACAGGACCGCCCACCCCGGCGTCAGGGCCCCCCGATGGGCCCGCGCGAGCCAAACAATGAGCGGCCCCAGCCCCGCCGACACGGCGGAGCCCGCCCCCCCCCGCCGCGGCCCCCCCCGGAGGGCGGGCGCCACCCCCACAAGGCGCGGCCCCACCCCCCCCCACACCCCCCAGCCCCGCCGCAGGAGCCCAACCAAAACGCC
>JBHJGV010000087.1:0-40087 GCA_050331455.1 Alphaproteobacteria bacterium
GCCGGTGCGGCTGTCGGTGAGTGCGTCCCCCGCCAAGTCCGTCAACCCGAGCGCCTCATCCAGCTCCCGAAAAGCCAGCAGACCAGCATCGGAGGTGAGGCGGGAGCCGTGAAATTCCAGCTTCAAACGGCGGTCGAAACCGACCCGCAAGGCACCCCGATCACCTTCACCCGCTGTGCCGTCCATGAAACGCCTCGTACATTCATCTCAAGACATTGAAATGATGACATGAATCGGCGCTCAGACGTACGCAATCGGAAAATCATCCGGGGAATACGGGTTCATATTTCGCTCGCCGGAGAGACGATCCGCGTCGGGACACTGTTCCGGCAGGCGGCGCGCGGGCGGGAGTCGGTGACGTTTCAGTATCATGAAGACTGGCTTGCCCATCCGGCGCGCTTTTCGTTGGAATCGGGGTTCGCCGTCGGCAAGGGCATGTTCCATCCAGGCGATGGCCGCGAGATGTTCGGCTCCATCGGCGACTCTGCGCCTGATACCTGGGGGCGACGGCTGATGCAGCGCGCTGAACGGCGTGCCGCGCGGGGCGAAGGGCGTGCGCCGCAAACCCTGCACGAAGCGGACTTTCTGCTAGGCGTATCCGACGTGTCACGGCTTGGGGCGCTGCGATTCAAACGACCCGGCGATGACACCTTCCAGAAGCCGACCGGGGAAGGCGTGCCCGGCTTCATCCAGCTTGGACGCTTGCTCGAAAGCGCGCAGCGCATCGAGCGCGATGAGGAGACCGACGCGGACCTGTCCCTGATCTTTGCGCCGGGGTCCTCGCTTGGTGGCGGCAAGCATGTGCGATTTCGCAACGGGTGAAACGGAACCGCCATGACATGTGTTTGAAGTCGCCCATGCTTCAGTCTACTCAGACGAACATCACCCTAGCGAGACTTGGAGGAACGACTGTTATCCAGCTATGGGGCAGGCGTGCATCTCAACGAAGTCAACTGTACCGTAGCGCCATGCGTGCATCATTCAATTTGCCTACGGAGCGTAATCGCCGCAATAGATGACGGTGCTTTTCCACAGATATTTTGCAAATTACTGATTCAATTATATAAATTTCACTCTTTCATCATCGGGTGGGGAGTAGGGGTGCGATGCCCGTGAGGCGTGGGCTCAAGGTATCCGTCTGCTGACAGGTGTCAGGCGGAGCAGGAGCCGCCGCCGAGGACGCAGAAGCTGGCGCACCAGGGGTGGTTCAGGGGCACCGGGTCCCGGGTTGCCTCGGCCAGGGTCGTGCCAAGCTCGAAGGCTGGGTCGTCAACGATCAGTGTGCAGGCCGTCACGCTCGCCCGCTCGGAACCCTTGCGGCGGATCACCATGCGCTGGCTGGCACACATGATCGAGGCCGGATCGACGCCGAGCAGGCCCCAGCAGGCATCGGTGATCTCCGGGGGCGCTCCGTCCTCACGCATTTCCGGGAACAGAACAAGCTGGGACGGATCGGTCTCGTCGAGCGCCAGGCCCACGGAACGGGCAAGGCGGCCATAGGCGGCCCGCGCTTGGGTCTCGCTTTCCTCGGCGAGGGCGTGGCGTCCGGCGATGGCCGTCGGGATGCCCGCGGCGGCCAGCCAGGCGAGGCCCTCCATCGCGAGGGCGAAAGACCCGGCGCCCCGCTCCGCGTCGTGCCGGTCCCGCTCATGGTGATCGAGGGACACGCGCAGGCGCAGCGCGTGTGGGAAGCGGGCCGCAAGGTCCCGCAGCCCGGCCTGGATTCGCGGCCGCATCATGGGCCGCATGGCATTCGTCAGCACAAGGAGCCGGTGCCCGTGGGCGAGGCAAGCGTCCATGATGGCAAGACTGTCCGGCGCCATGAACGGCTCACCGCCAGTGATGCCGATTTCCACCGGGCCCGTTCCGGCGGCATCGATCTCGTCGAGAAAGGGCGTGACGTCGGCCAGGGAGAGATAGACCAGCCGGTCGTTGGTCGGGCTGCTGTCAATATAACAGTTGCGGCAGGCGATGTTGCAAAGGGTGCCCGTGTTCAGCCAAAGCGTCTTGAGGCCCGTCCAACCGATCCGGGCGCGGGGCTCGCCTTTCGCCGTCGTCTGAGGATCGGTGAAGGGACGCAAGGGGGTGGGGGACTGCATCGCGGGCGGCATCCTTTTCTCGTGTGGATCGGACCGAAGAGTGTAGGTGCTCACGCGCTGAAGCTCACCCACATTGTTAAGATCGCTGATCCGAAAAAGGGGCGGACCCCAACACAATCTCGTGCGGTGACCCCCGGTGAGGGGGCCACTGCCGCGCCGTCCGATCTGTTCCTTCTGGATGGGTCGGCCGAAAAAACAAGGGATCGGCATCCCGGTGAAGCTGGAGGCTATGAACGGATGCCGCCCGTTCTCGAACCAGAGCCAGAGGGCAGCCCGGGCGTAATGGTCCTGACGGTTCAAGACTTCAAGAACGGTTGGTCTTCTTTGCGGGACCCATTTCAATCCATCGGCGGTGTTTTTTTAGACGCCCGATCCATACGCGCCGGCAACCTGTCCACGGGCTCGATCACAAGGGTCTATCACGGTCAGATTCGTTGCGGTTCATGACGTGACTATGCGCGATCAATTAAATATTTACACGTGTAAATGGTTCTAAATTGCTTGAAAAATTTGAGCTTCCGAATATCGATCGTCATGGGAAAAGCGCTCGAGTCTATCGCGCGAGCGCTTTTCCCTGATCTCAGTGCAATCAAGCCTTGCGGCGCGTTCTTGATGCCGTCTTGCGGCCGCCGCGACCAAGACCGATTTTCTTGGCAAATTCAGACCGCTGGGCCGCGTAGTTCGGCGCCACCATGGGATAATCCGGCGGAAGACCCCACTTCGCCCGATATTCTTCAGGGCTCATGTCATAATTAGACCGCAAATAACGCTTCAGCATTTTCAGCTTTTTGCCGTCTTCCAAGCAAATAATGTAATCATCGGTTACTGATTTCTTGACGGGGATGGCCGGTTTTTGCGGCACGACCGGTTCTTCTACCGTCCCTTCACGCAGGGTGCCAAGCGCACCATGCACGCTCCGGATCATGTTGGGCACTTCCGCCGCCGGTACTTGGTTGTGGCTGACATAGGCCGCAACGATATCGGTTGCAAGGCGCAACATTTCTTCGTGACTAAGATCAGATTCGACGTGAGTTTCGCTCATCTACTCGCCTCTTTACGTGTTCCGCGTTTGAAACTTCTCAGGATTGTAACCGCCCGCCCAATGAACCAGTTTGTGATGCTTATAACTGGACTGGTTACCAACAGACTACCAACATTTTCGGTGTCGGTGTTTTTGTCAATAATCACAAGATAGATTTTTTTGGTATCTTGAAGACGTTATCCATTTGAGCGTGACCTTGACGCCCCTAATTGCCTCAAGAAAATCAGGGCTTCTCCATTGCCCGATGAATGGACAAGCGCTGAAGACCTGGAGGCTGACCCCATCGGGCGGCGAAAGTGTGGTCAATGCATTAGGGCATACAATAGATGTGGTATGCAGCCGAAATAATACCCATCCAGACCGCGTAGGACGTTTCCCTTACGTAAGGCTGACGCGCGGCATATCAGCGAAGGTGTCGGCTGCGGCGGAGGGGTGTTGCGGACCTTTGGTACACCGTTCTGATCTGTCGACCGAAAGGCCTGCTCAATACTGCCAACACCCCAAAGGAACGCTAATACACATAACAGTACAGACATCTTACAACCTGAGTGAGAACTGCCATGAGTCGCAGGAACGTCACAAGGCCGGGAGATTAGGTCGTAGCGTCTTCGACCGACCCTGTATAGCGCCCCAGCGTTGAACGCCTCCAATCAAGACGTCGCTATGGTGTCCCAAACGGGTTGACGCCCGGTCAATGCAAAGGGCGGCGCTGGCATACTCTTGCCCGGCCTTCGGAACATTCGTGCGCTGTTGCCCGTTTCAAGCAGTGACGCAGAGCACAAGGGCGGGGAGTCCTGCCGAGGGGCCCGCACCGCTTCGACCGAGCCGGGATGGTCGAAGCCGGGCCCGACCCCGTCTTTGAAACCAAATAAGAAATGGACCATTGGGCGGTGGCCGCGGCACCACGGGACGCGGGGTCCCAATGATCGAGGCCATCCGTTGAAAGCGACGGGAACCAGGAGCCGCCAGAGCCGCTTTTTCCTGCCAGATCGGCCGCACTGGTTTGATTTTCGCAGCCTGTGGTATAAGGGCGCCATCGCAGGGCGGGGCGTGATCCCCCGCCGACCCATTCGGTCACAAGCGCTCTCAAGGCGCTGACCCCAACAGGACTGACACCGCATTCCACAATCGCGCCGTCACTTCATTTCCTGTTTTTGACTGTGATCGTCTAGGGGCTCGGCCACCCGCGCCGGGCTCCCTCTTGCGTGTGTGCGTCGAAGGACCGCCGGGCCGGTCCCCCTCCAGACGAAACGCACCATCTCATCAGGATCACACCGTATCGCCCGGAACCCACGCCTTGTGTCGACCGGCAAGAGGCCAAAGCGCCCAGAGATCTGCCCAACGCGCTGTCCACCCGATCGACCGACGGCGGACCGGCACCATGATTTGTTTGATGACCCATCCCTTGAGTGAAAGGACGTCACTATGAGCATTGCATCCCCCGCTGCCCGCGAAGACGTGATCGACAGCTTTTTTGGCCAGTCCGTGACGCAGACCGATCCGGAATTGTTCGCGGCGCTGGAATCCGAAGTGCATCGCCAGCAGGACCAGATCGAACTCATTGCATCCGAAAACATTGTCAGCCGCGCGGTTCTGGAGGCCCAGGGCTCGATCTTCACCAATAAATATGCCGAAGGCTATCCGGGCCGGCGCTACTATGCGGGCTGCGAATTCATGGACGTGGCTGAACGGTTGGCCATCGACCGGGCGACGCGTCTGTTCGGCTGCGCTTACGCCAATGTGCAGCCCCATTCGGGCGCCCAGGCCAACCAGGCCGTGTTTCTGGCTTTGATCAAGCCGGGGGACACGATCCTCGGCATGAGCCTTGATGCCGGCGGGCACCTGACCCATGGCGCGAAGCCAAACCTCTCGGGCAAGTGGTTCAATGCCATCCAATATGGGGTGCGCCGCGACGATCACTTAATCGACTATGACGAGGTCGCGCGCCTCGCAGAGGAGCACAAGCCGAAGATCATCCTGGCCGGGGGTTCCGCCTATCCCCGCGTCATCGACTTCTCCCGTTTCCGCAAGATTGCCGATTCCGTGGGCGCCTATCTCCACGTGGACATGGCTCATTTCTCCGGGCTCGTGGCCGGCGGTGTGCATCCCAGCCCCTTCCCCCATGCCCATGTGGTCACAACCACGACCCACAAGACCCTGCGCGGTCCGCGGGGCGGCCTGATTCTGTCGGACGATCCCGATCTTGGGAAAAAGTTCAATTCGGCGGTCTTTCCGGGGCTCCAGGGCGGTCCGCTGATGCATGTGATCGCGGCCAAGGCCGTGGCCTTTGGCGAGGCGCTGCAGCCGGGCTACAAGGCCTACACCCAGTCCATTATCGACAATGCCCGCGCCCTTGCGGCGACCTTGAAGGACTCCGGGCTCGATATCGTGTCCGGCGGCACCGACACCCATCTCGCCCTTGTGGATTTGCGGCCCAAGGGCCTCACGGGCAACCTGGCCGAGGAGGCGCTCGACCGGGCGCGGATCACCTGCAACAAGAACGGCGTGCCGTTCGATCCGGAAAAGCCGGCGGTGACCTCGGGCATCCGGGTCGGCACGCCGGCGGGCACGACCCGGGGCTTCGGCGTCATGGAGTTCCAGACGGTCGGTCACTACATTGCCGAGGTGCTGGACGGCCTCAAGGCGAACGGGCCGGACGGGAATAACGCCCTTGAAAAGGCCGTCGCCGCCAAGGTGAAGGACCTGTGCAGCCGGTTCCCGATTTATCCCCAAATGGGCTAATGCGGGGGATCCGATCGGGTTGAGCGGGTCCTCGCCGATACTGTGTGGGCCCGACTCGATTGGCCCGTGAGGTGATCCGATGAAATGCCCGTTCTGCGGCAATGGCGAGACCCAGGTGAAGGACTCCCGTCCCACCGAAGACGGCGCGGCCATTCGGCGGCGCCGTTACTGTCCCGCCTGTTCGGGGCGTTTCACCACCTTCGAGCGGGTCCAGCTGCGCGACCTCACGGTGATCAAGAAGAACGGGAAGAAAGTGCCCTTCGACCGGGACAAGATCGTGCGCTCGATCCAACTGGCCGTGCGCAAACGCCCCGTGGAGCCAGAAAAGGTGGAACTCTTGGCGAGCGGCATTGTGCGCCGCCTGGAAAGCTCCGGCGATACGGAAATCTCCACCACCCAGATCGGCGAAATGGTCATGGAGGGCCTGCGGGCCCTCGATACGGTGGCCTATGTGCGCTTTGCCAGCGTCTACAAAAATTTCCGCGAGGCGAGTGATTTCGAGGAATTCGTGGGCGAATTGACGGAGTTGACCCGCGAATGAGCGCCCCCCTTTCCCAGGATCAGGCCCTGCAGGAGGCCCAGGACCGGCGCTTCATGGCCGCCGCGATCCGCATGGGCACACGGGGTCTCGGCTGCACGGCCCCCAATCCCGCCGTGGGTTGCCTGATCGTCGATCCGGACGGGCCCACGGTCCTCGCCCGGGGCGTCACGCGCTCGGGCGGGCGGCCCCATGCGGAGGCGGTGGCGCTGGAAAAGGCCGGCGCGCGGGCCCGGGGCGCCACGGCTTACGTCACCCTGGAGCCCTGCGCCCATCACGGCCGCACGCCGCCCTGTGCCGAGGCGCTTGCCGCCGCCGGCCTTGCCCGCGTGGTGGTGGGGATCGGTGATCCGGATCCGCGGGTGGCCGGTAAGGGCATCGCCAAACTGAAAGCCGCGGGCATCGCTGTGACCGAAGGCGTGCTCGCGGAGGCGGCCCGAGACCTGACCATGGGATTCCTGTCCCGGGTGTCGCGTCGCCGGCCCATGGTCACGGTCAAACTCGCGTCCTCGATGGACGGCCGGATCGCGGCCCCGGGCGGTGTGAGCCAATGGATCACCGGACCGACGGCGCGGGCCCACGGGCACGGATTGCGGGCCAGCCATGATGCCATTCTTGTCGGCACCACGACGGCCATCGTGGACAATCCACGCCTGACCTGCCGCCTGCCCGGTCTTGAGCAGCGCTCTCCGATCCGCATCGTGACCGATGGTGGCCTGCGCGTGCCCCTGACCCACAGTTTGGTCGCGAGCGCGCGGGACATTCCGACCTGGGTGCTGACGGCGCCCGATGCCGCCCCGGCCCGGCGCCGCGCGCTTGAAGGGGCAGGGGTCACCGTGCTGACGGTGCCGCGCCGCCCCGGCCAGGGCCTGGACCTCAATGCCGCCCTGGCCCTGCTGGCCGACCGGGGCATGACCCGGCTCCTGGTCGAAGGGGGCGCGACGCTGGTCGCCTCTTTGATCGCGGATGGATGCGTGGACCGGCTCTACTGGTATCGCGCGCCGATGGTGCTGGGGGGGAATGGCATTGCGGCCATTGGCGGGCTCGATGTGGCCCATCCCCGCATGGCCCCGGGCTTTGTCCTGCGCAGCACCCGGCGCCTGGGCCCCGACACGCTGGAGATTTTCCAGCCCGCCGGCGCCGGTCGCGTGGACCGGGAGCGCGGCCCCTCGCGCTAGTGGTTCGGTTTGGACAGTTGCGTCCCCCCTTGCAGCTCGTCCGTCGGCGCCTGTCGGGGGACCAAGAACCATGGGTAAGGTATTGTTTTTCGATGGGCTTCTGGCTTCCGACGCGTAAGTGATAAGCGCGCCGCATCGTGGGGCTCACGCCTCAAGGCCGCTCCCCGAGGGATTAGACTCCAACGCTTGGTCCCCTGCGCGTTGGGCCTAACCCCTCGATAAGTCTTTGTGGTGGGTCGGCTTTTCAAAACGGATACCCACTGATCGCGGTGTCATCCGTTTCAGCCGAACCACTAGGGTCGGATCGCATCCGGAATATATATTGGGACAGGCTCGCAGATGCTTTACCGAATGACCTTTACCAAGCGGGCGAGATCGATGGCCTTGAGGGTGCCCCCGGTTGGAGGGGCGCCCATACGGAGGGGATGCCAATGTTCACGGGGCTGATCACGGATGTGGGCCAGGTGCGGGCCATCCGCACCGGCGACGGCGGCCAAGACACGCGCATCGAGATCGCCACGGCCTATGACCTGGAGGCTGTGCCACTCGGCGCGTCCATCGCCTGTTCGGGCGTGTGCCTCACGGCCGTGGACAAGGGCCGGACCGATGACCGGCGCTGGTGGTTCGCCGTTGATGTCTCTGCCGAGACCTTGGCCGTGACGGCCCTTGCGCGCTGGGCTCCGGGCCGGCCGGTCAATCTGGAGCGCAGCCTGCGGGTCGGGGACGAGTTGGGCGGCCATATCGTCCAGGGCCATGTGGACGGCGTGGCCACGCTGTCCCGGATCGCCCCTGAAGGCGGCTCGCACCGGCTTTGGATCGAAATCGCTCGGGATCTTGCGCCCTTCATCGCCCCTAAAGGGTCCATCGCGGTGGATGGCGTGTCCCTGACGGTCAATGAGGCGACGGCGGACGGTTTCGGCGTCAACATTATCCCGCACACCTGGACCCATACGGCCTTCGACAGGGCCCGGGAGGGCGATCTCGTGAACATAGAAATCGATGTGCTGGCGCGCTATGTTGCCCGGCTCAGGGAGGTATCATGACCATCTCACCGAGTGCCCAGGCGGCTGGCCTGTCGCCCATAGAGGACGTCATCGAGGATGCGCGCAACGGGCGCATGTTCGTTTTGGTGGATGCGGAAGATCGGGAGAATGAAGGCGATCTTGTCATCCCGGCCCAGATGGCCACACCCGAGGCTATCAATTTTATGGCCAAATACGGCCGTGGACTGATCTGCCTGTCCATGCCGCGGACCCGGGTCGAACAGCTTGGCCTCCAGCTCATGTCGTCGAACAACCAGACACGGCACCAGACAGCCTTTACCGTGTCCATTGAGGCCAAGCACGGGGTGTCCACGGGGATCTCCGCCCATGACCGGGCCCGGACGATTTCCGTGGCCATCGATCCGACCCGCGGGCCCGAGGACATCGCCACGCCGGGGCATGTCTTCCCGCTGCTTGCCCGCGACGGCGGCGTTCTCGTGCGCGCAGGCCATACGGAAGCGGCGGTGGACATTGCGCGGCTCGCCGGTCTCTACCCCGCCGGTGTGATCTGCGAGATCATGAAGGACGACGGGACCATGGCCCGCCTGCCGGATCTCATTCCGTTCGCCCGCGAGCACTCTCTCAAGGTCGGCACGATCGAGGATCTGATCCGGTATCGTCGGCGCTACGACAATTTCCTGGACTGCACCCATGAGACCGTCTTCCAGTCCGTGCACGCGGGAGATTGGACGCTTCGTCTTTATACGAATACTTTGGACGACGCCGAACACATCGCTCTGGTGAAGGGCGACATCTCCGGCACGGCGCCCGTTCTGGTGCGGATGCATTCGGTGAATGTGTTCGACGACGTTCTGGGTGGCATGGGCAGGGGCAGCGGGATCCTGGCCCGTTCCATGAAACTGATCGACGAGGTGGGCCGCGGCGTTGTCGTCCTCATCCGCGACACGAAGGTCGCCCGCGTCTCCGAACTTCTCAAGGCCCGCGAAGGCCTCGGCAAGCCCGAAGCGGGGGATACGGACGGGGCTCGCCTGCGCGAATACGGCGTGGGCGCGCAGATCCTGCTCGATCTTGGCGTGGGCAATATGATCCTGCTGTCGAACACCCCCCGCAAGATTGTCGGCCTGGAAGGCTATGGCCTCCATGTGGTCGACCATGTGGCCATTCCCAGCATGCGCCTTGTGTTTGCAAATGGGAGCAAGGCGTGAGCGCGGGCGCAGGCGCAGTGAAACGCCGGGTTTTGATCGTCGAGGCGCCGTTCTATACGGATATTGCCCAGGGCCTCCTCCGCGGCGCTCTTGGCGTCCTTGAGCCGGATCACGATGTGGAACAGCTTTCGGTGGCCGGTGCGCTGGAGATTCCCGGGGCAATCGCCATGGCCGCCGTCGCCGGAGGGTATGACGGCTTTCTGGCCCTGGGTTGCGTCATCCGCGGTGAGACCTATCACTTCGAGATCGTTGCCGGAGAATCCGCTCGCGGATTGATGGACCTGACCATGCGGGAGTATCTGGCCATCGGAAATGGCATCCTCACCGTCGAGAACCGGGAACAGGCGCTCGCGCGGGCCCGCGAAAAGGACAAGGGCGGCGAGGCCGCCAAAGCCCTTGTGGGCATGATGGAGCTGCGCCACCGCTTCCTGGGAGTGCCGGCATGAGCGATCCAGCCGCGCAGAATGACCGTCGGTCCGGCTCCGGAACGCCGGCAGGCGCGAAAGACAAGGCCAAACAGCGCCGGCACACCCCGCGCAGCGCCGCCCGGCTGGCCGCCGTCCAGGCGCTTTACCAGATGGAGCTGTCGGGTCGCGGCGCACGCGATGTGATCGAAGAGTTCATCCACCACCGTTTCGCTCCGCCGACCATTGCCAGCGATTTGGTGGAGGGGGCCGCGCCGGTCGAAGCCGAAGAGGGTTTTTTCGTCGATCTCGTAAAGGGTGTCGTCGATCGCCAGACGGAGATCGACCGGACCGTGAACGCGGTTCTGGCTTCGGGGTGGCGGCTGGAACGCCTGGACAGCATCCTGCGCGCGTTGCTCCGCACGGGCACCTTCGAGCTTCTCGGGCGGGACGATATTCCCGAAAAGGTCGTCATCAACGAATATGTCGATCTCGCCCATGCCTTTTTCGACACGACGGATGTCCGCTTCGTGAACGGTGCCCTCGACAACGTCGCCAAGACCCTGCACCCGGAAAACGATCACCCCTCCGCCGAGGGATGATCGTAGCGTGCCTCAGGCCGGCTGGCGCCAGGAGGTGAGGCAGTCGGCGCTGGCATCCCCGAGTTCGGACGCGCCGTCGCAGTTAAAGATCGATCCGGAAATGTACCGAGCGTCGTCGGAACACAGGAAGCTCGCCATGGCCGCGATTTCCTGCTTGGTGCCGTAGCGGCGCAGGGCGATCCGGCCCGTGAGGGCGGCTTCGGCCTCCGGCGTGGGGGCAAGGCGCGCCATGCCCTCGGTGTCCGCGATCGGACCCGGCGAGATGCCGTTGACCCGGATGCCCGCCGGCCCCCACTCCAGCGCGAGGCATTTGATCAGCATATTGATGCCCGCCTTGGCCGCACAGACATGGGCCTGGAACGGCATGGCGTTCACCGCCTGGCCGGCTGTGATGGCGATCAGGGATGCGCCGGGCTTGCGCAGGTGGTCGAAGCCCAGACGAAATACATTATACGTGCCCAGAAGATCGATATCGACCACGGTCTTGAAGCCCTTGGGCGAGATGTCGACGGCCGGTGCGGGGAAATTGCCGGCCGCGCCGGCGACCACGATGTCCAGGGGGCCGAATTGGCCCACGGTCGTGTCAACCACCTCCTGGACCGCGTCGGGTATGCGCACATCGGCCGCAAGACCGAGAACACCGCCCGCGGTCGCGTCCTTGGCAATGTCGGCGGCGGCCGCTGAGGCCTTTTCCGGGTTGCGACCGAACACGGCGACATTGGCGCCGAGGGCGGCGAAGCCCCGAGCGATTTCCATATTGATCCCGCTGGTGCCGCCGGAAATGAGCGCGGTCTTGCCGGCGAACATCTGGTCCTTGAAAACCGTGGGCATCCTCATGTGCTCCTTCTTGTGTGGGCTCTTGCCGGGCCCGTTGACAGGTCCTCATGGTGGCGTGTGCGCCGGATCTCGGCAAGGTGGCGCCCCTGCCCGCCCTAACGCAGCCGCGCCGGCCGCGGCCAAAAGGGGAGGGTCCTCAACGGCGATTTTGGATGGTTGTGGGGACTCGGCAGGACAGGCGGCCTGCGGTGCCAAAACGATCATGGCCACGCGTTGGGCGAGCCGCCGCTGATCCGTGGGCAAGGTGATCCGTGGGGAAACCGCATCGGCAGGAGGTGCTGAAAGCGCAGACCCTCGGCTCCGGTCAGGCGGTCCACGGCCGTGTGCGGAAGGCTTAGAGCATCGCTTCGAAATCGAGGCCGATATCGAGGGTGGGCGCGGAGTGCGTGAGGGCGCCGCTGGAGATGAGATCGACCCCCGTTTCTGCAATGGCGGCAACGGTCTCCAGGGTCACGCCGCCGGAGGCTTCGGTGATGGCGCGCCCGGCCACGCGGGTGACCGCCTCGCGCAGGGTCTCCGGCGTCATATTGTCGAGCAGAATAATGTCCGCCTGCGCCGCCAGGGCCTCTTCCACTTGGTTGAGCGTGTCCGTTTCGACCTCAACGCGCATCATGTGGCCCGAGCGCTCCCGAGCCGCGGCCACGGCTGCGGTGATGCTGCCGGCGACCGCGATATGATTGTCCTTGATCAGTACACCGTCATAGAGGCCGAACCGGTGGTTGACGCCGCCCCCGGCCCGAACGGCGAATTTTTCCACCGCGCGCAACGTCGGAGTCGTCTTCCGGGTACAGACGATTTTGGCTTTGTGGTTCCCGACCCGCTCAACGAAGGCGGCTGTCAGGGTGGCGATGCCACTGAGATGGCCCAGAAAGTTCAGCGCCACGCGTTCGGCCGTGAGGATTGCCTGGGCCGGACCGGCCACGGTCAGGATCGTCTCGCCGGGGGCAATGGAGGCGCCGTCCGGCGTCACCAGGGTCACATCGAGGGCGGGGTCGATGGTGTGGAAGGCCTGCCGCGCGATGGCCGCACCCGCAACCCGTCCGGGTCTGCGCGCCCGGGCGGCGACCTTCGCTGACGCGCCGGCGGGCACGACACTGTCCGTGGTCACGTCGCCCGCCTGGCCCAGGTCTTCCTCATAGGCTCGCGCCAGAAGGGGCGCAACCAGAACCGCCGGCAGCGGCGCGAGGTCCGTCATGTCCGCGCGCTCCAGACCGGGTCGTCATAGCCCGGAGCGGCCTCTTCGGCGAGGTCAAGCAGGCAGGACTCCGCGGCGGCAAGGGTTGTCGCACTGCGCCGGGCCCAGGCGGGATCCGGTTCCGGATAATCCGTCCGGTAATGACTGCCCCGGCTTTCGGTGCGCTCGGCGGCGGAGGCGATGATCAGCGTTGCAGCCGCGAGTACATTGCCATAGGCGGCGGGGCCCACGAGGGTTGTGCGCAACTGGCGCGCCATGCGGTGCAGGTCCCGGGCGGCGCGGACCAGGCTGCTCCGGTCCCGGATCAAGCCGACTTCCCGCGTCATGATTCCGCGCAGGCGGGCCAGGACCGGGCTTGCATGGCGCCCGACGGGGGTGTCGAAGACAAGGGCGGGCAAGCGGTCCGCCCCCGTGACCGGTTCGGGCGTGCTGTCGCGCACGGCCATGCCGATCTGCCCGGCGAACACCAGGGCTTCGGCGAGGGAATTGCTGGCGAGCCGGTTGGCACCGTGGAGGCCCGTGGAGGACACCTCCCCGCAGGCCCACAGGCCCGGGACGGTGGAGCGGCCCTCGCGGTCCACGGCGACGCCGCCCATGTGGTAATGCGCGGCCGGTGCAATCGGGATGGGGTCGCGGGCCGGATCGAGCCCAGCCGCCCGGCAGAAGCCATAAACGGTTGGAAATCGGTCGGCAAAGGATGCGCCCAGGGCCTTGCGGCAGTCGAGATAGACCGTATCGCCGGCCGCCAGTCGGGCATGGATGGCGCGGGCCACCACGTCCCGCGGCGCCAATTCCCCATCGGGATGAAGCGCCGTCATGAAGCGCTCGCCCGACTGGGTGGTCAGGATGGCGCCCTCGCCGCGCAGGGCTTCAGTGGCCAGCGGCGCCGGATCGACGCCCAACGCCATGCCTGTGGGGTGAAACTGGACGAATTCCGCATCGGCCACTTGGGCGCCGGCCCGGGCGGCAAGGCCCAACCCGGTTCCGACCATGGCGAGGGGCGCAGTCGCGACCTTGTAAAGCGCGCCTGCTCCGCCCGTGGCGAGCACCACATGGGGGGCACGGATCATGACCATCCGCCGGTCGGGCCCGGCGGCCGCGAAGACGCCAGTGATCCGCCCATTCTCCACGGCAAGATCCTGCACTTCAACGCCGGTCAGCATCCGGATCGTATCGGTTTCGAAGACCCGCTGGCCCAGGGTCGCGGTGATCACGGCCCCCGCTTTGTCGCCGGACACTTTAACGATGCGGTTGGCGCTGTGGGCGGCTTCCCGCCCAAGGGTCAGGGCGCCGGTTTCGTCGCGGTCGAAGGGCACGCCGAGGGCGAGCAGGTCTTCGACCCGGGCCGGCACGCCATGGGCCACCATGGCGGCAACGGCAGGGTCCACAATGCCGCCGCCCACGGCCATGGTGTCCGCGGCATGGGCATCGGGGCTGTCACCGGCGCCCATGGCGGCGGCAATGCCACCCTGGGCCCAACCGCTGGAGGCGTGGCGCCCGGGCGCATCGAGGGCCACCAGGGTCACGGTGCGTTCGCTGCCGGGGACGGCGCCGAGCCCCCGGGCGATGGTCAGTGCCGTGAACAGGCCGGCCAGTCCGGCGCCGACCACGATGGCGGCGCCGCCATCGATCACGCTGTCGAAGGGCCGATCCGATGGATCCGATCCCCGGGTGCCGCCCATGCCGGCGCGGTCATCTCTCATTTTGGGCCTCCTGGGCCGGTCCGTCTGGTCTGGCCGGTCGCAAGGCCGGCCTGCCGTCAGTCGCTCTCGCGGTTCAATGTAACGGTGCCATGACACACGCCATGACAACCGGCCGTTTGTGGCGCGCCGCGGTCAGGCCGATGCGCCTGCGGACAGGGCAGGGGACCGCACGGCCTGGGCCGTGGCGGTCGTGGACACCTTCGCCTTCGCCGATGCGGTGATCATCCGGTCCACGGCGTTTCGGGCCCGGGCGGCGATATCCGCATCCACATGGACTTCCGTGCCCATGGTCTTCAGGGCATGGAGGATATTGTCGAGCGTGATCCGCTTCATATGCGGACACAGATTGCACGGCCGGACGAATTCCACATCCGGAACATCCGCCGCCACATTGTCGCTCATGGAGCACTCGGTCACCATGACCACCTTCGCGGGACGCTTGTCCTTCACGAAATTGATCATGGCCGAGGTCGATCCGGAGAAGTCGGCTTCGTCGACCACCTCCGGCGGGCATTCCGGATGCGCCAGAACCATGACGCCCGGTGTCGCCTCGCGCACACTGCGGATCTCGGCGGCATCGAAGCGCTCATGGACTTCACACCGTCCGTGCCAGGAGATGATCTCCACATCGGTTTGGCGGGCAACGTTCTTCGCCAGATATTCGTCCGGAATCAGCAGAACGCGGTCAACGCCGAGAGATTCCACAATCTCGACCGCATTGGAGGATGTGCAGCAAATGTCCGTTTCCGCCTTCACATCCGCCGACGTGTTGACATAGGTGACCACCGGAACGCCGGGATATTTCGCTTTCAGGGCGCGGACGTCTTCACCTGTGATCGAAGCGGCCAGGGAGCAGCCGGCCCGCATGTCCGGGATGAGAACCGTTTTGTCCGGGCTCATGAGTTTCGAGGTCTCCGCCATGAAATGCACGCCGGCCTGGACGATGACGTCGGCGTCCGTTTCGGCGGCCTGTCGCGCCAATTGCAAGGAGTCGCCAACGAAATCCGCCACGCAGTGGAAGATCTCCGGTGTCATATAGTTATGCGCGAGGATGACCGCATTGCGCTTCTTCTTCCACTGAAGGATCGCATCGATCACCGGGGCATAGGCCGGCCATTCGAAGGCCGGGATGAAGTGGGCCACGGACTTGTAGAGTTCGGCCGTGCGTTCGGCGACCTCGTCCGTGTAGCCATGTTCCGTGTTCAGGCCCGTCTCTGGCTGACCGTGGCCGGAAGTCGGCGCAGGCAGGGTGTCGGCAAGGTCGAGCATCGTCCCTCCTTATACTCAAATTGAGTATATCTAGGGTTGAAAAAAACGCCCGCGTGCGAGCAGGTCTTGAAGAAGATGGACGCGAAAAAAGGGAAGTCAATCTGAAAAACGCAAACGCGCCGTTAACGAATGGAATTTCCGAACGGAATCATTTCACTCTGAAGGCTTATCCCCGCGTGTGCGCGAGACGCTGATGCCGATGGCGGCCCGTTCTTTGAGCACGGCACGGCGAAAGCGGAAGGCCTCGGCCGGACGCCCCCCGGTCTGCAGGAACTGGCCCGTGCCCTCCACAAGGCCGCTCCGTTCCACCATGCGGCGAAAATTCTGTTTGTGCACCCGGATGCCCGCGATGGCTTCCACCATCCTTTGCAGCTCCAGCAGGGTGAAGGTCTCCGGCATCAGTTCGAACACCACCGGCCGGTATTTCAGTTTACCGCGCAAGCGCCCGATCGCCGTGGCCAGGACCCGACGATGGTCGAACTGCATGGGATCCCCGAGGCCCGTCGGATGGGTCTGCGACGGGGACAGGGTGGGGGGCACATGGCCCGGTGTGGTGACGCTTGGATGGCTCTTATCAAGGCCCTGGGGCTGGCGATCCTGACGGTCGCGGTGGGCCTCGGCCACGAGGCCGGCCTCATAGAGCAACTCATAGCGCTCCAGCACCTTTTCCTCGTCCCATTCGATGCTGCCGAGGCCGAAACACAATTCGATCCGGGTCAGGCGGCGCGCCTGAAGGGCGCTGCCCCGGGTGGCGAGGGCCCAGGCCTCCAGGCGTGGGCGAATGACCTTCGCGATCACCCCGGGCTCGCCGGCCCGCCAGTCCTCCCAGGGGAAATAGCGATACCAGCTCTCCCAGGTCCCTTCCGAATGGGCATGCTGGGCCACCTCCCGCGTCAGGGCGAGATAGCCGACGGAAATGACCCGCGGCATGCCCTGGGCCCCGAAAAACCGTCCGCGGTCTCCGAAGGTGTAGAGCTGTTCCACATATTCGACGCGCAAGTGGGTCTGCTCCTCGACCCAGGAGCGCAAGCCGATCTCCAATGTGCGGTGCAGGTCCGGGTCGAAGGGGCCGAAGGGCAGGCCCACACTGGTGTCCCCGGCGTCATCCGCATCGACGAAATGGTGCCGCCCGGCGTCACCGCTCATGAGCGGCGCATAGGGGCGGCGCACGACAAGAACTTTCGGCGTGTCGCCGGTCACCACGATCGCGACGGCGTTGAGGCCGATCACGACCGCATCGGTTCGCGCCGGCCGGTCGGTCGGCGCCGTTTGGCCGTCCAGGGGGCGTGTGTCACCGTCGGCCATGATCCATCCATCCCTTCAGAACGCCGCACCGGCGGTGTCGCGAGTGGAGAACCGGCACGTCATCGGGGCGGGGTCAGCTCCAGCCAGTCCATCAGGTTGAGCCCGCTTCCGGGGCCCAACGCATCGATGGCCTCGGCCATCCGGCCCTCCCGGCCCAGCAATTCGTCGGCGATCTGCACGATGAGCTGGTTGGGTTGAATATGGGCGCCGAGAGCCCGCATCGCTTGTGCGATGTCAGCTTCCTGACCCGCTTCGCTGAGCATGCAAAGCGCGATGTAAGCTGCCGCGCCCGATCGGGAAATTCTCATCCGGCAATGGAACACAATCCGCGGTTCCGCCTCACCTCGGCGCACAGCATCGTCCCAATTTCGGATAAAGGCGATCAATTCTTCGACATGGGATGGGCCTGGCGCAGTCATGCCGGGAATGACTTCAGTGATGTCGTGCATACCAAGACGCAGATGATGCTCCCCGGGCAACCCTTCCGGTGTTTCGACATATTCATCGGCGGGCAGCAAGGTCACGAGGCGGGAGGGCTGAATGGAGCGCATGGTCCGGTCGAGCATGGCCAGAGACGTCACATAGATCATTCCCATTGTCTCCAGTCCCACCGCCGGCCGGTGTATCCTGACTGCCCTTGGAGCTCGCCTGCTTTGGGAGCCCGCCCGCTTTGGGAGCCCGCCCGCTTTGGCAGCCCGCCCGCTCACAAGATCCGTATGCGGTCCCGCCGAAAGCGCCGCATGGCCATAGTCTTTAACAAGATGACCGAAAAACGCTATAGGTCTTTGTGTTCACTACTCATTGATTGATTCGAATATGAATGACATTTGGCTTCGCCCGATGGGGTCCTCCAGCCACGAACGGATTCAAGTGCAGCGTAAATGGTGTTGAAGCGAAGTAAAAACAGCTTTTGCGCTTCTTTTGGTGCGAGCGGCGTCAAGACCGGTTTTGGGCAGCCCCGCGGAGCGCCGAAGATGCGGGTGGCCTCATGCTCCTCGAAGCCGGCCAGTTGGACGGCCTCGTAGAACGCACATATCCGGTCTGCGCGTTTGATGAGGGAAAGGGTCGTCCGGGGCGGGTCCGGTACCAGGCCGTAGCGAATATGGATGGCATGCTGCAGGCGCAGTTCGACAGCCTTGTAGCCGTTGCCGACGGCCGCCTTGAACGGGCTGATCAGGTCTCCAATCACATATTCGGGAGCATCGTGGAGCAGGGCGATCAACTGGCCTTCGGTGTCGAGGCCGGGGCGCAGGGCCAGGGCCAGGTCCAGAACCACCACGCTGTGCTGGGCAACCGAGAAGGGGTGCTCGCCCGTGGTCTGGCCGTTCCACCGGGCGACCCGCGCGAGGCCATGGCTGATATCGTCGATTTCCACATCCAGGGGGGAGGGATTGAGCAGATCAAGGCGCCGTCCGCTCAGCATCCGTTGCCAGGCGCGGGGCGGCTCGTCTGACGGCCGGGGCGGCATGGTGACCTCCTGTCGAGGGTTGGGATCGGGGAGAAACGGGCCATCGCGGCCGGACCCGGTGTCGGCGCGTCCTCGGTGCCACCACCGGGTCGCGGCTGCGCGGCTGCGTCGGAGCGTTGGCCCTGTTATAGTGACAACGGTGGGGGTCGCGGTGTCGAGCGGTCCTTTTGGTCCAGATCAGCGTGGGACACCATAGGAATGCCGGTTACTGCCCTTCCAGCCGATGCGCTGTACCACCGTTGTTCAACGGATGGGTTCGATTTCGCTACCACGGAAGATCTGCCGCCCCTCCACGGCCTTTTGGGCCAGGACCGTGCGCTCCAGGCCATCCGTTTCGGAACCCGGATCAATCACGGCGGCTACAACATGTTCGTCCTCGGGCCGCCCCAGTCCGGCTTCGAGACGACCGTCACGGATCTGCTCAAGCAGCTGGCCCAGGAAGAGCCCGTCCCGTCGGACTGGGTCTATGTCAATAATTTCTCCAATCAGAATACACCGAAGGCCCTGCAATTGCGCACAGGCGACGGGCGGCGCCTGCGCGACCGGGTGGCGGGCGTCATTGAGGATCTGCGCAACACCCTCCCGGCGATTTTTCAAAGCGATGAGTATCTGCGCCGGCGCAAAGCCATCGACGAGGCGCTGGAACGGCGGCACACGGAAGCCTTGGGCGTTCTCCAGAAAAAGGCCGAGGGCCAGGGTATTGCCCTGGTCAGTACACAGAATGGTGTCGGCGTCGCTCCCTTGCGCGACAATGGCGAAGTGATGCCCTCGGAGGAGTTCGTGCAACTGCCCGAGGCCGAGCGCAAGCGCATCGAAGGCCTGATCGGGCAGATCCAGGAAGCCGTGGAGGAGATCTTCCGCGCCATCCCCCGGTGGGAATCGGAGCGGGTGGATCGCCTGCGCACCCTGAACCGGGATTTTGCGAATTTCGCGGTTACCCACTCGATCAATGATATGCGGTCTGAATTTTCCGGCGATGCCTCCGTCCTCGACTGGCTCGACGAACTGGCCGTCGATATCGTGGACCAGATCGCGCTGTTCGCTCCGGAGGCCGCGGAAAAGCCCGAGACCGCGGAGCGGGCCCGCGCCCCGGGAACGCCGGGCAATGGCGGGCCGAACTGGCAGGATCCCTTCCAGCGCTATCAGATCAATCTGTTCGTCGACAATGCGCGGACCCGGGGCGCGCCGGTGATCGAACTCGATCATCCCTCCCTGACCAATCTGGTCGGCAAGATCGAACACCGGGCACAGATGGGGGCCCTCGTCACCGATCCGACGCTGATCCGCAGCGGTGCGATCCACCGGGCCAATGGCGGCTATCTGCTCGTGGACGCCATACGCCTGTTCAAGGAGCCCTTCGCCTGGGAGGCCCTGGCCCGGGGGCTGACCCGGCTCGAGGCCGTCATCGAAAGCGCCTCGGACTATTATCCCATGACGGCAACCATGGGCCTGCAGCCCGAGCCCATTCCCCTCGATGTCAAGGTGGTGCTCTTTGGGACGCCTGCGCTCTATTATCTTCTCGCCCGCCGGGAGCACGATTTCGCCCGGCTGTTCAAGGTTCAGGTGGATTTTTCGGACCGCATTGAGCGGACCGAGGAAAATCAGATGCTCTATGCCCGCCTGGTGGGGACCCAGGCGCGCGACCACGGCTTGAAACCCCTCAGCCCCGCCGGCGTGGCCCGTCTCATCGAGCATGGCTCGCGGCTCGCCGACGACGGCGAGCGGCTGTCGATCCTGATGGATCCGATTACGGATGTCCTGCGGGAGGCGGACTACTGCGCCCGCGAAACCGGCGCCGACCAGGTGGATGCGGAGCATATCGATCAGGCCCTGTCGGCCCAGGCCTACCGGGCCGACCGCCTGCGCGAGCGCATCCAGGACTCCCTCGTGAGCGACATGCTGCTGGTGGATACCCAGGGCGAGCGGGTCGGGCAGATCAATTCCCTGTTTGTCCGCAGTCTGCCCAATTTTCGCTTCGGCAGCCCCTCAAGGGTGACCGCGCGGGTGCGGGCCGGCGGCCAGGGCGTGATGAATATCGAACGCTCCGTCGGCTTCGGGCGCTCGATCTACAACAAGGGCGTGGAAATCCTGTCCGCTTGGTTTTTGTCCCGCTTCGCGAAGGAGCGGGGGCCCCATTGCACGGTCTCAATCGTACACGAACAAAACTACGGCAGCATTGACGGCGACAGCGCCTCCTCCACCGAACTCTATGTCCTTATGTCGGCCTTGAGCGGCGTGCCCATCCGCCAGGACCTCGCTGTTACGGGTTCGGTCAACCAGTTCGGGGAAGTCCAGGTGATCGGCGGCGTCAACGAAAAGATCGAAGGTTTTTTCGATTTGTGTGCGGAACGGGGTCTGACCGGCACCCAGGGTGTCATGATCCCGGCGGCCAATGCACGCAATCTGATGCTCCGCGGGGACATCGTCGAGGCGGCCGAAGCCGGTCGGTTTCATATCTATCCCATCGAAACGGTCGAGCAGGGCATCGAACTGCTCATGGGCGTCGAGGCTGGAGAGCCGGGCGAGGACGGCGCCTATCCGGAGGACTCGATTTACGGCCAGGTTGCACGGCGCCTGAAGGAGCTTTCGCCCGCTACCCGCAATGCGAGCAATTCTGCCAGTCAGAATGCGAACGGAACCGAAACCAACGGCCAGAAAGAGCAAGTCAAAGCGCCGAAGAAATCGCCATGGTGGTGGCCTTTCTGATCTTTTGATCAGGGTCAACGCCCGGCCGGCGCATGGACGGCATGCTTGACGGCTGATGCAGGGATAATCGGATCAAGAAGGACCCATGGCCATGCCCATCCGGAAAATCCTCGTTCCCCTCGGGGGGACGGAACGCGATGCCTTGACCCTGGCCACGACCGCCGTCGTCGCCCGGCACCTTGAGGCCCATATGGAGGCCCTGTTCGTGCGCCCGCCGCCAAGCGAGGCCCTTCCGTTCATGGGTGAGGGCATCGCCGGCCCCGTAATCCAGGACATTCTGACGGCGGCGCGCGAAGCGGCCGACCATGCCGTGTCCCGCTCCCGCGAGCAGCTTGAGGCCTTGTCCCAAAACACCGGCTTGCCCATTATCGATGCGCCGCGGGGACCCGGTGCCCCGACCCTGTCCTTTGCCGAGGAAACCGGTCCGTTTGCGGACGTGGTCGCCGCCCGGGCGCTGCTCAGCGATCTCGTGGCCTTCACAGCGCCGCGCAATGACGAAGGCGTCGGCCTGTCCACGGCCTTCCAGCAATGCCTCATGAGCAGCGGCCGACCCATTTTCCTCGTGCCCGACAATGCCCCCATCACCCAT
This sequence comes from Alphaproteobacteria bacterium, assembly GCA_050331455.1. Classification (GTDB taxonomy): domain Bacteria; phylum Pseudomonadota; class Alphaproteobacteria; order JAJFIK01; family JAJFIK01; genus CAYUYV01. The sequence continues at coordinate 21,887 of JBHJGV010000087.1, forward strand.
ATCGGCGAGGCGGTCACCATCGGCTGGGACGGCAGCAGCGAGGCCGCCCATGCCGTGCACAATGCCATGCCCTTCCTGAAAACCGCCAAGCGGATCGACGTTCTCAATGTCACGAGCGGCCCGAAGGATACGTCGCTCACGGATCGGCTCGCCGACTACCTCACCTATCACGGCCTTAAGAGCCTGGAGCATGTGGTGGATCCGGAAGGGCGGCCCACGGGCGATGTGCTCATCGAGCAGGCGCGGGCCATGGGATCCGACATGATCGTCATGGGCGGTTATGGTCACAGCCGGATCCGGGAGCTGATCATCGGCGGCGCCACGCGGCATGTCCTGTTCCACACGGCCATGCCGATCCTGCTGGCCCATTGAGGACGGTGTCGGCGACGTCTTTGGGCCCCTAGGGACTGGGACTTTTGCAGGCGTCCTCAGGCGGACAGGTCGAACAGCAGGTCGCCGGTCTCGGTTTCCTTGTCGAGGAGGACCCGCATCATCCTGGCAAGGACCAGGGGTTCGAAAGGCTTGCGCAGGAAGGCGTCGGCGCCGGCGGAGCGGACCGCTGCTTCGTCGATCTCGCCGGCATATCCCGTATACAGAATGACCGGTGCGCACACGCCGCCGGCCCGCAGAGCGGCGACCAGTTGCAGCCCCGTCATGCCCGGCATGGTCTGGTCCGTCACCACAAGATCGACCGGCGTGCCGCCCTCCTCCAGCAGGGCCAGGGCCTCTCCCGCGCCGTGGGCTGTCGTCACGGTGTAGCCCAGACGCTCAAGCCCTTGACGCGTCATCTCCGCCACGGCGCCGTTGTCGTCGACCACCATGACATGCTCCTCGCCCCGGCCGTCCCTGAGGGGCCCCGTGCCGCCTTCGATCCGCTCGGCGGCGCAGGCCGGCAGAGTGAGGGCGAAGGCGGTACCCAGGCCGGCCCGGGAGCGGATGTCGATGCGCCCGCCATGGGCCAGCACGATGCCGTGCACGGCGGCGAGGCCCAGTCCGGTGCCCTTGTGTTTGTCTTTCGTGGTGAAGAAGGGCTCGAACATCCGCTCCATGACCGATCGGGGCATGCCGCTGCCGCTATCTTCCACCGTGATGCGGTAGTAGCCGTCCGCATGCTCCAGAGCGCCGGTCGAGAGCCAGAGCGTGCCGTCGCCTGTTTCCCGGATGTCGGGGCCGTCGCTGGCGCCGTCCGCATTCGTCCGCCGCACAATGGGTTCCGCATCCGCCGGTTTTTCCCAGGACAGGATGATCTTCAGGGCGCCTTCGCCGTCCATGGCGTCGCGGGCGTTCACGCACAGATTCATCAGCACCTGGTTGATCTGGGTGGAATCGAACCGGGCCAAGGCGGTGGGGCAGTCCAGAATGGTCTCGAAACGGATGCCCGGCGGCAGGGTGGCTTTGAGCATTTCCGCCGCCTCCTCGACGGAGGCCACGAGGTCGCCCGCCCGGCGTTGGGCCGGCTCGTTGCGGCTGAAGGTCAGGATCTGACTGACCAGGGATTTCGCCCGCTGCCCGCTGTGCAGGATGGTCTCGGCAAAGCCGTGCAACTCGCTGCCCGGTTCCAGGTCCTCGGTCAGGAAGGAGGCATAGCCGAGAATGGAAGAGAGGATATTGTTGAAGTCATGGGCGATGCCGCCGGCCAATTGTCCGATGGCCTCCATTTTCTGGGCCTGGAAGAACCGGGCCTGGAGCGTCGTGCGTTCTTTTTCGGCCCGCACTTGCTCGGTCATGTCGCGGGCCGCGCAGACGACGGATCCATCGTCCAATTTCGTCAAGGTCATGTCGAGCCGGATGTCGGCGCCGTCGCACCGGCGCCCCTTGGCCTGGCCCCGCCAATAGCGCTCCCGGTCGAGCGCCGGCAGCACCTCCACCTCGAAGCGCAGCCTTTCGCTGTCGTCACGCAGTGCCGAGAGAGGCCGCCCCGTCAGATCCCCGGCCTTGTCATGGGCCAGGAGGTTCGCCATGGCGGCGTTGGCGTAGACGATCCGGCCGGACACGTCGCAAATGGCAATCCCGTCGAGGGACGCCTCGATGGCATGGAGACGCAGGCGCGAGAGATCATCGGCACGGCGCAGGGCTGTAATATCCGTTCGTGTACTGACGGTGCCGCCCGAGGCCGTGGGCCGGTCGCTGACCCGGATGACCCGGCCGTCGGGCAGGGTCTCCTCGCGCAAGGTGCCGTCGCCGGGTGCGCGCAGGCGCTCCAGCTGGTTCCGGATCCACCGGCGCCGGTCTGTGTTCCGCGGGCTCAGGCCGGCGGCGGCCATGGCATGGAGCACATCGGCAAAGGGCTCCCCAGCCTGGAGCCGGTCCGCAATGCCGGGATAAAGCTCCCGGTAGCGGTTGTTGACAAGGACGATGCGTTCCCGCCGATCGAGCAGCATGAAGCCTTCCGAGGTGCTCTCGATCGCGTCCAGAAGGAGCTGGCGCATGCGGATGCGCTCGTCCTCCCCATGGCGCCGGGCCGACATGTCCGTCACCGTCATGACGAGGTGACCGCGCCCGGACCCGTCCGGATCGAGGCTCGATAGGCCGATCTCACACCACAGCGTGTCGCCACGGGCTTGCGCAAGCCCCAGATTGACCGTAAACGGCGTTCCGGCGCGCAGGGCCCGGCTGAGGCCGTCCCGGGTCGCCTCGTCCATCTCGGCGCGGGCGAACAGGGGGCCATGCATGGCGATGGATCCGTTTGTCCCAAGGCCCGTGAGCCGTTCGAAGGCCCGGTTGCAATGGCGGATCGTGCGGTTTTCGCAAGACAGATCCGCAACGGCGATGCCCTGGGCCATGCTTTCGGCGGCTGCGGCCAGTAGGCGCCGGTTCTCGCTTTGTTGCAGGGCCCGCGCCTCGTGTTCCAGCCTCCGGGCCACGTCAACGGCCGTGGGGGGACTTTCCATGGCGTCCGATGGCGAGATCACCAGCAGCGCGCCCATGGGATAGGCGAGGGCGGGATAGGCCAGGGCGGGATAGGACTGGGCGTCGGCATGGGCGCGCAGGGCGAACCCCAGCGCCCGCTGCCCGGTTCCGGGCGCCCGGCCCAAACGGTGCGAGGCCCAGCGCCAGACGGGCCGGCCCGTCAAATCGAAGCCGTCCGCCGGCCAGGTTTCAAGGGAGGCGAAGAGGCGGGCGCCGACTTGAGCTAAAGCCTCCCGGTCCGGCAGACGGCCGGCCCAGGCGACCACGCGCCATCCCCCGTCGCCATGGGCCCGCGGACCCGATGGGCGCTCCAGCACGGCCCAGCCATGGCCGGGTGCGGCCTCGTTCGCGGTGGCAAGAATATCCGATGCCGCCCCGGCAAAACCGCCCGCAGTCTGAGCGCTTGCATGGGGCGTGTCGGACAGGTCGAACGGCATGGGGCCTCACGGGTTGTGGATGACCAGGGAAAGCCGGAGTCTGACCGAAAGGCCCCTGAAACGGCGTTAATGACCCCGACTTGCCGGATGTGCGCGCGCAGACCATGTCAGGGGCCTGAAAGGAAAAAGACGATGTCCGCCAGCGAACCGATCAATGACCTCTATAGCCGCGAAATCCTGCGGCACACCGCAGCCCTTAGCCGGCTTGGCCGGCTCGACGCGCCCGACGGAACCGGTGACGCGGTCAGCCGCACCTGCGGCAGTCATATCGTCGTCGACATCGCGATGGAGGACGGCCGGGTCAGCGATTATGCCCAGGAGGTCCAGGCCTGTGCTCTCGGGCAGTGCGCCGCGTCCATCATGGCGCGGACGGTGATCGGTGCGACCGCCCGGGAGGTGAGGGATCTGCGGGACCGCATGCATGTCATGCTAAAGGATGGCGGTCCGGCACCGGACGGGCGGTTCGCCGATCTCGCCCTGCTGGAGGCCGTGCGCGATTATCCCGCCCGCCATGGCTCGGTCATGCTGGTCTTCGATGCCCTGGTCCAGGCCGTCGACCAGGGGGGGCGGGAGGCTCAAGGGGCATAAAAAACGGGGCGCCGCCTCGCGACGCCCCGTTGATATCGGGCTTGGTGTGTGGTGATCACTCCGGATTTTTCGGCTTTTCCTCTTTTTTCTTCTTACCGAACAGACCTTGGATCGCATCCGCGGGGCTCGTCGGATTGTCGCCCTCTTCGCCCTCTTTCTGGCCGCCTTTGAGAAGCTGGCTCGGATCGCTCAGCAGCTTGCCGGCATCCCCCGGCAGATTGCGTTCGAGGACGGACCGTCCGACCCCCGCCAGATCCGGCGAGAAAGACAGCTTGCCCCAGGTCCCGCCGATTTTGATGGGAACGCCGATTCCGTCGGTCTGCGCTTCGCCGCCCTGACCCTTTTTTGTGGCCACGGCTTTCGGGTCGATCCGGAAATCGACGGCCTGGGTGGCCAGGGACGTGGTGCCCGCGCCGAGGATGCGGACGAAGGGGTTGAGCAGGCGGAAATCATCCGTCTTCAGCACACCGTTTTCGATGACGAGGGTCGCCGCCATTTCGGCAAAATCCGTCTTGCGGCCCGTGTCGGTAAGGTCTTCCTTGCCCATATTGATGGTGACATTGGCCAGGGCCTTGGCGGGCTGGCGGACGATCTCGGCCAGGTTGATCCCGTAGATCGCGCCGTCATTGAACAGGATCGATCCCGTTCCGTTCACGGCGGACATCATGGCCTTCTGGCTGCGGCCGCGGGTCGTGATGTCGAGTTCCACCGTGCCCACACCTTCCAGCATGTCCGAGCCCATGAGATCTTTCAGCAGGGGTTGGGCCTGGATCAGGTTGAAGCGCACCCGGTTCTTAATGGCCGGCGTCTGGTTTCGGGCATCGACTTCCAGAAAAAGGGCGCCGGCGCCTTCGTACAGGGCCAACTCCTTCAGATCGACCGTCAGCAGACCGTTGACCAGAGTCAAGGTCACATCGCTCTTGCCCATTTTCAGCGTCGAGGTGGTGACGGCGCCGGTGGTGATGCGAATATCCGCATCGACGGCCTTCAGGCCCGACAGGTCGATGGGCTCATCGCTCCAGCCCTCGAATTCGGCCGGCTGCTCCCCGTCTGCCGGGCCCGTCTGCGGGTCATCAGGCGAGGCGGTCTCGTAGGGGCGGGTGTCGATCTGGTCGAGGGTCAGGCGGCCGGTGAATTTGGGTCGTGCACCGCCGATATTGAGCTGGAAATCGCCCTCGCCGTTCATTTCGTCCACGCGGATGGTGGCGCCGTTGAAGGCAAGAACATTGCCTTCGCCCTTGGCAGTGCCCTTGACCTTGAGGGGGCCGAAGCCCTCGCCGTCCGGCATGGGGCTTCCGGCCCAGGCGCTCAGGGCACGGATCGACGGTATGTCGAGATCGAGCTGACCGCTGGTGGCGACGGGCAGGGCGCCGGTCTGCTGGCTGGCGGCAGTGCCATCGAAGCTCAGATTGACCGGATCGGAGGTCAGAGCCATGTCGACATCGCTCATCCGGCCTTCGATCAGGTCCCGCGGCGCAGCGACGGAGGCTCGCAGATCCAGCGCTTCTCCATTGTAGGTGACCGAGCCGTCGAGGCCGAGCGGACCGTCGAGGGAAGGCAGGGAGATGCTCACATTGATGTTTTCGGCGGTCTGGGTCTCACCGGTCGTGGCATCGGTGTAGCTGACCCTGCCGTTCACGAGGCGCACGTCGCCGAGGCTGACATCATTGAGGCTGACCGTTGCTGAACCGTCCCCGGTCTGCGCCTGCGTTTGCGCCACCGGCTGAGCATCGCTGCCGCCGGACGTTTCGAACACCCAGTTTTGAGCGCCGTCGCGGCCGACTTCCAGATTGATGCTGGGATTGCCGAGAATGAAGCGGCTGACCTTCACTTTCTGGCTGGTCAACAGCGGCATGACTTCGAGGCCCACGGATACTTCGTCGATACTGGCGAGGTAGTCCGCTTTGCCCCACGCCGCATTGGCGACTTTGACATCCGTCACCCGCACCGAAAGGGGCGGCAAGAGGGACAGGCTCAAGTCGCCGTCGAGGGTCAGGTCGCGCCCCGTGGCGTCCTTGAAGACGTTTTTGATCTGGGTGCGGTACACTTCGACCGGAATGAACATGGGAATGATGATCGCGGCTGCGACGAGCAGCAGCACGATAAACACCAGAGCGAGCAAAAGTCGTCCGAACATGGTGATGGGTCCTCTTGAAATTCAGGGGCGGGAAGGCCGCCTTTGCGGGTGGACCCTACCGGATTTCCCCTGTGACGAAAACGGCGCGATGGCCCGCGGGAGATCGAAGCGAACACCACAGCGTCCCCGTCCGGTCCGATGGGGCGGAAAGGATGTGAATGAATTGCAGTAACACATGCTTTCGGCTAAACACAGCGCGTGAGGGACGTGGATCGAGACCGGAAATCTTAAAGGAGATGAAAATAATGGGATTTTTTCGCATGGACCGGCCGGATGCGATCGGTCGAAACGGGATTGGGGCAGCGGTGACGAGGCTGCGGGCTGCCGCAGCAGCGCTCGCCATGGCCGGTGCGGGTCTGTTCGCGCCTGTGGGCGGCGCCGCGGCTGAGGAGGTGAATCTCTATTCTTCGCGCCATTACGACACCGATGAAAGGCTCTACACGGAATTCACCGAGCAGACCGGCATCAAGGTCAATCGCCTGGAGGACCGGGCCGATGTGCTCCTTGAGCGCATCAAGGCCGAAGGGCGCAACTCGCCCGCCGATCTCCTGATCACCACGGATGCAGGCCGTCTGTGGGCCGCCGTCGAAGCGGATCTGCTCCAGCCGGTGGACTCGGAGACTCTGGCCAGCCGGATCCCGGCGGCCCTGCGCCATCCGGACGGCCTGTGGTTCGGCTTTTCCAAGCGGGCGCGCGTGATCTTTTACGCCAAGGACCGGGTCGATCCGGCGAGCGTGGAGACCTATGCCGACCTCGCCAGGCCCGCCTTCAAGGGACAGGTCTGCACACGGAGCAGTACAAACATCTATATGCTGTCCCTGATGGCATCCATTATTGCCAATCGCGGCACGGAGGCAGCCAAGGCCTGGGCTGAAGGCGTGTGGGCCAACCGGCCGCGCGACCCGCGCGGCGGCGATGTGGTGCAACTGCGCGGTATTGTTTCGGGCGAATGCGACTACGCCATCGGCAACACCTATTACTTTGCCCGCGCCATGCGGCGGGACATGGTCGGTCTGAAGCATCCCGAGCAGACGTCGAAAATCGGCGTCATTTTTCCCAATCAGGACACCACCGGCACCCATGTGAATATTTCCGGTGCCGGCGTTCTGAAGACCGCGCCCAACCGCGACAGCGCCATTCGGTTCCTGGAATATCTGACATCGGAACGCGCACAGAAATATTTCGCGGAAGGCAATGACGAATACCCGGTCGTGGAAGGCGTCGCGCCCAGTGCCGAGGTCTTGTCCCTCGGGTCGTTCAAAGAGGACAGCTTGAACCTGTCCGTCCTCGGCGAAAACCAGGCCATGGCCCAGCGTCTCTATGACGAGGCGGGCTTCAAATAAGGGCCCCAGCCCGCCCCAGACTGGCCCGCCCCAGACGGGCCCTGAACCGGCGGATGACCACCCCATGCGTCCGCCGGGACGCGGTTTTCCCGTCTTCACTCGATCAGCACGTCGTCGGCGTCCGCGGTGACCGGATTGCTGAGGGTGCCGATCCCTGAGATCTCGATCCGGACCGTATCGCCGGCTTTCACGAAGCCCGGCGGGTCCATGGCCATGCCCACGCCCGCCGGCGTGCCGGTGAAGATCACATCCCCCGGTTCCAGCGTGCACACGGTGCTGAGGGTTTCGATCTGTTCCGCGATGGAGAAGATCATTTCCGCCGTGCTGGCATCCTGGCGCAGGTCATCATTCACCCAGGTGCGGATGCGCAGGGCCTGGGGATCGGGAATGTCGTCCGCGGTGACCATCCAGGGGCCCTGGGGACCGTGGCTGTCGAAGGATTTGCCGAGAATCATGGTTGGCGTGCGCCGCTGCCAATCCCGCACGCTCACATCATTGCCCACCATGTAGCCGGCGATGACCTCCCGGGCCCGCGCCGCTGGCACCCGGCGGCAACGCCGCCCGATCACCACCGCCAGTTCCCCTTCGTAGTCCACCATGTCCGAGACCGGCGGTATGCGGATCGGGTCATTGGGGCCGATGACGCAGGTTGTCTGCTTGTTGAACCAGATCTGGTGGGCCGGCGGCTCCCGGCCGGTCTCGCGCACATGGTCGAGATAGTTGAGGCCGATGCCGAGCAGTTTGCCGGGCCGGGGGATCGGGGCCGTCAGGCGCACCGTATCCGGATCAAGCCGCGGCGCGATGCCCCCCAGCACCGCCAGGCTTTCGAGGGCATCCGGCCCGGCAGCCAGGAGCGCCATCAAAGTCCTCTCGGCCACCTGCTCAAGTGCCTGAAGGTCGGCGATCCCGTCGTCGAATATCACGCCGGGCCGGGGCGCGAGCGGTGTGTGCAGTCCTGATGGTTCGAGTTGGGACGGGCCTGCCTTGGGCAGGAAGGAACACAGTTTCATGGCAACGCCCCCGTGTGATGTCCCTGGCCCTCGCGGTGTCAGGGTATTGTCGTGATCATGATCTGGCGCGCGACGGTGCTGCGCCGCATGTGATCCTGGCTCAGTTTGGCCGCCAGAACCAGGGACCCACTTGGCCGCGGTGCGGCTGCGGGCACGGACGAAGCGTGCTTGATCGGTGGAGCAGGCGGCGTCCTGATGGTCAGGGCACATGCGTTGACCTGGGCCGTATCGTCCGGGCCATCTGGGCCGGGGCCGCCAGCGCGCGCGCCCGAAATGTCAGTTCGGACCTCGCCCATCGGCCAGGGCCCATGAAAATTCCCTGTTGAGGCCACGGAATCCGCCAAGGCACCATCGAAAAACTATCGAACGAGAAACCATTCTTGTGATAGGAGGGAATCACGGACAAGATTCTGTATCCGAACGTCATGTCCGTTCCCCTGGGAGACACTGTTCGTGAGGGCCCGGACTTGGACGCCCCAACCCGCCGTGGAGAGACGGTTCCCTTGAGCGGCCCGGTCCATGATCCGGAATCGTCGAGTTCACGTGTGCACGTATGAATGAGGTCGTGTCATGAGCAAAGCTGACTTTATCGAGCGGGTGGCCGATACCGCGGGCATCAGCAAATCCGAAGCCAAGCGCATCGTCGAAGTGGTCTTCGGGGAAGTGGAAGCCGGCCTGAAAAAGGCCAAGAAGGAAGGCAAATACACTATCGGTACGTTCGGTACCTTCCAGGTGACAAAGCGGCCGGCCCGCAAGGGGCGCAATCCCCGGACCGGCGAAGAGATCAAGATCAAGGCGTCCCGCTCGCTGCGCTTCAAGCCGTCCACCAATTTGAAGCGCGCCGCCGGCTGCTGATCGGTTCCTCACGACCCAGAAGCCGGATCGCTGGCCTCCACACCCAGCCGTCCGGCTTCCGCGTTTCTGGCGGCGCCGGACCGCGCGTTGCGCCCTGACTGGGCACGGACCTGCCCGTCTCACCGGTCGATTTTACCGCGGTCATCCATGCCGTACACTTGCATGCCAGAAATGGGACTTCCCCGTTTCGGAGACAGGCGCTGAGGCCTGTGCGGATGCAAGAGGTGACGCCATATCTTCCCATCAGGACGGCCCGCGCCAGCATACGGAAGGCTCCCGGACGGATGGGCCAGACGCGCCGGTCTCATCTTTTCTGAAAGATGGGGGCCGCCATGGGCCCATGCCCATCCCCACGGACCCGGACCGTACCGCCCGCCTGCGCGAAGCGGCACCCGGCCTTTATGATGCCGTCTCCGGCGAAGACGGCCTTGCGGCGTTGATCGATGCGGCTGTCGCGAACAGCCCGTTCCTCGCCCGCACTCTTGCGCGCCATGCGGACGACTTGGCACCCCTGTTGCGCTTGCCGCCCGAGCGGGGGCTCGCCCGCATCCTGACCATGATCGTTCAGGCGCCAAGGGACGGAGAGGGCGCCGCCTCGCGGGCCGATCTGATGGCCGGCCTGCGCCGGGCCAAGGCCCATGCAGCCACCGTGATCGCGCTGGCCGATCTGGGCGGCGTCTGGTCCCTCGACCAGGTGACCGGCGCCTTGAGCGATGTGGCCGATGCGGCGGTAACGGCGGGCGTGGACTGGCTGCTGGCCCAGGCCTGCGCCCAGGGGAAGCTCGATCTGCCGGATCCGGATCACCCGTCACGGGGCTCGGGTTATGCGGTGCTCGCCATGGGGAAGCATGGCGCGCGGGAGCTGAATTATTCCAGCGATATCGATCTTGTCGTCTTTTTCGACCAGGACCGGATGCCCGTGACCGGGCGAACCGAGCCCCAGAGACTGTCCGTCGCCATGACCCGACAGCTTGTGGGCCTGCTCCAGGAGATGACCACGGACGGTTATGTCTTCCGCACAGATCTGCGATTGCGGCCCGATGCCGGGGCGACCCAGGCGGCCGTCTCCTTTGCCGCCGCCGAGCGCTATTACGAGGATCTCGGGCAGAACTGGGAGCGGGCGGCCTTCATCAAGGCGCGGGCGATTGCCGGCGATCCCCTGGCGGGACGGCGGATCCTCGACCTGCTCCAGCCCTTTATCTGGCGGCGCAATCTGGATTTCGCGGCCATCGAAGACATCCACGCCATCAAGCGCCAGATCCACGCCCAGAACGGCCACAGCCGCATTGCCGTCGAGGGGCACAATCTCAAGCTCGGCACGGGCGGCATTCGGGAGATCGAGTTCTTCGCCCAGACCCAACAACTGATTGCGGGCGGGCGCCAGCCGGACCTGCGCCGGGCCCGGACGGTCGATGCCCTCGACGCGCTGGCGCGCCAGGGCATCATCACGGGCCGCGCGGCGCGGGAACTGGCCGAAAGCTACCGTTTCCTGCGCACGGTTGAGCACCGGTTGCAGATGGTGGACGATGCCCAGACCCACACCCTTCCGGCCCAAGAAGCGGGTCTGGCCCATATCGCCGCCTTTATGGGGCTGGAGGCGGACCGCTTTCGCGAGACCGTCCGGGCCCATCTGAAACGCGTGGCCAGCTATTACGCCGGACTGTTCGGCGCCGTCCCGTCCCTGTCGGACCGGGAGGGCAATCTCGTCTTCACCGGCGTGGAGAGCGATCCGGACACCCTGGCGACGCTCCGCCGCCTGGGCTTCAACGATCCGGATGCCATTGCGCAGACGATCCGCCGCTGGCACCACGGCCGAAGCCGTGCAACGCGCACGCCGCGGGCCCGCGAGATCCTTACCAAACTCGTGCCCCTGATCCTCGACGCTTTGGCGAAAACCAACGATCCGGACGGGGCCTTCAAGCGGTTCGACCTGTTCCTGGCGGGTCTGCCGTCGGGAGTGCAGGTGTTCTCCCTGCTCCAGGCCCATCCGGGCCTGCTCGATCTCCTGGCCGATGTGCTGGGCATGGCGCCGCGTTTTGCCGCCGTGCTGTCCCGGCGTCCGGCGGTGCTCGACAGCCTGCTCGATCAGCAATATCTGACGGCTCTGGCCGGCCCCCACCGGCTCGCCCGGCTCCATGCCGGGTCCGTGGACGATGCCCGGGATTTTGAAGAGGTGCTCGACGGCACCCGCCGCTTCGCCCAGGAACAGGGCCTGCGCATCGGGATCCAGATCCTGAAAGGCTTCGCACGCTCCCGGGTCGGCGGGGGCGCCCATTCCGATCTCGCGGAAGCCGTCATCCGAGGGCTGATGGACCCCGTGGATGGCGACATGGCCCAGGTCCATGGCCGGGTGCCCGGCGGCTCCGTCGCCGTCGTGGCCATGGGCAAGCTGGGCAGCCGCGAGCTGACGGCGGCCTCCGACCTCGATCTTATTTTTGTGTACGACCACGATGGCAGCTTTGCTATGTCGGATGGGCCCCGACCGCTCCATGCCTCGGACTATTTCAGTCGCTACTGCCAGCGCTTTATCAATGCGCTCACCGCGCCGACCGCTGAAGGCAAATTCTACGAGGTCGATATGCGGCTGCGTCCGTCGGGCCGGGCCGGGCCCATCGCCACGCGCCTGGAAGCCTTCGACCGCTATCATCGGGACGACGCATGGACCTGGGAGCATATGGCCCTGACCCGGGCCCGGGTGGTGGCAGGGCATGCACCGCTGCGCGACCATGTGCGCGGGTCCATCCGCCGTATCCTGACGACCCCGCGGGACCCGGACCGGGTCAGGGCCGATGCGCTGGAGATGCGGGCCCGCATGGCGGCCCAGGCGCCGGACACCAATCCCTGGGCGGTCAAGACCGTGCGCGGTGGCCTGATCGATCTGGAGTTCATTGCCCAGGTGCTGCAGCTCATCCACGCGCCCGATCATCCCGGGGTGTTGCATCCGACGACGGTTATCGCCTTTTCGCGGCTGTGGGATGCCGGGTGCCTGGACGGCGCCGATGCGGGCGCCCTGATGGCGGCGGCCCGGCTTCAACAGAGCCTCGCCCAAGCGGTCACCCTCGCCCTCGACACGCCCTTCGACCCGGCCCAGGCCTCGCCGTCCTTGCGCCTGTGCCTGGAGCGGGCGGGCGGCATCGCGCGCTTCGAGGACCTGGACCGCGCTTTGATCCGCACACAAATGACCGTATGCGAAATTTTTTCCAGGCTGGTGGGTGAAGTGCCTCAAGACCAGGTACGTGACACATCACCCTGATGGTTCACATTCGGAATGCGTCACGAAAAATTTGTGGTTTTTGCCCAGTCTGCTGTTGCGTCCGACAATGGAAAACTCTATTTCAGCGCTTCCACACATTCTGGCTGGTCATCCAGGCAGGATGTGATGGGGATTCCCCCTTTGGTGTCCCGTTGGTTTGAGGGAGGGTTTTATGACCTTTTGCTACCCCCACCAGGCCACGGTGATAGCTGAAGCGGAGGCGGTCTCCGCCCGAGCAGAGGTTCGATCCGTGCCGACCCCGCAGGTAGTGACTGCGGACCAGCCCGAAAGGGCCGCTTCGGCCGATACGTTCGGTCAGCACGACGAAACAGCCAAGCCCAAAGACTATTTTATCGAGAAAGATGGAGTCCGCTTCGCCGGCAGCCATTTGATCGTTGATATGTGGCATGCCACGGGGCTTGACGACGAAGACCGGATCCAGGTTGCGTTTCTGGATGCGATTGAGCGGGCTGGGGCCACGTTGCTCCACATCCACACCCACAAATTCTCGGAAGGCGGCGGTGTTTCCGGCGTGGCCGTGTTGGCGGAAAGCCATATCAGCGTCCACACTTGGCCGGAACGCGATTACGCCGCGTTCGACATATTTATGTGCGGTGATGCAAGGCCTTTGGAGGCGGTCGCCGCCTTGAAGGACGCCTTCGCGCCCAGGACCACGACGGTCACGGAACACAAACGCGGCGTGTTCTGACCGAACCCACCACAGCATGGATCGTCCGTGTTCCGGAAAGGCGCCGAGTGATCGGATCCGATTCCGGAAACGCGCCTGCGTTTGTCCCCGGATGGGACGGCGCGGGCCGCTGTCCATAGCGTGTGGTGGTGCTTTGGGTGCCGAGGCCTTGTTGATCGGGTTTGGCTCCGCGGGGCGGGGCCATGGGAGTGAGCGCGATGACTGAAAAAATTATGGAGTTCCTGCGCGCGCAGGAGCCTGCGACGCCGTGCCTTGTGGTGGACCTCGATGTGGTGGCCGAACGCCACGAAACATTGAAGACCTCCCTGCCGCTGGCGCAGATCTTTTACGCCGTGAAGGCCAATCCGGCCCCGGAGATTGTGTCCCTGCTGATCCGTCAGGGCGCGAATTTCGACGTGGCCAGCCGGGCGGAACTGGACCTGTGCCAGTCCCTCGGGGCGAGCCCGGACCGGATTTCCTTTGGCAACACGATCAAGAAGGCGGGCGATATCGCCTATGCCCATGAAAAGGGCGTGCGCCTTTACACCTTCGACAGTGCGGCCGAGCTCGACAAAATCGCCCGCCATGCGCCGGGCGCGAAGGTCGTGGTGCGGGTTCTGGTGCCCAATCTGGGCGCGGAATGGCCCTTGAGCCGCAAATTCGGCTGCGCGCCGGACATGGCGCGGGATCTGCTGCTTGAGGCCCGGGAGCGGGGCTTGGTTGCCCACGGTATCGCCTTCCATGTGGGCTCCCAACAGACCAATCTGGAGGCCTGGGACGCGGCCGTGGAGATTGCCGCGCGTTTGTTCCGGGATCTGGAAGAACGGGGCGTGACCCTGGCGCTCGTCAATCTGGGCGGCGGTTTGCCGGCCCGCTATCGCACGCCGGTGGATGGCATCGACGCCTATGGCCGGGCCGTGATGCATGCCATGACCAAGCATTTCGGCAACGATCTGCCGGCCATGATGGTGGAGCCGGGGCGCTATATGGTGGCCGATGCGGGCATCATTCAGTCCGAAGTCGTCCTGATTTCCCAGAAGGCCTATGACGACCCGACCCGCTGGGTCTATCTCGATATCGGCCGTTTCGGCGGCCTTGCGGAAACCGAAGGGGAGGCGATCCGCTACGAGATCGACACCGACGGGGAAGGCCGGGAAACCGGCCCCGTGGTCCTCGCCGGCCCCACCTGCGACAGCGCCGATATTCTGTATGAAAAGTCCGGATACGAAATGCCCCTGGACCTGGCGATCGGCGAGAAGATCCACATCCACGCCGCCGGCGCCTACACCACGACCTACGCATCCGTCGGCTTCAACGGCTTCCCCCCGTTGCAGGCCTATTACGTGTGATCCGTACCCTGCCACTCCACGAGTGGCAGGCCATTGAGTGCAGCTCCGGGCCCCAGCTCCATCACCAATGGTTGACGGTGGCGGCGAGGCGGTCAATTCGGGTGGCGATGCGGCGGAAATCCTCCAGACGACAAAATATGCGCTCGATGGCGTTGTGTTCTCGGGAGAGGAAACCCGAGAAGCAGATCGTGCATCCGTGATAGACCTTGTACGGAATGTTAGGTGTAGCCCCTGCGGCTTCCGCGATCGTCCGGCGGCCCTTTTTGTCTTTGATAACCTTTGTCTTCCCTTTGATGCTCGAGGCACACCATGGGGCCCGGAGGGATGAGGAACTCATGAGCCTCTGAGACGGTGGCCCGCACCCGATAGAAAGCGCCTGTAAAATATCGAGCGAGTTTCTTTTCTCAATAAACCCTTTGAAGTTCCGGTAAAAAATCTTGTACAGACTATTGGTGTACGGCTCATATTTCAATCGGCATCCGGCCATCGGTGTCCGAACTTCAAGACATGAATGTTCCCGCCGATCACGCGATGATCGTCGACGGGCAGTTTGCCGTGCGTGTCCTTCCGGATCAGCAGCTTAAAACGGGCAAGCCGCTTACCGCTCAGCCAAAACCCAGATCCCACACCAAACACCCTGAAACCCCCGGAGAGCCAAGGATCACGCTTCGCTCCATCTGCGCAATCGACCTACGGGTCCGGAGCCTAAATAAGACGTCAGCGTCATTGCTTTCCTGCCAACCCACTGATTCCAAAGCTTTTGGTGTGGCTCAGATTTTTTTTCTTCAAATGCGTGTTGACAGTAAAAAATGTCAGTTCATGCTGTTTGGGTGCTGTCATAGTTCAGCGCCACAAGAGTAAGTGACTTACTCACTTGCAATGAAAGGAGTGCTGTTATGAAGCCTGCACTGTTGGATCTTCACGATCAGACGGCTGAGCGGATGAAGCCTCTGACACTTCGGTTGATTGGCGCTATGGAAACTCTTTTCTAGAATTTGTCCTATGTGATATTGATCCGGAAATCCGTCAGTACATGCTCGATTTTTTGAAGTTAGGCGGTTTGCATTTTGGATCTTTCGATCTGGTGGTCGATCCGGAAGGTGTGTATTGGTTTCTCGCATGCAATACACAGGGGCAGTGGTTCTGGCTCGATGAAACCATCGACTATGTCATTAGTGAAGCGTTTGCTGATCTGCTCTTCACAGAATATCATCGGGCATTGGAGGTGATGGGGTGAAATTTGGTAAATACGAATTTTTTTGAATATGGAGGCTGTCTTGAGGAAGTGCATTTTGGGCCTTGTCTCGTTCCTGGTCTTCCTAACGCCTGTTGTGGGGCATGCCGATGATCAGAAGCGTTGGGATGACTATGTCAAAGAGGGGGATTATCTCACCGCTTTAGACCGCGTAAAAGGTCAGCGCGAAGAAATTCGTTTTTTTTATCAGATTACGGCTTGGTTGAACGCGATCCTTGGTGATGAAAAAAGCGCATTGAAAGATTATCACTATTCTATTGGATTAGAAACCGTGCCGGTCGAGAGCTACGGCGAAATCGAAGGCGGTCAGCAGCTCACCCGAGCGAGTGCCCTTATCATCAGACTGGCGCGTGAGACCAACGCCATTCTGGTCAATGAAGCCCATCATGTATCGCAGCACCGCTCGTTTATGGCGAGCCTGCTTCCCTCGCTTGCCGAGCAGGGCTACCGGTACTTCGCCGTGGAAGCGCTGACACTGCAGAGCGCGCAGCTTCTCAATGATGGAGGTGATCTCACATGGAGTGCGCCTCTTTACGTCCACGATCCGATGTTCGCTGCACTTCTCTACACGGCACGGGATCTCGGCTTCACGATCGTGGCCTATGAACAAACGCGTGAGCAGGCCTTGGATTGCTCGCAGTGTGATCGAAAGCAAAAAAGGGCCAAGCGGGAGAAGGATCAGGCTACAAACATCTTTGAGCAGATTTTTGGAAGGGATCCGCAAGCGCGCGCCATTGTCTATGCCGGCTTTGATCATATCCATGAATGCGAAAAGCCGCAGGATGTAGCGGCAATGGCGGCAATTCTAAAGGCGCGGCTCAAAGGGGACCCGCTGTCGATCGATCAGGCCGACACGCCCTTTTATCAAGAGGCGGACAAGATCCCATCAGCGGTCCTAGCAATGGAAACCACCGATGACGACGCGTGCGTCGATGTCAAAGTCCATCATCCTGAACCCGGTTACGAGGCCCAGCGTCCCCGCTGGCTTTACAAGTTGCCGGACCGGACAACTCAGTTGATCGATACCAGCAGCGTCGCCCTTGATCCGCCGTTCCTCATCCGTGTTCGCGATGCCGATGCCGCCAGCGATACAATTCCCGCTGATCAGGTCCTGGTCACTGGGCCGGGTCCCTACGCTGTGAGTATCCCGACGGGGCGCTTCGTGAGGGTCACCGCAGAGCACCCGCCGACGCAGAAAGTGATTGAGCTACAGACAATCCGGCTTGAATAACGCGAGTGTCCAAAACAGCAAGCAAACGCCGAATGGAACTTGTATGACGTCCGCACTGGTCCGGCAAGCTGAAGCTGCGGAATGCGGCATTGCCTGTATCACGATGATATTGCGTGTGTCGCGAAATGCTCCGGACACGGTGAAAATCCTGTGTCCGGAGCATTCAGCCGGAGAGTGAAACGGTCAGCGGTTGTCAGTGCCGCTGGAGCCGCCACTCCCCCGCGTTTGCCACCATTCGAGAGCGGCCAAGATGGCAAGCGCAACGGGCCAGGCAATATTGAATCCGATGCTGACCTGATTGTTGATCTGGACGGATGCGGCTCCGCCATCGTCCGGCAGGGCCATCTCAATCAGAAAACTGAAGCCATTTGCAACGAGACCTCCACCGATGATCCACGCCATCATCCGGCGATAGAAACGCGCAGGGTTGGCATAGGCAATGATCAGATAGACGACCACGAAAATCGCTGCGGAAACACCGATCACGAACCGCCAATCCGGTGCCTTGATCCAATACAAAAAGTGGAAAAGGGCCACGGCTCCAGTGGCGCCAAGGAGTGCAAAAAATCGCCATTGTGCCAGGTCTTCCTTGAGGCCTTGCGTGGACGGGCCAGGCGCGGGTGCTGCGGCGCCTGTTGATATGTCCCCAGCCCGAACATCTCGCCCAGCGACGGTCACCGGACCATCGGCATTGATGATCACCGTCGGCCCCGAGGTGTCCTCCCGCCCATAAGGGGCAACGCCCTCTCGGGCCGTCGGGACGGTGTCCTTCACTCCGTCCAACAGCTCCGAAACGGTGTATTCCTGTTCCGCCCCTTCGGGTTCCCATCGATAATCGGGGCCGTACCGATCCTGATCCTCCAGTCGCAGGAGATAATCGTATCCAACATCCCTGTCCGGCCGGTGCGGAAAGGGAACGCGGGCCTGCGGCTCGCATTCGGGATTGAGGCCGTGGACGCGGTTTAAGTGGACATTGATGGCGGCTAGGGCGGCCTGCCGGCGGCGCCCTGGTCCATCCACGAGAATGTCGATTTCCCTCTTGTCCATAGCGCCGCGGACGAGGACCGTGCAGCCTTCGACCGTCAGCACACATCCTGTCCGCCAGCGGGTGTCGTCGGCCACCATGTCATGGGCAAACACGATGA
>JBHJGV010000088.1:0-36386 GCA_050331455.1 Alphaproteobacteria bacterium
GGATCTCGCCGATCTCGACACCACCGGCGATGGCCTGATCACCGCCGCCGACGCCCTGGCCTCGACGGGCCCGACCGGCCTGGTCCTGACCTTCGCCTCCGCCTCGGTCACCTTCGAGGGCCTGACGGAGATCGACCTGGAGAGTGTCGCGGTGTGATCGCGCCGCCTGGGAAACACACTCTGCCCCCCGGGAGACATCCGTCTCTCGGGGGGCTTTCTGGAACCGCCCGAACGCGCAACACCCAAGACCGGCCAAGCCCCCCGATTTCAGTTATTTTCCATAATATATATTATGCGACAAACTGATTGAGCCTCAAGGGGTGCGCCCCGATCCCGCGGAGGCGGGTTCTCGCTGGCCTCATTTCTGGAGCGCTAAGGTTCCACTAAGTCCCACGTGGTCTGGCGCCCTCAGCGCCCTGCGGATCGACAGGACGACTGTGCCTCCCTTGGGGACCGGACGCATCCGGCATCCCTTCAGCGTGATCCCCCGACGCCCTCTCAGAGGGCCCCGCCCCGCGCAAACCCGCCCCCACGCGAACCCGCGCCCGTGCGGATCGGACGAGACCGGAGGCAGACGGCTCTCGGCCTTTGCCCAGGGCCGCTTGGCGACGCGTCGCGTCTCCCGCATCTTCGGCATGCTTGCCAGTGGCCTTGCGATGCGGAAGGCTGGGCGGAAAGCGGGGCAGTCAGAACGCCTCACAGGGGCCGCGCAAAGGAGGAAACCATGGACATCAAGGATCGGCTGATCGTTGTGACGGGGGCCGCAAGCGGCATCGGCAAGGCACTCGCGCACCGGTTTCACCGGGACGGAGCCCGCCTGGTCGTGTGCGCTGATCTCAACCGCGACGGTGTGCTGGGCGTTGCCCAGAGCGTGTCCGGCCCCGGCTACCAGGTCAATGTGGCGCGTGAAGAAGACATTGCGGGGCTGATCGAGGCGGTCGAGCGCGATTTCGGACCCATCGATCTGTTCTGCTCCAATGCGGGCATCGGTATCGGCGGCGGCCCGGAGGTCGGCAATGACCAGTGGCAGCGCATCTGGGACATCAATGTCATGTCCCATGTTTGGGCGGCCCGGCATCTGGTGCCGCGCATGCTGGCCCGCGGCGGCGGTTACATGCTCAACACGGCCTCGGCGGCGGGTCTGTTATCCCAGATCGGCTCGGCGCCCTATGCGGTCACCAAACACGCGGCCGTCGCCCTCGGCGAATGGCTGGCGATCACTTATGGCGAACAGGGCCTTAAGGTGTCTGTCCTGTGCCCCCAGGCCGTGCGCACGGCCATGACCGCCGGCAATGAGCAAGGCGTTGCGAGCGTCGACGGCATGCTGGAGCCGGAGGATGTGGCCGAGGCCTGTGTGCGGACGATCGAAGCGGAAGAGTTCCTGGTCCTGCCCCATCCGGAAGTGCGCGATTACATGCAGCGCAAGACCGCCGATTACGACCGCTGGATCCGCGGCATGCAACGCCTCAACCGCCACTATCAGGGGTAATCATCCCCCCTTTACGATGGGGATGAAGCAGACTTCCGAGTCCGGCTGGAGCGCTTCCAAAGCGGCGTGCTGGACCAGCACGCCGTCGATGGTCACGGAGATCTCCGTTTCGATGTCGTCCGTAATGCCTGGAAACAGCGCTTCAAGCTGGGTAAACAGCCCCCGCATGGTCCGGGCCGAGATGACGTGCTCTTTCCGGCCGCCCGCATAGGCATCGGCAAGATCGCGGGTCAGGATCACCCGGGCCATAGGTGCCTCACCCGGTGATGGCGGCCAGGACCCGCGGCGGCGACAGGGGCAGATCGGTCATCCGTTGACCGATGGCATGGGACACGGCATTGGCCACGGCACCAAGGGGCGGCACAATGGGCACTTCACCCACGCCGCGCACCCCGTAAGGATGTTCCGGGTTCGGCACTTCTACGATGACCGTGTCGATCATGGGCAGGTCCGACGCCACCGGGATGCGATAGTCCAGAAACGCCGGGTTCTCCAGGCGGCCGTCGGGGCCGTAGAGATAGGCCTCGTTCAGCGCCCAGCCGATACCCTGCGCGACGCCGCCCTGCATCTGGCCTTCCACGTAGGACGGGTGGATCGCCCGGCCGGCGTCCTGGACCGCCGTGTAGCGGATCACGTCCACCCGGCCCGTTTCCGGATCAACCTCAACATCGCAGATATGGGTCCCGAAACCGGGGCCGGCGCCCTTGGCGTTGATGGTGGCCTTGCCGCTGATCGGGCCACCGGTCTCGCCGGCCTTGGCGGCGAGGTCGCCGAGGGACAACGGATCGAACACGCCCACATTGGTGCTGGCGGGGTGGGCGGCGCCGTCACGCCATTCGATCCCGTCCACGTCCACATCCCAGAGCCTCGCGGCCCGGGCCCGCAACTGGTCCACAATGTCCTTGGCCGCCTCGATCACGGCCATGCCGATGGCGAAGGTCACGCGGCTGCCGCCGGTCAGGTCGCTATAGGGGATCGAAGCGGTGTCGCCGATAATAGGGCGCACACGATCCACCGGGATGCCCAGCACCTCGGCCGCCATCAGGGCGAGCGAAGCGCGCGAGCCGCCAATGTCCGGGTTCGGAGAGACGACAACCGCCGTTCCGTCCGGATTGATGTTGATGATCGCACTGGATTGCCCGCCGATATTGAACCAGAAACCGCAGGCGACCCCCCGCCCCTGATTGGGCCCGAGGGGGGCGCTGTAATGGGCGCGGGCCTTGGCGGCCTGGAGCGTTTCCTCCATGCCGATGTCCGAAAAGGTCGGGCCGTAGGCCGTGCGGGTCCCCTTGCGGGCCACGTTTTTCAAACGCAGATCGATGGGATCGATGCCGAGCGTCTCGCTCAGCTCGTCGATCACGCTTTCGACGGCAAAAGCGGAGATGGGCGCGCCGGGTGCGCGGTAGGCGGCGCATTTCGGTCGATTGCTGACCACGTCATAGCCGACCACCCGGACGTTTTTCAGGTCATAGCAGGCAAAGGCCGCCATGCAGCCCGGGCCCATGGGCGAGCCCGGAAAGGCGCCGGCCTGGTATTTCAACTCCACATGGCCGGCCGTGATGGTGCCGTCCTTGCGCGCGCCGATTTTGGTGCGGACCACGCCGCCCGAGGTCGGGCCGGTGCCCGTGAACACGTCCTGGCGGGACATGACCATGCGCACGGGCCGGCCGGCCTTGCGTGAGAGAAGCAGCGCCACCGGCTCCAGATAAACGGTGGTCTTGCCGCCAAAACCGCCGCCGATCTCGGCCGGGACGACGCGAATATCGGCCTCGTCGAGTTTCAGCAGCTTGGCGGTCAGGGCCCGGACCATGAAATGGCCCTGGCTGGAACACCACAGCCGGGACTGTCCGTCCCCGGTCCATTCGGCAACCGCGGCATGGGGTTCGATATAGGCCTGGTGGACAGGCGCCGTTCGGAAGGTGCGCTCCAGGACGATATCGGCCTCGGCAAAGCCCTTGTCGATGTCACCCAGCTCCAGCGTCATGGTCCGCGCGACATTGGACGGCGTCTGGGGCTTCGGCTTGATGCCACGGGTAAACAGGTCCTCGTGCAGAATCGGGGCGTCCGGCGCCATGGCCTCTTCCACATCGATCACATGGGGCAGGACGTCATAGGTGACCTGGATGAGGCCGAGGGCCTGTTCCGCGATGGCGGGGCTCGTGGCGGCAACGGCCGCGACGGCATGGCCTTCGTAGAGCACTTTGTCCCGGGCCATTACGTTGCGCGCCAAGTCCCGGGTCTGGATGGCCGCCTCGCCCCCGTCCACGAGACCGTCATCGGGATCGGGAAAATCGGCACCGGTGACGACGGCTTTCACGCCCGGCAGGGCCGCCGCGCGCGTGGTGTCGATGTGCACCAGCCGGGCATGGGGATGGGGGCTGCGCAGGACGCGCCCCGTCAGCATGCCGGGCAGCATGAGATCGGCGCCAAAATCGGCCCGGCCGGTCACTTTGTCCGCGCCGTCGGGCCGGATGATCCGCTGTCCGATCCAGCGGGTCGGCGGATCGCCGCGCTCTGCTGTGACAGTCTTGGGCGTGTGCGCGCTCATGGGCGATCCTCTCCCATCTTCGCGGCCGCTTTGGTTACCGCACGGACGATTTTGTCATAACCGGTGCATCGGCACAGATTGCCGGCGAGCCAATAGCGGATTTCCCGTTCGCTGGGATTGGGAGTCTGGTCCAGCAGGGCCTTGGCGGCCACGATGAAACCGGGGGTGCAGAACCCGCATTGCAGCGCCGCTTCCTCCAGAAAGGCCTGTTGAACCGGATGGAGGGCGTCGCCGGTGGCGATACCCTCCACTGTCTCCACGGTGCGTCCGTCCACCTCTGCGCCGAGGACAAGGCAGGCACACACGACCTTGCCGTCGAGAATGACGCTGCAGGCCCCGCAGTCGCCGGTGGAACAGCCTTCCTTGGTCCCGGTCAGGTGGAGGTCATCCCGGATCACGTCCAACAGGGTTTGGGTGGGTTCACAGAGGAACTCGGTCGGTTCGCCGTTGACCGTGGCGGCCACGTGGACCTTTACCATTTTGGAAGGAGCGGGTGTCGAGGGGGCCGATGTCATTGGGATTGCGCCCTTTCTGCTGCCGTCCGAACCGCACGCCGGGCGAGTACGCCGGCGACTTGGGTCCGGTAGGCGATGGTGCCGCGCTTGTCATCGATGGGGCGGCAGACCGCCCGGGCCGCCGTTTCGAGTTTTGCCAGGGCCGGCTCATCCAGTGGGGTGCCCAGAATGGCATGGGCCGCCTCCGTGACCAGCAAAGGCGTTGGCGCCACGGCGCCCAACGCGATTCGGGCCGCCGAACAGCGCCCGTCGGTGTCCATGGTCACGCTGGCGGCGGCGCCGACAATGGCGATATCCATTTCCGTACGGGGCGTCAGACGCAGATAGGCATCGCCGGTCCGCACGGGCGGTACGGGCAGTTTAAAGCACAGCACGAACTCGTCCGTCTTCAGAACGGTGCGCCCCGGACCGGTCACCACCTCCTCGACCTTGACCTCGCGCGCACCCGTGGGCCCCACAATGATGGCCACGGCACCGGCGGCGATGAGGGCCGGCACGCTATCGGCGGCGGGCGATGCATTGCACAAATTGCCGCCCGGAGAGGCGCGCCCTTGGATTTGCTGGGATCCGATCAGGTCCATGGCCTCGGCAAGGCCCGGCCAGAGGGCGCGCACGCGGACATGGCGGGACAGATCCGCACCGCACACGGCAGCGCCGATAAAGACGGATCCGTCGCGCTCGGTGATCCCGCACGCTTCAGGGATTTTCTTGATGTCCACAATGGTTTGGGGCCGGGCGCGCGCCGTGCGCATTTGGACGAGGAGATCGGTCCCCCCAGCCAGCACACGCGCCTGGCCGCCAGCGGCAGCGAGCGCCGCGACCGCATCCTGGATGCTGTGTGGCGCAAAATATCCAGCTGCCGTCATGAATGGCGCCTCCGCTGATGGGATCCCCCGTGTTGGCCGGGACCGGAATGGCCGACAGGCGCCTGACCACGCCTTTTTAGTGAGGCAAGTATAGACGCGGGCTCCCCAGCCGGGCAAGCCGGGCCCGGTGCCGCCCCGTCGCGCATGGCGTGGCACGACCCCGGGCGACCGGCGCTCAATCCATTCCCCTGCGGATCAGAAGCGGACCTTGGCCTCCACCAGAAAGACCCGCCGAAATCCCGGTCCGGGCTTTGACCGTTTGCCCAAGGATAATCCGGCCCATCCGAACACTGTGGAGCGCCGGCGCATCGCCATGGCACGCGGCGCCGGGCCCTCCTTGAGCCGCAGACGGGCGGACCCACGCGGCATTCCCCACGCGGCAAGAGCACCGAGGCCGATGGGCCAGGATGGGGTGGCGAAGCGAGCGCACAAGGGCAATACTGAGCGCAATGAAAGCGACGGATGACGGGATCCAAATCGCCGCGTTTTCACCGTCGCCCGGGTCTTGGGGAGAGAAAACATGACGCGTCGAGGTGCCTTGAGGCCCGGTGGGATCGCCATTCTGGCCCTGGCCGTGCCAGCCCTGGCCGGGCTGGTCGCCTGCTCCGATAAGGACAGTGACCGCACGAGCCGGGTAAAGGCCTATATGGTCGACGTGTTGGAACCCGCCGCCGACGGCATCTGGGAAAAGGCCGGCTACGTCATCACCCGGGACGGGGAACGCGAGTTGTGGCCCACGACCGATGAAGGCTGGGCGGCCGTCGTGGCCCGGGCCGAAACGATCATCGAGGCCGGCTCCGTGCTCGCCAGCGACGACTATGCCGAGGACCGGGACGACTGGGTCGATATTTCGGGAGGCCTTGTGGCGGCCGGTGAACTGGTCCGCGACACGGCCCTGGCCCGGGACAAGGATGCCTTGTTCGATGCGGGCGGCCATCTCTACCGGGTCTGCCGCTCCTGCCACATGGTCTACTGGCAGGAAGAAGGCAGCGGCTCGTGAGCCAAGCGGCCACAGGCCGGTTGTACCGGGTGCCCCTCCATAGGCTACGGGTCCTGGGGCTACGGGTCCGGGGGCTGTGGGTCCTGGCGAGCCTGTGCGCCTTTGCCGGAGCAGCTCTGGCCCATGACGTGTCGGCGGCCAATGCCCGCTACGTGGCTGCCCTCGACGGGCCGGCGCCGGTGCCGTTTCTCTATCTCGGCGCCAAGCACATGGTTACGGGCCTCGACCATGTCTTCTTCCTGATCGGCGTGGTCTTTTTCATCCGCCGCCTGAAGGACATCCTGCTTTACGTGTCGCTGTTCACGGTCGGCCACAGCCTGACCCTGCTCGGCGGGGTCTTTTACGGCGTGTCCCTCAACCACGCGGCAGTCGATGCGGTGATCGGGGTGTCCGTCCTTTATAAGGCTTTCGAGAATATGGGCGGGTTTGACCGCCTGTTCGGCCGGCGCTTCGATATGCGGGCGATGGTGTTCGGCTTCGGCCTCGTCCACGGGCTTGGTCTTTCCGGCAAGCTCCAGGATCTGTCCCTGTCCGACAACGGATTGCTGGTCAATCTTGTTAGCTTCAACTTGGGCGTGGAGATCGGCCAGGTCATCGTTCTGACGGCCGTGATCGGGCTGCTGGATGCGTGGCGGCGCCTGCCGGGCTTTTCGGCCCAGGCCTTCGCCGCCAATACGGCGCTCATGGCCGGCGGCGTGGTGCTGACCGGCCTGCATCTTTTCGGACTGCTGGTGACGCCATGAACGAGACCCAAGCCGCTTCCAACCGCCCAGTCTGGGCTGCCACGGCCCTTGCCTTTGCCGCAGGCGCCGTGATCCTGGTGATCGCCGTTCTGCCGGCGGAATATGGCGTCGATCCCACGGGGCTCGGCGCGCGCCTCGGGCTGACCGGCCTCGCTGAGACGGCTCCCCTCGCCCTCGCGCCCCAGGACAGGGAGCATCACCGGGACGCGGTTTCCTTCACCTTGGACCCCTTCGAGTCCCTCGAATACAAATATGCCCTCAAGAAAGGCGCCGGCATGCTCTTTTCCTGGCATGCCACCGGCCCCCTCGCCTATGATTTCCACAGCGAGCCGGAAGGCGCCAGCGAAGGCGTGGCGGAAAGTTTCGACAAGGACAAAGCCGCCAAGGCCCATGGGGCCTATGTGGCGCCTTTCACGGGCATCCATGGCTGGTTCTGGGAAAACCGGACGGCCGAACCGGTCACCGTCACGCTGAATGCCACCGGCTTTTTCGACCGGGCGATCACATTCCGGGACGGCTTCGAAAGACCTCGGGCCATTCCGCCCGCCGCCGCATCATCGGATGACATGCCCTCGGCAAGGCGCCATCCGATGACGCAACAGGGGAAAGCGAGGTGATCCCATGCGCGACCTGATTGTCTGGCTGAACGAGACCGCCTGGAGCGTTTATCTGCGCGAATCCTTCATCGTGTGGCCCGTGCTCGAAGCGACCCATGTGCTGACGATCATGCTGTTCGTGGGCACGATCATCATGGTGGATCTACGCCTGCTAGGCCTCGCCTACACCCGGGTGCCGGTCTCCGAAATGACCGACCGGATCCTGCCCTGGACCATCGCCGGCTTCATCGTGATGGTGGTGACCGGGCTGGTGCTCTTCTACGCCAAGCCGCTGGTCTACTATCACAACATCTTTTTCCGGGTGAAGCTCCTGGTGCTGATCGCCGCGCTGGCCAATATCTGGGTGTTTCACCGGCGGGTCCAGAAGGACCGCGCGGTGTGGGACGGGGGGGGCCGGCTGCCCGTGACGGCGCGTCTGTCCGCGGCGGTCTCGTTGAGCGCCTGGATCGCCATCGTCGTCGCCGGGCGCATGATCGCCTATGACTGGTATGAATGCCGCAAGCTCGACCCGGCCTCGCTCCTGGCCACGCTCCAGGATTGTCCGGCGCCGATCGTGACGGCGGCGGACACGCCGTGAGGCCGGGTCTCTAAGGGGATTGCCATGGAAGACTATCCGTTCCTCGATCAGCTGCTCTATCCACTCTTTGCAGCGCTCGACGCCTCCGCCGCCGCCGACTATGTCAAGGCGTCCCAGACCATCGTGCCCTGGGCCGGTGTCCTGCATCTGATCGGCATTTCCTTTCTGGGCGGAGCGGTTTTCATGGTGGACATGCGGGTTCTGGGGGCCGGCATCACCTCGCGCACGCCGGCGGATTTGAACCGGACCGTCCGTCCCCTGCTCGTTTTCGCGCTGCTGCTGACCATGGCTTCGGGCAGCGTGTTGGCCCTCGGCGAGTTGATGAAGCTCTACTACAACCCACCATACTGGCTGAAAATGGCAGCCCTGATTGCCGGCCTTGTCTTCACCTTCGGCGTACGCGACCGGCTGATCGATCCGGAGGCGCGCGGCGGCTGGCTCACGGGTCTGTTCGCGCTTTTCGCCCTTGGGTTCTGGGGCGTTGCCTTCTGGGCCCTGTCCAACGATCTCGCCCGCATGGCCCTCGCCCTCCTCGCCGGTGTCCTTCTCGTGACGCTGATCTGGGGCTGGCGCACGTCACCGGAGGCCGGCAAGCCCGCATTGCTCGTCAAGGGTGCGGCCATCGTCTCGATTGTCATGTGGCTAACGGTCGCGGCGTCCGGACGGTGGATCGCGTTTTACTAGGCGCTTAGTCTCTTCTCATCACTCCTGCAGGCCCAGGCGGGCCCGGCGGTGTGTGTAACCATGGCCGGCACCGGCGGCGCGATGCGTGAGAGGTATGATGCGATGAAAGCGACACCAGACTCCCTTCCCCAGGCACGGGATGCCCTCGGTGACATGGTTCGTGGCCGCGAATGGGGCGAGATGATCGGCGGCGTCTTGACCTTTCCGGAAGGGACGGATTTTTGCCCGCTTCTCCAGGGACTTGAGGGCGATCACTGCCAGTGCCCCCATTGGGGCTATGTGCTCAAGGGGCGGATCAAGGTCGACTATCAGGACGGAACCACCGAGACCGTCACGGCTGGCGAACTCTATTACTGGCCGCCGGGCCACACGGTGCTGTTTGAAGAAGACACCCAATATGTCGAGTTCAGCCCCAAGGACGAGATGAACGCCGTTCTCGACCATGTGGTCGCGAAAATGGGCTCCTAACCGACCCCGACGCGAAGCCCCCCCCCAACAAACATGCAAAAAAAGGGAGCGCCCAAAGGGGCGCTCCCTTGGCTTCTTTCGGATCTGCCCGCGCCTATGGCCGGCGGCGCTCGCGGGGATCGGCACCATCGCGCGGTGCGCCGGTGCCGCTCGATCCCATGAAGATTTTGCGGCCGTCCTCGAAGGTCACGTCACGGCCATTGGCTTTGCAGGCCGGCGTGCACAGCTTGTCCTTGCTCTGATAGCCGCGCACGATGATCAGCGTGCCGATCTGCAGGGTGTTCCGGTTCAAGCCGTTGCGCAGCAAGGTGTTCGGCGTGCCGCCTTCCACCATCCACGGCGTCGTCGTGCCGTCCTCGTTCTGGGCATCGATATAGATCCAGCTATGCGGATTGATCCACTCGACCTTGGTCACTTCCCCGCGCAGCAGAACCGGTGCGTTGGCGTCGAACTCGGCGGAAAAGGCATGGTGGGCCAGGGCTCCGCCGGCCATGCCGCCGAGCCCGAGGACCGCGGCGGCGACCATGCCGCCCCACACGGACAGTTTGTTCTGTTTGGACATTCAGTGCTCCTCTCACCTGATCGCGAAACCGAAACGCAGCGCCCCAGTCGGGGTCCCCGGTCGGGGCGCCCCAGTCGGGGTCCCACCCGTCGGGGTCCCATGCGTTCCGGCGGAATGCCCGATCCCCGCCGGGGATCAGTTTCCGGTCTTTTCGCCCGCGGCCTTCTCGGCCGCCTGTTTTTCCTCAAGACGCGCACCGCCCAGAATGTTGGGCAGGGCGTAGTTGCCCTCGTGGCAGGCATACTCGTAGATGGGCCCTTCGGTCTTCCGGAGGATCATCTCGCCCCGCCAGGTCTGGCGATAGACCTTCGGATCATCCACGCTGAACTCGTAGAAGATCTCCTGGTCCGCGATCCGCGTGAAGCGTTCTTCGACCTTGGCCTCCGGTGACAGGAAGACGCGGTGGCGGATGGCCGGACGCAGGCTCACATCCGGGTGGAAGTTGGTGGTGTTCACCACCAGCGTGTCCCCCTCCCAGCGCCCGACGGAGTCGCCGAGCCAGCCGCGCAAGGGTTTGGCCCGATGCTGATCGCCGATCCGAACCAGGCGGGCGTTGTGGTTCATTTCAACGACAATGGCCACAACATCCGGAGTTTGAACGATCTGATAATTATTGTTATACAGAACATTCAGCATGGGCGGGCCGCCCGTCGAGCCGAAGCCGACGATGCAGCGCTCGCCCGGCGAGCGGACTTCCGGGTCGTCGAAATTGCGGCTCATCTGCCGCCCCCGCTTCACGGCCATGGCACCGCCGGCCATGGAATAGGGCAGCTTGCCGTTCTCCGGCTCGACAATCCACGACGAGCGCCACTCGCCCTTAATCCGCGCCACCTTGGTGCCGGGATCCATCCAGAACGTGTTGTAACCGCCCACATTCTGGCCCGCTTCGGGCGCGGGGGCGTCCGGATTGGTCACGCCCTTGTCGCTTTCCAGCCGGTCCAGCCATTCGCCGCCGAAATTCCGGGCTTCCTCGTCGGTCAGCACGAGATTTTCCACGCCGTCGGGCCGTTCCAGAACGGTCACGGAGGCGTTGGTCCAAATGCCCTGAAGGTCCGGCGTGCCATCGGGACGGCGCGGTGGCTTGTAGGTCTCCCAGGGCTTGGCCTCCTCGGCGGTGACCATGGTCTCGGAGGGCTGGGCGGCCTTGGCGGCGTCTTTGGTTTGCGTCTCGGCGGCGACCAGTGCGGGCGTGGCACACAGAGCGACGGCCGCAATGAGGGATGTCCTGAGCGTCATCATTCCAGGGGCTCCTTGCGCAGATGGCCGTACAGCAGCTCTTCCACGAATTCGACGCAGTTGAACTCCATCAGTTCCGCATCTTCGCCGATCTTCCGGTAGAGGATCATGCTCACAGTCCACGGCTTGGTGTAGGTCTCCGGATCCTCGAGCGTGGCCTCATAGCGGATGTGGTCGGGGCCCATCTTGGTGTAGCGCTCGGTCACTTTCAGATTGGCACTGTGGTGGTTACCGGCCCGGTCGAGCCAGGTGCGGTCGTTTTGCCCGGTGACCTCAATGATCAGGGTATCGCCTTCGAAGCGGCCATAGGACTGGCCCATCCAGGATTCGACCACCGGCTCGCCGGGGTCCTCCAGTGCCACATTGCGGACCGCGCCGGCATATTCGTAGACGAACAGCAGGGCGTCTTCATTGTGCATGATGCGAAAGGGATGGGGCATGTAGGTTGCCCGCGGCACACCCGGCAAATAGCACTTCACTTCCGGATCCCGGTCGATCCAGTTTGCCCGGTTCTCGTCCCGCTTGGCGAGCGCTTCCGGCTTGTAAGGGATCGTGCCGCCTTGCACATGGCTCTTGCCCGCGGGCACGGCGCCGACCGCGCCCAGGGCCACGACACGCTTGTCGGGCACCGGCCCCCAAGGGCCCTTGCGCAACTGCATGGCGTGGCGGGCATGGTGGGCTTCCAGGTCGTAGTGGGCTGTGTTCATCACTTGCCACACCCCATTGAAGTCTTTCGGGCCGCCGGGCTCGTAATCGAGTTCCGCAGCCGCCGCCGGTAGGGCGTAGGCTGACAAGCCAAACGCCAGCGCGCAACAGGCGCCCGCGATTCGTGAAAAAGCGCCTTTCCTCCCCTGGCGCGTGGGACAGGTGCCGTCCATCCGTCGTCCTCCTCTCCGGGCTTTTCGACCTTTCCGGGCTTTTCAATGTTGCCGGTATGAATGGTGACCCCGATGACCGGGCATCACAGGACCCCGGTATACAGGGTCCCGGCATGCAGGGTCCCGGCATGCAGGGTCCTGATGGTGCGCCGCCGAAACAACCGCGCCGGCCGGCCTGAACCGGTCCCCGTAGGTCCCACCCAATAGTGCGGGCCCGAACACGATTGTCAAACGACACAAAGCCCGCTGAACGCCGTCACATGGCGCGCGCGGGCATGGTCATGTTAAAGACGAGTGCCGGGTGGTCATTCGGCTTCTCAGCCGTCTCGATTGGCCCTAAACTTCGCCGCATACGACAGATCCGTGACATCGCACGCCTGTGTTCAAAAGGGCGGTCACAAAACCAAGGCGGGCCAATCCCGCCATGAATGCTGGGGAGGCAGACTATGTGGATGAAAACGGTTTTTGCGGCCGCGACATTTGCGGTTGCATCTTGGTCGGCACACGGTGAAGAAACAACGGCAACTGCCGCCGCGGCCCAGACCGCCGTCAGCTACGGGGACGATGCGTCCTGGCTGTGCCGTCCGGGCCGGGACGATGCCTGCGCCATCGATCTCGACGCGTCGGTCGTCTCCGCGGACGGCACGGTCACCACGGAGACCTTCGCGCCAGCCGAGGATCCTTCCGTAGACTGCTTTTATGTCTATCCCACCGTGTCCCTCGATGAACAGCCCAACAGCGACATGACGGCCGGTCCGGAGGAGCGCGCTGTCGTGGCCGTCCAGTTCGCCCGCTTCGCTTCCGTGTGTCGCCTGTTCGCGCCCATCTACCGCCAGATGACCATCCCGGCCCTGCGCGCTTCGCTGGGAGGCATGGATGTGGGCATCGACCGGGATCTTGCCTACAACGACGTGCGGGCGGCCTTCGAGGATTACATGGCCCGGGACAATGGCGGACGGCCCTTCGTGCTGGTGGGCCACAGCCAGGGCACCTCAGTGCTCAAGCGCCTGGTCGCCGAGGAAATCGACGGCAAGCCGGTCCAGAAGCAGATGCTCTCGGCCCTGCTGATCGGCAACAATGTGGGGGTTCCGGAAGGCAAGGATGTGGGCGGAGAGTTCAAGTCCGTTCCCGTGTGCCGCACGCCGGACCAGACGGGATGCTTCGTGAGCTATATGACCTTCCGGAAAGACCCGGCGCGCCCGGCCAACAGCTTTTTCGGCGTCATGCGGCGGCAGGCGGGCCAGACAGCCGCCTGTGTCCATCCGGCCAATCTGGCGGATAATGGCGCCGCGCCCCTCGATGCCTATCTCGGGAAGAACCAGGCCGGCACGGCCACCGCGCCCGATGACGCCTGGGTGGAGAACGGCCCCATGATCGGCACCCGCTTCGTGAAAGTGCCCGGCCTGCTGACCGGTCAATGCGTGTCCGACGGAAACGGCGCCCGCTGGCTCGAAGTGACGATCAAGGCCGATCCCAATGATCCGCGCACCGATGACATTTCGGGCGACCTTCTGTTCGACGGTCAGGTGGCGGATGTCTGGGGCCTGCACCTGATCGACATGCACTTGGCCCAGGGCGACCTCATCAGTCTGGTGAAGTCCCAGGCCAGCGCCTACGCCGCGGCCCGGTAAAGACCCGGCCCCGTAAACCAGCCCGTAAAAATGACAAGCCCCGCGCCGGCGGTCACCGGCGCGGGGCTTTGTTCGTTTGCGGCCGGCCGGCAGCCGGTCAGAGCGTTTCGGCCGTGCCCAGAATGGAGGTGACCTGGCTGGACAGCATCCCGCCATTGCCATGGGCCACGGCCAGTTTCGCGCCGGCCACCTGGCGGGCGCCGGCCTCGCCGCGCAATTGCCGGATCGCCTCGATCAGTGTGAACATCCCATACATGCCCGGATGAACGCAGGACAGACCGCCGCCATTGGTGTTCACGGCGAGGCGCCCGCCCGGGGCGATGGCACCGCCTTCCACGAAGCGTCCACCCTCGCCTTTCGGGCAAAAACCCAAATCCTCAAGAAATAGGATCGTGTTGATGGTGAAGGCGTCGTAAAGCATCACCACGTCTATTTCCGTTGGCGTCACGCCGGCCATGGCAAAGGCCCGGGGTCCGGATTTGGCTGCCGCGGAGGTCGCGAGGTCCGGCATTTCCGAGACCTGCATGTGATCCTGGGCGGCGGCGACCCCCAACACATAGACAGGCGGTTTCGGGAAATCCTTGGCTCGGTCGGCCCGGACCAGGATCGCCGCACCGCCGCCGTCGGTCACCAGACAGCAGTCCAGCAGGTGGAGCGGATCGCAGATCATCCGCGACGACAGCACATCGTCCGCGGATAACGGCCCGGACATGAAGGCCTCCGGGTTCATGTTCGCCCAGGCCCGGGCCGCCACGGCCACCTCGGCCAGCTGTTCCGAGGTCGTTCCGTAGACATGCATATGACGGTGCGCCGACAGGGCATAGCCCGAAATCGGCGGCCGGGGCTTGTAGGGCGACACCCACCAGGGCGTTTCGGGACGCTGGGCACCGCGCCCGCCGACCCGCGTGCGCTGGTTCGAACCATAGCAGACCAGCGCGACCGAACACAGGCCCGCATCAAGGGCGAGCGCAGCCCATTGCAGATGATTCATGAAGGACGATCCGCCCACATTGGTGCCGTCCACCACATCCGGGCTGAGGCCCAGATACTCGCCGATCACCAGAGCCGGCACCGCCGTCATCATGGAGGCACCGAACAGTCCGTCCACGTCTTGCAGGCTGAGCCCCGCATCCTGAAGCGCGCCGTGGACCGCCTGCCCCAGGATCTCCAGATCCGTGCGCCCCTTGGCTTCGCCCAAGCGGCCGTCGGGCGCATACCCGCCCAGGCCCACACCCACGATCGCGGCCTTGCCGCGCACACTCTGCGCACCCGTCATGGCGGCTGCCCTCCCGTCTCGTTCAATGCGTGGTTTCGGATGGTGTGTCAGACCGGATCGAATACAATGAAGGGCCGCTCCCCCTCGCCGGCCGCCGGCACGATGCGCGCGCGCACGGCCATGCCGATGCGCACTGCATCCGGCTCGATGCCTTCCACCCGGGAGAACATGCGCGGCCCTTCGGCAAGTTCGATAACGGCGAAGTTATGCGGCCCGCCGGCTTCCGGCTTGTTGCGGACCGTCGTGAAGGAATAGACCGTCGCCGCGCCGCTCGCGGGCACAAGGTCAGGCTCGGGATGGCCGCAGGCCATGCACAGGACGCGCGGGAAAAACTGATAATGGCCACAGGACGGGCAACGCTGAATACGGAACTCTCCGGCCTCCAGAAAACTCAGATAGTGGGCATCGGGCCCTGGTCCGGCAAAGGCCCCGGCGGCGTCGGTCATCGTGGTGTCCCCGGCATGTCTTCCCCCTGCGATGGTTCGTTGCCACCATGCTAGCGTGTTGAAACAGGAGCGCAAAGGGAGCCGTGCCATGGCCGAAACCGACGCCCCGGGCTATCCCGACATGCCGGTGGCGCGCACGCGGCATGTCAATGGTGTGCGGCTGGCCGTCTTCGAGGCGGGCCCCGAAGACGGCCCCGCCATTGTGCTGGCCCACGGTTTTCCCGAAATCGCCTATTCCTGGCACGCCCAGATCCCCTCCCTGGCCGCCGCCGGCTACCATGTGATGGCACCGGACCAGCGGGGCTATGGCTGGAGCGACGCGCCGAACAGAGTCGAGGCCTATGACATGGCCGCGTTGACGGGGGATCTCGTCGGCCTCCTCGATGCCGCCGGCCACGACCGGGGCATTTTCGTCGGCCATGACTGGGGCGGGCTCGTGGTCTGGCAATTGCCCCTGATGCATCCGGACCGGGTCGCCGGCATCATCGGCGTTAACACGCCCTTTATCCCGCGCCTGCGCTCGGACCCCATTGTGCGGATGCGCGAGGCCCTCGGCGAGGGCATGTATATCGTCTATTTCCAGCGGCCCGATGAGCCCGAAGCGCTGCTTGGCGCCGATCTCGACCGCACGTTCCGCTTTTTCATGCGCGTGCCCAAGGATCCCGGCGGGGCAACCATGCCCCTTCGCGCCGACAACGCCTCCGATTTCCGGGCCGCCTTCCGGGCGCCTGAAGAGACCTGGCCCGGGGTGCCGTTGCTCAGCGCGGCGGAGCGCGCCGTCTATGTGCGGGCCTATGAGCGCTCCGGCTTTTTCGGGCCCGTAAGCTGGTATCGCAATTTCAGCCGCAACTGGCACCTGGCGGAGGGCCTGCCCCAGCATGGGGGCGTCCCGGCCCTCATGATCACCGCGGAATGCGATGCGGCCCTGCCCCCATCCATGGCCGAGGGCATCGAGCGTTATGTGCCCGATGTGGAGGTTCATTGCCTGGAGGGCTGCGGCCACTGGACCCAGAAGGAACGGCCCGAGGCCCTCAACGCGCTGATGCTGGACTGGCTCTCCCGGCGTTTTCCCGCCGTGGCCGGCCGGTAACAGCGGCCCTGCCCCATCCGCCACAGTTTTCGCGCGCATAGCACGCCAAATATCATGATTGGTTAGCGTGCTGATGACCTGGCTGCGCCGCGCCGGCCTTTCGGCATCTGCCCGTGGGCGGCATCCCGGGTGCCTTGCTGCCACCTGGCGACGCACCCATACGAAAGGATATGACGTAGGGACACAGTCGTTGTGCGTTGGCAGAAGGTGTGATGCGTGGGCGTTGACGCTCGCCAAATCGACGAAAGCATGGCGGACTACAATCGCCCTTTGCCCGCCGGATTTCCTGACTTTCCTCACGAACCAAGACGCCGACCTGACAGAGCGGTCATTTGCTGAACGAGGCCGGTTGCCAAGCATTTGCGAACGTAATATGACATTACTCCGACACCGTTGGTGTCGGCGACCCGCCCGTCCGGCAGCGCCGGCTCCTCCATCTTTCATGACCAAGAGCATATAACCCGGTACAACGGGTGCATGGGGCTGTGTGTTCTGGCCTCTGGTATTGGGAGCGGCAACAAACTGGCTCGCGGTCAGCGCGGGCGCGGGGACCTCAGCATGTGTGCAGCCAGCTACCGGTTGGACAATCCGTATACGCCTCATGACGCCTTCAGGCCGACGGACCACAGATTGGACCGCCCCCTGCGCGTCCTCGTCCCCAGCTATCGGTCGCACAAGCACACCGGCGGCCAGGGCGTCTACCTGACCTTCATCACCAAAGCATTGGCCGACCAGGGACACCGGGTGGATGTCATTTCCGGGCCGCCCTACCCCGATCTCGACCCCCGTGTCGGCCTGATCAAGCTCGACAGCCTCGACCTTTACGCCAAGCCCAAGGTGTTCATGGGCCTGCCGGCCATGCCCCGGCGCGCCATGACCGACGGCACGGACTTTTACGAATATCTTTCGCATATTTCCGGCGCCTTTGCCGAACCGACAACCTTCGGCATGCGCATGGTGGCCTATATGCGCAATCATCTGCATGACTATGATATCGTCCATGACAATCAGACCCTGTGCACGGGCCTTCTGCATCTGCGCCGGCTTGGACTGCCCGTCGTCGGCACGATCCACCACCCCATCACCCGGGACCGGCGTATCTCCATTGATGCGGCGACGACCCTCAGCCTGAAGCTGCTGGTCCGGCGCTGGTACTCGTTCCTCGGCAAACAGATCAAGGTGGCCCGCCAACTGGATCCGGTCATTGTCGTCTCGGAGTCCACCCGACGGGATGTGGCCCGAGACTTCGGCATTGCGCCGGAGCGGCTCGACCTGGTCTATCACGGGGTGGACTCCGAATTGTTCCGTCCCCTGCCGGATGTCCCTCGGCATCCCCGGCGGTTGATCACGACAGCCAGCGCGGATGTGCCGCTCAAAGGCCTCATCTATCTCGTGGAGGCCTACCACCAGCTCCTTCAGACCTACCCGGATCTCGAATTGATGGTGGTGGGCAAGCTGCGCGAGGGTGCGACCGCCCAGCGGCTCGATGCCCTCGGCATCCGCGACCGGGTGCAGTTCGTCTCGGACCTGACCTTCGAGGACATCGTCAAGCTCTACGCCGAAGCGGCGATCGCCGTGTGTCCCTCCGTCTACGAAGGGTTCGGTTTTCCGGCGGCCGAAGCCATGGCTTGCGGTCTGCCGCTGGTCTCCACGAGTGGCGGATCTTTGCCGGAAGTGGTCGGCGAAGCGGGCCTCGTGGTCCCGCCCAAGGACCCGGGCGCCCTGGTCGACGCGATTTCGACGCTGCTGGACGACGACGATCTGCGCAATCGTCTTGGTCAGGATGGTCGCGAGCGCGTCCTCCGGCATTTTCCCTGGGAGAAAACGGCACGCAAGGTGTCCCAGATTTATTATCGCCTCCTGTCCTCTCCCGAATGGTCCGCGCATGCAAACCGTCGATCTCAAATCCCTGCAGCTTGAGGACGGGGCGACGGTCCTCGATCTGGGCTGCGGTGAAGGCCGCCATATGCATGCCCTCTATTTCGAGCGGGCCATGCGGGTGGTCGGTGTCGATCTTTCGACGCAGGACATGGCCCGCGCCTGGTCCGGATTCGAGGACCATCCGGACCTGACCGGTCGGCCGGCCCATTTCGGGTTCGCCGCCGCCGATGCCTTGCACCTGCCCTTTCCGGATGCCCGCTTCGACACCATCATCTGTTCCGAGGTGCTGGAGCACATTCCCGACTATGGCACGGCGATCGGCGAGATCGCGCGCATCATCCGGCCGGGCGGCCGGCTTGCCGTCAGTGTGCCCCGGTTCTGGCCGGAATGGATCTGCTGGCGCCTGAGCACGCACTACCACAACACGCCCGGCGGCCATGTGCGGATCTTTCAGGACCGGGCCCTGCGCCGGGAGATCGAGGCCGCCGGTTTCCGCTTTGTCCGGCGCCATTATGCCCATGGGCTACACAGCCCCTACTGGTGGCTCCAGTGCGCGTTGTGGGACAGCAAGGACCGCAACTGGGCAATTCGTCAGTATCACAAGTTTCTCGTCTGGGATATCATGGAGCGGCCGGCCCTCACCCGGGGTCTTGCCGCGCTCGCCGATCCCTTAATGGGCAAGAGTGTCGTGCTTTATTTCGATCGCCTGCCCGATGTCTCCAGCGGATCAGGATCGGATCGCCCGTGAAACCCATCTATCTGACGCGTCAGGCTGTCGAGGCTGGTTTCTTCGACGGCGCCCATCGCCGTATTTGCGACCTACAGGGGGCGGATGGATCCATAGCCTGGTACGACCATGGCGTGATCGATCCCTGGAACCATACCGAGGCGGCCATGGCGCTGTCGATTCTCGGAGACCGGGGAGCCGCAGAGCGGGCCTACGCCTTCCTGCGGGACAGTCAGCTTGCCGATGGGTCCTGGTGGGCCCAATACGGCGCCGCCGTTCCCATGGACGGCGAGAAATACGTCGGAGACGGCCAATCCGAAAAGCGGCTGCGGGACACCAATTTCTGCGCCTATCCGGCCACGGGCGTCTGGCACCATTATCTGGTCACGGGCGACCGGGGCTTTCTGACGGCGTGCTGGCCGATGATCCGCGGGGCCATGGAGTTCGTTCTGGGATTGCAGACCGAACATGGTGACATTCGTTGGGCCGCCGACGATGAAGGAACGCCCGAGGACGATGCGCTGATAACCGGCTGCAGTTCGATCCACAAAAGCCTGTGGTGCGCCTACAGAATTTCTCAGGAAGTCGGTCAGCCCCGGGACGACTGGGTGGAAGCCCGCCGGCGGCTCGCCGAGGCCCTGACCCAAAAGCCGGACCGCTTTGACCGGCAATGGGAAAGCAAAAGCCGCTACTCCATGGACTGGTACTATCCTGTGCTCGGACAGGTCATCGAAGGCCCGGCCGCACAGCAGCGCCTTGCGGCCCGGTGGGACGATTTCGTGGTCGATGGCCTCGGTTGTCGCTGCGTGTCCGATCAGCCCTGGGTGACGATCGCGGAAAGCTGCGAACTCGTGCTGACCCTGCTGGCCATGGGCGAGCGCCAAAGGGCCGCGGAGCTCTATGCGTGCCAGCACAAATGGCGGGACTCCGACGGCGCCTATTGGATGGGCTATCAGTTCCATGACGAAGTGGCCTGGCCGGCGGAAAAACCGGCCTGGACGGCGGCGGCGGTCATCCTGGCCGCCGATGCGCTTCTTGGGCTGACGAATGCCGCGGGATTGTTCACCGGCCGGGACGGCGAGAGTGCTCCCCCCGCCCGATAGACGCCGCCCGACGGACCATAGGGCGGGTCGGGCGATGGGTCAGCGCACTTCCGTCTGCGCCTCCTGGCCCCGTTCGACAAGCTGCAACTCGTCCATGACCGAACGCATCACCGTGACGGAACAATTGTCGGGTCGGAAGCTGACGACGCGGTCGTCCCGGGTTGCCTCACCGACGGCTGCGTTGATGGCGATGAAATGGGTGAACACCACCGTGTCCTGGGGCAGATCCAGAAGCGCACGGACGACATTCATGCGCCAGGCCTGACGCTCCGCATCCGCATCCCCCCAGGACCCGGACATGAAACCGCGCAGCCAGGCCGTGCGTTCCACAAGATCGTCGAGGGGCGACGGCACTTCGGACACGCCTTTCTCGATGGTCGGTGTGCGGCCCCACAGGGTGGACAGCGGCACGCTGGTTTCCTGGCAGCGCCGCATGGGGCTCGTGACCATTTGCAGAGGCCCGAGCGGCTCCAGCGTCTTCGCGACGGCTTCCGCCTGGGCCTGTCCCGTGGCATCGAGGCCCGGATCGTGGTCCGCGTCCCAGCCTGCGGCAGCCTTGCCGTGGCGGACGAGATAGAGCGTTGCCATGACGGCGTCTCCTTGCGTTGCGGTCTGTCAGGCCAGTGTAAAGACGTTCCGTAGACCCCCGTCATGGCTGACGACAATCCCGGGGCGCCCGATGCCGTCTTGATCCATGAGACTCTGGAGAGCCGTGCGGTCGTCATCGGGGGTCAAGGCCACAAAGCGGCGGTCATCCGCCTGCAGGCGGCCCATGACGAGCCCCATTCGCGGCCCTTTCCGGTCGTGCACGACCGTGTAGGTCTCGATACGGGCGGGTCCGACCGGCTCGCGCACGTAGTCGGCCTTCGGCATGCGGTCGATCTGCGCCTGGAGCACGGCGGGTGCCTCGCGCTCAAAGGGGCCCGCGGGCGGCTTCGTCCCGTAAAGCCCGATGGCATGCTTGGTGATGTACCAGCCATTGGCGGTCACGAGGCCGCGGGCATCCGCCTTGCCACTCGCCCTGAGCCGCTCCACGGTGCTGACGATGGAGTGCATGACATAATTGTTTCCGGGACCGCCGAAATAGGGCAACCCCCCCGTGACCGTCAGGCCCCGTGGATCGGTCTCCGCGAGCCCCAATGCTTCACAGGCCAGTTCGACGGCGGAAGGAAAGCAGGAATAAAGGTCGATCGTGTCGAGATCGTCCACGCTCCAACCCGCCATGGCAAACGCCCGCTCGCCCATGGCCTTGATCGCCGGCGAAGAGTGAAAATCGGCCCGCTCGATGACATGGAAATGATCCGTGGCGTCGGCGCAGCCGTGCAGATAAACCCACTTGCTTTCCGGAATGCCGAGCGCCCGGGCCTTGCCGGCACTCATCATCACAAGACCGGCCATCTGGTCCACCTGGATGATGGCATTCATGTATTTCGTATACGGAAAGCCGACATAGCGGTTGTCCGGCGTGACCGTGGCGATCTCCTCGGGACTGCGCCGGGTCGGAAACCAGGCATGGGGATTGCGCGCGGCGACTGCGCTGAACGGGCTGAACAGGCGGCCAATAGCGGCGTTGTGTTCCTCAACCGTCCGACCGCGGACATGGCGAATGGCATTCTCGAACAGGGGATAGGTGTTTACGGGGAAATTGAGGCCGTGGGCGGTCTCGAAATCGAGGGTGCCGGGCCGCGGATCGCCCCACACAATACCCGGCGTGCCATCCTCGACGCCCCAGGCCGCCAGGTCCTCGCCGGCCCGGGCCAGTTTCAGATAACTGTTAAGGAACTCGGCGCCCGACAGAATCGCCGCTTCGCAGGTCCCCTCGGCAATGTCCTGGGCCAGCCGGTTCACGGCCATCTGGGGCGTGTTGCCGCCCATATAGGTGTAAATCTCGCGCTTCGGTCGCGTGCCGAGGGCCTTGCCGAGGCTGCGGGGCGGATTGGTCGGTTTTGGCAGGTTCCCAATGGCAATGTCGGGCGCATCGACTGTGAAGCCAACGACCAGCACCGTATCCAGCGCCTCGATCAAAGCCGCTTCGCCCGCCCGGGCCCCCGTGTCGGCCAGGGCGCCGCGGGCGGCCTGCTCGACCATCTGCATGGCCGTAAGCGACCGGGTCGGATCGGTTTTCTGAGTGTACTGGGCAACGCCGACAAGGACGGGGGTGCGGGGATCGGTCATGGCGGTCTCCACCTTCTTGATCCGGACCGGAGCTGCGCCGGATGCCCTGACCATTTCAGAGCCCGTTGGACCTGACAAGGCATGCGGCCGCACCGCAGCATGGGTGCGTCCCCCCGAGAGGCGTCAATTGGACAGGCCCGTGAACTTGAATACACTCGCGCCTCAAGGATGGCATCGTGCGTCCGGTTTCGTCCTGCGGTCCGGGGCGTGTCGCAGCGCACCCGGCGCGCGATTCGCCGGGCCGGGCTTGCTGGGCGTCGCGCACGCCTGCGCGGGGCTGCAGGCGGGCGGCGCTGTCTCATATCCCGCCCCATCCGGCACGGCTCGCGCGGCCGGGCATCCTGGCAAGGAGCGCTCCATGAAGAAGATCGAGGCCATTATCAAACCCTTCAAACTGGACGAAGTGAAAGATGCGCTCCAGGAGATCGGTCTGAGGGGCATCACGGTGACGGAAGCCCGGGGCTTTGGTCGCCAGAAAGGGCACACGGAGCTCTATCGGGGCGCCGAGTATGTGGTTGACTTCCTGCCCAAGGTGAAAGTTGAACTCGTCATCGCCGACGATCTCGTGGACCGGGCCGTTGGAGCCATCAAGGCCGCAGCGCACACCGGCAAGATCGGCGACGGCAAGATTTTCGTCACCACGGTGGAGGACGCCATCCGCATCCGGACCGGCGAGACCGGGATCGACGCCATCTGACGGTTCCGCCGCACCGGAGCGCATCGTGCGCCGGACCCTGGCCCGCGGCGCACGCCACCCTGGTTCACCCCCATCTTTTCCGTCCGTCGGAGCAAGTCCAACGCCGATCCGGCGCCAACGGATCCCACTCAAACCGAATGAGGACATCACCATGTCAACCGCTGAAAACATCCTTCAGATGATGAGGGACAAGGACGTCAAATTCGTCGACCTGCGCTTCACCGACCCCAAAGGCAAGTGGCAGCACGTCACGATGGACGCCTCCCAGATCGACCAGGATTTCTTTGACGACGGCGTCATGTTCGACGGCTCGTCCATCGCCGGCTGGAAAGCCATCAACGAGAGCGACATGAACCTGTCGCCGGATCTGTCCACGGCCGTGCTGGACCCGTTCCTTGCCCAGACCACGCTGGTTCTGTTCTGCAACATCCTGGAGCCGTCCACCAGCGAGCCCTATAACCGCGATCCGCGCTCCACGGCCCGCCGCGCCGAGACCTATCTCGTGCAGACCGGCATCGGCGACAAAGCCTTTTTCGGTCCCGAGGCCGAATTCTTCATCTTCGACGATGTGCGCTGGTCCGTTGAGCAGAATCTGACCGGCTTCGAGATCGACTCGAACGAAGGGCCCTACAACACCGCGCGGGACTATGAGACCGGCAATCTGGGGCACCGGCCCCGCGCCAAGGGCGGCTATTTCCCCGTGCCGCCGGTCGATTCCGGCCAGGACCTGCGCTCGGAAATGCTCGGCATCATGACCGAAATGGGCATCGCCCCGGAAAAGCACCACCACGAAGTGGCGCCGAGCCAGCACGAACTCGGCATGAAATTCTCGACCCTGACGACCATGGCCGACCGGATGCAGATCTACAAATATATCGTGCATCAGGTCTCCGCAGCCTATGGCAAGACGGCCACATTCATGCCGAAGCCCGTTTACGCGGACAACGGCTCGGGAATGCACGTTCACCAGTCCATCTGGAAGGGTGACAGCCCGGTCTTCGCCGGGTCCGGCTATGCGGATCTGTCCGAAACCGCCCTTTATTACATTGGCGGGATCCTGAAGCACGCCCGGGCGCTCAACGCCTTCACCAACCCCACGACCAACAGCTACAAGCGGCTGGTTCCGGGTTTCGAGGCGCCGGTTCTGCTGGCCTATTCGGCGCGAAACCGCTCCGCATCCTGCCGGATCCCCTACACGCCCTCGCCCAAGGGCAAGCGCATGGAAATCCGTTTCCCCGATCCCGCCGCGAATCCGTATCTGGCATTCACCGCCATGCTGATGGCCGGTCTCGACGGCATCGAAAACCGCATCCATCCGGGCGATCCTCTTGATAAGGATCTTTACAATCTGCCCCCGGAGGAGCTGAAAGGCGTGCCCACGGTGTCCCGCAGCCTGCGTGAGGCCATGGAAAGCTTGGATGCCGACCGGGACTTCCTGAAGCGCGGCGGCGTGATGGATGACGACCAGATCTCCGCTTATATCGACCTCAAAATGGAAGAGGTCACCCGGTTCGAGACCACGCCGCACCCGGTCGAATTCGACCTTTATTACAGCGTCTGATCGCACCGAGACGCCGATACCGATGCGGCCGGAGCACCGGCCACCCGTGCTCCGGCCGCCCCGGTCCAGCGACCATCAACAAGCCCTCAAAGCTTGCGGTGCAGCGAGAATCACTTTTTCGTCCTAATTCGTTGGATCATGCGCGTCATGGCGATCCGCGAGGGCGCGTGCCTTTGTTTCGGGTGACGTTGCCCAGCCCCGCCACAGCCTTTCCGGCACGGTTGGTCTTGTTTGCGTGCGGGAACGGCACTGTTGTGGTCCGCCCCGGCCCGGGCCATCGCTTCGCGTCAGATCCTCGGCTTTGACGGAAGGTTTCCAGGCCTCTTACGACCGCCCCTCATCGCTCACCGCGTCGCGTGATGGCGGCATCGAGGACACGCCCGAATGACCGAAATGGCACCAGAGGCCCAGGCGCGGCTTGAGACCTATCTCGCCGACGTGGCGCAGGCCCTCGACCGTGCCGGATTCGACGAAGGCAA
The DNA here is from genome assembly GCA_050331455.1 of Alphaproteobacteria bacterium. Lineage (GTDB taxonomy): Bacteria > Pseudomonadota > Alphaproteobacteria > JAJFIK01 > JAJFIK01 > CAYUYV01. The sequence continues at coordinate 25,250 of JBHJGV010000088.1, forward strand.
AATCCGCGCCGCCCGCGATTTCCTCGCGGATCAGGTCTTCGACCGCCTCGTGGATCTGGGCGGGCCGGCCGATCTGGAAACCCTCGAACCCATCCTCCAGGACCTGGACGCGCCGGATGTGGAGGCCCTGCCCCCGCAGCCGCCCTTGGGCACACCGCCAGACCCCGGCGACACAGTCGCCCTGGCTGCAAGGACCGGGTTCGACCGGCCGGTGCCGGAAACCGAGACAGCGGCCGGAACGCGGCTGCGCCGGCGCGGCACGGATTTATCCGACCCCAAGCCCCTTAAACGCGTCCGCCCCCGTCCTGGAGACCGGCGCCGTTTCTTTCCCTGGCCCTTCGGCCGCAAGGCCGAGGATCCGGACGAGATGTCCGAATTCGTTGACGATCTGCCCCCCCTGGGCGATTCGGAGCGGTCTTCGCGCCCGGGGGGCTGGGACACTGAGCCCGCGCAAGCGCCCATGCCCGGCACCGCGCGCTCTGATCAACCCGATCCGGACCGACCGCGGGCCAGGAAGAGCGACGAGGAAGGCCTCAAATTGTGGCCGGGCGCCGATGAGCCGGCCGATGCCCCCGATCCCCGGTTCCGGATGACCCTGACCCGCGCCGACGACAACGCGGCTTCGGGCAGCTTCCTCGATGGGGCCGGCTTTAAGATGCTGCCGGGTTTTGGCCGGGGCGGCGGAGAGGCCGGGCGAGCCAGCCTGTCGTCGCTCTTTCTCGGACGCCGGGCCCAGGAGCCGGATCGGGAGGGCGATGCCCCGGAGCTGCGCATCGGGGCCGAGCCCGGGACCGGCAACGCACGCGCGCCGGACACTGTCCGAGGCGCCGCGCGACGGCGCGACTCGGGATCGGATCTGTGGACGGATCTCCATGCTCTGCCGCCCATTAGCGGGCGGGACGCACAACGGGATACGGGCCGGCCGGACGACGCTTCCCCACTCGATCAAGACACGGATGGTTTCGGGGCGGCGCGGCGCGATCGCTCCGCTTCCGACCCTTACGAAGGCCGTGCCCCCACCCCCGGCAGCGCCGAGTCCTGGGACGGACCGGCCTGGGGGGGCCTCGATGAAGCGGGCGACGAAGCCATCGACCGCCCGAGACGCCGTGGGTCCGCGAAGGGCCCCCGCGCCGCCGCCGCCACCGCCAGCCTTGTCATTGGCATGCTCACGCCCGTGGCCGCAGCCCTGATCGGGGGTGTCGTTACGGTGCTCATGGGCGAGCGCGGTTTCACCGCGTTCGGCCTCGCCTACATCGCCGGCATGCTGGCGAGCCTGGCCCTCGGCATTCTGGGCATGGGCCACCGCTCGGGTCAGAGGGGCCTCGGCTGGTCCGGCGTCCTGGCTGTGCTGCTTCTGGCCATCATCGCCGCCGTCGCCATCCAGCGCTTCTAGGGGCCGGACCTCTCAGCCTCCGGAACACGGTCCACCATAAGGCGGTCGACGATGCGACGGCGAGCATCGGGCAGGGGCAGATCCCGGGGGTGGAATACCAGACGGGTGAGAAAATAGCCCGTCAACTGCAGACCATCGGCCACGTCTCCAGGCCGGGCCACCATCTGCCGGCTGAGCAAGAAAGGCGGCAACGGCAGCAGCTTATCGCGGTAGGGCAAGGCCGCCTCCCGGCTCACGGCCCGACCCGTCCGGGGCGAGACATGGGTGAGATCGTCGGCCGTTCCCGTCACGGCGCAGCGGGACAGGTCGAGCCCGAAACCAAGACTCTCCAGCAGCCCGAGTTCCCAGCGCACCATCAGGGCGGGCCAGATCTCGGCGTCCTCCAGGGCATCAAGGAGGATCCCCAGTCCTTCGAACACGCCCGGCGCCGGCTCCCGCTCCGGCAGGGCGCCAGCCGCGACCGTGCAGGCGGCGTTGAGCCCGAGTAGTGCGAAACCGTCCGTCATCAGCCGGCCGGCCCGGTCCAGCACCGGTTCAATGGAGAAACGGCCAAGCTGATCCTCAAGGCGGGCCCGCCAGACGGCCCGGACCCCATTGCCCGGCTGGAGCACGGGGGCCATGCGCCGGGACGCCCCGCCATACACAAGCCCCGAGCGCAGCCCATGGGCCGCCGTCAACAGGACAGCAATCGCATGGCCTTCCCCATGGGCACGCACGCCCAAAACGAGGCCGTCATCATTCCACTCAATCATCGCGAGATTACGTGGCTTTTCTTTCTAGCCGGTCCTATAATCCACCTACCACATGTGGATTTGAACCGGCTTGCACCGGACCAGACGCCCCATGGGGCATGAACAGGGTTCGCTTGGAAGCCTGCCGGTAGTTTTACGGGGAACGGCCCTTTGGACAAATCCGCAATCCTGGATCATATGCGCTGGCAGGCCGGCTGGTGTACCCAGCTCGGCTCACCGCTGAACGGCCAGATCCTGGAGGCCGCCGCGACGCTGCTGGAGCGCGATGGCTCTGGAGGCCTCACGGCCCTGTTGGAAACGTGGACGGAGGAACCGACCGCTGCTGCCCTCGCCTTGCGGATCGCGGGCGCGCTCCAGGCTCTGGTCCGGATGGGCCACGCGGATCATCTCGCGCCCTATTATGATAATCCGTTTGCGGCCCATGACCAGGGGGTGCTGGCCGCGGCGATCGCTGACACCGTGGTGGCAAATCGCGCCTATATCGCCGACTTCCTGACCCGTCCCGTACAGACCAATGAACTGGGACGCTCGGCCTGTCTGCTCGGGGGCTTCCTCGCGGTCGCCGAAGCGACCCAAATGCCCCTGCGTCTGCTGGAAATCGGGACGAGCTGTGGTCTCAACCTGCTCTGGGACCGGTTCCATTATGATCTGACCGGGCTGACCTGGGGCCCGCAGGAGAGCCCTGTCCGGCTCTTCATCAAATGGCGCGGCGGGCCGCCGGCGCTGGGAGCGCCGGTGAGTGTGGCGGAGCGGCGGGGCTGCGACATCAATCCGCTCGACGTGACCCGGGACGAGGATTTGATCCGGGCGGAGTCCTACATCTTCCCCGGACAGATCGAAAGGCTGGCACGGTTCAGGGCCGGCGTCGCCCTCGCGCGCAAGACGCCCCTGCACCTGGACCGGGCCGACGCGGCGGACTGGCTCCTCGACCAGCTTGCAAGGCCGACTCCCGATCAGTGCACGGTTGTTTTTCATTCGATCATGTGGCAGTACATGCCCCTGGATACGCAGAAGCGCTGCATGCAGATCATTGCGGATGCCGGGGACAGGGCCCATGCTGGGGCCCCGCTTGCATGGCTGCGCATGGAGCCCGCCCAGGCCCACGGCATGCCCATTCCGGAAATTCGTCTGGTGCTGTGGCCCGGCGGCATGAGCCAGCGGCTCGCCCTTTGCCATCCCCATGGCGCCGACATCGAATGGCGGCCGGACCCGCCCGATCAGACGGCCGGGTCCTGAAGCGGTTTTTCGCCCGCGTCGGCCGGCGCGATTTCGATGGTCACATGGTCGATGCCGAAGGACTCGCGCAAATGCTCACGAATAGCCGCCCGCTCCGCGCAAGGATCGGCGGTGCCGCAGGTGTGGGCATGGAGCGTGGCCAGCACGCGCTCCTGGGTCAGGCACCAAACATGGACATGCTCGACCGCCACGACCCCGGGAAGAGCTTGGGTCAAAGAGGTCGGGATCCGCGAAACATCGATTCGCGGCGGCGCCCCCTCAAGCAGGATATGGCCGGACCGGGCGGTCACGGACCACGCGCTGCGCAGGATCAAAAGCGCCACCAGAACCGACAGCAGGGGATCGATGGGCAGCCAACCCGTCCACAAGATCACGGCTGCGCCGACTATGGCCGCGACCGACCCCAGAAGGTCGCCCAGCACATGAATGACCGCACCCTGAATGTTCAAATTGTCCTGGTCCGCGCCGTGAAGGATGGCAAAGGCCACGAGATTGACCGCAAAGCCCAGGGCGGCGATCACGATCATGGTGTCGGCCTGGACGGGGACGGGCGATAAAACCCGCTCGAAGGCCTCGAAGACAATCCATCCGGCGACCACGAACAAGGTCAGCCCATTGACGAAAGCGGCGAGGACCTGGAAGCGGTGGTAACCGAAGGTGCGGTGCTCATCGACCGGCAACCGCGCGAGGCGAAAGCCGAACCAGGCCAGGAACAGCGAGCCGCTGTCCGCAAGCATATGGCCGGCATCGGCCAGCAGCGCGAGGGAGCCGGACAGGACCCCGCCGACGGCCTCCACGACCATGAACACGCCCGTGATGACGGCGGCCCAGAAGGCACGGCTTTCGTTGCGCACATGACCATGGCAGTGGTCATGGTCATGATGGTGATGCCCCTGCTTCGGGCGAGCGTGTTCTTGCTCAGCGTGCTTCGCCATGCTGTTCTCCCCCCCCTTCGCGCAGCCCGTCGTCTCGCCTTCAGCCTTTCGGGAAATCGAGCCCCATTTCCCGGTATCGCGCCGGCTCGTCGAGCCATTTCTCGCGCACTTTTACAAAAAGGAACAGGTGGATGCGGGCCTCCAGCATCTCTTCGAGATCGGCGCGGGCGAGACTGCCAATTTCCCGCACTGTGCGACCCTGTTTGCCGAGGACAATAGCTTTCTGAGTGTCGCGGGCCACATAAATTGTCTGCTCAATGCGCACGCTGCCGTCCTTAAGCCGCCTCCAGCGCTCTGTCTCCACGGTCGTGTCATAGGGCAGCTCGTCATGCAGCCGGAGGATGAGTTTCTCGCGGGTCACCTCCGCGGCGAGCAGCCGCTCCGTCATGTCCGCGGCCTGATCTTCCGGATAAAGCCAGGGCCCTTCGGGCATGGCGGCGGCGGTGTGATCCAGCAGGGCGTCGATGCCGTCGCCCGTCAATCCGGAGATCATGAAGGTGTCCGTGAACGGACCGGCCTCAGACCACTCCTGCGCCAGGGGCAAGAGCGTGTCCCGCCGAACCTCGTCAATTTTGTTGAGGGCCAGAACGGCGCCGCGGCGGGACGCTTTCAGACCTTCGATGATGCGCTCGGTGTCCTCGCGGGATTTGCCACCCCCGTCCTTGGCTGCTAAGCGGGCGACGTCGATCAGCACGACCACGGCATCGGCATCGTCGGCGCCGCTCCAGGCCGCGTCCACCATGGCCCGGTCCAGCCGCCGGCGGGGGGCGAAAATGCCCGGCGTGTCCACGAAGACGATCTGGGCGGCCCCATGGAGCGCGACCCCCCTGATCCGGGTCCGCGTCGTCTGGACCTTATGGGTGACGATGGCGACCTTGGTGCCCACGAGCCGGTTCAGCAGGGTCGATTTGCCGGCATTGGGGGCACCAAGAATGGCGCAGAAACCGCACCGGGTGGGCGTCTCGGGCTCAGTCATCCCCATCACCATGTGCCTTTTCATGACCCGGACCCGCCCCTTCGTCGTCGGACGCCGGGACGACGCCCTCGCGGACCAGTACGGCCTGGGCGGCCGCCCGTTCGGCGGCCCGGCGGGAGGGCCCCGTCCCTGTCGCCGGATCGAAGCCTGGCACGAGGACCTCCACATCGAATTCCGGAGCGTGGTCGGGCCCACGCCGATCCAGGATGCGGTAGGACGGCGTCTCACGGCTGCGCCCCTGGATCCACTCCTGGAGGCTGGTCTTGGGGTCGCGGGGCACGGCATCGAGTTCCTGCAGGCGCTTGCCCCAGAACCGGTCGAAAAAGGCTTGGGCCGCCGTCCGCCCACCGTCGAGATAAAGAGCCGCGATCAAGGCTTCACAGGCATCGCCGAGAATGGCCGGTTTCGCGGCGCCGCCGGATGAGCGTTCCGACGCGGCCAGGATGAGGACCCGGTCAAGGCCGCACTCAAGGGCGACCTCGGCGCAGGTTTCCTTGCGCACCAGGGCGTTGAGGCGCGGTGCGAGATCGCCCTCCGGCGCATCGGGAAAGGCTAAGATGAGGGCTTCGGCCGTCATGAGCCCGAGGACCCGGTCGCCGAGGAATTCAAGCCGCTCATTGATCCGGATTTTGGAGGCTCGGGCGTCCGAAGCCGCATCGACACTGGAATGGGTCAGGGCTTCGATAAGCCGCTCACGATCCTGGAAGCGGTAGTCGAGCTGCTCCTCGAAGGCGTCAAGGGCGCGCTCGTCCGGGCGCGGCGTAAAGGCTTTGGCGCGCCGTCCGCGGCCGAGCCAGGAAGACGGTCGGGAACGGGTCATCGCAGACATGGACGGGCGCGCCGCAAGAGACGCGCCCGAAAAAACGGAGACAAAATCACTGGACCGACTGGAAGAGGCGGTCCCAGCGAATGGAGCCCGGCCAGTTCCACACTTCCCAGAACGCGGCGGAGCCATCAGTGGAGAAGAACAGCACTTCGGCCCGTCCAACCAAATTTTCCGCCGGCACATAGCTAACGGCATGGGCCTCACGGCTGTCGGCCGACTGGTCCCGATTATCGCCCATCATGAAGTAATGGCCTTCGGGTACGACATAGACCTGCGTGTTGTCATAATCGCCGTTCGCATAGCGATCGAGGGTGTCGTAACTCACGCCGTTGGCAAGGGTTTCGCGATAGCGGGGCACACGGGCCAGATTGCCGTAGGCATCCTGCTCGATGAAATCCTCGACCCGTTCTCGCTCCACCGGTACCCCATTGATGTAGGTGACGCCGCTGCGAAGTTGAATTTTGTCGCCGGGCAAACCGATGACCCGCTTGATATAGTCCGTCTTGCCGTCCCGAGGCAGCTTGAACACCACCACATCGCCCCGCTCCGGTGTTCCGGCGAGGACGCGGCCGTCGAACACGGGCGGGCTGAACGGCAGGGAATGCCGGCTGTAGCCATAGGCGAATTTCGACACGAAGAGGTAATCGCCCTCCAGAAGAGTGCTCTTCATGGAGCCGGAGGGAATATTGAACGGCTGGAACAGGAACGCGCGAATGACCAAGGCGATCAGCAGAGCGATGCCGATGGTCTTGACGTTCTCCCAGATGGAATTGTTTGCGACTTTCAATTCCTTGACCGCCTCGACGGACATGGCAACCCTCTCAAACTAGGTGGTGATCGACCCCTACTCTCCTACACCCTAGCACAGGGCCAGCCGATCCCGTCACCTGCGATCGTTGATTTCCCGACAAGAATTTGACAGCGAGCGATGGCGCCCGGCGCCCCCTTGCTAGGCGCCGGACGGCAGGGGTCGGGCCTCGATCATGACAAAGGCCTGGGCCCAGGGATCATCGTCGGTCAGGGTCAGATGGATCACGGCATCGAACCCGTCAGGCACCATGGTCTGTAGGCGCACCAGCGCCCCGTTCGTGAGCGCGATGGTCGGCCGTCCCGACGGCTCGTTCACGACGCCGATATCCTTCATGAACACGCCCTGGCTGAAGCCGGTGCCAAGCGCCTTGGAGCAGGCCTCCTTGGCGGCGAAGCGCTTGGCATAGCTGGCCGCCCGGTTACGGCGGCGGTCGGATTTGGCCTGTTCGATGGCCGTGAAGGTGCGCTGGGTGAACCGGTCGCCGAAGCGCTCCAGGGTCTTGGCCACGCGCCGGATGTCAATCATGTCGTTGCCGATGCCGATGATCACGAGGCAGCCCCCCCCGTCGCACCTGCCTGTACCGCTGCCTCGCGCGCCGGCATTGCCGGGGCGCTGCGGGCGGCATCCATCAGGGTGCGCATGCGCCGGACCGCTTCTTCGAGACCGAGGAAGACCGCCTCGCTGATGAGGAAATGTCCGATATTCAGTTCCGCCAGCGTGGGAATCGCCGCGACCGGCCCGGCGGTGGCGTAGCACAGGCCATGGCCCGCATGGACCTCCAGGCCCAGTTGGGCTCCCGTGTCCGCGGCAGCGACCAGGCGCTGGAGTTCCCGGGCCGCCTTGTCCGCCTCGCCTGCGCGACGGGCCTCGCAGTAGGGCCCCGTATGCAACTCAACCACCGGCGCGCCGAGCCGCACCGCTGCCTCAAGCTGATCGGCATCCGGATCGATAAAAAGGGATACCCGGGCGCCGGCGTCCCGCAGACGCGCCACGACGGGGCTCAAGCTGTTGTGCAGCCTCGCCGCATTCAGCCCGCCTTCCGTGGTTAGCTCTTCACGCCGCTCCGGCACCAGACAGGCGGCATGGGGCCGCAGACGTTCCGCCAGGGCCACCATGTCCTCCGCCGCCGCCATCTCGAAATTCAGCGGGGCCTCGATCTCGCCGGCGAGGCGTTCCATGTCCGCATCGCGGATATGGCGCCGATCCTCGCGCAGATGGGCCGTGATGCCCTGGGCGCCGCCCTCGAGGGCTGCCCGGGCCGCCCGGACCACATCGGGAAAGTCCTCGCCACGCGCGTTTCTGAGAGTCGCCACATGGTCGATATTGACGCCTAACCTGAGAGTGTTCGTATCCATGGCGGCCTTTCATTCAAACAATGCGTGACAGGACATAGGGGCGGCGCGCCCCTGTGTCGATGAGCAGATGTGTCGATGAGCAGACGTGTCGATGGCAAGCACGGCACGAAGCCCATCAGCCCCTTTCGCCTGTGCATCGACATTCCATTGGCCGCGGTCTTCGGTTAATGTCCCGGCAAGACTTCTCAAGAATGCGGGTTGGGCATGCCGTTCAGGGGCACGAACATGGCACGGATTGCGAGCGCCTGGGCGCTGGCCTGCGCGCTGCTGTTCGCCTGTGCCCTGGGCGCCGCGCATGCCCATGAGGCGGACCCGGGCCACGCGAACCTGGCCTGTACCGGCTGCACCCAGGGTGACCGGGATGGGGACGGCCTGCTGCCCGAGGCCCCCAAGGTCCTCGAACCGCTTTTTGTCCGCCATGCCTCCTACGAGGCGGTTCCCCAAGGCCGCTGGCCGCTCCGCCCCCGCCCGCCCTATGAGGGCCGGGCCCCACCGCCCTTCAGGTGCTGATCTCATCGTCCTTTGATTGATCTTCGGGTCCCTGCCGGTGGGTTGTCGTGGTGCGCCAACGACAACGCTGGCACGGGCCTGCATCCTGTAGGAGCCGTACCATGTCGTTTCGCCATGTCCTCATGACATCGGCCGCCAGTTTGACTCTGGCCGTGCCGGCCTTCGCTCAAGACGCCGCCGAAACCACGGCACCGTCCGTCACCGCGGACCGCGTCACCGACCTGCCCGGTGAGACCATCGTCATCACCGCCTCGCCTCTGGAGCGGACTGTCAACGAGACCATCATCGGGACCTCCGTGGTGGACCAGGACGCGCTGGCCCGCCAGTTCCAGAACACCATCGCCGAGACGATCACCCGGGAACCCGGTGTTTCGAGCACCTTTTTCGGACCCGCCGCCAGCCGCCCGATCATTCGCGGCCTCGGCGACGGCCGCATCCGCGTCCTCGACAACGGCATCGGAGCCATCGATGCCAGCGTCGCCAGCCCCGACCATGCGGTTGCCATCGACCCGTCTTCCGCCACGCAGGTGGAAATCGTCCGCGGCCCATCCATGCTGCTCTACGGCTCGTCCGCTGCGGGGGGTGTGGTGAATGTCATTTCCGGCCGCATTCCCACCGAAACGCCGGACGGCGGCTTTGACGTCACGGGCACTGCGGGCCTCAGCACCGCCGATGACGGGTTCGACTTCTCGGGCGCGTTCGACCTGGAAGTGGGCAAATTCGCCGGTGGGTCCCTGGTGTTGCACGGCGATGGCTTTTACCGGGAAGCCGAAGACTTCGACATTCCCGGATTTGCCGAATCGGCGGCCCTGCGTGCCCAGGAAGAGGCCGAAGAGGCAGAGGACGTCCTGACTTTCGCTGACGACGACGAGGACGAAGAAGAAGAGGCCTTCGGCACCGTTCCGAATTCTTTCTTCGAGACAAGCGGCGGTTCGGGCGGCCTCTCATGGGTCAGCGATCGCGGCTATTTCGGCGTGTCCGGCACTTTCATCGACAGTGAATATGGCCTGCCGGGCGCCAAGAAAAAAGAAGAGGAAGAAGAAGGCGAGGAAGAGGAAGAAGCCGAGGAGGAAGAAGGAGCAGGCTTCATCGACCTGCGCCAGCGCCGCATCGATTTGGCCGGTGCCTACGATTTCGATGGCTGGATCAGAAGGGCGACCGCCCGCTTCGGCTATGCGGATTATGAGCACACGGAATTCGAAGGCCCCGGTGAACCCGGAACCATCTTCTCCAACGAAGGCTGGGAAGGCCGCGTCGAACTCATCAACCGCGATTCCGAGATCTGGGGCGGCCTGCTCCAAGGGGTCCAGGGTGTGCAGTTCATCCGCCGCGACTTCTCCGCCCTTGGCGAGGAAGCCTTCGTGCCGCCGACGGAAACCTTCCAGTTCGGGATTTTCCAGCAGCGGGCCTATCTGAACGGACCCTGGCGCGTCGAACTGGGTACGCGTTTCGAATACACGAACCACGAAAACACCGTGACGGGCGAAGAAGCGGACTTCAATGGTCTGTCGACCTCAATCGGTCTCGGCTACCAGGCCACGGATGCCATCTTTGTCGGCGCGACGGTGTCCCGGACGGAACGCGCACCGACGACGGAGGAATTGTTCTCGAACGGGCCGCATCTGGCGACGGGCACCTTCGATGTCGGCGATCCGACCCTCGAAGAAGAAGTGGCGCTCGGCGTCGAGGCCACCGTCCGCTACGTCCTGGATCGCTTCCGGTTCTCCGTGAACGGCTTCTACACCTCCTACGACGACTTCATTCTGTTCGACGAGACCGGTGAGGAAGAGGACGGGCTGCCCGTATTCCTGTTCCAGGGGGTCGATGCGACCTTCCGGGGCTTCGAAGCCGAGGTGGATGCCGAGCTGTTCCGTTTCCGTGGCTTCGACATTCATGCCGATGTCGGGCTCGATTTCGTCCGTGCCACCCGGGACGGCGGCGTCGACGAAGACCTGCCCCGCATCCCGCCCCTGTCTGCGGTCCTGGGTCTTGAGGCACGCCACGACTACGGCGATCTGCGCTTTGAGTTGGAAGCGGCCGCGGAACAGGATGATGTCGCCGCGTTCGAGCTGCCGACGGAGTCCTACCAGCTGTTCAACATCTACGCGACGTTGCGTCCCTTCGGCCCGGACAGCCCCGTGTCCGTCCGGATGATCGCGACGAACCTGACCGATGAAGAGGCACGGCTCCATCCGTCCTTCCTCAAGGATACGGTGCCGCTCCGGGGTCGGAACTTCCGGATCGCCTTTACGGCGAGCTTCTGATGACGCTGGGGCGGCCCCCCCAAAAGGCGCCCCCCCAAACCCCCAACACCACACAGGGGCCGTAGAAACACCCCCATCC
>JBHJGV010000089.1:0-10560 GCA_050331455.1 Alphaproteobacteria bacterium
CCGCCGCCGCCTCGGCCGCGGCCGTGCCGGTGAGCTGGAGGAAAATGTCTTCGAGGTCCGATTCCTCCGTCGAAAGGTCCCGGATCACCAGATCGGCGGACTGCACAAGCGCGATGATATCGGACATGGTCTCCCGGCTGCGATTGTAGGACAGCACCAGCCGCCCGTCGGGCCGCAGCAGCACCCGGGGCCCGCCTTCGGGCAGGCGCGCCGGCGTCAGGGCCTCGGGCAGCGCCGTCAAGGGCTGTTCCGCCTCCACGATCACCGCTTTCTCGTCCACCCGGGCCAGCAAATCCGGGGTCGGCTCACAGCACACCACCTGCCCCTGGTCGATAATGGCGATGGTATCGCACAGCTCCTGGGCCTCCTCCAGGTAATGGGTCGTGAGCACGATGGTGGTGCCGCGGGCATGGAGGGCGCGCACATAGTCCCAAAGCTGGCGGCGCAATTCGATATCGACCCCGGCCGTGGGCTCGTCGAGCACCAGCACAGGCGGATTGTGGACCAGCGCCTTGGCGACCAGCAGGCGCCGGCGCATGCCGCCCGACAGGGTCCGGGCATAGGCGTCCTTCTTGTCGCCGAGACCCAGGGCCTCGAGGATTTCGTCGCAGCGCCGCTCCGCCTTGGGCACGCCGTAAAGACCGGACTGGATCTCCAGCGCCTCAAGGGGCGTGAAAAACGGATCGATATGGAGTTCCTGGGGCACGACGCCGATAGCGGCCCGGGCCTGACGCGGCGCGGCGTCGATATCCGTGCCCCACACGGCCACGGTGCCGGAGGTTTTCACCACCATGCCCGCCATGATGTTGATGAAGGTGGACTTGCCGGCCCCGTTCGGCCCCAACAGCCCGAAAATGGAGCCCCTCGGCACCGTGAGGGAGACGCCCTTGAGCGCCAGCTTTTCCGGCTGCCCCCCTTGCGCCCGGTACACCTTGCGCACGTCATGGGCTTCAATGGCGTTGGCGGGCGCGGCCGTTCCGGGGTGGGCGGATTGGGTCATGGGCGAAGGTCCTTCGGAAACCGGAGAGCGGGCGAAAAACAAGGGCGCGCAGCGACCCGAGACAGAATCGGACAACACGGACATACTGGTCCCTGCGCGACACGCTGGAGGCCAACCCTAAGCGCACCGGCCGGTCGCGCCAACCATGCCCCTTCGGCAAGGCCGTCTCCCCGCACCCATCCGCCCCGAAGACCCGTTGCCAAGAGCCATCCCAAAAGCAGTCAAAGACCTCGCCCCATGCCGTCAGCCTCCAAAAGCACCGCCCCTTCGCCGGATCTCGGTCCCGACTCGCATCTTTATCTGGTGGACGGCTCGGCCTTCATTTTCCGCGCCTTCCATGCCCTGCCCCCCCTCACCCGCAAGAGCGACGGCCTGCCTGTGGGCGCAGTCTCGGGCTTTTGCAACATGCTCTACAAGCTGCTGGAGGACACCAAGGGCGAAGAGGCGCCGAGTCATTTCGCGGTCATTTTCGACCATTCCTCCACCAGTTTCCGCAATGATATCTACCCGGATTACAAGGCCAATCGGGACGAGCCGCCGGAGGATCTGAGGCCCCAATTCGCCCTGGTGCGCGATGCCACCCGCGCCTTCAATGTGGCCTGTGTGGAGCAGGAAGGATACGAAGCGGACGATCTGATTGCGACCTATGCGGAACAGGCCGCCGCGGCCGGCGCCCGGGTCACGATCGTCTCCTCCGACAAGGACCTCATGCAACTCGTCACGGACACGGTGGTCATGTACGACCCCATGAAGTCCCGCGTCCTTGGGCCGGAGGCCGTGGTCGAAAAATTCGGGGTGGGTCCGGACAAAGTCGTGGAGGTTCAGGCCCTCGCGGGCGACTCGGTGGACAACATTCCCGGCGTGCCGGGCATCGGGCCCAAAACGGCCGCCGAACTCATCCAGACCTATGGCGATGTGGAAACCCTTCTGGCCAGGGCAGAAGAGATCAAACAGCCCAAACGGCGCCAAAACCTGATCGAATTCGCCGAGCAGGCCCGCATCAGCCGACGCCTCGTGGTGCTGGAACGGGCCGTGCCCGTGGAACAGCCCGTGGGCAGTTTCGCAGTGGCCGAGCCCAGGGCGGGCGACCTGATCGGCTTTCTCAAGGGCATGGAATTCAGCACGCTGACCAGGCGCATTGCCGAGGCGCTCGGGGTCGAGGATCCGGGCGCCATCGATGCGGTTGCCCCCGCCTCCGCACCCGCCGGCGGCTGCGGCGGGGGCGCGGGAAAGGGCGACGGCACAGCACCCGCCAAGACCGTCAAGGCGGAACAGGCGGCGCCCGGCGCCGTGATGGACCGCAGCGCGATCGAAGGCGCCATCGATCCGTCCGCCTACCTGACCATCACCAAAGCCAAGGACCTGGAGGAATGGGTGGCGCGGGCCCGCGATGCGGGTCAGGTGACCGTGGACACCGAAACCACCTCCCTCGATGCCATGCAGGCGCGTCTTGTGGGCGTCGCCCTGGCGCTGGGCCCCGGAGAGGCATGCTATGTTCCGTTGACCCATGGTCTGGGCGAAGGACTGGCCCTGGAGGAGGCGCCGGAACAGATTCCGTTTGAGCAAGCCCTCGACATCCTGAAGCCGCTGCTCGAGGACACGTCGGTGCTCAAGATCGGGCAGAACCTGAAATACGACATCCTGGTGCTGAAAAACGCGGGCATCGCGCTCGCACCCTTCGACGATACGATGCTGCTGTCCTATGCGGCCGACGCGGGCAATCACGGCCACGGCATGGACGAGCTCTCGGGGAAATATCTCGGCCACACGCCCATTGCCTTCAAGGAAATCGCCGGGTCGGGCAAGTCCATGAAAACCTTCGACCAGATCCCCATCGATCAGGCCACGCCCTATGCGGCTGAGGATGCGGATGTCACGGGGCGCTTGCACCGCCTGCTGAAGGCCCGGGTCGCGGCCCAGAAAGTCACCACCGTTTATGAAACCCTGGAGCGCCCGCTGGTGCCGGTCCTGGTGGATATGGAACATGCGGGCATCAAGGTGGACCGCACGATCCTCCAGCGCATGAGCCAGACCTTTGCGCGCCGCATGGAGGAACTGGAGGCGCGCGCCCATGAGCAGGCGGGCGAGACCTTCAATCTTGGCTCCCCCAAACAGCTCGGCGAGATCCTGTTCGACAAGATGGGGATCGCGGGGGGCAAAAAGACCAAGACCGGCGCCCATGCGACGGGGGCAGATATTCTGGAACAGCTCGCGGCCGAAGGGCACGACCTGCCCGCCACCGTGCTCGACTGGCGCCAAATGTCCAAGCTGAAAAGCACCTATACGGATGCGCTGCCGGATTTCATCCACCCCGATACGGGCCGCATCCACACGTCCTATTCCATGGCCGCCACCACGACGGGCCGCCTGTCCTCCAGCGATCCGAACCTCCAGAACATCCCCATCCGGACCAAAGAGGGCCGGGAAATCCGCACCGCCTTCGTCGCGGAGAAAGGCCATGTTCTGCTCAGTGCGGACTATTCCCAGATCGAATTGCGGGTGCTTGCGCATGTCGCCGATATCGCAGCCCTCAAGCAGGCCTTCGCCGACGGGCTCGACATTCACGCCATGACCGCTTCGGAAATGTTCGACGTGCCCATCGAAGGCATGGACCCCATGGTGCGCCGGCGGGCCAAGGCCATCAATTTCGGCATCATCTACGGGATTTCCGCCTTCGGCCTGTCGAACCAGCTGCGCATTCCCAGGGGCGAGGCCCAGTCCTATATCGATGCCTATTTCGAGCGCTTCCCCGGGATCAAGACCTATATGGACCGCACCAAGAGCTTCTGCCGGGACCATCTTTACGTCACGACCCTGTTCGGCCGGCGCTGCCACATGCCGGACATTAAGTCGAAACAGCCGGCCCGGCGCAGCTTCATCGAGCGCGCCGCCATCAACGCGCCGATCCAGGGCACCGCGGCCGACATCATCCGCCGGGCGATGGTCCGTATCCCGCCAGCCCTTGCACAGGCGGGCCTGTCGGCGCGCATGCTGCTCCAGGTCCATGACGAACTGATCTTCGAAGCGCCGGAAGCGGAAGCGGCACAAACCTGCGCCCTGGTCACCGAAATCATGGAAGGCGCCGCCCTGCCGGCGGTCGATTTCGCCGTGCCCCTGAAAGTGGAGGCCAATACGGGCCAGAGCTGGGACGAGGCGCACTGATGGTCGCGGTCGCCTTACCGTCGATCCATGGGAAAATTCGATCCATTTAATCGGCGCAAAACCGGTTGGATCGATGGCGCGTGGCGCAGTACCCTTCCCTCGTCCTGGCCAAACGCCCAGACCGCAGGAGGAGAACCATGAGCGCCGAGAGCAAATGCCCCGTAGCCAACCGGGTCGCCCACCGGGTCCATGTGACCAACCGGGACTGGTGGCCGAACCAGTTGAATTTGAAGATCCTTCACCAGAACACGCCGGAGTCCGATCCCATGGGTCAGAGCTTTGATTACGGCGCTGCGTTCAAGACGCTGGACCTCGCCGCGGTGCAACGGGACCTCCATGCCCTGATGACCGACAGCCAGGACTGGTGGCCGGCGGATTACGGCCATTATGGCCCCTTCTTCATTCGGATGGCCTGGCACAGCGCCGGCACCTATCGCATTGCCGATGGCCGGGGCGGCGGCGCCTCCGGCAGCCAGCGCTTTGCGCCCCTCAACAGCTGGCCCGACAACGGCAATCTGGACAAGGCGCGGCGCCTGCTCTGGCCGATCAAGCAGAAATACGGTCAGAAACTGTCCTGGGCCGATCTGATGATCCTGGCCGGGAATGTCGCGCTCGAATCCATGGGCTTCAAGACCTTCGGCTTTGGCGGCGGCCGCGCCGATATCTGGGAGCCGGAGGAGGATATCTATTGGGGTGCGGAGGATACCTGGCTGGGCGACAAGCGCTATACCGGCGACCGCCAACTTGAAAATCCCCTGGGCGCCGTTCAGATGGGCCTCATTTACGTCAATCCGGAAGGCCCGAACGGCAAGCCGGATCCGGTGGCCTCGGCGCGCGATATCCGGGAGACCTTCGGCCGGATGGCCATGAATGACGAAGAGACGGTCGCGCTGATCGCGGGCGGCCACACCTTCGGCAAATGCCATGGCGCCGGCGACGCGGCCCTTGTGGGGCGCGAACCGGAGGGTGCGAGCATCGAAGAACAGGGCCTGGGCTGGAAGAGCAGCTTCGAAAGCGGCCTTGGAGCCCACACCATCACCAGCGGCCTCGAAGGCGCCTGGACTAAGACACCGACCACCTGGGACAATGACTATTTCGACAATCTGTTCGGATATGAATGGGAGCTGACAAAAAGCCCGGCCGGCGCCTGGCAATGGACCCCGAAGGATGGGGCCGGCGCCGGGACCGTTCCGGATGCCCATGATCCGACCAAAAAGCATGCGCCCATGATGGCGACGACGGACATCGCCCTGCGCATGGACCCGATCTATGAGCCGATTTCCCGCCGCTTCCACAAAAATCCGGACCAATTCGCCGACGCCTTCGCCCGGGCGTGGTTCAAACTCACCCACCGGGATATGGGCCCCAAGCTGCGCTATCTTGGGCCCCTTGTTCCGGAGGAGGACTTGATCTGGCAGGACCCGGTGCCCTGCGTGGACCACGCGCTGATCACGCCGGAGGATGCCGAGACCCTCAAGGCACGCATCCTGGCTTCGGGACTTTCCGTGTCGCAACTGGTCTCCACGGCCTGGGCTTCCGCCTCCACCTTCCGCCAGACCGACAAGCGCGGCGGCGCGAATGGCGCACGCATTCGCCTTGCGCCCCAGAAGGACTGGGAGGTCAATCAGCCGGCGGACCTTGCCACGGTCCTCGGTACGCTCGATGCCATCCGGGTCGAATTCAACGCCGGCCAGACCACGGACAAGAAAGTCTCCCTGGCGGACCTCATTGTGCTCGGCGGCTATGCCGGTGTTCAGCATGCGGCCCGTCAAGCAGGATGGGATGTGGGCGTGCCCTTCACCGCCGGCCGGACCGATGCTTCGGCGGATCAGACGGATGCGGAGTCCTTTGCGGTACTCGAGCCCCAGGCAGACGGTTTCCGCAATTACAGCAAATCCGACACCACGCTGACAGGCGAGGAAATGCTGGTGGACAAGGCCCATCTGCTCGGCCTGACGGCGCCGGAAATGACCGTGCTTGTCGGCGGCCTGCGGGTCCTCGGCGCCAATACCGGCGGCAGCGCCCACGGGGTCTTCACCCACCGTCCGGGCACGCTCACGAATGATTTCTTCGTGAACCTGCTCGATATGAGCACCCAATGGGTGCCCAAGGTCGGCTCCAACGATGTCTTCGAGGGACGGGACCGCGAGACCGGCGCCGTCAAATGGACCGGGACACGGGTCGATCTCGTCTTTGGATCGAACTCCCAGCTGCGGGCCCTGGCCGAAGTCTATGCCAGCGCCGATGCCGAAGAAAAATTCGTCCACGACTTCGTTTCGGCCTTCGACAAGGTCATGATGCTGGACCGTTTCGACGTGGCCTGATCAAACGCATCCGCGGGGCGGTTTCCGGGTCGCCCCGCGGGTTCTTGTCCGGTCCCGTGACGGCACTCAGGCAGCGCCGTCCAGACCCAGCGAGGCGGCCCATTCGGTCACCACGGCAGCAACGAGATCGGGGCGTTCCTCATGGGCAAGGTGGCCCAGTTGGGGCATGGGCAGGGCCCGCGCACCGGGCACCTCTGCGGCCACGTCCTGGGCCACATGGGGCGGCACGGCCTTGTCCTTTTCCGCCGCGACCAGCAGCAGGGGCACGGACAGGTTCGGCAGTTCGCGGGACAATCGGTGCAGGTCCCAATTGGCCATCATGCCGAGGGCGCCAGTCACATGGCCGGCATTGCTGAACAGGCGCGTATAAAGATCGAGCCCTTCCCGATCGATCGTCGAGCCCATATCGACGATCAGCCGCTCCACATGGGCGCCGTGTCCGGTGCTCCAGGAAAAAAGCCGCGGCGTCACGGGATTGAGGAACAACAGTTTTGCGAGCTGGGGAAAGATATAGCCTGCCACGCCCGGAAAAGGTTTCAGGGCGCCATTGAGGCTGAGAATGCCTTTCGGCGCGATGGCACGGTCCAGAGCCATACGGATCAAAATGGCGGCCCCGGCCGAATGGCCGATCACCAGATCCGGCGCAAGCCCCAGGGTCTCCACGAGACCCCGCACGCTGCGCGCCATGCCGGGCAGCGACAGGCGGTGGGTCTCCGGCATGTCCGTGAAGCCGTGGCCCGGAAGATCCGGAGCCACCAACCGGAACCGCCCGGCGAGCAAAGGCACAAGGCCACGCCAGGAATGGGTCGCGCCGGCGGTACCGTGGATGAGCAGCACGAGGGGCGCAGAGCCGTCCGTCGGCCCCGTCTCCTGGATATGCCAGGTTAGGCCTGCAGCCTTCACGAAACGGCTTGCCTCCCGGTTGGGCCAGTCCCGCCCCTCGGTCTCCCAGTCCGGCATATCCGGCAGACAGAACATCTCAGCCTTCCCATGTTTCCGTCGCCAGCGCGTGTTCCGGCATTATACCACATCCGCCTGCGCCGCCGCGCCCACTTCGCGGGCAAGGCCCGACAGGGCTGAGGCGTCGGCGCGCGGCAGGGCGAGATAGCGCGCGCCCATTTCGGCCGCAAGGCGCGGCGTGTCCGGATGGCGGCGCGGAGACGTGTCCACCACGATGGCGCCCAGACCGCCCGCCCGGATGGTCCGGGCCGAGGCCAGGGCCTCCTCGCCGGCGCGCTTGCGGTCTGGCGTCCCATCACGCGCAATATTGGCTCGCCCGTCGGTCATCACCACCAGGATGGGCGTCTGGCCCCGACGGCGGGCCGCATCCGCGAGGCCCGCGGCGGTATCGAGGCCGGCGGCCAGGGGGGTCCCGCCCCCGCCGGGCAGGCCGGCCAGGGACCGCTTGGCCCGGACGAGGGACCGGGTCGGCGGCAGCAAAAGCTCGGCGCCCATGCCGCGAAAGGCGACGACGGCCACCTCGTCGCGCCGCACGTAACAATCCGCCAGCAGAAGTTCGACCGCGCCTTTGGCTTCGGCCAGGCGGTTGAGCGCCGATGAGCCCGAAGCATCGACCACGAAAATGGTCAGCGTTTCGGTGCGGTGCTTGAAGCGGGTGATACGGAAGTCTTCCGGCTGGACGCGCACGCGCGGTCGCGGGCTGCCGGGCGCCTGAGTTTGGGGCTCCGCCTCGCCGGCGGCTTTCCGGCGAACGGGTTGCCACGGGGCCGCGGCACGCAGGGTTTCCACCACATTGAGGCGCACACCGCCTCCCGGGTCGCCGCGCCGTGTGCCGGCCGGACGCCCACGCCGCAGGCTGCGGATCACGGCACCGGACTTGCCCTGCCCCCGCATCTGGGCGCTCTGGGCCACGGTAGAGGCGAGCTTGGCGAGCACATCCGTCGGCATGGCCGCCTTGGCCGCCTCGATCATCAGGTCTTCGAGGGAGGGCGGCGCCTGGTCGTCGTCGGTCTCCTCGTCCGGAGTACCGTCTTCGGGCGGCTCGGGCGGCTGGGGTTCCGGATCGTCCGGCGGCATCTCATCTTCAGGCGCCCCATCTTCTTCCGGATCTTCCGGAGGCGGCGGTTCGGGCAGGCGGGTGGCACGGGGACCCAGCACGAGGCGCGCGGCCAGCAAGGCGTCGTCGCCCTCCATCGCAGCTCGGCCATTGAGGGCTGCCGCCGCTCGCGCCACAGCCAGCGCCAGAATGCTGACCCGGAGCGAGTCCACACCGAGGGCGAGACCGGTCTGACACAGGGCCTGGAGGATGTCGTCATCGGTTGGAACATGGGCGAGGCGCATCCGAGCACCGGCGATATCGGCGGCCGTGAACAGGGGCTCCCCCAGGTCGCGCAAGCCGAGCCCCGTCAGATCCAGATGGAGGGCAAGACGCTCCATCAGCGGCCCGGCCGGTGCTTCGTCGTCGGAGGATCCCTCGTCGAGAGCGACGACCCCGAAACGCGTCGGCGCCCGGACCGACAGTCCGTCTCGTTCGACGGCGAGTTCCCCATGGTCGAGGGCGCCGGCCATATGGGCGACCGTCACCGGCGCGATGCGCTCGGCCATGGGAACGATCAGGACACCGCCATTCACCTGGGCCAGCACCCCCGCATCGGCGATCGGCCGCCCGGCCTTCAACGTGGCCGCCAGATCGAGCCCGCCCAAAAGCCGATCGTCACTGATGCCGGGCGGCAGTTTGCGAACGCCCATGTCCTGCGGCAGCAGGGCCCTTAGATGCGCCAGCCAGCGGTCGCGCGCCGGACCGCTGCGCGCGCGCAGGACGACGCCACCGAGCCCGACGGGATCGACGGCGAACAACGCAGCGGCGGTCTCGGCCAGGGCCCAGCGGTCCGGGCCGTCGGCGACCGGACCCGCCTCGGCGGGCTCGGGCGTCGTCGCCGGCGCGATGGTCATGGGCCCATAATCTCGGTCACGACCCGTTCCACACGGACCGCCGATCCGGCCTCGTCGAGGGGGTCGCGGCGCAGCCGGTGGCGCAGGGCCATGGGCGCAACCTCCCGCAAATGGCTGTCTGCGACCACCATATCCCCCTCATAGGCCGCCAGAGCCCGTGCCGCCCGCATGAGCGTCAGCTCGCCGCGCAGACCGTCAGCCCCCAGACCGATGCACAGTCGGGCTGCCAGTTCCAGGATCGGGTCGGGCACCTCGACCTCCGCCAGCCGCTCCTTGGCCGCGGTGATCTGTTTGCGGACCTGTCCTTCGCGCCGCTTCCATTTGTCGACAAAGGCAGACCGGTCCCGCTCATAGGCATCGCGCCGGCGCACGACTTCCACCCGCTCCTGAAGATCCGTGGGCGTACGCACATCCACGGACAGGCCGAACCGGTCGAGAAGCTGGGGCCGTAACTCCCCCTCCTCCGGGTTGCCGCTGCCGATCAGGACGAACCGCGCCGGGTGGCGCACGCTCAGGCCCTCCCGCTCCACCACATTTTCGCCGGACGCCGCCACGTCGAGCAGCAGGTCCACAATGTGGTCTTCGAGCAGATTGACCTCGTCGATGTAAAGGAAGCCGCGATGGGCCCGAGCCAGCAGGCCGGGCTCGAAGGCCTTTTCGCCCTGGGTCAGGGCCTTTTCGAGATCGAGGGAGCCCACCACCCGGTCCTCGGTAACGCCGAGCGGCAAATCGATGACCGGCACCGGCACGCTCTTGGCCTTGACCTCGCCGCCGGGGCTACAAGCGGCACAGGCCCCGGGCAGGGCCCGGTTCAACTTGGGATCGCAGTTATAGGGGCAGTGCTCAACCACTGCCATTTTAGGCAACAGAGCGGCCAGGGCTCTGACGGCGGTGGATTTGCCGGTGCCCCGGTCGCCGAACACAAGAACGCCGCCCACGGCTGCATCGGTGGCGGCGATCAGAAGCGCCCGCTTCAACTCGTCCTGGGCGACAATGGCGGAAAAAGGAAATGGTGCGGACATGGTTCCCCTGCTGTGGCTTGGTGTGACCACAGATCCGGTGCGGTGCGTCGGATACTGAAGCGGGGGGGCCCGCGCCCCCCGGGGGCGCGGGGGGTTGGGGGTGGTTTTTTACACAACGGGTGGGGTGGGGGAGGCCCAA
>JBHJGV010000090.1:0-20935 GCA_050331455.1 Alphaproteobacteria bacterium
GCACATCGTCGGTCAGGGTGTTGGTCATGGACTGCACCGTGATCGGCGCGTCCCCGCCCACGGGCACAGGGCCCACCATGATCTGACGGCACGGACGGCGGTGAATCTCCCGATAAGGCCGGACTGACATGGCTCGTCTCCCATCCTTGATGTTCGTCGCCTTGGTCCAAAAGAACGCGAAGCGCTCTTGCAGGCTCAATCTCACGGCCCCCCTGCCATGACAACCCCAAAGTGACGCGGGATTTCCGCAAAACCGATCCGAAAGGGCCAGGAGCGCCATAAGCGCCCCCTGGGGCGGACCCTGGGGCGCCCCAGGGGGCGCGGCGTCGGGGCAGCAGGGCATAAGGGCCTGCAGGATGGACCGTCCGCCCACGGTCCCGCAACCGCGTGGGCCAGGCCAGTGGCGCAGCGTGTGATTTGTAAATGGGGTTATTGCTTTGTATCCCAGGTTATCAAGGATGTGTCCTGACATTCCGCGGGCCAATGATCCGGACCTCTGGTCGTCGCTTTCCCCGTGAAAATCTATTTAACGTCAATGTGATACCTGTTCACCGGACCGGGCGTTCCAAGGCACCGGGCCCTCCGGCATGCCGTATCGTTGCGCGGGCCTGGTATTTTTTGTGGCTTGGGGACTTGCTGCACCGGCGAAATGCCGTGATATATGAACGCGGAACAAAAGCAGAAATTGTAACCTGAGGTTACCGTATCGACGATCCGTTCAGGAGGGAGATGGGGGCTCTCCAAACGCGGTCGCAGCGGACAGGCCGGCCGGGCTCCGTAAGGGCAGGGTCCTGCAGACACCAGGGGAGAGAAGGACGATGGAATCGGCACAACAGGCGCTGACAGTCATTTTGGCCAAGCCCCGGGGCTTTTGCGCGGGTGTGGAACGGGCCATCGATATCGTTGAGCGTGCCCTGGAGAAATATGGCGCGCCCGTCTATGTCCGGCACGAAATCGTGCATAACAAGCATGTGGTCGAGACCCTGAAGGAAAGGGGCGCGATCTTCGTCAAAGAGGTCGATGAAGTGCCCGTGGGCGGCGTGACGGTGTTCAGCGCCCACGGCGTCGCCAAGCGTGTGGAAGACGGTGCGGCCGGCCGGGAACTCCAAGTTATCGATGCGACCTGCCCGTTGGTCACCAAGGTTCACAAGGAAGGCCAGCGCTACGTGACCAAAGGCTTCGAGGTCGTCTTGATCGGGCATCTCGGCCATCCGGAGGTCGAAGGCACCCTGGGTCAAATTCCGGGTACGGTGCACGTGCTGTCCGAAGTGGATGAGGTCAATGCCCTCACGGTTTCCGATCCAAACCGGGTCGCCTATGTCACCCAAACGACCTTGAGCGTGAATGACACCCGAGACGTGATCGAAGCGCTGAAAAACAAGTATCCGAACATTGTCGGGCCGGACACGCGCGATATTTGTTATGCGACTCAGAACCGTCAGACGGCAGTGCTTGAATTGGCCGGACAGGTGGATCTGCTTCTCGTGGTCGGCGCGCAGAACAGTTCGAACTCGAACAGGCTTCGCGAGATCGGCGAGAATATGGGTGTGCCCAGCTACCTCATTGCTGACTGGACGGCCATGGATCAGGCTTGGTTGGACGGCGTGGAGACAGTAGGCATCACGGCAGGGGCGTCCGCGCCCGAAACGCTGGTCCAGGGCGTCATCGACCATTTGCGCAGCCTGCGGACCGTGACGGTGGAAACCCTCAAAGGCGTCGAGGAAAACATCCACTTCAAATTGCCGCCGGAGCTGGCGGATATCCCCCAGGTGGACGGCTCGGCTGCGGCCTGGGGCAGCGAATAACGGTTCCCCCCGTGACATCCGGGGCTGGGCGGGTTGGAGGAGGCTCGCCTCGGCGCAATCCTGGAAACCGGGCAACCGCTTTCATCACAACACGGAAACAGGAAAGGAGGCGCAGGTGGGCGTCCCGCTGAAGCAACAGATCAAAGTCGGCACATATATCTTCAAGCAGAAGCTCATGGGGCGGAAACACTATCCGCTGGTGCTGATGCTGGAGCCGCTCTTCCGTTGCAATCTGGCCTGTGCCGGTTGCGGTAAGATCGATTATCCCGACCCCATCTTGAACAAGCGCCTGTCCGTCGAGGACTGCCTCCAGGCGGCCGACGAATGCGGCGCCCCCATCGTCGCGATCCCGGGCGGCGAGCCGCTTCTCCACAAGGAGATCGGCGAGATCGTGAAGGGTCTGGTCGAGCGCAAGAAATTCGTCTCGCTCTGCACGAATGCCCTGCTGCTCGAGAAGAAGATGCATCTGTTCGAGCCGTCCGATTATCTGTTCTTCTCCGTGCACCTGGATGGTCTGAAGGAAGAACATGACAAGGCGGTCTGCCAGGACGGCGTGTTCGACCGGGCCATCAAGGCCATCAAGGCAGCCCAGGACAAGGGCTTCCAGGTCAATGCCAACGCTACCATTTTCGACGGTGCCAAGCCGGAGCGGGTGGCGGAGTTTCTGGATTACTGCACCGAGCTGGGCGTCGGCATCACGATCTCTCCGGGCTATGCCTATGAGCGTGCGCCCGACACCGAGCATTTCCTCAGCCGGCAGAAGACCAAGACCCTGTTCCGCGATATCCTGAAATTGGGCCGTCAGGGCAAAAAGTGGTCCCTCAACCACTCTTCGCTGTATCTGGACTTCCTGACCGGCAACCAGACCTACAAATGCACGCCCTGGGGTATGCCGACCCGGAACATTTTCGGCTGGCAGCGTCCCTGCTATCTGCTCGGCGAAGGCTACGCGAAGACCTTCAAGGAGCTGATGGAAACGACCGACTGGGACAATTACGGCACCGGCAAATACGAAAAATGCGCCGACTGCATGGCCCATTGCGGCTATGAGCCGACGGCCGCTGCCGACGCCGTGAACAATCCGCTGAAAGCCCTGTGGGTGGGTCTGCGCGGTCCGCGGGTCGCCGGCCCCATGGCGCCGGAAATCTCCCTTGAAAATCAGCGTCCGGCGGAATTCGTCCACGACACCATTGTCGAGACCCAACTAGCCGATATGCATGACCCGAAGAAGAGTCGGGAAGACGTGGCGGGCGCAGCGGCCTAAAGCGTCGTGGGCGGCCTTGTTCTCACGGCCAAGGCGCACGAGATCGAGCCAATCCTTCGGGCGGCCCGCGGCTGTCCGAAGGACGGACAGGGTCCTGATGGATCCGTCCTCGGCCACCGCCCCGGCCACGGAGGGCGGCATGGCCCGATCCCACGGGTCGGCCACGGCCCGAATGGCGGCACAGCGCAATCCCGCTTCCGCCGCGACTTCAGCCACCGCATGGCTTTCCATATCCACTGCATGAACGGCGTAATCGCTCGCAAGCTGACGTTTTACGGCCACGTTGTCGATAAGCACATCGCTGCCGGCCAGTCTCGCTTCAGCCAGCGTGAATCCCGCGGCTGCGGCGCAGGTGCTGAGCGCGCTCAAAAGGTCCTGCGACAGGCACCAGGTGTGGCCCTCCGGCACGCGGACGATTTCCGTGCCGACCAACAGCTCGCCGGGCTGGACCGTGGCGGAAAGCCCTCCGGAAACGCCGAAACTGACAAGGGCCCGCGCCCCATCGCGCACCAGGGCCCGCGCCCTCTCCCGGGCCCGCTCCGCATGGGCGCCGGACACGGCGATCCGGATGGCGCCGATGTCGGCAATGGGCCCGATGGCCTGCGCCTCGCTTTTCAGCCCACAGACAATCCCGATAAAGGCCGGATCCATGGCGGCTTCCTTTTTGTGCGTCCCCCGGGCAAGGCCCGAATCGAAAGGTCAGGCCCTGGCGCGGATATGGGCGCAGGCCCGCTCGCCGGACCGGATCGCGCTTTCGATGGTGGCGGGCAGCCCCGTATCGGTCCAGTCGCCAGCCAGCGCCAGATTCGTCGAGGCCGTGCCCGGTCCGGAGCGTTTTGCAAGGCCCGCCGGCGATTCGTCGAACGTCGCCTTGCGCTCCTTGATCATCCGAGCCGCCCGATAGGACGTCTCGCCGAGATCGAGCGCCTGCGCCGTGTCGCGCCACAGCCGCGGCAGCAGCGTTTCGGCGGGCTCATCGGCCAGGGCGCCCGCGGCGCTGATGGTCAGGCTGACGATATCCCCGCGCAGAAAGATCCAGTGCACCGGTGAATTGATCAGACCCAGGAACGGCATGGTGTCCGACCCTTCGACGGTGCGATCCAGCCGGTAATGGGCATTGACGATGACGCCGCCGTCACCCGGCGGATCCAGCTCCGGCAGGATCTGGCCGGCCCGGGTCGAGGGCAGGGCAAGCACGACCCAGTCATCGTCGGCCACATCGATGGGGCCATGGTGGAAATCGAGCCTGCGCACCCGGTCGCCGTCGCGCACCAGGCCGGCGAGGCGGTGGGCATAGCGGATCTCGGCGCCGCCCTTGGCGAGGTGATCGAGGGCGGGGTCCACGAAGCTGGGGCCGAGCCCCTCCCGGGCGATCAGGGGCCGGCAGGCGGCCTCGCCTTTGGCAAAGGTTTCCAGCAGGACGATGCGCAACAGGCGGGCCGCCCCGTTGTCTGCCGTGGTGTTGAGGGCGGCGAGCACCAGAGGCTCCCAGAACCGCTCATAGAGAGGGCCATCCGTGTCAAGAACGTCCGCCACGGTCTTGTCGGGGCCGGCGAAGGCGACATTCAGGCCCGACCCGTAATCGGCAAAGCGCGTCTTCGGCACCCGGCGGGCCGGATCCAGCAACCAGTAGGGCAGGGGCCCAGGATTGGGCCGCAGGGTCCAGCGCTCGCCGGTCTTGAGGTCAATGAACGGAAACACGGCCCGGGGCGGCTCGATCATCGTGTCCCGGGCGCCGATGCGCTCCAGATAGGACGTGGCGGACCGGTTGCCGCTCATGATCAGGTGGTTGCCGTTGTCGATCAGCGTACCGAGATGTTTGTCCTCGAAGGACCGGCAGCGCCCGCCGGCATGGCCCGCCGCCTCGTAAAGGCGGACTCGCATACCGGCATCGAGCAGGCGGATGGCCGTGGACAGGCCGGCCAGGCCGGCGCCGATGATGTGAACAAGGGTCATGTCGGTGTCTTAACGCCCGGGGGATGGTGAAGGGGCGGCGCCACGGCATAGCGGGCGGCGATGGCGAGCTTGGTCCATTTGGACAGGGCGACGGGTTCCCCGGCCACCCGGAAGTCCCGCTGCTCCAGCCGCCGCAGGGTTTCCTCATACATGCCCATCATCAACAGGGCGGGGCGCAGGACGCGCCAGTCGAGCTGTTCCATGGCGCGGCGGGCGGTCGCGAAGCGTTCCCGGGCAATGGCGCCGATGGCCCGGCACACGGCGGGGGTCTGGGGGTGGTCGGCCACGGTCTGGGGGTCGATTGAGGCGATCCCATGGGCTTCGAGATAGTCCCCCGGCAGATAAAGCCGGCCGATCGAGGCGTCGGTCTGCACGTCCCGCAGAATATTGGTAAGCTGCAGCGCATCGGCGAGGGCCAGGGCGAAATCGTCGGAGGGCTGACCGGCCGGGGCGCCGAAAACGGGCATGGACAGGCGCCCCACGGCACCTGCCACCCGGCGGCAATAGGCGAGCAGAGTATCCATGGACGGGGCGCGGATCGGTCCGTCCACATCCATTTCCATGCCCTCGATCAGCAGGATGAATTCCTCGCGCTCCAGGCCGTAATCGGCGATGGGGCCTTCAAGGGCGACCGCGGTCTTGAAGCGCGGACGTCCCGCATAGAGGGCGTTGATTTCCGCGCGCCAGGCGTCGAGGGCCGCATGCTTTTCCTCCGGCGTGCCCTCCTCGTCGGCGATATCGTCGATTTCCCGGCAAAAGGCATAGATGGCGAACATGGCGTCCCGCCGTGCCTTGGGCAGGATGCGCATGCCGAGGCCGAAGGAGGTGCCGGACCGGTCGACGACGGCGCGGGCATGGGCCCGGGCCTCCTCGACCGTCACGCAGGGCCCGGTTGCAGGCCGGTCGGTGCTTGGGGTCTCGGGGAGCGGGGGCGTCATCGCTTGCCCTTTCGTGGGGTTCGTCCGGGGGCGAAAAATCCGGATACGGCGCCCCACAATCCGGCCACGGCAAAGTCTCCTTTGCTCAGCGCCACCCGTGTGGCCAGGGGATCGCCCTTGCGCAACCGGTTGGTCAGCCGGTGGGCCAGGGTGACGATGACGGCCGACTCCATCGCCATGCGGCGGCCCGTCAGCGCGCCGGGCAGGCGATCGGCACTCGCCAGCAGCGTGTCCACCTCGGCCAGCATCCGGTCCATGACCCGCCGCATGCCCGGCTCAAGGGCCCGGGCATCCAGATCGGCCACGCTCACGCCCTCGGCGGCCATCCAGTCTTCGGGAATATAGACCCGGTGAAACGCGCGGTAGTCGTCGCCGCAATCCTGCAAATGATTGATCACTTGAAGAACCGTGCACAGCGCATCGGAATGGATATGGGCCGTGCGCGGTTCACGGTGCAGATCGAGGAGGAACCGCCCGACGGGATTGGCGGAAAGGGTGCAGTACTGCACCAGCTCCTGCCAATTGGCATAGCGCAGCTTGACCGCGTCCTGTCGGAAGGCGGCCAGCAGATCGCGGGCATGGCGGTCGCTCACGCCGGTCTCACGAAGTGTTTCGCGAAGCGCGAGCGGCTTTTCATAGCCCTCCCCGTAGCCGGGCTCGCCGGTCAGCGCGGCCTCGAAAGCGTCGAGGCGGGCGATCTTGTCCTGGGGCGCCAGATCGGGATTGTCGGCGATGTCGTCGGCGGCGCGGGCGAAGTCGTAAAAGCGGGCCACATGGGGCCGCAGATGGGCCGGCAGGAGGAAGGAGCCCACGGGAAAGTTTTCGTCGCCGGCCCCTTTGCCGGAGGGCGTCTCAGGCGGGCCCGAGCGGTCCGGCCCTGGGGGAGGTGCCTGCGATGGCGTGCCTGGGCCGGTCTGCGGCGCGGGCGGCCCGTCCCTCGGGGCCGGCCGGTTGGCAGGCCCGTCGGACATCGCGGTGATCGCTGGGGACGCCTCATCCCCCAACGCGTGCATGCTAGTCTGTACCATTGATGAAAGGTCCCAACCCAGGCTTTGGCCGAACCCTAGCGACCGATCCGGGGGGAGACAAGCGCCGCCCCGGCGGGCCCCGGCGCGGCCATCGCCGCGGTTCCGACCTGACAACATCAGGATAACACATGATGAATATGTTTTTTTTGATGGCTCTCGCGTCGGCCCTCGCCTGGCTCGTTTTGCTGTTCGCCCGCGGGGGGTTTTGGCGGCCGGGGCCGTGGCTTGAGGATGGCGAGACGGCGGAGGCCCTCGACGCCTGGCCTGAGGTCGCCGCGATCCTTCCGGCCCGCGACGAGGCGGCCGTCATCGGCCAGGCCATGGCGGGTCACGCGACCAGTGCCTATCCCGGCCGGCTCAGCCTGATCGTGGTCGATGACGCGAGCAACGACGGCACGGGTGCGCTCGCCCGGGAGGCGTTCGATGCCGCGCTGCCCGACGCGGCGACGGACCGGCGCAGCCTCCTCGTCATGGATGCGCCGCCGCTCGAGGCGGGCTGGACCGGAAAGCTCGCGGCCCAGCAGGCCGGTCTCAAGGCCTCCCACGATCTGGCACCAGGCGCTCGCTATGTTCTGTTGACGGATGCCGATATTGTTTTGGGTCCGGACGTGTTGAGCCGGCTGGTGGCCAAGGCGGTCCGGGAGCGCCGGGCCCTCGTGTCAGTGATGGCGCGGCTCGACTCCCGAGGGTTTTGGGGCAGTCTCCTGATCCCGGCTTTCATTTTCTTTTTCCGCAAGCTCTATCCCTTCCGGCGGGTCAATGCGCCGGAGGATCCCGTCGCCGGGGCGGCCGGCGGCTGCATGCTCGTGGATCGTTTCGTCCTGGAGCGCGCCGGCGGATTCGCCGCGATCCGCCGGGCCCTGATCGATGATTGCACCCTCGCCCGGCTCATCAAGGGCGACCCGCCGGCGCGGTCGATCTGGCTGGGCCACGACCCCCAGGTCGTCAGTCTGCGGGACAACCGCTCATTTTCGTCAATCTGGTCCATGGTGACCCGCACGGCCTTCGCCCAGCTCCATTATTCCGTGTCTCTCTTGGTTGGGACCCTCATCGGCATGACCGTGATCTATCTGGCCGGTCCCCTCGCGGTGCTGGGCTGGCAGTGGCATGGCAGTTGGCTCGCCCTCGGTGCCGGCGCCGTGGCCTGGGGCCTCATGGCTTTCGCATACCGTCCCACCGTCCTTCTTTACGGACAGCCGGCCCTTGCGGCCCTGGCGCTGCCCCTCGCGGCGGCGCTCTACACTCTGATGACCCTGTCGTCGGCCTTATCCCATTTCGAAGGTCGTGGCGGCGCCTGGAAGGGACGGACCTATCCGGGGCGTCATTGACGCGCGGGTGGGTCTTCGCGGGCCGAGACGGCCCGTGGGACAAAACAGAAACCGGATCAATCCGCGCGGGTCAGTTTCGGCATGGGGCGGATGATATGGCCATGGTCCCGGGCCCAGATCAGGGCCTCCCGCAGGGACTCCCGCATGGGCCGGACGGTGAAGCCAAGATCCGTGCGGGCCTTTGCGCTATCGAAGTGGATCCGCCGTCCCGCAAGACGCACCCCGGTCAGCGGCGCCCGGGGCGGTCGGCGTGTCACCATGTCGGCCAAGAATTCAGCCATGGCGCCGGCCATCAGGGCCAGCGGATAGGGGGCCCGGGCCGACGGCATGGTCCGGCCCGTCATGTCCCTCAACACGTCCAAGAGATCCGCCATGGATATGTTCTGCCCGCCCAGGAGATAACGCTCGCCGGGTCGTCCCTTGTCCCGTGCGGCGATCATGCCCTGGGCGAGGTCGCGCACGTCCACGAGATTGTGGACGCAGTCCAGATAGGCGGGAATCTGACCATTCACCAGGTCGACGATCATCCGTGTGGGCGCAGTCAAATGGTCGTCCCCCGGCCCGATGGGCAGGGTCGGCAAGACGGCCGTTACGGAAAAATCCGGTGCGTTGGCGGCGAGGGCCGCCTGTTCCCCCAGCAGTTTCGAGCGCGGATAGGGCCCCAGCATCTCGTCGGCTGTTAGGTTGCGGTTCGTTTCGTCAAGCGAAATCGGCGCCCGCCCCATATGCCTGCCGACCAGAACCGTAAGGCTCGAGACATGGATGAACCGGCGCACGCCGGCGGCCCGTGCGGCCTCCAAAACGATCCGCGTGCCCTCGAAATTGACCGTCTCGAATGCGCTTTTGTTCCGCAGCCAAAGCTGGGCATTCGCCCCGGCGTGGAAGACCGTGTCCATGCCCGCCATGGCCCTGGCCACGGCATCCCGGTCGGTGATGGATCCGGTGACGGACTCGACGCCCTCCACGGCAAGGCGGTCACCGGCGATGTCGAGGCTGCGGACGGAGCCTCCTTCGCAGGCCAGGGCCTCCACAAGATGGCGACCCACAAAGCCGGCGCCGCCGGTGACGAGACTGGCGCCGGGCGGTCGGCGATCCGTTTGCGTCATATCAGGTCCCCTCTGTTGGTGCTTGCGGTTCCGTTTCCGGTGGCCGGCAGACAAGGAGGCCCGGGGCGCCCACACTGCCCATCAGCACGATGTCCTGCCGCCGAGCGGCCACCGTGACCGCGGGAAAGCCCTCGCCAGCCGTATCGTGATAGACCGTGCGGGTCTGCGCCTCGGACAGATCCACCTCGACCACCTTGGCCGGTGCGCGGGTCGTGTTGAACCAGCGCCGGCGGTAGAACCCGACGCTCAAAAGGGAGGGATGAACGGCCGCGAGCACGTGATTGTCCGAATTCATGATCAGATTGTCCGGGCCCCCATCAAGGGACAGGCGTCCGATGGGCCGCCCGGCATTGCCGGCAATCATCCGCTCCAGGTCATACACGAGGAGCGCCTTTTCCCGCGTGGCCGCGACCACGACCCGGCGCTTGCTCCGGTCGATGACAATCCCATTGGCAAAGCCGATACCGCCGGCCACCGGCACGGGTGCGCGGGACAGGCCGCCGTCCGGCGTCAGGGTCAGGCGCATGACACTGGAGCGCTTGAGCGCCAGTATCTCTTCAAGCGCAGCCCAGACCCGGCAGGAGCCATGGTCCCGCGTGACGAGGAGTGTCCGTGGACCGACAATGGCCACGTCATTGGCCTGACACAGGTCATCGTGGAAAATGCGCGAAATCTCGTCGAGCCGGCCGTCATTGATCGCGTAGAGCACCACGCCGCTGCGCCGCTCGAGGCGTGTGCGTACGGGGACATATTTGTGGACCACCGCCGCGAGCAGGGGGCGCCCCAGGGGTGTGTCGTAAAGATCGAGGCCGTGGGGCCGGAAATCCACCGTGCCGACAAAGGCGCCCGTCAACTCCCGGACAGCAAGAGTCGGGGGCGGCCCCGGATCGGCCACCGCATCCGAGACCCGGTCGAGGTCGAGGGCATAGATACCGCCCCGGGGCAGGCTTTCCGCGCGGCGCAGGCTGCCGCCGCCGTCGGCCTCCAGGGCATCGTCAAGGGCGAAGCGGTCATAGGCGGACAGATAGGCGATCCCTGTCCGGGGATTGATCACCAAATCCTCGATGCCCCGGATCGGCACCTGGCCGAAGCGATCCACCAGATTGATGGCCCGGCAATCGCCCAGCGCCCAGTCGGGCTCCGGATCGGGTGCCGAACAGCCGGTGAGGAGAAGCGTGCCCACGAGGCCCGCCAATGCTCGTCTCCTCCGTGTCCAGACCGCCTCCCGCCTTGCCACCCGGTTAGGACTGACCGGGCCTGGCATAACCCCACTTTTCGATGAACCGCCCGAGATGGGATTCGACCAGATCGGCCATCTGTACGCTGTACTCGAACCGGTTCTTTTCATAGCTGCGGACACTGTCGAGATAGGTCTGGAAGATGGGCCGCATGGCTTCGAAGGAGCCCAGATCCAGCGCGTCATAGATATGCTCCAGCGAACCCAGGGGGTTGCGGTCCAGTTCTTCGTATCGCAATTCCGTGTAAAGATGGCGCGGCAGGCGCGCCAGATCCTCTTCCATCTTCTCCATCATCCGGGCATAGACCGTCAGGATGGCCGAGTCGATGTCCACATGGTCATAGGGCTGGAGGGCAAACTGCTTGAGCAGTTTGGAATAGAAATTCCGCATCGAGATGAACACTTCATACGGATTGCGCAGAATGTGGATGTAGCGCGCATCCGGCATCATCGTGTGCAACCGGTCGACCCGCGCTGTGTAAACCGGATTCTTGATCAGAAGGCGCTTGTGGCCCTGGTGCAGAGAAAGCTTGCGCATGAAATACAGGAACGTGTCCTGCCAGGCCTTGATCTGCGCTTCGGTCAAATGATCGAAAAACAGTCCTTCGGTCAGGTAGGATTGGAAGCGCTGCGGAAAGTAAATCGCGTGGTAGAATGAGAGCGGCGTCATATTGGCCAGCGCGATTTCGTCCTCCTGGGGCGAGGTGGGCAGCACGGGCACATTGTCGATGTAACGGGTCTCCGGCAGGGCCCGTTCCAGGAAGGGGCGCATGACCCGGCCAATGCCCATCAGGTCCCAGGGCAGACCCGTCGCCAGGGGGGGGACATAGCCGAAATTCGCCTGACTCATCACATTATAGAGATGGGTCGTCCCGCTGCGCCAATGGCCGATGATGAACACGGGCGGGGTCATGTCGTCGAGCGCAGGCAGGCGATTCGACAGCGCCCAGTATTCCATGGCGGTCATGGGCAGGCGCCCCAAGGCGGCAAGCCAGATGGCCGAGGCTTCGGCCCATTTGGACGGCGGAATGCCGCCGCTTTGGGCGAACACGCGCCACAGGGTTCCAAGATCGGCACCGCTGAGTGGATGCATGGGATCCTCGTAAAAATGGGCGGTTCCGCGGCCCTGCGTTTGCAGGGGCGAACCTTCCCTCAGGCTGGGCCCTTGGGCCAGGACATGATGATCGGCGCGGGTGGTGCAGCATTGCCAGCGCCCGGTCAAGGACCGGGCCGGCCCTGTTCCACCCAAACCCAAACAAGGCTACAAGAGTGCCTCATGGGGATCTTGGCGGAAATCGGACCGGCTGCGGGTCTCACTGTGCTCCACACATTCGCTGCGACCATAGCGGTGTTGAACGGGGCGGGGAACTGGACACACCGGGAAATGGGGTTTTCTGTGAAACGACACGTCTTGGGAAGATGTCTTTTTGGCTTTATGGCCGCTGCCATGCTGATGGCGGCGCCGGCCCAAGCCACCATGGTTGGCCGTGCTCCGGCCAATGAGCGATTCGAGGCCACCGGCGAGCTGGGCCTGCATTATACGAAGCGGGGAGAGGCGCTGCTCGATGTGGCCATGAATTACGGCCTCGGTTTTGTGGAGTTGCGTGCGGCCAATCCTGAAATCGACCCCTGGCTGATCCCGGAAGGCACGCCGATCATCCTGCCCATGCAGCATCTGCTGCCGGATCGGGCCGAATGGGGCATCCTGGTCAATCGCGGCGACCTGCGCCTTTACTTCTTCCCGAAAGGCAATGGTCCGGTCCGGAGCTGGCCGATTTCCACGGGCCGGGAGGAATATGAGACGCCCCTCGGCCTGCAACATGTCACGCAGCTCACCCGGAACCCGACCTGGATTCCGACGGCGACGCACCGGTCGGAAGATCCGACGGTCCCGAGCCGGGTTCCACCGGGCCCGGACAATCCACTGGGCAAGTTCCGGGTGCGGGTCGGCTGGGACGGTTATGCCATCCACGGCACGAACAAGCCGGAAGGCATTGGCCGGCGGGTCAGTCGCGGCTGCATTCGCATGTATCCGGTGCACATTGAAGAGCTATTCGATCTCGCCAAGGTGGGAATGCCCGTGGCCATCTCCCACCAGCCGGTCAAGTTCGGCTGGATCGGCGACGAGCTTTACGTCCAGGTCCATCCCAGCGCGGAAGAAAT
Organism: Alphaproteobacteria bacterium; assembly: GCA_050331455.1. Lineage (GTDB taxonomy): Bacteria > Pseudomonadota > Alphaproteobacteria > JAJFIK01 > JAJFIK01 > CAYUYV01. The sequence continues at coordinate 12,826 of JBHJGV010000090.1, forward strand.
CGACCGGCTCGAGTCAGGCCAGAAAATGGGGCCGCATAAGCTCGACACGCTGTCCGAACTCGCCTTCAAGGCCGCGGGCCGGGAGGTGGGCCGGGTGAACTGGCATGCCCTTTTCACGGCTGCCGATCAGCGGCGCGGTCTGCCGGTCCGGATCACCAAGTGATCCGGATGCCGCTCATCCCGTGAGTGGAAGGGCCCCGTGAGTGGATGGGCCCCGTGAGTGGATGGGCTATGGCGCATGCGCATTCGAGGGCGTCTCGTCCCAGGGGCCGAGCCGTCAAATGTGATCCCCGTGGCGGGGCAGGACGATCAGAAGAGTCTCGCGCAGATCTTTCCAGAAACCGGCGGCCGAGGCCATGGCGAGCAGCGCGGCGCAGACCGGCAGAAGAAAGATGACCCGCCCGCCATAGCGGTTGGCCGGTTCTGAAACGGCGCCACACGCGACCGCATTGGCGGCGATCCCTGCGAGGACAATCAGCACCAGGAGCCGCAGGTCCCGGGGCACCCGGCTGGCCGGCCAGACCAGAAGCAGCGCGACGATCCCGAAAGACACACCGTAAACGAGGCCATGAAGGCCATGGAGCCAGCCGGTCCAGCTCTGGTCCGGCGACAAGGCGCTGTCGTCGGCCACCTCCAGCAGGCTCGCATGGCGCTCGCCGGCATTGTCGCCGGATGCGAGGGAGCGGGTCAGCGTGTCCTCGGTCAGCGTGGCGCGGACATCGAAGCGCTGGAGCTGGTCCAGGCTGTTTTCAAGCATGGCCAAGGTCTGGCGGACCGGATAGGTGCGCAGCACCGTAAAAAAGAACTGCCGGTCCTGGGCGCCCAACTGGACCTTGGTGTCATTGCTGATCGGGCGGTAAAAGCCCTCCGCCGGATCCTTGGAGAACAGGAACCGGTTGGGCGTGCGGACCGGTTCGGTGTGCGCAAAGGCGCAGGCTGCAATGGCCGGGTCCGGACAGTGTTCTTTCAGATAGGTCGTGCCCGGACCATCGAAAAGGGTGCGGACGGTGAGGAAGGGTAGGGTGGTTGCTTTTTCCTGCGGCGCTCCTGTGCTCTCAGCGGCTTTGACATAGACGGATTGGGCGATGAGGGCCGCGACAAGGGCGAGGCCGAGGGCGCCCGGAGCGCGCCACCAGCGCTGCTCCCGCTGGATCAGCGCGGCCAGAAGGGCGAGGGGCACCAGGGCGGCCAGAATGGCGAGGTGGCTGAGATGCATGACCGCTCCCCCGACACATAATGCGAGGGCCAGCGCAAGGGGAATCCGGTCAAGGCGCGCCCCGAAAACAGCGATCACCGCAGCCGACAGGATGAGGATCGGTGCGAAAATATCCGGCATGGCATAGGCCACGTAAAAGGGCGCCGCGCCAAGGGCCGCCGCCGTCAGCATCACGCCGGTCAGGCGCAGCGCCTGCGCGCCTTCCCATTGTCCGCGAAGGGCCAGTGCCGTCAGACCCATGGCGAGGGCAAGACCGAGGAGGTTGACGAATACAATGCCGTCGAGGGAGGCGAGGCCATCCGTCAGCCGCAGGAGAAGAGCATAGTAAATGGAGCGGTTGACCATGACCGGTTCGACGCCAGGCGTGTCAGGGCCCGGTTTCACCGCGTCTGCGTTGATGCCTCGGGCGTCCGGCGTAGTGCTCGCTGGTGCTGCCGGGCCGGGATCCTCTCCGCGGACCGGGCCCGACCCTTCGCCAAGCAGGACGGACAGGACCTCCTGACCCGCATTGAAATAGGAAATGGTGTCCCAGTAAAGGGTCGGTCCCCGATTCAGGCCGAAGACGATTAAATTGAGAATGAGACCGAGACCCAGGATGACACTCGCAGGGGGCAATCCGGCATCGCGGCGTGGGGTCAAGACCCACATCCGATGGTCTGCGCGTGCCATGGCTACCGCTCACTTACCTTAAGTCCCCAATCCATGCCCCTTGAATAAAGGGCGGACGGGCCGATTCCGCCTAACCAAACGTACAGGCCCCCAAGCGTCCCCATCAATACTATCCTCTGCGCGGGACGACGTGATAAAGCCATGCACGGGGTTGAGAGGCGGACGATCAGGGAAACCATGGGACAGCCACAGCGAGCGGACACGCGGGATGCGGTGCCCGAGGGCATCAGCGTCGTCGTGCCGGCCTACAATGCCATCGGCTATCTGGCCCGGTGTCTTGAGCCCCTGGGCCAGTCCCCGGGAGCCGAGGTTATTGTCGTGGATGACGGCTCGAGCGATGGCACGGCGGACCTTGCCCGCTCCCTGGGCGCAAAGGTCGTCGAACTGCCGCGCAATATGGGCCGCGGTCCGGCCCGCAATGCCGGCGCCGCCGCGGCGTCCCATGACTGGTTGCTGTTCGTCGATGCCGACGTGGTCATTCACGGCGATACGCTGGACCGGTTTCGCAAGGCTTTCCGGGACGCCCCGGCCATGGAGGCGGTTTTCGGGTCTTACGACACGGCGCCGGCCGATCCGGCGTTTTTCAGCCAGTACCGGAATCTCCTCCACCATCACGTGCACCAGATTGCCGGCCCGACGGCGGCCCATTTCTGGACCGGCCTCGGCGCGGTCCGCCGCACCGCCTTCGACCGGGTGGGCGGCTTTGATGAGGGGCCATGGGCGCGCTACATGGAGGAAATTGATTTCGGCGCCAAGCTGGTGCGGGCCGGCGTGACCATCCATGTGCGCCCTGACATTCAGTGCACGCACCTTAAAGACTACACGCTCATCACTATGATCAAGAGCGACCTTTTCGACCGGGCCATCCCCTGGTCGCGCTACATCATGCAGGCCGCAGGCGGACCTGCGAACGGCTTTGTCGTATCGCACCGCCAAAAGGTGACCGTCATGGGGTCCGGTTTCATGGCGTTGGCGCCGCTGCTGGTCTGGTTTTGGCCGGCGGCATTGGCCAGCTTTCTTTTCGGCAGTGCGCTGTTGATCGGGGCCAATATGAGCCTGTGGCGCTTCTTTCTTCGGGAGCGGGGTTTCGTTTTCATGCTGAAGACGATGCCATGCTACGCCGTTTACGGCCTGTGCTGCGGGAGCGGCTACGCCTGGACGCTCCTGACCTTCGAACTCCTCCGCCGCCTGACGGGCCGCGCCCGCGGCGCGGATCCGACTGGTCCGCGGGAAAAGTCCGGTCGCTCGCTCGGCTCGCCCGTCTGACGATAAGAGCACCCTGTCTTGTGCGAAAAAGAGCCTTGCGCGAAAAAGAGCCCTCAGCAAATGATGAAAGTCCTGTAATGCCTTTTCGGCGGGTATTCCCCTATACTTTGCGCATAATTTATTGGGGAACTGGCGCATGAAGGGATCCGAGCCGCACGCGGCGGTGTCGGCCTTTTCCGGTTTGATTGAAATCGGTGCGTTCAAGACTTAGGGGATCTTACAGTGTTGAATCAGGGGTTTGCGTCCATGTTAGGGGACGATCGCCGCTCCAGGCTCTTGGCCCTCGGTCTCGATGGCGCCGAATTCGATTTCATTCGCGCCCGCGCCCGGGACCTTCCGACCCTGTCCGGCCTTATCGAGCGCGGAACCGTGCATCGCCTGGAAGCCCCGAAGGCGCTCAGCGGCGCGGTCTGGCCGACTTTTTACAATGGCGCGCAGCCCGGCGTGCACGGCATGTATCAACACTTGGTTTGGGATTCGGCTCGCATGGGGCTGCGCCTCATCGGACCCGACTGGTCTCACTATCAACCCTTCTGGAAGGATATTGAGGCGGACGGACAACGCGTTGTGGTGTTGGACGTGCCCTATAGTTTTCCGACGGCTCTGGAGCACGGTGTCGAAATCACCGACTGGGGCACCCACGGTCAGACCAATCCCTTGGCTTCCAATAAGCCGGAGATGGTGCGCCGCCTCCGCCGGTTCGGGCGCAGTCCCATCGGCCGGGAAACGCCCATCGAAAAGACACCAGCCCAACTGGATGGCATCCGCCGGACCCTGGAAACCAGCGCAGCGCGCAAGGCCGATCTCGTCCGAACCCTCATGGGCGAGCTTGATTGGGATCTTTTCATTACCGTTTTCGGCGAAACCCACCGGGCCGGCCACTTGTTTTTCAGCGATGCAGATGATCCGAATGCCTCGGCGGACGGCGCTGAAACCCCGATGTTGAAGGTGTACAAGGCCGTTGACCAAGCTGTGGCGAAGGTCCTTGCCGACCTCGGGTCCGACGTCTCCGTCCTTTTGTTTTCCGTCCATGGCATGATGCGCAATCCAGCCCAGGAGCACATGGTCTCGCCCCTGATGGATCGGCTCAATGCCCGATTCATGGCGGAACATTTCGGTCTTGACCCTCGGCCGGCGAACGCCGGTGGCGGTATTGTCGGCGCGCTGCGCCGGCTCGTGCCATCGCGCCTGCAATATGCCGTGGGTGAGGCGGCGCCGGATCCCATCCGCCGCTGGGTCGTGGAACGCGAAGTGATCGGCGGTCTGGACTGGTCGCGCACACCCGGTTTCACCTTGCGGACCGATGTCCGCACGGAATTGCGCCTTAATCTCAAGGGCCGGGAAAAGCATGGCCTGTTGGAACGCGGTTCCGATCTGCACCACCGCTATGTGGACGACATCCGCCGGACCTTCCTGGAGCTGACGGATGCCGAAACCGGCGCTCGCCTGGTCGATGAAGTGGTGGACATTCCCGGCCATTTCTCAGGACAACGGTCCGACTACCTGCCGGATTTCGCGGTAACGTGGCATCTGGAGCCTCCGGCCGGGTCGGTCACCACGCCGTTGTTGGGCACGGTGCATGTGAAGCGCCCGAAGGTTCGCGGCGGCGATCATACGGATTTCGGCTTTTGCAGCCTTATTCCCGCCGACGGGTTGGGCGTGGAAACGCTGCCTCAACCCCGATGCATTGAGGATCTGGCCGGGTATATTCGGGCCTTTACGGGCCGCTGGGGAGCGCAGGCCCAGGCCGCTTGAGCGGCCTGGCCCGGGTCGCGGCGACCCGGTGCCCGGTTTCCCGCCTCTCAAGACCCCTTCATTTTTCGAGACCCATATGGCCGCGCACCGATCCGCCCGGCCATTTCTCTGCCCATTTTTTGACCGTCTTGACAAAGTCCTTGGGCGGATCATCGGGCAGAACGATCTGCAGGGTGACGAGCTGGTCGCCCGGTGCGGCGGTCTTTTCCGGCTGAATGCCCCGGCCACGCAGGCGCAGGGTCGTGCCGGTATTGGCGCCCGGCGGGATCGTCAGATGGACGACGCCGTGCAGCGTCGGCACCATCACCTTGGCGCCCAACACGGCTTCGATCAGCGTGACCGGCAGGGTCACATGCACATCATTGTCCTCACGCCGGTAGAAGGGATGGTCGGTGATGTCGAGGCGCAGCAGGGCGTCGCCGACGGTCGTGCCATTTGTGCGCCCCATGCCCTTCAGGCGGATCTGTTGGCCGTCGCGTATGCCGGCCGGGATCGAGACTTCGACGGTGCGCTCGCCGGCCAGACGCACCCGCCTTTTGGCGCCCAGCGCCGATTCCTCGAATGTGACGCTGATCCGGTAAATCTGGTCGAGGCCGGCACCCCGATCGTTCGGCCGATCCCGTACGCCGTTGAAGAAATCGGCGAAGATTTCGTGATAGCGGGAGCGCACGGCCTCTTCCGTTTCCCGGTGCTCGTCGCCGGGAATGTCGGTTGCTCCTGCGGAGTCCGAGGCGCCGGTGCGGTGCTTTCGGTCCCGCCCCGCCCAGCTTTGACCGCCGGACCCGGCGGCCGACCTGGTGCTCGCGCCGGACTGTGCGCTCCCGCTGGACCGGGGGGGCCCCGAAGCGTTGCCATTCCGTGCGCCGTTGCGCGTCGCGGACTCAGCCGCGGTCTGGCTGCGATGGTTGCCCGCGGCCGAGCGCCGGTCCCGGCCATAGGACCGGGAGGCGCGCCGGCGATAGGCCCCGGTGGCATCGATTTCGCCCCGGTCGAACCGGCTGCGCTTGATTGGGTCTTTCAGGAATTCGTAGGCCGCCGTCACTTCCTTGAAGCGCTCCGCCAAGGCCGTATTGCCCGGATCGGCGTCGGGATGGAAGCGCTTCGCCAGAAGCCGGTATGCGCTCTTGAGTTCGGCTTCGGTCGCCGTGGAACGGATACCCAGAACGTCGTAAGGGTCGCGCATGGACTCATCCAGATTAACGATGCCGCCGACGGACCGGGCGGTCCCGGTCGCGAGCCATTTCGTGCCAGGGCTCAGCATCCACCGGCATCACCTTCGATCCCCTGAAGATCGAGCCCGAGGGCGTAGAGAACCCGCCAGGTCCTGGCTGGAACCGAACGCTTTGGAGCCGTCATGCTTTCAAGATGAACGTTCGGAGATTCGGACGGACCATGCCCGGAAAAAGCACCCTCAAGGGCTGCCATCCTGAGGGCTGATCTCCGCGATCCCGTCCGCCGCCCCCTTGTCTTCAGGTAAGATGGTGGGATCGTTAGGCGGCGAATTTGAGGCTGCATAAGGCGGCGGGTCGGACGACGGTGGCTCCGCGCCGGCCCGGGTCATGCGGTGCGCCGCGGCCTCGGCTTCCCGATGACCGAGGGCCGCCGCGGCCGTGTAGTAGGCCAGGGCCTTGGCTCGTTGCTGGGCGATCCCGCTGCCGGTTTCGAGGTGCAGGCCCAGAAGATATTGGCCATTGGCGTTGCCCAGGCGTGCGGCCCGGTAGAACCAGAGGGCGGCCTCGCGGGCATCGGCGCGGCCGCCCTGGCCGTCCCGAATCATCATTCCGAGATTGGCCATGGCGGGGGGATAACCGACCTCGGCTGCCCGGCGATAGGCCTTGCGGGCGGCCTTCAAATCCTGCGGGATGCCCGTGCCGAGGCGCAACATGTGGCCTACATTGCGCTGCGCGGCCACGTCGCCCTGTCGGCCCAAGCGGCGCCAAAGGGCAAAGGCGGCGGCATAGTCGCCCGCATCATAGGCCGCGAGTGCCCGGTCGAAGGGGCTGATGGCGGCCGGACGGCTTTCAGACGGATCCGGAGCGGAACGTGCGGACGCCGGCGGCGCAGGATCCTGGGCCGCCAGGGCGGCCCCCATCGCCATGGCCTGGAACACCGCACCCATCGCAAGGAGAGGCAGCCATTGCCCCGTCGCTGCCAGCCTTCTACGCATCCGGCCTCGCCTCATCAGCCCACACGCCAAGCTTCTTTTCATACGGGATTTGCGTTGCCTTGTCGCCTGTTTCATCGATAGTTCGATGATGGAATGGTCCGGCAAAACCAGCCCGTGGCCCTGGATCGGGCATCGATCCGGTCTCTTGACGCGGAACTCGGGGACGAAAAGGAGCGGAAGCGGTGAGCGGTGAAACGGCAACGGTTGAAGCGGTGACCCAGGACAGCCTGATTGAGGGCGATGACCCCTTCGCCCTGTTCGAGCGGTGGCTGAAGGATGCGGAAGCCAGCGAGCCGGCCGACGCCAATGCCATGACCCTCGCCACCGTCGATGACGACGGCCTGCCCGATGCCCGCATCGTCCTGCTCAAGGGCCTGCGGGACGGTCAATTCGTCTTTTACACCAACACGTTGAGCGCCAAGGGGTGTCAGCTTGCGGCCCGGCCCGGCGCAGCCCTGTGCTTCCATTGGAAATCGCTCGCCCGACAGGTGCGCTTGAGGGGCCCGGTCGAGCCGGTGAGTGCCGAAGAGGCCGACGCCTATTTCGCGACCCGCCCGCGGGGCAGCCAGATCGGCGCCTGGGCCTCCAGCCAGTCCTCCCCCCTTGACGAGCGCCGGACCCTGATCGACGCCGTGGCGAAGACCGAGGCCGATTATGCGGACCGCAGCATTCCGCGTCCGCCCCATTGGTCCGGCTATGCGCTGACGCCGGTGCGGGTGGAATTCTGGCAGGATCAGCCCTTCCGGCTGCATGATCGTCTTGTCTTCGAACGGACGAACGCGGACAGCGCCTGGTCCCGGGGCCGGGTCTTTCCGTGACGGGCCAGCCGGCCAGGGCCGTGACGGGCCAGTCGGCCAGGGCCTTGTCTTCATCGCCGGCCGGCACCGGTCCTGGCAAGGGGTCCGGCCCCCAGGATCGCGCGCGCCGGGGAACGGGCCCCGGGCCAGGTCTGGGCGCTCTGCGGGTGAAGGCCCGCCCGGCGGGGGTCAAATTTTCAGCCCGCCGGGTGGGCAGCCAAACGCTAGCCTATGCCGCCC
>JBHJGV010000091.1:0-27658 GCA_050331455.1 Alphaproteobacteria bacterium
AGAACGACGAGTGGGCCGTAACCCGGCGCTACATGTCCCTGGAAAGCCTCGCCAAAATCGGCGATGCTCAAACCCTCAGCCTTCCAAAAGCGGATCGCTGAACAAAAACGCCGCAGCCTCAAAGGCGAACGCGTCCTACACCACGTCCGGGGGCACTACCAGTGGTTTTCGACCAAGAAAATCATTCAGCATCAAATCGCTACAGTCTTGGGTTGGCCGTATTGTGATCCTTTATGGAGCCCCGTGAGGCTTTGTACACGGGCGCCGGCCCGGTGTGGTTTCCTATCGGCATGCGGTTACGTCGACGAAGACAATCTGCTCCGGCGAATGCGCCGCGCGATCCAGGGGCAGGCTGCGCACGGATTGGTTGACATCCTGCGTCGCCGTCACGATCCGGAAACCGTTTTCGAAAATGACATTGAACTTGATGCTCCGGGTGGTGATCGTTTGAGAGGGTGTCAGCGGGTCGAAATTCGCGCGGATCTGGGTCAGCGGGCTGCCGGGCGGAGAGCTTGGCAGAACAGTCCCCGGCGCGAGACCCGAAACCTGCACATTTGAGACGACCGGGGCGGAGGGGGTCTCCAGGGCGGTGACAATGACCAGAATCTCTTCAATGCCGTCCGGGTCGGACGCACTGACTTCGATCTGAACGCCATTGGGCACAAGATTCGTCGTCTCATCGCCGGAATAGCGCGTTCCCGGCGGGCAGCCGATAGGGGCGAGCGACGGATCGGCACGGGTGGACGCGACGGCGACGCTGGAGAGGCCTGCGCCGATTGACTGGGACACGCTGACGGTCGTTTCCGGGCCGATCCCGTTGTCGGTTGGGGCCTGTACCGTGTCCGCGGTACATCCCGCGAGGACCATGGCTGCTCCTACCACGCTCAGACTGTTTCTCATGCCGCTTGTTCCCTGAATGCAGCCTAAACACGCACTTCCCTGTACCAAACAACCGGGAGGAGCCGGTCGAGGGGTTTCGTCTTGATCGGTCGTCCTCCATTATGGCGCACATGCCAGGACCGGCGAATGCTCTGTGGCGCGTCCGGGCCGGCCGCATCATCACGATAGCCCCGCGCGTGTGAAGCGGGCCGGCATCGCATCGGAGCCTGATCTTTAACGGCTGATACGGATTATTACAGATCGGCCGAAGGGCCCCGCACCTGTGAGAGGATACCCATGCCATCGTGGATCGGCGCGGCGGTGGATGCCGTCTCTCAAGCAAACCGGAAACAGCTTTCCCTGGTCGCGGCCGGCGTTGCCTTCTACATGCTGCTTTCGATCTTCCCGGGCGCCGCGGTGTTCGTCGCCGTCTACGGCATCGTCGCCGACCCGGCCACGATCGGAACCCTGCTCGACGACCTTGCTCCTTTCGCGCCGCCTGAAGCCCTTGCACTGGTGCGCCAGGTCGTCGACCAGACCCTTCAGGACAATGCACAATTGCAGCTGACCGCCGTGGTCAGCTTCCTGATTGCCCTGTGGAGTGCCGGATCGGCCGTGCGGGCGCTGATGGCAGCGCTCCAGCTGGGCTTTCCGAATGCCCATGCCTACGGTTTCCTGGTTTTTCTTGTCTTGTCCCTGGTTTTTACCATTGTCGGCATCGTGCTCGTGGCACTGGTCATCAGTGTGCTGGTGCTGGTCCCGATTGTCTTCGAGGCCCTGAGGGCCATCGATACCGGCGACCATCTCCAATTCGGCTGGGACCTGCTGCGGATGCTCGAGCCGTTGATCCTTGTGGGTCTCAGTCTTGCGATCCTGACGCCGGTCTATTGGATCGGCTCGGGCCGAAAATGCCCGGCCTTGCGCTGTGCCGCGCTTTCGGCCGTGGCAACGACCGCATTGTGGCTCGGCGCTTCGCGGGTTCTGTCGATCTATGTGGCGCGCTTTGCCAATTTCGAGGCCGTGTATGGCCCGCTGGGCGCCGTCGCCGGCCTGATGCTCTGGTTCTGGATCAGCGCGTTCCTGCTGCTCCTGGGCTTTGAATTCACGGCCGCCCTGGCACGCCGACGCGCCGCGCCCGGGGAGACGTCACGAGCGGCCGCGCCCGCCTTCAGAACTGGTGCAGAAGACGGTTGAAATAGTCGAGTTCCTGTTGGGGGCGGCCGCGTTCGCCGGCGCGGCGGCGCAGTTCTTCCAGGATCTCCCGGGCGCGCTGCAGGTCGCTCTTCGTCGGCAGATCGACGGCGCCATTGCTCAGGCCGTTGCGCCCGGACCGGCCCAGGGGATCGCGCCGGGCCACACTGCCTTTGCCTTCCCGGCGCAGAACGTCCTTGGCCAGATCTTCGGCCGCCGATCGAAGGGCGTCGAGGGCGGCGCGCTGGTTCCGGAAAGCATTGTGGAATTGATCCCCTTCGAGGGCCGAGCGTGCGGCCTCCATATCCACCACCGCTTCTCCGAGACTGTCCGGTTGCGGCAGACCGTTACCGTCAAGGCCGCGCAAGACTTCGCTCAGCGCGTCGCGCAAGCCGGCCTGCTCGCCGGCGAGGCCTTGGGTCTCACCATCCGTTCCCGGACTGTTGATGATACCCTGGCGGGACAGTTTCCCGGCCATGCCGTCCCGTTCCAGGCCGGTTCGGCCGCCCGCGGTCCCGCCGGCCGCGGTGCCGTCCGCTCCGGGTTGGGCATTGCCGGGCACGCCGTTGACCGGGCCACGGGGCCGGGTCTTGCGGGGCAGGGATCCCGTCGGGCCGCCGGGCAGGTCGTCGCCGGGTCCGCCCCGGGAAAGGGAGTTGCGGTAGGTTTCGTCAAGCAGGCTGCGTTGGCGCCCGATGATGTCCGACAGGGACCCGAGCGCCTCCTGCAGGGCCTGGTCCTGGGGCGAGGGCGGCCCGTTTGCGCCGGCCTGGCCCTGGCCGCCGCCGGGTTTCAGGCCTTCAAGGATGTTCTGGAGTTCCGACAGGAGCTGGCGGGCCCGCCCGGTCTCGCCCATCTGCCCTAACTGTTCGATCGCCTGCAGAAGATCGTCGAGATCGTTGCTGCTCAAGGGCACGGCATCGGGATCGGCGGCCTGTTGGTCCGATTGCTGGGCCAATTCGGCGAGATAGCGGTCCATGGCCTCGCGAAGCTGGGCCATGAGCTGGCGAATTTCCCCCGGCGGCGCATTGCGCTGCAGGGCATCGGCGAGCGCCTGCTGGAGTTGACGCAGGGTGCGCAGGGTGTCCGACAGATCGCCGTCTTCGACGCGCAGGGCCAGGTCCCAAAGCAGATCGTAGATTTCCCGCGTCTGTCGGGGCCGGGGATTGTGCGTCAACCGCCAATAGGCGGTACGCAGACCGAAATAAATGATCGGGTCTTCAAAAAAGCGCTCGCCCTCGGCCGTCATGGCATCGATGGCGGCCGCCACTCGAACCGGTCCGTCCGCCGATGTCCGGGCCAGGATGTCCCGCAATTCGACAAAGGACCGGGCCAGGGGGTCCAGGAAAACGCGCCGGGGCAGGGTGATGCGCGCGGCATCGCTGTAGGCGTGTTGGCCGGCCCCGTCCTCGGCACGGATCTGAACCATCACCTCCCGGCCCGCCCAGGGATGGGCCGCCAGATTCTCGATGGCCGTCTCGTCCCGGATGGTGGCGCCGCCGACGCTGGAGACGGGCAGGGACAGGACCACGGGCTGGTCCGGCCGGGGCCAGGACGGCGCCCCGGCGGACGGGGCGGCCTCGGCGGGCTGCGCCAGCGCGAGGGCCTCCTCAGGGCTTTCGGGCACGAGGCGCAATTGGGCTTCCGCCGCCGTGACTCCGTAATCGTCCACAAAGCGGTAAAAGAACCGCAGGGAGGCACTAGCGGTCCCCTGGGGCGCTTCCGGCATGCTGACAGCCGGTGGCAGGTCACCCCGCACGCTGAACTGCCAGGTGCCCAGATTCCGTCGCAGCACGGAAAGACCGGCATCGAGATCGACGGAGATCGGCGCCCGGCTCTGTGCCACGCCATCCTCGAAGGATATGGTGGGTTGCGGCCGGTCCGCGGCGCGCAGGGCCTCCACCGGGTCGAGGGACAGGATGGGTCGGCCGCCGAAGCCGGTCAGGCGGACGATGAGCGTTGAGCCCTCGGGCACGTCGATCGCTCCCCGATCCGGCCACGCCTCCCCCTGGCCCGGCTGGTAGCCGCGCAGGAGCGGCAGGCCGGGCAGTCCCGTGTAAGCCGGCGGTTCCACCCAGGCATCGATTTCGAGATCCGCCGGCAGGCCCGGTCCGAGCAGCGGAGAGATGGAGGCCCGCAGCCGCGTACCGGAGTCCGTGCCGGCCACCATAATCGACACGCCCAGCAGCAGAACGATCAGCAAGCGCAGGGCGTAAGGGTCGTGGTCGGGCGCGTTTGTCCGTGGCAGGACAATTCCTGTTTTGGCGATATCCTCGCCCATGCGTTCCCGGTGAAGCTGCCAAAGGTGGCGCGTGCGCGGATCGTCCAGACCTCCGGCGGGCCGGTCCGCATAGGTGCTCAAGGGGCGGTGCTTGAGGCCGCTGTCGGTCTCGAGCCGGCGCAGGCCCTCCAGCCGGGCGGGCAGGCGGGTGCGGCTCAGGTGACGCCACAGGGCAGTGCCCGATCCGAGGATCATCGCGAAAACGGCCAGGGCCTGGAGGGCTTCGGGCACCTGGTCCCACAGACCCATCAGACTGAGGCTGGCGAACACGGCGAGTATGGCGAGCGCCGGCCACAGGGCCGGCCAGACCCGCTCCCAGGCCATGGCGACGCGGGCCAGCGCCAGGCGCCAGGCAACGGCGGCCGGAAGGTCCGGGCGGGGCGGGAGATGGGAACGGTCACGGGTCACGGAACACCTGATCTACGCGTCTGAACCAGAGAAATCGGCGGCGGCCCCCGCCATTACAACACGCGATCCTTTGGGGCGGTTTTAAGCCAGGGCGGCATCCGGTCCTGGTCGAGCAGCGCGCTCAGGGGCGGGCGGGGCCGGATGACGGCCATCTGCGCGCCCATCACCATCACCTCCGGCACCAGGGGGCGGGTGTTGTAGGTCGAGGCCTGGACCGCGCCATAGGCACCTGCGGACATGAAGGCCACCAGATCGCCGGCCTTCAGTGGCGGCAGGGCGCGGGCCTTGGCGAAGGTATCGCCGGTCTCGCAGACCGGGCCGACCACATCCGCCGGCTCCTGCGTTGCCGTGGCGGCGGGTGCCTCGACGGGCAGAATGGTGTGCCAGGCATCATAAAGCGAGGGGCGGATCAGGTCGTTCATGGCCGCATCCACCACCACGAAACGCCGGTCCCGGCCTTCCTTGATGTAGAGGACCCGGGAGAGTAGCACGCCCGCATTGCCCACAATCATCCGGCCCGGCTCGAAAATCAGGCGGCAGCCGAGATCGCCCATGATCGGCTTCACCATCGCGGCATAATCCGCCGGCAGGGGCGGTGCGGCCTTGTCGCTTTCATAGGGAATGCCGAGACCGCCCCCGAGATCCACCCGCTCGATCCGGTGCCCCTCGGCCCGAAGCGCTTCCACCACGCTCCGCATGCCGCGAAAGGCATCGGCCATTGGCTCCAGCGCGGTGATTTGGGAGCCGATATGCATGGCAAGGCCCAGGGGATTTAGTCCCGAAAGGGCCTGCGCCTGGGCGAACACCCGGGCGGCATCCCGAGAGTCGATCCCAAACTTGTTTTCCGCCTTGCCGGTTGAGATCTTGGCGTGGGTGCCCGCATCCACATTGGGATTGATGCGCAGCGCGATGGTCGCGCGGGCGCCTTTGTCGCGGGCGATCCGGTCCAGCAGCACGAGTTCGGGCTCGGATTCCACATTGAACTGAAAGATGCCGGCTTCGAGCGCCGCCGCCATCTCGCCCGCGCTTTTGCCCACGCCCGAAAAGACGATCCGGGAGGCCGGAATGCCGGCCTTGAGGGCACGCAGCAGTTCCCCTTCAGAGACCACATCGGCGCCGGCCCCGAGATCGCCCAGGGTCTGCAACACGGCCAGGTTGGAGTTGGCCTTGACCGCATAGCATATAAGGGCATCAAGGCCGGAGACAGCCTCCGCGAAGACATGGTAATGGCGCCGCAGGGTGGCGTCGGCATAGCAGTAGAGCGGCGTGCCAACGGCCTCGGCGATGCGGGGCAGGGGCACGTCTTCGGCATGCAGGACGCCGTTCTGGTACGTAAAGTGATGCATCGCTCTTCAGTCTATGTCGTCCGGTGAGGGGAAACCAATGGAAAGCGATCCGTCTGCGCCCGGTGGGGCGTCATCGGCCGCCGGCGATGCGGCGGTTCCCATGGTGCTCGTCGTCGCCTGCGCGCTGGTGGATCCCGATGGCCGGGTCCTGATCGCTCGCCGGCGGGAAGACAAGGCCATGGGCGGTCTTTGGGAGTTCCCCGGCGGCAAGGTGGAACCCGGGGAGCGGCCGGAGGCTGCCCTGATCCGGGAGTTGAGGGAAGAGCTGGGAATCGATGTGACCGAGGCCTGCCTCGCGCCCTTCGTGTTCGCCTCCCACGGCTATGATGCATTCCATTTGCTCATGCCGCTTTATGTCTGCCGCCGCTGGGCCGGGACGCCCCAGCCCCTCGACCACACGGCGCTTGAATGGGTGCGGCCCGCGCGCCTGAGGGATTATCCCATGCCCGAGGCGGACGCCCCGCTCATCCCCCATTTGCGCGATCTGCTCACGTGACAGGTTCGGATCACAGGAACCACGCGCCCATCAGGTTCCAGTAGGTCAGGGACAGGCCGACGGCCGTCAGGGTGAGGACGACCACCGTGTGGCGCAATCGTCCAAAAAAGGACCAGAACCCTCCGAACCAGACGGGGATGAGCAACAGCACGGCAAGGCCCGTGAGGCCGGCGGCACCGACGGGCAGATTCATCACCGGCACCAGATCCTCAGGAACGTCCCGCAGCAGTAGCGACCCGGACTGGATCAGGATGATCAGTCCACCGATCAGGAACGCCCCGTAAAGGGCGCAGGCTCCGAACACGGCCAGCCTGGAGAGCTTCTCGCCGATCCCCATCGCAAACCATTTCGGCAGCCCCCAGATCGATCCGATCAGGGTGCCGAAAATGATCAGATAGCCGAAGCCGAGCACGATCTGATGCACCACGCCCGTTTCCCACCAGGGCAGCTTGTCGAAGGCGACCAGTGGCGCGTTGCCGATGAACAATCGGTCGATCCGGCCCGCCGTATTGCGCCCGAAGGCGATCTGTTCCTCGCCGTCCACTTGGCGGAAGAGATCGGGCTCGACCTCCACGAATTGGCGCGCCCGGGTGCCGGCGCCAAGGGCGGTCAGCAGCAGCCGGCCATCCGTGAAAGGAACGATCATCACGTCGCCGAACAGGGAAAGCGCCTTGTCCGCCCGGGTATAAGGGCGCCGGTTGACCCGGTAGGCCCCCGCATAGTCCACGGCCCGGGTCGAAAAGTCTGCCGGCGGCTCGACGGGCTCCAGCGGAGGCGCCGGAAAATAGTGATCCATGAACGCGTCGATCAGATGGTCCCGCGCCAGGGCCCCCAGCGGGGCGTTGAAGGCCACGAACAGACCCACATCCTGCTCCGGCAGAAGGATCACCGCGGAGTGGAACTGCAGGGTATCGCCCCCATGAACGATCAGCCGGCGATTGTTGATCCGCTGTTCGTAAAAGCCATGGGCCATGCCGGGCAGGCGCGGGTCGTGGAAGAACAACTGGCTATGCATGCGCCGGACCGTCTCCGGACGGAGGATCCGGCGGTCCCGGAACGCACCGCCATTGAGATGGGCGATCATGAAATGGGACATGTCCGCCGCCGTGGTGGACAGGGAGCCCGCCGGCGCCAAATTGCCGAGGAATTCGAAGTCCCGGGCCACCAGAAGCCCGGCCTCGCGGCTCAAGCCCTCCGACAGATAGAGAGACAGCCGCTTGGGCAGCGGCTCGCGGAAGGTGCTTTGCACCATGCCCAGGGGATCGAACAAGCGCTGCTCGATCGTGTCGTTGAAGTCACCGCCGGTGACATTGGCAATGATCAGGCCGGCGAGTGCCGCCCCCCAGTTGGAATAGGCTGCCACCTGGCCCGGAGGGCGGATCCGGGCCGGCATCTGATCCTCCAGGAACAGATCGAGCGGCTGGAGATCCGTGGCCTGGGTCGCCTTGAACAGACCCAGCACCCGGTCCTCGAAACCGCCCGTATGGGTCAGCAGATTGCTGACCGTGACCGGTGCGCCGAAGGCATCGGGAACGCGAAACTGTTTGAGGTAAGCGTTCACGTCGGCGTCGAGATCCACCTGTCCGTTTTCGACGAGCTGCATCAGCGCCGTCCAGGTGAACAGTTTCGACACCGATGCCGCGCGGAACAGCGTCCGCTGCGCGTCCACGCGGGTGGTGCGCCGGGCGTCGGCCCAGCCATAGCCTTTCTGAAGCACCGCTTCGTTGCCGCTGACCACGGCGAGGGTCGCACCCGGCACGTCGTGGGCGATCAGCAGGGCCTCCATGGCGCCGTCGAAAAAGGCTTCAAGATCGCGCTGGCTGCCGAGGGCACCGGCCCGATCCTGGGCGAGCGCCGTGTGGGGCGCGCCCACGGACAGGGCCAACACCATAAAGACGCAGACGAGAAAAGCGGGCCACGGCCGCGGATCGATCATGAATTCAGTTCCCCAAACGCCGCGGCGGTCCCGGCAGCGGCCCCAAATCCGTTCGCACCGCGGCGCGTCTGTGAAATTGCCTTGAAATTAAGGGCTGTCGGTCGCCGCAGCATTTTGCGTCTCTCCGACACGCCTTGCGATCAAAACTTTTCATGAGGGGTGCGATCGTGGATCACACCCGCACCCTTTCGGCATTGAAACGCGAACCTGCGGAATTTTTCCACAAACCGGCCGGGCGGACTGTCATCAATTGTGAGTTTTTTCAGGAGCGGTGCCGGGGGGCAACGCTTTTTTCCCGGATCTTCCCCAAAAGATCAGGGTCGGACCACGAAAAGACGGCCTTGCGCGGGTGCGGGAGGCCGTCGGGACCACCGGTCGATCCGGCGGTTTAAAGACCCTTGTCGGATGTCAGAACCGGACGCCGAAGCCGACACCCAAAAGCAGGGGGTCGATGTTCACTTCGGCATTGGCCGTCACGCCCGCTCCGGCATTGATGAAGACATCCGTATCCAGAAACACTTTCTTGATATCCAGGTTCAGGAAGACCGTCTCCGTGATGTCCACGTCGACCCCGGCCTGGAGCACCCAGCCGAAGCTGTCCTCATAGTCGATGTCCTCGCCGCCCGGGAAGTTCTCCTCGAAGAACCAGGTGTAATTGATCCCGGCACCGACATAGGGGCGAACCGTCTCTTCGGGGAAGAAGTGCCACTGGGCCGTCAGGGTCGGTGGTAACAGACGAACGCTGCCGAGATCGAGATCACCGAGCGCCGTTCCCGTTGCGCCCACATCGTGGGGCGTGGATGCGGCGATCAGTTCGACGCCGATATTGTCCGTGATGAAATAGGTGAAATCGACTTCCGGCGAATAGCCGACATCAATATCCGCTTCGCCGCCGATGGAGATATCGCTGCCGCCTTCGAAGGGCACCGCTGCGAGCGCGCGTACCCGAACTAGGATGTCACCGGCTTCCGCACAGGCGGTTTCAGGGGATCCTGCGATGAGGCCTGCGGCCATGAGGGCCAACGCAGCCGATGCGGCCCTCGGAGTGTTCTGTGTCTTGATCATATCGTCTGTCCCGCACATTGGTTGACGTGGGCAGACCTTAGACATGGCCGTTTCGGGATCCTTGACTAGGATCAAATTTCCGGCTCGAAGGGCGATGTCGCGTCAAAAAAGGGTCCGCTTGCCCGAGAGCACGGGAACCGGTCTGCGCTCCTCGCTCCCCGATTGGTTCACCGGGGAACTGTCACGCTCCGGATGGCCCTCGAACCCCATGCCCCCCGGGAACAGCTTCGGCAAAATGCCATGGGAACAAGACCGTGGGTTTAAAGGGCGCGCTGATCGATCCTGATGCGTGCAGGTGGTGAAAAGGCGGCTTGTCCAACCCGCCATGGTAACTTCAAACACGCCTGCCGGTCGTCTAGACTCCCATGAGGCGAAATCGGACCCACAAGAACGGTCTAACCCAAACAAGCCCCGGCCGGCAGGTTCAGTTGCGGTTCAGGCGTCGGGTATCACGGTCACCGTCGAGCCGACGCGTTGAGGCCGCTTGGGTCTGAAATGCAGCCTTTGGGGCATCCGAAAGATGGGAGGGACGGAACAACATGCGCGCCTTTTTTACAAAGTTCCTGACGGTGCTTGGCCTTGCGGCCGGTGGGGCGGGGCCCGCGATCGCGGCGAATTCCTCGTCCGAAAGCTGGGCAACGGTCACATCCGTGGACCTCGATCTCGACCGGGACGCTCCCTACAGCCTGGATCGCTTCGATGCGCCCGTCAGCGCATTGCGGTTTTCCGCCGTGGGCGGTCCGGTTCGCTGCCGCCGGATCGTGGCCGTTTATACGGACGGCACACGACAACTGATTTTCAGTGGGCCGATCGAGAGCAGTCGTTTCCGCGAAGCATCCTTCGACGGACAAAGGCGCATCGATACGATTGACATGCATTGCCGGGCCGGTGCCGCCGGGCGGGCCCGCATGCGGGTCGAAGCCCAGTTCCTTCCCGTCGCCGCTGAGACCGGCGAAGGCGCCTTCCTGTCTGCCCAGGATCAGGATCGGCTGCGCCGGGAGCGCTTCAGTGCCTATCGCGGCGCCGAATATTACGGGGACGACTTTTCACGCATCGGCCGGGTGACCTTCGGTCCGCGCCTGGAGCGTGAGGTGGAGTACACGTCCTTTCCGGGAGCCTTGTCCCAGATCCAATTGCGGGCCCGGGGCAGCAGCATTCGGTGCTTGAGGGTCATCGCCACATTCGGCAACGGCCAAAGCCGTTCCGTGTTCCAAGGGATCATCCGCCAGGGAGACAGCCGCCGTTTGTCCTTCGGCCGGGACCGCCGGGTCGAGCGCCTGACCTTTGTCTGCCAGGCGGAACGGGACGAGCGGGGCGCCTTGGTTGTCAGCGGTCGCTACAATCGCGAGAGCGCCCGGCGCGGCGGCGGCAGAAGAAGCGGCCAGGTGGATTGGGTGCGCCTCGGCGCCACCCGGTTCGGGCGTCGTTCGGAGGCCGAGCAGATTTTCACCCGTTTCCCCGGGCCCGTCAGCCGGCTCGGTATCCGTCCGCTGGATGACGATGCCCGCTGCTCGCGGATCTTCATCACCTTCGGCAACGGCCGCACGCGGGATCTGCGGTTTGGACGCGGCGTTCTGGAGGAGGATCGTCTTTATACGGTCGAACTGCCGGGCGACCAGCGCCTCGTGCGCCGGATCTCCCTCGTGTGCCGGGCCTTCGGGGCCCGCGATGTCACCCTGGCCATCTATGGCATCCGGATCGATGACCGCGGGCGCTCGGACGGGCCCTATTTTGAGGACGGCTTCGCCGCGGGCGGCAATGGGCGGCGCCAAGTCGACCGGATCCGCGTGGACCGGGGCATTCGCCAGTTCGGTCCGGGCTGGACCCGGGTCGGCCGGGTCACCTTCAGGGACCGGTTAGAGCGGGAAGTGCGCTATACGGATTTCCCTGCAGCCGTGTCCAGCGTGCGTTTCGAGGCCCAGGGCAGCAGTATTCGCTGCCGGAGTGTCACGGCCCGTTATGCCAATGGCCGCAGCAGCCAGATCTTTGCCGGTGTGATCGCCGCGGGCCGGTCCAAAATCGTGTCCTTCCGGCGGGATCGTCGCATGACCGAAATGCGGTTCGTGTGTCAGTCGGAACGGGGTCGCCAGGGACGCCTGCTCATTGCCGGTAAATTCGACCGGGATCGCGTTTCCGCTGCCCCGGGACGCGCGCGGGGCATCCGGGCGGACTGGGTGCGGATCGGCCGGGCCACTTTCCCCCGCCGGGTCGAGGTGACCAGGAGTTTCAATACCTTCCCCGGTGCCTTCCGCCGCCTCGCCCTGCGGCCCGTGAACGGCGATCTGCGCTGCCGCCGAATTCTGCTGGTGTTCCAGAACGGCAACAAGCGGGACCTGCCGTTCAGCCGCGCCATCCTCGAAAAGGACGAGATCTATGCCGTCGATCTGCCCGGGAACCAGCGCTTCATTCGCAGCATCGGGCTCGCCTGCCGGGCCTTGAGCGGACGGGATGCTTCGATCGCCATCCTCGGGATCCGCTAAACCGGACCCATAGGACTTGATCAAAACACGCCGCCCCCGGATCGAACGATCCGGGGGCGGTTTTTTTATCTATCTCGGCAGGGCCCCGAAACAGGGAGGGTACGGGCTGCTGGCGGTCAATTCGCTTTGTCCGGGTCCGAGGGCAGGGGGGCGACGGCGATCCCTTCTTCGATCAGGTCCTGCACATCGCCGGGCGTGGCCTCGCCATAGATGCCCCGGCTGTCGCTTTCGCCGTAATGGATCAGGCGGGCCTCCTCGGCAAAGCGGTCCCCCACATTGTCGAAGTCGTCGATGACCTTTTTGCGAAGCTGTCGGGCCAGCGCATGCATGCGGTCGAGAATTTCCGCCGGGCTCAGGTCCGGGCCGGTCTCCCGGGCGGGAGCGGAGGAAGGCTTGGGCCCCGATTTGGTCGCGATATTGGGCGCCATGGGTGCCTTCGTGACCCGATGACTCCCACATACGCAGCATGACAGCTCGCCCGCCGCCGCAAGGGTGTCGAACGCCTCCGATCCTTTGAACCAGGAATCGAATTCGTGGCCTTCAGCACATTTGAGACGGTACACGATCATGCCTGCTCACCTCAGATCACACGACTGAATGAAGTGTCGATGAGAGTGGTTGCCGAGGGGGGCAATGGCAAGGGCCGCCCGTCCGATGGGGATCGTTGTCAACCGGCCAGGGCGATGGGGCGTTCGCTGAGCAACACCGGCAACTGGCTGCGGGCTTCGTGAACCCGCGCGGGGTCGATCATGGCGGTGATCACGGCGTTTTGCGCCGGTCCCGCATCGGCCACCACCTCGCCCCAGGGATCGACAATCAGGCTGTGTCCGTAGCTGACCCGGCCGCTTTCGTGGCGCCCGCTTTGGGCGGGGGCGAACAGATAGGCGCCGTTCTCGATGGCCCGGGCGCGCAGGAGCACATGCCAATGGGCCTCCCCCGTCGGTACCGTGAAGGCCGAGGGGCAGGTGAGGAACTGGGCCCCCACCCGGGCGAGCAGCCGGTAAAGGGCGGGAAAGCGCACGTCGTAACAAATCGTCAGGCCGAGGACGCCCCAGGGCAAGGCGGCCGCCACGGCCTCCCGCCCGGCGGCATAGGTCGCGGATTCACGGAATGTCGTCCCGTCGGCCAGGGTCACGTCAAACAGGTGGATCTTGTCGTAGCGGGCCGCGACGGCGCCGTCGGGACCGATCAGGAAGGACCGGTTGGCCACGCGCTCCCGGCCGACGCGGACCGGGATGCTTCCGATCAAGAGCCACAAATCGAGGTCATCGGCGATTGCCCGGAATGCGGCCAGGGACGGGTCCTCCGCTTCCACCGAGACCTTGTCAAACAGGGCCTTGCGCCGGCCTTCGAGCAAGGTCGTGTTTTCCGGTGTCATCACCAGCCGGGCGTCCCGCCCGTGGGCCTCGCGGATCAAATCGAGGGCCTGGGCCGTGTTGGCGGAAATGTCGAGGCCCGTGCACATCTGGACGCAGGCGGCCCGGAAGGGCTCCATGGATCACCTCGCCCTATCGGTCGGCCGCAAGCAGGGTGTCCAGGTCACCCTGGGCGTCCAGGGCATGGAGTTCGTCACTCCCGCCCACATGGGTCGCGCCGATGAAGATCTGGGGCACGGTATGCTGCCCTCCGGCACGGGCGGTCATGGCCGCCCGGTCGTCGGGCGCGCTGACGTCGATCTCTTCGAAGGACGCATTTTTGGCAGCCAGCAATGCCTTGGCCCGGAAACAGTACGGGCAAAAGGGTGTCGTGTAAATAACGACCTTAGCCATTGGTGTCAGTCCCCTGCTTGAACAGATTTCGATGATCCTTGGTGACGTGGGCCGACGCAAGCGCTCCGGCAAGCCCACCGGGCTTTCGAGCTCAGCGGAGGGTTCGGATAAGCGGGCTGGGTTTCACGCGATATGGCGCGCCTGGGGTGTTCGGGCAACCGTGAGCACGTCGACCGAGGTGGCGCCGGCCTTGCGCAGCACGCGGGCACAGGCCTCCACGGTGGCGCCGGTGGTCAGCACGTCATCGATCAGAAGGATGGCCCGGCCTGCCACCCGTCCGGCCCGGGCCGGCGCCACCATGAACGCGCCGGCGACATTCCGGCGCCGGCCGCCGGCGGACAGGCCGTGCTGGCTGCGGGTTTGTTTCACCCGCTGAAGGACCAGCGGATCCCAATCGAGGCCCGTGTCCTGCGCCAGGGCCTGGGCCAGGAGGGCCGACTGGTTGTAGCGGCGGTGCAGCAAGCGGCGGCGGTGCAGGGGCACCGGCACCAGCAGCGGATCGCCGGCCATGAGGGGCACCCCCGCCCGCGCCATCCAGGCGGCCAGTGGTTTTGCCGACTCCAGGCGGTCGCCGTGTTTGAAGGCCAGGATGAGGGACCGGCTCTCGTCATCATAGACCATCGCCGCCCGGGCCCGGTCATAGGCCGGCGGATCGCCGAGACAGGCCGCGCACTGGGTGTCGCGCGGGGTCTGAAACTCGAAGGGCAGACCGCAACAGGCGCAGTGGGGATCGGCGATGAAGGTGATCGCCGGCCAGCAGGATGAACAAAGCTGGCCCGGCGTTTCGACGGGCGCGCGGCATGCGAGGCAGATGGGCGGCAGAAGCGCATCCAGCACCAGCGCTCCCCAGCGCCGCATGCGCGCCGTGACCGGTTCCGGGCTCTCATCCGATAGGATATCGCTGTCCATGGAATGAGAGAGTGTCCCAAGAGCAGGTCAACACGCAATGGTCACCGTCTACAGGGCGCCAACGCCGCCTGCCCTGCCGCAGGTTTTCGATCGCACCCTGGTGCGCATGCGCCGCGACCGGGCCGCCGCCCGTTTCGACGCCCACGGATTTCTCCATGATCGCGTCGCCTTTGATTTTTCCGAGCGCCTTTCGGCGATCAATCGGCAGTTCGAGGCTGTGCTCGACCTGGGCTGCCGGACGGGCCGGTTTGCGTTCACCGATCCGTCGGCGCAGACGATCCGATGCGACCTGTCCCCGGCCATGGCCGCGCGGGCCGGGGGAGCGGTGGTTGTCGCGGATGAGGAGGAACTGCCCTTTGCGGAGGAGCATTTCGATCTCGTCGTCAGCGCACTGAGCCTCCATGCCGTCAACGATCTGCCGGGTGCTCTTATCCAGATCAACCGATCCCTGCGGCCCGACGGGCTGTTCCTGGGTGCGGTGTTTGCGGGAGAGACCCTGACCGAATTGCGTCAGGTGCTGGGCGATGCGGACCAGGCAATCACGGGGGCGGCGCTCCCCCGGGTCGCCCCGTTCGCCGATGTCCGGGATCTGGGATCCTTGTTGCAGCGGGCCCGCTTTGCCTTGCCGGTCACCGACAGTGAGCGGATCACCGTCTGCTATCGCGATCCCTTTGCCCTGTTCGAGGATCTGCGGGGCATGGGCGAGACAAATGCCCTGTGTGACTGGCGCGCCCTGACCCGCGGCCGTCCCCTGCGCCGGGATGTGCTCCTGCGGGCCTGCACCGATTATGCGGAACGCTTCAGCGAGCCGGACGGACGGATCCGGGCCACCTTCGAGATTGTGACCATGACCGGTTGGGCGCCCCATGAGAGCCAGCAAAAACCCCTGCGTCCCGGATCCGCCCGCGCGCGTCTGGCCGATGCCTTGGGCACCCGCGAACGCTCAGCCGGAGAAAAGGCGGGCGGGTGACGCCCTATCCGGTCGCGGTGTGGGCCATCAAAGTCTAAGATAGGGGTCCGGCGCCACGAAAAACCGCAAAGAGGGCGAAGGCTCGCCGCGTCATCGCAAAGCGATCACCCAGGGATCGACCCGTGACTCCACCAGGGAGGGACCCGATGGTTAACCGCACTGCCCGCCATGGATCTGTCCGCCAAATCCTTATGCTGATGGTCTGCCTTGTCCTGACCCTGGCGGCCGCCCTGCCTGTCCAGGCCCAGCGCAATGCGGGGCTGGAGCGACACCCGCGGGAGACGGTCCGGGGCGAGACCATGCCTTATCCGTCCCAGTTCGTGGAGGTTCTTGGCGCGACCATGCATTATGTGGCGAAAGGGTCGGGCGATCCGATCCTGTTCATCCACGGCAATCCGACCTCGTCCTATCTGTGGCGCAATGTGATGCCCTTCGTGGCACCCCGGGGACGGGTCATCGCCCTCGACCTGATCGGCATGGGCAAGTCCGATCAGCCGGATCTCGACTACCGCTTCGCCACGCATTCGACCTATGTGGACGGCTTTATCGAGGCCCTGGGCCTTGAAAACGTGACCCTCGTGCTGCACGACTGGGGCTCCATGCTCGGCCTGGACTATGCCCGTCGGCACACGGATAATATCAAGGCGGTCGTCCTGATGGAGCCGATCATTCCACCGGCCTTTCCGGTGGCGGATTTCTCCGGCTTCGGCGCGTCCCGGGAGCTGTTCGAGGGCATGCGCACGCCGGGCATCGGCGAAAAACTTGTGCTGGAACAGAACCTGTTCGTGGAGCGCATTCTCCCCGGCTCGATCCTGCGTCCCCTGAGCGAACGCGAAAAGGCCGCCTATGGTGCGCCCTATCCCACGCCAGCCTCCCGCAAGCCGACCCTGATGTGGCCTCGGGAGTTGCCCGTGGGCGGAACGCCGGAGGATGTGACGGACCGCGTCCTCGCCGCCGGGGAATGGCTATCGGTGTCGCACACGCCCAAGCTGTTGCTCTACGCCCGGCCCGGGGCCCTGTTCCCGCCGTCCGCCGCGGCCTGGGCGGCACGCCATTATCGCAATATGGACGTTCGCTTCCTCGGCTATGGTTTCCACTTTGTCCAGGAGGACGAGCCGGAGGCCATCGGACGCCATATGGCCGACTGGCTGCTGGCCCTCGCCGCGCGGTCAGAAGGGGGAGCGGCAGAGCCCTGAGAACGGGGCAAACCGTGAAGACTTGGCGCCCTGGGTGGGTTACATAAAATCAATCGGCCATGCCATCCGCCGTTATCCGGAGGAAACCCTTGAACAAAGCTGTCCGCCACGTCCGTCGGGAGTCCAACCTGTCCGTCATGGGAGCCTTGATCCGGGCCCGGCGCCGGTTTGGCGGCACGCGGCGCGCCCTGATCGACGGGGACGGGCGCACACTGACCTATACGGAAACCATTCGAGCCGTTTTTGCCCTTGGCCATGCCCTGACCCGGTACACCAAGCGCGGCGAATGCGTGGGCATCATGCTGCCCACCAGCATCGGCGCGATCGTGGCGTTCTTCGCGCTTCTGGCCTATGGACGCATTCCGGCAATGATGAATTTCACGGCCGGGCCGCGGACCATGAAGGCGGCTTGCGCCATGGCTCGGGTGAAGACTGTGCTGACGGCAAACAGCTTCCTCGATATCGCCAATCTGCACGGGCTCGCCGACCAACTGTCCGAGACGGCCACTCTTGTGCCCATCGATGTGATGCGCGAAGAACTGACGCTGCGGGACAAGCTCATGGCCCTGATCGGGTCGGCCTTTCCCGCGCTCGTCATGGCACGGACGGTACCGTCAAAGCCTGCGGTGATCCTTTATACGTCGGGGACGGAAGGCAATCCTAAAGGGGTCGTCCTATCCCATGCCAATATGCTGGCCAATGTCGCCCAGATCGACTGGCAGATCGAGCTTGAGCCCCAGGACGTTTTCTTCAATCCCCTGCCTGTTTTCCATTGCTACCGCCTCACGGCGGGCACGCTCTATCCTCTGTTCGTCGGCAAGCCCGTGGCCCTCTATCCCTCTCCGCTCCATGTGAAGATCGTTCCGCGGCGGATTTTCGAGACCCAGGCCACCGTGCTGTTCGCAACCGACACGTTTCTTCAGCAATATGCCCGCAATGGCAAGGACAAGGACCTCCAGTCCCTGCGTTTTGCCGTGTGCGGGGCCGAACGGGTGCGGGACGAGACGCGGACGATGGTCAAGAACCGCTTTGACCTCGATGTGCTCGAAGGATACGGGGTGACGGAAGCCTCGCCCGTGATCGCCGTGAACCAGCCCGGCGACATCCGCACCGGCACCGTAGGCAGGCTTCTGCCGGGGATCGAAACCCGGATCGAGCCGGTCGAGGGGTTGGAGGAGGGCGGATGTCTCTTCGTCCGGGGACCGAATATCATGCTGGGCTATGTATCGGTCGAGCGCCCGGGCGAAGTGCTCCCTTTGGAGGATGGCTGGCACAATACGGGCGATGTGGTGTCCTTCGACTCGCGCGGCCACATGGTCATCCGTGACCGAATCAAGCGGTTCGCGAAGGTCGGCGGTGAAATGGTGTCCTTGTCCGTCGTGGAGAATTGCGCACAGGCGATATGGCCTGATCACGCCCATGCCGCCATCGCTCTGCCCGATCCGTCCCGCGGAGAGCAGATCATCTTGGCAACCACCTGTGCCACGGCCGATCCGTCACGGATGAAAGCCTGGGCCCAGTCCCATGGAGTCTCGCCCCTGGCGATTCCCAAACGCGTCGCGTTTGTGCCGGAAATCCCTGTGCTCGGCACCGGTAAAACGAACTATGTCGCTGTGAAACTGTTGCTCGCCCAGCAATTGGAAGCCCCGCCGCAGGCCGTCGAGGCGAGCTCGGATACAAGCGGCGCATCCGGATAAACCAAACGCCCGCCGGGAACCGGCAGGCGTTGTGGAAAGGGTGTTTGCGAATCAACCGATTTCGGATCAGTCGGTGACAAAGTCGCCCGGGGGACCCGCGTCCCCGCCGTTTACTTCGTCGTTTTCGGCTCAGGCCGGACGATCGTGGGGGCAAGGTTTTCCAGAACCTCGCGGGCGTTGAAGGCGGACGGATTGTCCGCCGGCTTCGGCCCCGTGCCGGTCTCGATAATGGCCTGGGCCATGTATTCGCGCCGTTCCCGCGTTGTGGCGGTCGTGGTGCCGAAGCCGCCGCCGAAACCCCGGGTGCCATAGAAGAAGCGCCCTTCAGCGCCCCCGATGACGGTGCCGAAGGAGCGGAAGGTGCTCATGGCCTCGCTCTTGTCTTCCAGCACGATGAAATGGTCAAAGCCCTTGTTCACCGTCACTTCTGCTGCCCGATAGAGCAGGTAGTTCTCCACCGTCGGGAGCGGCGTGAGGGTATTGCCGCTGAAGGTGACGCGGAATTTGTTGCTCTCCAATTGGAACTCGGCGAAGCCCTCACCCCGATTGTTCGCGGGCTGATAGGGCGTTGCCGTAGCACAGGCCGCAAGGGCCAAGGCCCCAAGGGCCGCAACACCGATGGATTTGAAACGCTTGCGTCCGAAGGTCATGGCTAGAACTCCCCGATACCGGCTGGAACCACCCGCAGCCTTTTCGACTGTTCCCTAAAGACACGCGCGTTTCAATTGTCCCGGGCGACACGAGGCATCGTTTCACGGCCTTGTAACCGGGTGTTATCCCGCGAGTCCCTCGGGTGCCGGCTTGTCGCACACCATCATGTAATTGACCAGCGTGTCCCTGGACGGTGCCCAACGGTCCAGGATGGGGTTGTAGCTCACGCCGACGGGGGCGCGGACGGTCACGCCATGGGGGGCGAGCGCATCCCGGATCTCAAGGGGTTGGACGAGCTTCGCATACTGGTGCGTGCCTTTTGGCAACCAGCCGAGAACATATTCCGCGCCCAGGATCGCAAGGGCATAGGCCTTGGCCGTCCGGTTGATGGTCGCGACGAACATGATGCCCCCGGGCTTCAGCAGGCTTGCACAGGCGCCCAGAAAGGCCGGGACTTGGGCCACATGCTCCACCACTTCCATATTAAGGATCACGTCGAATCGTTCATCGTTCGCGACGAGCGTTTCCACTTCGCCGGCCCGATAGTCGATCATCAGCCCCTGTTCTTGGGCATGGACCTGGGCGGTCTTGATGTTTTTTTCCGCCGCATCGACGCCCGTGACGGTCGCGCCGAGCCGGGTCATGGGTTCCGACAGCAAGCCGCCGCCGCAGCCAATATCGAGAAACGCAAGTCCCTCAAAGGGCCGGCGGGCATCGACGTCGCGCTGGAAATGGGCGCCGACCGTGTCCCGGATAAAGGCGAGCCGCACCGGGTTGAATTTGTGAAGCGGTTTGAACTTGCCCATCGGATCCCACCATTCGGCGGCAATGGCGGAGAATTTATCGATTTCTGCAGGATCGATGGTCGCGCCATGGGGGCTTTCGGCGGGTTCGCCCGTCGCATGCGGTTGTGTCATGGGATGGCTCCAGAGTGAGTGGGGATGACGGGAACGAGGTCTTGAGCCCGGTCGCCGACCCCGAATATCAACATGCGTTTTACGGCGGGCGATCAAGGCGCAGGGCCGTCGCGACCCCGTGTCGTCATGAAATGTTCTTGCTTTGTATCAGCCTCCGGTGATAGGGCTCTCGTTGGCAAGGCGCGGCAACGGTGAACGCTCTCGCAGGATTTTGGGCTGGGAATGGGCCGCGAAAACAAGGCATAAGCCGGAGATGGCTTTGCTAACGGCGCCCGCCGTTTGGCGAGCCGCCATTATGCTGCCCGCTTCGCCCCCGATAGCCAAGGATAGGGTGGCTATTCTGTCGCACAATGTCCCGAGCCGGTGTGGGACGGAGGCGGCGCGCCCATGATCCGTGATTGCGGCTTATGGCATCCTGACCTGAGAGCGGTTGCAGGGCCCATCTGCTTGACACGGGCCGTCTGCTTGGCACGGGCCGTCTGCTTTGCACGGGCCGTCTGATGAGCAGGCGCCATCTGCTCAGCCGAGGCTAGCGGATGGCGCTTGGCGGCGGTGTTCGCGTTTTGCATGCCAGGGCGACGACAACTGACGACAACCAGGGCACATTCAAAAAAGGGGATATGGCGGGCACCCATGGCGCATCTGGTTTTGAAATTCGGCGGTACGTCGGTCGGCTCCCTGGAGCGCATGCGCCATGTCGCCCAACATGTAAAACGAGAGCGCGATCAGGGCCACCATGTGGCGGTTGTGGTGTCCGCCATGGCGGGGGAGACCAACCGGCTGGTGGATCTCACGAGGGATGCGGCGTCCGCACCCGACGCCCGGGAAATCGACATGGTTGTCTCCACGGGGGAGCAGGTCAGCGCGGGCCTGTTCGCCATGGTGCTCCAGGATGCCGGCGTTCCCGCCCGCTCCTATTCCGGCTGGCAACTGCCCTTCAAAACGGATGGGGCCCATGGCCGCGCCCGTATCCTTGAAATCGACGTTGCCCCGATCCTCGAAGGCTTCCAGGCCGGCGAAGTCGGCGTTCTGACGGGGTTTCAGGGGGTCGATCCGGACGGGCGGGTCACGACGCTGGGGCGCGGCGGTTCGGACACGTCGGCCGTGGCGCTCGCGGGCGCTCTGAAGGCTGACCGCTGCGACATCTATACGGATGTCGATGGGGTTTATACGACCGACCCGCGCATTGTGCCCAAGGCGCGCAAGTTGAATAAGATATCCTACGAAGAAATGCTCGAAATGGCGTCGCTCGGCGCAAAGGTCTTGCAGACCCGGTCGGTGGAGATCGCAATGGTCCACCGGGTGCGGCTGCAGGTTTTGCCGAGTTTCGCCCCGCCGCACACGACGCCGGCCGGCACACTGGTCTGCGATGAGGATGACACTATGGAAAAGCAGGTCGTCAGTGGGATCGCCTATTCGAAAGACGAAGCCAAGGTGACCCTTGCCGGCGTGCCGGACGAACCGGGTGTCGCGGCCCGCATTTTCGGTGCCCTCGCCGATGCCCATGTCAATGTGGACATGATCGTGCAGAACGTTTCCATCGAGACATCCCTGACCGACCTGACCTTTACAATGCCCGAGGCGGATCTGCCCCGGGTGCGCCAGGTTCTGGAAACGGCGTGGGGCGATATCGGATACCGCTCCCTGATTGCGAGCGCCGACGTCACCAAGATTTCCGTGATTGGGGTGGGGATGCGCTCCCATGCCGGGGTCGCCCAGAAAATGTTCAAGACTCTTGCCGAACGCGGCATCAACATCCTGGTGATCACCACGTCCGAGATAAAAATCAGTGTGCTGATTGAGGCCGAATACACCGAACTTGCCATGCGGACGCTTCATACCGCCTACGGACTGGAAACGGCCGTGCCATGACCACTGTGCCGCCATCGGGGCAGCCATTGGGGCAGCCATCGGCACCGCCAGCGGGAACGCCGACTGCCATGCCCCAGGTTCTCCTGCGCCGTCTGCGGGAGATTATGGCGGCGCGCGCGTCGGCCCATGACCGGCTCAGCCGTGTCGTGCGGGTGGTGGCTGCCAATTTGGTTGCGGAAGTGTGTTCTGTGTATGTGCTCAAGGCCGATGGGCTGGTCCTCACCGCCACCCACGGCCTCAACCAGCAGGCGGTGGGTCGCACGTGCCTGTCCGTGGGCGAAGGCCTCGTGGGCCAGATCGCGCGCAGTGCCCAGGCCATGAACGTGCCCGATGCCCAGCAAGACCCCCAATTCGCCTATCGGCCGGAAACCAGCGAGGACCGGTATCGCTCGCTGATGGGCGTGCCGATCCTGCGGGCGGGCTACACCCTGGGTGTGCTGGTGGTCCAGAACGAGGTCCATCGACACTATACGGACGAAGAGGTCGAGCTGTTGCAGACCGTGGCCATGGTCCTTGCGGAAGTCGTGGCCTCTCTGGAGGGCTCCCAAGGGGAAAGCCCCGGAACCGCGCGCCTCGAAGGCCGCCCCCTGCGGATCAAGGGGCTGGGTCTTGCCGACGGGATCGCGGTCGGGGTTGCGGTGCTGCACGAACCCCGCGTGCGCGTGACGCGCCTCATCGCCGAGGACGTGAATGCGGAACTCGCGCGTATGGAAAGCGCCGTGAGCGATCTTCGGGCGTCCCTCGACCGCATGATCACTGGGCCCGGCGTGAGCCTGCCGGGCCCTTCACGGGACATTCTCGAGACGTACAGGATGTTCGCCTATGACCGGGGCTGGATTGACCGGCTGGGGGAGGCGGTCCATTCCGGCCTGACCGCGGAAGCGGCCGTGGAGCGGGTGCAGAACGATTTACGGGCCCGCATGCTGCGCCAGCGCGATCCCTACATCCGGGAACGCCTTCACGACCTCGACGACTTGGCCAACCGCCTGCTGCGCCACCTGGCCGGGCGTCCGAAAACGGCGGCAGGCGATGATCTGCCCGCCGAAGCGGTGATTGTCGCCCGCGCCATGGGGCCCGCCGACCTGTTCGACTATGACCGGGACAAGCTGCGGGGCCTTATCCTCGAGGAGGGTTCGCCCAATGCTCATGTCGCCATCGTGGCCCGGGCCCTGGATATTCCACTCGTCAGCCAGTGCGGCGACATCGTCGATATCTGCGAAACCGGTGATGCCATCGTGGTCGATGGCGACCGGGGCGAGGTCCATATCCGGCCCGACGCCAGCGTGCTGGAGTCCTATGCGGAGCGTCGAGCCTTCAAGCGGGCCGAGGAAGCCCAGTTCAGTGCCCTTCGCCATGAGCCGGCGGTGACTCAGGACGGGCAAGCCGTCACGCTTCGCATGAATGGCGGTCTCATTGTCGACCTGCCCCATCTCGGCGAGACCGGGGCGCAGGGCATCGGCCTGTTTCGGACCGAGCTGCAATTCATGGTGTCGGCGACCATGCCTAAATGGTCCGCGCAGAAGGCCCTCTATCGCGAGGTGATCGAGGCGGCCGGGGACAAGCCGGTGCTCTTCCGCACCCTGGATCTGGGCGGTGACAAAGTGTTGCCCTACGGGCCTCGCGAGAGTGAGGAGAATCCAGCCCTGGGCTGGCGGGCTGTGCGGATCTCCCTCGACCGTCCCGCGCTTCTGCGCTATCAGCTGAGGGCTCTGATCAGCGCGGCAGAGGGGCGCTCGCTCCATGTGATGTTCCCGATGGTGGCGGAGGTGGCCGAATTCATCCGCGCGCGGGAACTGGTTGATATGGAAGTGGAGCGGGCGCAGCGGGTCGGCCAGGCGATGCCCCGGTCGATCCGGGTGGGCACCATGCTCGAGGTGCCGTCCCTGACCTGGCAGCTCGATGCCCTCCTCCCTATCGTCGATTTCATTTCCGTGGGCAGCAACGATCTGTTGCAATTCATGTTCGCATGCGACCGGGGAAATTCGCGCCTTGCGGGGCGATATGATCCTCTGTGTCCGGCCATGCTCAATTTTCTGCGGCATCTGGTCCGCAAATGCCGGTCCCATGATGTGGATCTGTCCCTATGCGGGGAAATGGCGGGCGATCCCTTGGAGGCCATGGCCTTGATCGGGCTTGGATTTCGGTCAATCTCCATGCCACCGTCGCGCATAGGGCCGGTGAAAGTGATGGTGCGCAGCTTGCATGCCAGTCGTTTGGCGCATCTGATGGATCAGTGGATTGATTTGCCGGACCATACGGTCCGCCCCTATCTTAAAATATTTGCCCATGACCATGGTGTCGCCGTGTAGAAGGAGTTGGCTTAGGGCATGTCAGCGAGCGATCTGAACACGATTTTCCTCAAAGCGCACCGGGAGCGGGCGGCGCGTGCCTCCGGCTCGCTCGTCGGTTTGCGCCTGGAAGCCGATGATGATCAGAAAGCCGGCGCGCCCAGCGACGTGACCAAGACCCTGTCCTCGGACAAGGGGCGCGAGTCCGGCGATGCAGCCAGCCTTCCCAGCATGCGCCGGCGTTTGCATCTGCGCCGCATCGAAGAGGAAAGCGCCGGGGCTGCCGTGTCGCCCAAGCCCTCGGGCGACAAGCCGGCCGAGTCGCAGGACGCCCCAACGGAGGGTGAGGGCGAAGCGGCCGAGGCCCGGGGGACCAAGTCTGCGGCCGGTGAACCCACAGAAGGTAAACCCACACAAGCAGAACCGACCGAAACCGCCGAAGGGCTCGCGACACCGCACGCGCAAACGCGCGACGGCAAAGCCCCCGACGGGTCTGTCCCCGCAGGATCTGGGGACGAAGAGCGCGATCGCGACGCGGTGAATGGTTGGGCGCTCAGTTTCGTGCGCGGGCTCACCGGCCGGTCCCAGGAACCGGATGCCGGCGAGCCTGACCGTGAAAACAGTGATGGGGGCGGCATAATCGCGTCCTCGGCCATTTCACGGCCATCGACCACTTCCGACCACCTTAACGCGGGCGCACCGGACGCGTTGGACGCCTCGACGGATGGCAAGGTCGAAGGCGGGCCGCACAATATGGGTGGCTCTGACAAGACCGGTGATCCCGGCAACGCCGGCGCGAAGCGCGCTGAGCCTTTGCCGTCCGCGGCCCAGGATCGCTCCCCCGAGGCTAAGGAGGACGATGCGGCCCTGTGGGGCGCCGTCCTGGCACAGACCAACCCCACGCCTCGAACCGCGCAAGGCCCGGCTTTCGGACGGAGCCCGTCCCCCGAACAGGATGCGGACACCGACATGTCGGCGGATCCCGCACCGGCCGCCCCTGTACCGGCGGCCTTGGATATCGACATTCCCATGGGCCGGCTTGCGGACACCAAGGCGCCGGATCGGCCGCAGGCCGAGGATCGCGACGCATCGAACCAAGAACCCGATGTGCGGAATGAGAAAGAGACCGGGCCGAGTGCCGGTGGCCCCCCTTTCGCGAACACCGGCCAAGGTCCCTTCCACGATCGCAGCCCTTCGAAATCCGTGCCCGTGACCGAAGATCCGCTCGATGAGGTCGGATTGCCCCCCCGGGTTGGTGAAGGGGAGCGGGCAAGCCCCGACACAGCGGCTGGCTTCGGGTTGGACGGTTTCCGCATTTCCAACCTCCAGGGAGCGGACCGTTGGGACGCGGATAAGCCGGCACCGGGTGACAAGACATCCGAGCAGAAATCGCCGCACTGGTCGCCCATGAATGCACCGGTGTCGCGTCCGGACTCCAAAAAGGACTCAGCCGCGCCGGATCCTGATCCCGTCGCGGTGCCGGCTCAGACACCGCCGGAACCGGGTGCCGGGCGCCGGGCTGCGATCTTGGACGAGGAGGACGACATCCCGCCGATGCCGTCCGAGGACGAGATGGGCCCGTCCGGTGGGTCTTTTGGCGATGAGCCGGCCCGCCCGCCCTTCATGGCGCGCACGCCCTCCGTTCCCCGCCGCCCCGGTCTCGACCGGGGCGCCACGGCCCATCACCGCTTTGCCAGTGGAGACAGTGTCGGATCCATTCTGCGCGGCGCTCGCATGGCCGCCGGGCTCGATCTGGTCGCTGTGGGCGATGCGTTGCGCATTCGCTTCAAGCATCTGGATGCCCTGGAGCGGGGCGAGCATGTCGGCCTGCCGGGTAAGACTTATGCGGTCGGCTTTGTAAGGGCCTATGCGGAACATCTGGGCCTCGACCCGGAAGATCTGGTGCGCCGGTTCAAGGCGGAAATGGGCGAGCCCGTCGCGGTCGCGCGGCCCGTCCAGCGGACCCATGACCTTGGCTTCCCGAATGCCCGGGAAGAGGCACGCCTGCCCACGGGCATCACGCTGACGATCTTTGTCCTGCTGATCATGGGGGGCGGTGCGGGCTGGTACTATTCGCGCTCTCCGGTCCCGGCCGTGAATGACCTCGTTCCGGCGCCGCCAGCCCTGAGCGGGCCTGAAGCCCGCCTCTTGCGCCCCCCGCCGTCCGTGCCCCGTGGCGGAACGCCCATGGCCGCCGGTCCGGAGCTTTCCCGCGGGCCCACTGCCGGGGACGGATCCGTCGTGCCGGGTCCCGCCACGACGCTGGCGGACCCGCAGCCCGATGGGCCGCCAACGAGCGATTTGGCCCAGGGGCTTTCGGTTGATCGTGATACCCGCCCGGTGCCGAGCCTCTCCGCTGTCGAACCCGCCGATGCGGCGCAGCCGGATCAATCCGCGCCCGCTCCATCCGTCTCGGGCCCGTCCAGTGCGGTTGAGATGGCGTCGTCAGCCCGCCTCGAAGACACCGGCGGCCCTGTCCGTCTGGCGCCGGGCGCTCAACGGACAGTTTCTGAGGGAACACCGGCACCCGCAGAGGTCGCTCCACAGAGGGTGGAAGCGCAAACGCGCTTGACTGGCTCTGCCGAGCAGGCCCGGTCCGCATTGCTGGCCTCCGGACGAGGCGTTCCTGAAGCCACGGACGGCAATATCGGAGCGGCGGCTCAACAGCCGGCGCCGTCTCGCGCGGACCGGGTCGAAATTCTGGCTCTGCGGCGGGCTTGGCTGCGTATCGAGAATGCAGCCGGTCGTGTGCTCGTCGAAGATGAAATGGTTCCCGGCGAATTGCTCCGGGTGCCCTCCGGCACGGGCTTGATGCTCATGGCGCGGGACGGCGGGGCCTTCGAGATGATCGTCGGCGGCACGCCGGTCGGAAAGGCCGGGCGCAGCGGGGAGGTGCTGCGGGGCATTTCACTCGATCCGGCCCAATTGAAAAGGCAGGCCCGCGCCGTTCGCCGGGACCGCTAAGACCGGTCCGCGTCTTTGAACCCGCGTGGTCCCGAGGCCATTGTTTTTGTGCTTCCTGGTGTTTTTGCGCTTCCTGGTGGTTTTGGGCGCCCCCGGCTTGTGTGGCCGCCCTGTCTTAAGCGGCCGGAAGGGCCCATCAGGGGCCTGATTTTTCGTAATGGAACACCGTCATCGCCGTGGTTCTTCGGCGACAGGACCTTTTGGAGACGAGCCATGTCAGTCCGGCCTTATCGGGAGATTCACCGCCGTCCGTGCCGTCAGATCATGGTGGGCCCTGTGCCCGTGGGCGGGGACGCGCCGATCACGGTGCAGTCCATGACCAACACCCTGACCGACGATGTGC
>JBHJGV010000092.1:0-32718 GCA_050331455.1 Alphaproteobacteria bacterium
TCGGCCTCGGCTCTGCCGATCACCCCTCACCCACTTTGCGCCGCCCGCCCCCCCCGCGCCGCCGCCCGATCCGTTCCCCGCATAGAGCCAGGACCGCCCATGATGCAGCATCGCTTTGCCGTAAATTCCTTTGCCTACAAACAAACCATCAAGGAGAGCGAAAATCCGCGTCAAATCGAGAGGCGTGTTTTTGCCCAGATCACCCGCGAACTCGAGGCCTATGGCGACGCCCGTGGCGACGGGAAGGCCCGGCCGGTCGCAAGCGAAGCGCTGGCCCGCAACCAGGCGCTTTGGGGTCATCTGATGTTCGATGTGATGGATACGGCGAATTCCCTTCCCGATGCCTTGAAGGCGAGAATCATCTCTCTAGCCCTCTTTGTGGATCGCTATACCGGCGATGTCCTGCGCGGTGAAAAATCCGTGGCACCCCTGGTCGAATTGAACCGATGTATCATGCAGGGTCTTGATAATCGTATGCCGGATCTTTCTGGCCCGGAGCCTGCCCATGGGACTTAGACTGCGCCTGCGGCCCGGGGAGATGTTCGTCGTCAATGGCTGCGTGATCCAGAACGGGGAGAGGCGTAACACCGTCACCATTTCTAGTTTTGGCCAAGTGCTTCGGGCGCGTGACATTCTGCAGCCGGAGGATGCCAAGACGCCGATTGCACGGCTTTACCTGTCCATACAAGCTTTTCTCATCGAGCCTGATGACATGGACGAGGTTTTGCCGGATCTCAATGTGGTTGCGGCCCGGCTGATTGCGCGCACGCAAGATCTGGATACCCGGCAGCGCCTGCTGGAGGCTGTCGATCACGTCCATGAGCGGGACTATTACAGTGCCCTGGCCGCGCTTCGGCCCCTGTTACCGCCGCGGGGGCCCCGGAACGGGCCGGATCCGGCGCCGGATCGGGCCGGCCGTGGCGCCCATGGTGCCCATGCGGAGGCCATGTCATGACAACGACCTTCCTCACCTATCAACGGATTTCCCGCGATTACGCACAGACGGCGGAGCGTCTTGCCGAACGAACGGAAACGGCCCGGCAGATCGATGAGTGGCGCTCAACGATCACGAGCGTCAAGACAGTCGATGATTTTGTCGACAATCCGCGGCTTTTTCGCTTCGCCATGACGGCCTTCGGTCTCGAAAGCCAAATCTTTGCCAAGGGATTGATCCGCAAGGTGCTGAACGAGGGGACCGAAGACCCCCTGGCCATGGCCAATCGGCTCACGGACAATCGCTTCAAGGCATTTGCACAAGCCTTCACCTTTAACGAGGGTGAGCGGCCGTCGACCTCCGATCCCGTGGCCATGGAGCGTATCGTCAATCGCTTCGTCGTGCACAAGTTGGAAACATCCGTAGGCGAAGAGACGCCTGGAGCCCGTCTCGCGCTTTACTTTCAGCGCGAAGCGCCAAAGCTCACATCGTGGTTTCAGGTGCTGGCGGACCGGGCCCTCTCCGAGGTCGTGCGGACGGTCTTGCGCTTGCCCCAGGAGGCCGCCGGGCTGAACATCGATCGCTATGCCGCCATTCTGGAGGAGCGCCTTGATCTGGAGGACTTTCAAGATACGGAAAAACTCGACAAGTTCATCAAGCGCTTCACTGTCCTTTTTGACCTGGACAATGGACCGCCGCAGACCTTCACGCCGCGGGCGGCACTGGCCGGCGCCCTCGATCCGCAGGCGGCGGGCTTTGGCTTGTCAGCCGACCTCATGTTGACGCTGGCTCAGATACGCCGTCAATAGGGCCCACCTGGAGATCGCTTGACCCGTGCGGGCCGGCTTCCGGGCCCATGATCTCGACGCGGCTGTCGTCCGGGCCAAAGCTTGTCTCGCTGGTCTGCGGCGCGTCCGGATTTTCGAACCCCATGATGGCACCGAGCCGGTCGAAGCTTTCGGCCGGCGATGTCGCCTCATATTCGCTTTGCGAGAAAAACGCATCGAGTTTGGGTTTCTGCTCCATGGCCGCGTCCGTTTCCGCATCGCTTCCCCGGCGATAGGCTCCCATGCGGATCAGTTCCTCCCGATCGCCATAGGTGGCCATGGATTTGCGGGCGGCGAGGCGCACTGCATTCTCCCAGTCCGAATGGGCGCCGGGCAGGGTCCGCGAAATGGAGCGCACGAGGTCGATGGCGGGATAGCGACCCTGCTCACCGATGCTCCGGGACAGGACAAGGTGACCGTCCAGGAGGCCCCGCACGGCATCGGCGATCGGCTCATTGTGGTCGTCCCCTTCCACCAGGACGGTGAAGATGCCCGTGATGTCGCCTTGACTGGCCATGCCCGGGCCGGCCCGCTCGAAAAGGCGGGGCAGTTCGGAAAAAACCGTCGGCGGATACCCCTTGGCCAAGGGCGGTTCGCCGGCGGACAGCCCGATCTCCCGCTGGGCCATGGCAAAGCGGGTGATACTGTCGATCATGCACAGCACCTGGCGCCCGCGTTTGCGCTGGTCCTCGGCGACCGCCATGGTGAGATAGGCCGCGCGCCGCCGCATGAGCGGCATTTCATCCGCCGTGGCCACGACCATGATGGAGCGTTCAAGGCCCTTCTCGCCCAGATTCTTGACGATGAATTCGTTGACCTCCCGACCGCGTTCTCCGATCAGTCCAATGACATTGACGTCAGCCGAAGAGCGGCGGGCCAGCATAGACAAAAGAGTGGATTTTCCCACGCCGGACCCGGCGAAAATACCCATGCGCTGGCCTTCGCACAGGGGCGCCATGGTATCCAGCGCACGGATGAACGTATCGATCTTGCGGCCGATCGGCCGGCGGGCACAGGCATTGGGCGGTGTGTTCATCAGGGGAACAACGAATTCACCACGCGGCAAAGGACCCTTGCCGTCAATCGGCTCCGCCCTGGCATTGATGATCCGGCCGAGCCAGCCGTCGCACGGGCGGATCGTGGCCAAGGTCTCATTGAAGTGAACGGCGCAGCCCACCGCAATGCCATGGAGGTCTTCGGTGGCCATCAAGATGGCGCGGTCGCCGCGGAAGCCGACCGTTTCGCACACCACATGGGCCCCGGCCCGGGTTTGCACATGGCACTGGTCGCCCACGGCAAGAACCCGTTCAAGCCCGACCACTTCAATGGTCATGCCGAGGGCGCCGGCGACCTGCCCCCGCCAGACGGGCTTGGGCAGGGAACGGAACTCCGATGCCAACTCGTCGAGAATTTTCATCGATCATGCCCCCATTCGTTTCCCAGAAGATTACGGGACAGATGTAAAAAGACCATCAGCAGGGTGCTGCGGATCCCTTTGGGACGTAAGGCGCAGGGCACTCGCAACGGGACGCAAGAGGGGAGAGGCGGTCGATGATGACCCAAGGCATCGGTCTTTTTGAGCTGACGGATACACGGCTCGATTACCTGGAAACACGCCACACGCTCATTGCCCAGAATGTCGCGAACGGCAACACGCCCGACTTTCAGGCCAAGGATCTCGTCGCCTTCGAGAAGGCCATGGACGGCGCCCGCCATGTACCCGTCACGCGGACCCATGGTGCCCATCTTATCCAGGACGGGGAAACCGATCCGTTCCGGACGGATCAACGCCCCACGATCTGGGAGACGGTGCCGAGCGGCAACTCGGTCAATCTGGAACAAGAGATGATCAAAGCCTCCGAGGTTGCCGGCGCCCATTCTTTGGTGTCGAACATCTATGCCAAGCATATGTCGATGCTGCGGATGGGGTTTTCCTCCACATCTTGATGCATCCTTTGTCCGTATCGTGAGGTCCCATGGATCCGCTTGCCTTGACCATGCGCGTGGCCGCAGCCGGCCTTGAAGCCCAGAGCACGCGCATGCGTGTGGTGTCCGAGAACATCGCCAATGTAAACTCCACCGGAACGGCCCCGGGCGTCGAGCCCTTCCGGCGCAAGACCATTCAGTTCGAGAACCTGCTCGACCGGCGCATGGGGGTCCATTTCGTTCAGGTGAAGGATATCGGGGTGGACAAGAGTGCCTTCAGATCCGTGCACAGCCCAGGGCATCCCAGCGCGGACGAGAACGGCTATGTGCTCCATCCCAATGTCAATGCCCTGATCGAAATGACCGATCTGCGCGAGGCCAGCCGCAGTTATGAGGCCAATCTGAATGTCATCGAACAGGCCCGCAGCATGCTGACGCGGACGGTGGGCTTGTTGGAACGGAGTTGACCGATGGTTCGTTGGCAGCGGGCCCGTGCGGCGGGGCAGTCTCCGCGGGCGGACCGGACACAGGGAGGGAACGGATGATCACGCCATCCATCGGCGCCGTGGCACAGCTTTATTCCCAGGCGCGCAGCCTGGGGGCAGACGGACCCGGCGCGGCCCCCGAGACGGCCGCCGTCGCAGCCGATTTCGGGGCGGCCATGAAGACGGCGGCCAGCCGAGCGATTGACACGGTCAATGAGGCCGAACGCATGAGCATGGCCGCTGCCCAGGGTAAAGCAAGCGTGAAAGACACGGTCCATGCCATTGTCGAAGCGGAGATGACCGTTCATGCGATCGTCTCCGTGCGAAACAAGATGGTCGATGCCTATCAGGAAATTATGCGTATGCCGATTTGAGGAATACTATGAGTGAAGCGGACATTATCCAGATCGTGCGTGATGGCCTTTGGGCCACCTTGCTGGTCTCCCTCCCGGTCCTGCTCACGGCAACGGGGGTCGGATTGGCGATCGCGCTTTTGCAGGCCCTCACGCAAATCCAGGAAATGACCCTGACTTTCGTACCAAAAATTATCGCCATATTGATGACCCTGGGTCTATCGCTTCCTTTCATGATGCTCACGCTGCGCCGGTTCGTCGACCTTCTGTCGGAGCGGATGGTCACCCTTCACCCGTGAGCGTCCAAACACGGTGGGTTTCCTGAAAGGCACACCATGGCCCCTGCGCTGTCCCTCCCATCCGGCTTTGGTCACCGGGATGTTCTGTTCGCCGCAGGAATTCTGTTTGTTCTGACCATCCTCTTTCTGCCCATCCCGGCCTGGGCACTGGATATCGGTCTTGCAATTTCCCTGTCGCTCAGCGTCTTGATCCTCATGGTGGTCCTTTGGATCGAGAAACCGATCGCGTTCTCCTCGTTTCCCATGGTTCTCCTTGTGGCGACCATGTTGCGTCTCGCGCTCAACATCGCGTCGACGCGGTTGATCCTGTCCCAGGGCCATAACGGCACCAACGCCGCTGGCGGCGTAATCGAAGGGTTCTCCCAATTCATCATGGGCGGGAACTTCGTCATCGGGATCATCGTCTTTGCCATTCTCGTCATCGTGAATTTCGTCGTCATCACCAAGGGGGCGACCCGCATTGCCGAAGTGGGGGCGCGTTTCACGCTTGATGCGATCCCGGGGAAACAGATGGCGATCGACGCCGATCTGTCCGCAGGGCTGATCGATGAGACCCAGGCCCGGTCGCGGCGCAAGGAACTGGAGGACGAGAGCACCTTTTTCGGCGCCATGGACGGGGCCTCGAAATTCGTCCGGGGCGATGCGGTGGCCGGCTTGATCATCACCTTCATCAATGTGCTCGGTGGCATGATCATCGGGGTGGCACAAATGGGCATGGACACGGGTGCGGCCGCCGCGGCCTATACCACCCTGACCGTCGGCGACGGGCTGGCCAGCCAGGTGCCGGCGGTGATCGTTTCGCTGGCGGCCGGTTTGCTGGTCGCCAAGGGCGGCACGCTGGGGCGGGCTGAACAAGCGGTGATGGACCAGCTGGGCGGCTATCCCAAGGCCCTGGCAATGGTTAGTGTCCTCCTACTGATTTTCGCGGCCGTGCCGGGCCTGCCGGCGCTGCCCTTTCTGTGTATCGCGGCGGCGATCGGAAGTCTGAGCTGGTTCATGTTTCGCCGGGCAGCAACCCAAACCGATGATGATCAAACGACGGACGAAGAGGGTGTCCTCGAAACTTCGGCACAGGATGAGCGTGCCGAAGATGCGCTGCAGGTGGAAGACATCCAGCTCGACGTGAATCCCCAACTGGTCGCGCATATTTCCCAATCGGACCGGGGTCTGTCGCCGAAAATCAAATCACTGCGGCGCCGCTTTGCCCGTGATTACGGGTTTCTCTTGCCGCCCGTGCGCATTCGGGACAATGTCTATCTGCCCCATGAGAGTTATCGCATTTCGATTCAGGACATCGAGGTCGCGAGCGGCCGGATCCGCATGCAGCACTGCCTGGTGATCGATCCCGCGGGCGAAAAAATCGATATGCCCGGGGAGGAAACCCGGGAGCCCACCTTCAACATGCCGGCCGTATGGATCGATCCGGCGCGGGCGGAGGAAGCCGAGGCGAAGGGCTATACGGTCATCGATCCGGACAGCGTCATGGCCACCCACCTCGCCGAAGTCATCCGGGACCATTTACCCCGATTGCTGACCTATTCCGCATTGCAACGGCTGCTCGACAGCCTGCCCGTGGAGTATCACAAACTGCTCCACGACCTTATTCCAGGGCAGATCAGCGCCGTCATGTTGCAACGGGTTCTCCAGGCGCTTCTGGAGGAAAGGCTGTCGATCCGTAACCTTCCCATCATTCTGGAGGCCGTGACGGAGGCGGTGTCCTGGACCCGGAACATCACCATGATCGCTGAGCATGTGCGCTCGCGGCTCAGCCCTCAGATTTGCAGTGCCCTGACGGCGGCGGACGGGTTCATCCCGGTGATCACCGTGTCGCCGGCCTGGGAACAGAGTTTTTTGGAAGCCATCCAGGTGCAAGGCCAGGACCGGACCTTCACCATGGCGCCCAGCCGGGTGAACGAATTCATCACCCAGGCCCGGGCGCGTATCCAGGAACACTCCACCATGGAATGCTGGCCGGCGATCCTCACCAGTTCGGAAACCCGGCCCTTCGTGCGCTCCCTTCTGGAGCGGGTCAGCGCCATGACACCTGTGATTTCCCACGCCGAGCTCCATGCCAAGGCGGCGATCCGGACCGTCGGTCAGATCTGAGGTGGGTCATGGATGTGGCGCTGGCATTTGCCGTTCTGATTTTTCCGATACTGATGGTTTTCGCCCGGATCGGGACCTTCGTGATGGTGATGCCCGCCCTGTCGGCAAGCTTTGTTTCCGCCCGGTTCAGGCTGGCCCTCGCCATGGCCCTGTCTGTCGCCTTGGCGCCCGTCATACCCACCACACCGGCGCCGGTGCCCCTGGATGTGGGGGGGCTGGTTCCGATCCTTGCGGGGGAAATGATCATCGGGTTGTTCATGGGCCTCGTCAGCCGGAGTCTTCTCCATGCGCTGTCCATGGCCGGTCAGATCATTGGGCAGAGCATTGGCCTGTCCAACATCTTCATGCTGCCCGGCATGGGGGACGAGGTGGCATCGGCTCTGTCTTCGCTGTTCGCCGTCACGGGAATGGTCATTTTTCTCGTGACGGATCTTCACCATTTGGCGATCCAGGCTGCGGCGGCGAGCTTCAAGACCCTCCCCATCGGCGAGGCGGTCGAGATCGGT
The DNA here is from genome assembly GCA_050331455.1 of Alphaproteobacteria bacterium. Classification (GTDB taxonomy): domain Bacteria; phylum Pseudomonadota; class Alphaproteobacteria; order JAJFIK01; family JAJFIK01; genus CAYUYV01. The sequence goes on from JBHJGV010000092.1 coordinate 7,437, forward strand.
CTTCTGGCGGAGCGGTTGGCCGGCACCCTGCAATACAGCGTCACGCTGGCTGCGGCATTGTCCGCACCCTTCCTGGTTCTGGGGTTCTTGTTCTATCTTGCGGTTGGTCTCATCAATCGGATGATGATGAGCCTGCCGGTCTTCTTCATCAGTCTTCCGCTCGCGCTCGGCGGCGGGATTGCCGTGCTCATGGTCCTCACCGGCGCCATTTTCAGCCGTTTCGCCCAGGGGATGCGGGATGGCATCCTTCTTTTCGGTCCGTAGGATGATGTGATGTCGCAGGATCAGGACGAAAGCCAGAAGACCGAAGAGCCAACGGAAAAACGACTCCGGGATGCCCGGCAAAAGGGCAATCTTCCGATTTCCCGGGAAGCCGGAACGGTTTTGTCCGTCTTCGTCATGCTGATCCTGGCGTCGTTCAACGCGCCCGATGCGGCCGGACAGATCATGCGGGCGCTCCATGGGCTCTTTGCCAACGCCCATGACATCGCCATTGGTGACGTCCTCGCCGATCCCATGGCCGTGAATGCCGGCATTCTCTGGGCTCTTCTGCCGTCCCTGGCCTTCGTTTTCGGTGCTTTTGCCCTTGGCGGGATTGCCGCCGCGGCCGGTCAGAATGCCATTGCCGTCGCCGGGGATCGGATCAAACCCAAACTCAGCAATATCAGTCCGATCAAAGGCGTTTCACGCCTGTTCTCCTGGTCGTCCATTCTTGAATTCGTGAAGGGCATCGTCAAGATCGTCCTGATCGGGACGGTGACAGGCCTGTTGATCCTGGCCGATCTGGAGCGCATGGAATTGATGGTCGGTGCGGATATCTCCGCCCTTCCCGCATTGATCCGGGAAGCCGCCATAGAATTGCTCCTCGTCACGCTGATCGCCAGTGCTGTCATTGCCAGCGCGGATATTCTTTGGAAACGCTGGGACTGGCGCAAGAAGCTCCGGATGACACGGCAGGATGTGAAGGATGAACACAAACATTCCGAGGGGGACCCGCAGGTCAAGGCGCGGGTCAGGGAAATCCGTCGGGAGAGGGCCCGCAAGCGCATGATGGCAGCGGTTCCCGACTCAACGGTCGTCATCGCCAACCCCACTCATTTTGCCGTGGCGCTCAAATACGAGCGGGGCAGCATGCCCGCTCCCCTATGTGTGGCGAAAGGCGTGGACCAGACCGCCCTGCGCATCAAAGACGTTGCCCAGACCCATTCCGTACCGATCATCGAAAATCGGATGCTGGCACGTGCCCTTCACGCTACGGTCGAAATCGATCAAATCATCCCCCGGGAACATTTCGAGGCCGTGGCGGAAATCATCACCTATGTCTACAAGATCGATCAAAGGGCTGTGGACCGGTGATTGAGCCGGCGGTTGATCTGCCCCCCGCCACGAACCACCCGAATCGTCCTTATGCGTAACGGTCAGGAGCCTCAGGTGGGGGGCGGGCGGCGGCGCTCGGCGAAGACCCGCATCACACTGCGAGACAGGTCGACGGGCAAGGCGGAGAGAATGGGCGCCGCACGCCGGTCGGGCATGTCTTCCAGAATTTCTACGATGATCTGAATATCCATGGATTTCAGAATTTCGGCGGCCGCTTTCGGCTTCATCGTCTCATAAAGCGAGCGCATGCGGTCGATATCGGCCTGGGACTCCGTTTCCAGTGTCGTCAGAAGCGCTTGTATGTCGCGGCGCAGGACGCTGAGCTGTTTCACTTCCTGCTCGGCACGAATGATCGTCGCTTCCGCCAGCGCGCGTGCGTCCTGTACGGACCGCGCCTCGGTTTTCAGCCGCTCCCGTTCCTGGTCGAGGGCCCTCATGGTTTCCACAGGCTCGATATAGGCACGGGCAATGGCGGCGTCCAATGTGTCGAGATAGGAGCAGGTGGCGGCCGCGGCGGTGGCCGCATCAGAGCTTTGCGCCGCCTGCGCATCGGTGGAGGACTCGGCCAGCAGGTCCCTGGCCCAGGGTCGCCGATGGGCGCCGAATTCATCCGCCGTCTGCCGCGCCGTCCGTCCCATGACGTTTTCCGATCGGGCGATCACATCGCCGGCCTTGCCCAGGGACAGGACGGCAAGGCCAAGGACCGCCAGGGACATCATCCGTTTCGGCATCATGGATCACCTTCTTGGGGCGACGTCACGCGGCACTGCCGGCGACTCTTCCGGCCTGCGGTCGTTATAGGTGCGAATGGAGTCCAGCAATCGGGCAACATCCGGTCTGTTCTTGTTCGGTCTCTGGGCCAGTCCCGGAGTCGGCGCTGGGGCGGATCCCGGCGCCGGTGGCGGCGACCACCTCCTCAAGGCGTTTCCGGTGGAAGCGGGCAGGGGATCCAGCGTATCCGGATCGGCTCCGGATTGAAGCGGCTCCCGGCGCGAGGGAGCGGGAACAGCCGGTGGCGATGCCGGGGGCTCTGCGTCGCCCATGCCGGCGTCACGCTCGGCGGCTGCGGCCGCGGTCGATGCCGCACGCAGACGGTGTTCCGCCCGGCGGCAATGGGCCAGGAGGACCCGCAACTCACGATTCTGGCGTGCGCAGGCCTCCATGGATTGCTCAAGGGTGTGGCAGACGCTTTCTCCCGCGCTGCGCATCTCCTGGAACAGGGTTTGCGATTTATCGACCCGTACGGAAAATTCCTCCACGAGGGCGCGCATGGCCCCGAAACTGGACTGCATCCGGCGCAGTCGCCGTTCAACGCGCAGAATCTGGGCCATGAGGGCCAGCACGACCAGGACGATGAGCCCGTCGAAGACCAGTGTCATCATGGTGTGGCGGCTCCGGTCCGGTTTTGTTGATCGAGCAGGGATCCGTCCACCTTGACCGCGATGTTGCCGTTGCGCTGGCCCATCTCACCGCGGAGCAATTCCTGGCCGCGCAGCAAAAGCCGCACGGTCGAATCCGGTGTCATGTCGAGCACAATCCGGGTCCCCTTTTCCCAACTCAAGGCTTCGCCCAGCGTCACACGGGACTGGGACAGGATGGCCCGCAGATCCACCGTCATCTTCATGAGCTCATTCTTGAAATGCTGTTCCCACGCGCAGTCACCGCCGAAGCTCTCCCCCATGAACACCTGGAGAAGCATGGCCCGCACAGGCTCCAGGGTCGCATAGGGAATGATAAGGTCGAGATAACCCGGCTGATCATTGACGCTGACCCGCATGCGGACCAATGCAGCCACATTGGTGGCACGGCAGATTTGGGCAAGCTGGGGCGTGGTTTCGAACTGATCGACATCGAAGGTCACCGGCGAGACCGGCTCGAAAGCCGCACCCAGACACTCCGCGAGGTGCTTTGAGACCCGGCGCATCAGGCGCTGCTCGATGGAGGTGAGAGGCCGGATCTCCGGGGTCTTCTGCCGATTGTTGCCCGCGCCCAACAGCACCTCGACCATGTTGCCGACAAGGCGCGTGTCGAATACGAACATGCTGGAGCCGTCCCATTCGGGCGCCTTGAGCACGGCCATGGCCGTCGGCACCGGGACGGTCGAAATGTATTCGCCGAAACGGATGGGCCCGATGGACTCCACATCCATCAGAACGCCGGCGCCCATCAATTGGCGCAGGCTGTCCGTTGCTCTACGGACGAACCGGTCCATGACGACGTCCAGCATGGGAAGCCGTTCATAATTCACGATGGTGGAGTCCGCGATCAGTTGCATCACCGATGGTGGCGGATGGTCGGGGGAGGCGTTCGCCGTGTCCAGCAACCGGTCAATGTCGTTCTGCTGCAGATGGCGGCCGTCCGCCGGGGCGGCGTCGGGTGCCGTACCGTCTTGATCCATGGTCATTTGATCAAAAGCTCCTGTATCAGCACATCGGACACCGCATCGCGGTCCAGGATCAGATTGAACCGGTGACGCAGATCGAGACGCATCCGGGTGAGGCCCGCCGACCCACGAAGATCCGTATCCGTGAGTTCCGGAAGATAGGCATTAAGGATATCCAGGAGATAGGGCTGACTTCGAACCACGGCATCGACCGTGTCCGGACCGGTCACCAGGGCCAGCCGGACACGCAGATGGCCGCCTGCCGCACCATTGCGGTTCACGATGAGCGTGGGCAGGTTGAAAACGGTCGATGTCGGGCCGGAGGCCCCCGGTGCGGCATCCTCTTTAAATGGCAAGGCGGCGATCAATTGGTCGGTCCAGGCATCGAACGCCCGCTGGCCGCCGCCGGCGAACACCCCCGCGACAACGGCTCCCATGGCCAGGGCGATAAGTCCCAGGCCCGCCGCGGCCCACTGCACGATCCGTCGGCCCATCGACAATTGTGAAGATTTTTCGAGAGTTTCTTCCGGTTCTGCCATAAGACTGAAAGCCCTGATCGTGTATCGCTGTCTCCTGTGGAGGGGCACGGCAATGTTCCTAGAGCAAACGGGTTTCAGGCGATTTAAACGGGAAGGCCGAAGATCCGTCCTTTAGCGGATGAAAAAAGTGTCTCACTTCCTGTGATCGGGCGGGGCTTTCAATGACGGCAGTGGCTGCGGACAGAACAGAGTTCGACAGTTTTCTAAAAAACATGCGCGCACTGGGCGACAAGCGCCTTGTTTTTCTTGGGGCACTGGGCCTCGCGATGGTGCTGCTGATCGTCCTGATGGCCTACACAGTATCGCGGCCGCAGTTTTCCTTGCTCTATACTGATCTTCAGCCGGAGGATGCCGCGAGCATCGTCGCAGAAATCGAGCGTATGGGCGTGCCCGTCAGGATCAGCCCCGACGGGACACGCATCGAGGTTCCCGAACCGCAGGTCAGCCGTGTCCGTCTGGATCTGGCGGGCCGGGGCCTGCCTGCCAGCGGCACGACCGGTTATGAGATTTTCGACGAACAGGGATCATTGGGCCTGACCAGCTTCATGCAACAGGTCAACCGGGTGCGGGCGCTCGAGGGAGAACTGGCCCGCACGGTCCAGTCCCTGGAGGCCGTGAAGGCCGCACGGGTCCACCTTGTTCTGTCGGAACGGGACGCCTTCACCCGGGAGCGCACGGAACCCAGCGCGTCTGTGGTTGTCCGCGTGCAACGGGGCGGTGCCCTGGGCCGGGCACAGGCCCAGACGATCCGGCATCTGGTGGCCGCGGCCGTTCCGGGTCTCGAGGTCACTCGGGTTACGGTGCTCGATGCACGCGGCAACACGGTGCTTGCGGAGGATCAGGGGGTCTTCCAGGGAACCGGGGCCTGGAGCGACCAGGCATCCACCATCGAGGCATCGCTGACATCGGCTATCGAGCGGCTGCTTATTCCGCGACTGGGGGCGAATAATGTCCGCGTGCAGGCCCATGTGGACTTGTCCATGGAGCGGGAGGTCGTTCGCGAGCAGATCTTCGATCCGGCCCGCACGGCCCTGCGGTCCAGCCAGGTCGTGGAGGAGACCGAGGAATCCCGGGAGCGGTCAAGCGACGAGGCCACCACGGTGGAACAGAACCTGCCCGAGGCCGATATTCCCATCGGTGATGCCGGCACGAACCGCAACGATCTCTATCGCACCGAGGAAACGACCAATTACGAGGTCTCGTCCGTGGCGCGGGAGCGAGTGCGCGAGCCCGGGGAGGTCAAGCGCATCACCGTTGCGGTCATGGTCAATGGCAGTTGGGCGCCCGGCGGCGATGGCACGCCCGTTTATACGCCGCGCACGAACGAGGAGCTAAAGCAGATCGGTGCGCTCGTCAAATCGGCAATCGGGTTCGATGAGGCGCGCGGCGACCGCGTCACGATCGAAAACCTGGAATTCGTGAACCTGGAAAGCGCTCTGCCGCCGGTCGCCGATGTGCCGGTGACGGAGGTTCTGAGCCGGAATATCGTGACTCTGATCCAGTGGCTGGTGCTGCTGATCCTGTCGGTCTTGATCTTGATGGTCGGCGTGCGGCCCGTCATCGCCCGCCTGCTCGAAGCGATGCCGGCCCGGGACGAGCCCGCCGCAGCGGCGCTCGACACCCCGTCCCAGGAAGCCCGGGCGCTGCCCCAGCCGGATAGCGCGGCATCGCAGGTGCCCCAACTCGAGGCCATGTCGGATGGCCGCGCTGTGGCCACGGCATCGGTCGACATGGCCCTGGAACAGATGATGGAGCTGCGCGCGGTGAAGGGTGAGGTTCGGGCCAGTTCGATCCGTAAGCTGGGCCAGATCGTCGATGAGAATCCGGAAGAAATGCTGGCGATCATGCGAAGCTGGATCCATGAGGAGGCCGTTTGAAGCCATGCGTGCCTTTCTCTTCGAACGATCCTTCGATTGTCCGCGCTCTGAACTGCCCCCCGAGCCCGCGCCGCCGCCCGAGCCGACCATCACTGTGCGGGAGGCCGAGGCGCAGATCCGTGACGCCCGCCGGCAGGGCTTCGACGCCGGCTTTAACGAAGGGGCGGAACAGACCCGCGAGGAGCTCGGTGAGCAGATCAAGATGCGCATCGCCGAAAGCCTCGAGGCGGTGCGCCGGGAACTGCCCCGGGCGGATAGCGATTTGTCAGAGGTTTTGGCCGATATTGAAGTGCGGGCCACGCGGGTCATCCTCAGCCTGCTGTCCCATTTCGCACCGCGCCTATCGGATGTGATCGCGAAGGGCCTTGCCCATGATCTTGTCGTGAAGGCGCTGTCGGTGGCCGGTAAGACGCCGGAACTGATCATCGAATGTTCGCCGGACGTCACAGCGTTCATCAAGGATGCTTTCGGCGGTGAGGGCAGTTGCGGCGTCGCGGGTGGGGGGCCGCCGGTGACGGTCACCTCCGATGCCCGCCTCGAAGGCGCCGCCGTCCGGGTGCGATGGGAAAGTGGAGAGGTCGTTTGGGATCCGGCGGATACGGAAGCGGAGGTTGCGGCCCTGCTCGACGCCGCCGCCGCGACCCTGGACGCTCTTGCGCAGCCCAAGAATGCGCCGGGGGAAGTTCATTAAAGGGGAGAGCGGATCATGTCAACAGATAATACGCAGACGGACGATAAGGCGGAGGATACTTATGAAGCGGTTGCGTCTTCGCACACGCAACCATCCGGATTTAACGGCTCCGGGCCTGGGACCGGCTCCGCCAAGCCGACCGCCGCGGCCCCGGAGCTTGAGGAGGGGAGGCTCCAGGCCCTCCACGCCGTGCCGGTGGATCTCCAGGTCGTGCTTGGGCATGCCGCCCTTCCGGTGGCGCAGCTTTTGAAATTGAGCCGGGGCGCCGTGGTCGAGATCGACCGCAAGGTGGGAGAGTGCGTCGATATTCACGTGAACAGTCATCTCGTGGCGCGGGGCGAAGTGGTCATCCTCGATGACAACAAGCTGGGCATTACACTGACCGATATCACCAGCACCCCGAGCCTCGCCGGGCTCTCGGGGCGCCCGGCATGATCGGACCGGTCCTGACCGTGGGCGTCAGGGTTGCGGCGCCGGCTCTCCTGCTGGCGGCGTTGCCCGGTGATGCCTTCGGAGCGCCTTTCACATGGCAGATCGGGGAGGAACCGGCGGCGTTCACCGGTCGCCTGTTCCAGATCATTGCCCTGATGACGGTGCTCAGCCTCGCGCCGTGGATCCTGATGACGGTGACGAGTTTCATCCGGATCGTGATCGTGCTTTCGCTACTCCGGACGGCGCTGGGTCTTCAACAGACACCGCCTAATATGGTGGTCATCTCTTTGGCGTTGTTCTTGACCGCATTCATCATGGCGCCGACCGTGGACAAGGCGTGGCAGGATGGGATCAACCCCATGCTGAACGACGTTGTCACGCCGGAACAGGGGATTGAACGCACCATCGCCCCCTTCCGTCAGTTCATGCAGCTTGAGGTCCGCTCAAAGGATCTGGCCCTGTTTCAATCCCTGCGCGGACCGGATCCCCAAGGGCGGGCCGATGAGACCGTAGCCGCAGCGCCCAAGGGTCTGGCAGGAAGTCTGGATGCCCTGGAGCCGCAAAGGGCCGAGGGGGAGGCTCCTTTGAGCGTTCTTGTTCCGGCCTTCATCATCTCCGAATTGCGCCGGGCCTTTGAGATCGGATTTTTGGTCTTTATGCCCTTTCTCGTGGTCGACATCGTGGTGGCGGCCATCCTGATGGCCATGGGCATGATGATGCTGCCGCCCGCAATCGTATCGCTGCCGTTCAAGGTCGTCTTCTTTGTGATGATTGACGGCTGGAACCTTATTGCGGGTAATCTCGTGAAATCCTTTGCAGGCGGATAAAGCCGGTTTTCCGGTGGAAGAAAGACGATCACGACGGGGGGGTGAGCCATGGGCGCCATCAAGATTCGGGACAATTATCATGCCCTGACGGGACCGGAAAAAGCCGCCATCATGTTTCTCACCATCGGTGAGGACCGTTCGGCGTCCATGATGGAGCGGCTTGAAGAGGATGAAATCCGTATCGTCTCAAGGGCCATGGCGGGCCTTGGAACCATTACGGCACCGCTGCTGGAAGAACTCATCTCCCAGTTCACGGAGCGCATGGCCCGGGGCGGCGCGGTGATCGGGAACTATGAGAGTGCTGAGCGTATGCTGAGCAATTTCATGCCGAAGGACCGGGTCGCCGATATCATGAATTACATCCGCGGTCCGGGTGGGCGCTCGGCTTGGGAGCGGATGTCCAATGTCAATGAGACCCTCCTTGCGAAATATCTGCAAGGCGAGCACGAGCAGACCGTGGCCGTCGTGCTGTCGAAGATCGCACCGGATCACGCGGCCAAGGTGCTGCCCCTTCTGCCCCGGCCCTTGGTCCGGGATGTGATGCGGCGGATGGTGTCGCTCCAGTCCGTGTCCCAGGAGATTCTGGCTGATATCGAGGAAATGCTGCACCGGGAGCTGATGATCGACTATGCCCAGAGCCGCGGCGGAGATACGCACGAACATCTCGCCGAGATTTTCAATCGGACGGGACAGGAGCTGCTCAACGATCTTATTACGGATCTTGAGGAGGACGAGCCCGACGCCGTGGGCCGAATCAAGCAGCTCATGTTCACCTTCGAGGACCTTGTGGAACTCGATCCGATTTCCCTGGGGACGGTCGTCCGGTCCTGCGATACGGATCTCCTGGTCTATGCGCTCAAGGCCTGTGACGAGGAGACCCGTCAGGTCTTCCTGTCCCATATGTCCCAACGGGCCGGGGCGATCCTGATCGAGACCACCGAAAGTCTCGGGCCCGTCCTCAGCCGCGACGTGGAGGCCGCAAAGACGGCCATCGTCCGCAAGGCGAAGGAACTCGCCGAGGCCGGAACGATCATCATTCAGCGGGACGGGGAGAGCGAAGGCATCATCTACTGATCGGCCCGATCACAGGATGACTCGGGCCGACCGATGGGCAGGATCAGGCCCGGTCCCACAAGTCCGGGATGTGAAAACCGAGCCAGCGGGTGAGGGCCGCATTCACATGGACGGGCTTTTCCTGGGCCATCCAGTGGCCCGACGGCACGACGGCTTCCGTCAGGGCGCGACAATAGGCGCGCATGGGCTCAGCGAAAGCCGAGTCCATGGTCTCGCAGGTGAAGTCATGGGCGCCGTGCAGGAACAGGACCGGCATGTCCAGGGTCCAACGGTGCCGGACGGTTTCCGCAAAGGCCTTGTTCGCGGGCGCGTTCATGTACCAGCTTCCCGGGCCGAAAAAGCCCGTGCGCGCCAAGGCCGCGGTGTAGCGGCTTTCATCTTCGGCGGTTAGCACGAGGGGATCGCGGGGCAGGGACGGCGCGGACGGTGCGCCCCTGAACCATCCGCCATGCGCGCGAACGAAGGCGAGGGGCGCGGGCTTGCCCCGGCCGTCCGGATTGCCGGACCGGAACAGCGCGCGCACGCTCGCGCCCGGATCGGCAGCGAAGCAGGCCTCGGCCGCCGCGAAATTCTCCCGATAGAAAAGCATATAGTCCCATTGTGCCACTGGAAACTGATCGTCCGGATACACCTTTTTGTCCGCGAGCGGGGCGGCCGTCTCCGGCGCGAGGCCTTCGGGCAAATAGGGGACGCAGAGTGAAGCAATGCCGTGACACCGCTCCGGATCGTGCTGGCCGATGGCCCAGACCACCGGCGACCCCCAGTCATGGCCCACCCAGACCGCCTTGTCCCGACCCAGGTGTTCGAGCAGCTCCATCATGTCATCGACACTGTGCCGAAGCATATAATCCTCATGCCGATCATATATGGATGAGCGTCCATAGCCTCGCATGTCCGGCGCCACGGCCCGGAAGCCCAGAGCGCCGAACACGGGAAGCTGATGGCGCCAAGAGATCGACAGTTCCGGCCACCCATGGACGAAAATGATCAAGGGGCCGTCCTCCGGCCCGCAGGCGAGATAGAAACTGGTGTGCCGATCGGTCCTGGCGATGTGCTCCGTTATCGGAAAAAGCATGACATTGTCCCTCGCAAGTGGCCGTGAGCCACGGTCGAAACAGCCGGTTCGGGGGAGGTGCTCGCAACCCGTTCGGACCCCTGATGGATCAAACACGATCACCCGGACACGCGCCACACCCGCTTTCGCCCGGCCGAATGCGCCGGATGGCGTGGACATGGGCGACGCGGATCGCATAGAGCCCCATTCGAGCCTGTGCTAAAGATCTGGAGCGCTGCGGGGATCGTGATTTCCCAAGGCTGTCGCGGAGACGCTCCCGGGCCGTCCTCGCGCGTCTTTGGGATTGCTCGCTGATGGAGGGGACATGGCCGATTTGACCAGCCTGATCAGTAACCTCTACGAGGCCGCCCTTGATGAAGAGGCCTGGGGCGGTGTGATGCGTACCCTCGAAGGGGCGTTCGGCGCCCATGTCTCGGCGCTCCATGTGGTGGGGCGCGGCTCGGATCTGATCCTTGAGTCCAACATCAATCCGGAGACCATGGCGCTTTATCAGGCCCAATATTGGGCCCGGGATCCCTGGTTGAAAGCGGGCCAGGGGCTCCAGCCCGGCGCCGTGGCGACCGGGGCAAGCCTCTTCCCCCGGGACGACTTCGATCCGGCCCATCGGCATGATATTTTGGATGCTGACGATATCGAGGACATCCTGACGGTTAAGACCCAGCTCGCACCGGACTGGCAGGGCTTCCTGTCAGTCTATCGGGGCAAGAAAAAGGGCCTCTTTCAGCATGGGGACATGAAGCGCATGGCGCGGATCGCGGGCCATGTGACCCGGGTGGTGCGAATCCGCGAAACCTTGGCGCTTCAGACCCAGACGGCTTTCGAACTCGATGAGGCCTTCTACCGGGTGCGCGTCGCATCCCTCCTGGTCAATGACGTGTTGCGCATATCCTGGAGCAACGAAAAGGGCGAGGCCCTGATCCGAGACCTTGGGCTGTCCCGCCGCCTCGCCGGAGAGTTTCCTTTTGGCACCGATGGGGAGGTCAACGCCATCCAGGCGGCGGTGTTGAGTGCCATGCATCAGGAGCTGGGTTCCGAGTTGGTTATCCGGGGCACACGGACAGGGCGCGCCTTGCATGTCGAGATCGTGCCGCTCAGCGATCGCATTTACGAAAAGACCCTGCAGGGCCTGATCCCGGCCCGGGCCCGCCGACGCTGCTTGATGATGATCACGCCCGTCCCGGACCCCCGTTCGAACCCTGCCAGATGATGCAACGTGATCAAGGCAGCGCTTTTTTCTTTCATGATCGCGGGACCAGCGGATCGCCGGCGAGAGCCTGGAGAAAGAGGGCGAGGGTCAGGGCGATCCAGAGGATGGTGCCGGTCCAGACCGTTGGGCGGGCCGGCAGGCCTGGAATGCGGTCGGCGATCAGCCCCAGGACGGGCAGGACCTGCATGGCGTGGGTGGCGAAGAAATGGGCCACGCGCAGATCCCCGACCTCGCGGGACCAGCCGACGAGCGGCAGGCCACTGACGTCGCTTGTCGCCGGGCCCACCCAATGGCCGCCATTGATGGACATGTAGCCGGCGACGATGAGAGTCAAAACGCCCGACACCAATAGCCCGAGGATCGCACCGAGGCGCAGGCCCGGGATCGTCTCCTCCGTGGCAGCATCGTCCGTCCGTCGCCAGATCAGGACACCGAGGATCATTGGCACCAGGACGAGTATCACCGCACCGAGGCCCATCAGATTGTACATCAGGGCCTCGAAGGGGGTATCCAGATTGAAATGGGAGGCCCGCCCGCGTCCCGCCTGGGCCATGATGTAGACGATCTCAAAGATGAGCGCCGCGGTCACCACATAAGTGCCGGCCAGGAACACGAGGCTCGTCCGTGTCGATCGGATCACAAGCTGTGCCAACAGGGCGACGCTCATAAACTGGATAGCCAGGGAAACCTGAAACTTGATGGGTTTCAGCCAGACGCTGACCCCGTTGGTGGTGCGCTCGTCAATCCAGTAGGCTGGCAGTGTGCTGACAAACAGGGCGACCATGAACAGGGCGCCGGCCATCCAGATCCGGGTCACCGGATCTGTGTCCAATTTCGGGAGGCGCTGCCCCATGTCTGGCTCCGCCACCCCGGTCATGGCCGCCCCTCCCGCGCTGCCCGCAGCGCTGCGGCACCATGGGCGGCCTTGAAAACCAGAAACAGCACGAGTCCGACGGGCCCGAACAGGAAGGTGGCCAGCAGGATCGGGATCTGGATTAACCGGGTGATGCCCAGGGCATCGGCCTGGCGAGCGATCCATGCGCCCACGAACAGATCGAAGGCCAGGTAATGCACCCATCCGGCCACGAGCACGTGAGGGTTCTCGAAAAGGGCGCGCACGCTGTCCAGGGTGCTGTAGCCGCCGCCTTCGACGCTGAAAAAGTTTACAAACATCAAGCCGCCGTAACCCAGTCCGAGGGCAAACGGAATGATGTATTGGGGGACGAAGAACAGCCAGTCGTATCGCCGAGGCCCGAAAACCAGAATGAGCCATCCAACAAGAGCGATCTGGTTGGCAAGACCGAATAGGGTCTCCGGTGTCATGGACGCCTCCTTTTTATGTCACTGACCGTTCCATGAAGAGGGGGAGGCCAGCGGGGCGCTCCGCCAAGCTGAACGTTACGCAAACAGATGCAACTTGATTACAGGCGAGGCCCGTCGGGCTCAAGGTGGTCTGCTCCTGCCGGGCCAAGACCGGCCCCCGTTCAAGACCAGCGTTCCGGGGCGTTACCTTGCTCGCCTTGGCGCCCATGGGATAAGCGTGAGGAAACAGCGGACCAATGAGGTCTGCGGCGGGGCGCAACGGGGAGACACTCAAGTGTCATTTATATTGCTTGACGGCGGGATGGGCCAGGAACTTGTCCGGCGGCTGGGCCAACCGGCGACGCCGCTCTGGTCCGTCGATGTCATCCGGGACCGTCCCGATCTGGTGACGGCGGCGCATGGCGACTTCCTGCGTGCCGGCGCCGACGTCATCACCCTGAGCAGTTACTCGGCGACGCCGTCCCGATTGGCCGGGGCCGGGCGGGAAGGCGAATTCGAATCCCTGCAGGCGGCGGCCCTTGCCGCCGCGCGGCGCGCCCGGGATGAGGTGACGTCGAAGGCCTTGATCGCCGGCTGCCTGCCGCCGCTGCCCGGCAGCTATCGTCCTGAGGATCGCTTCAACGCCCGGGAGACGACGGCGGAATATGAAAGGATCGTTGCCGCCCAGGCCGACGGGGTCGATCTGTTTCTGTGCGAAACCCTGCCGTCCGTCGATGAAGCGCGTCTTGCCACCCGCGCTGCCCGGCGGGCCGGCAAACCGGTCTGGACCGCATTGACCGTGGACGAGCATGACGGCCGCATCCTGCGCTCCGGCGAGACGGTGGCCCAGGCGACCGCAGCCGCCTTGGAGGAAGGCGCAGACGCGGTGCTGATCAATTGCTCGCCCCCCGAGGCCGTGACCATCGCCCTGCAAATCGTGTTGGAAAGGGCGCCCGTGGCCGGGGCCTATGCCAACGGGTTTCGTACCGTGGCGCCGCTGAAAGCGGCCGGAACCGTCGATGCGCTTGAAGCCCGCGAGGACCTCAGCCCGGACGGTTATGCCGACCTGGCCACGGCCTGGGCCAAGGCGGGGGCAACCATCATCGGCGGCTGTTGCGAGATCAGTCCGGCCCATATCAATGCGATTCACCGCCGCCGCTAGTCCGGTTTGAGCATTGGGGTACTGAACAACGCAACGGTCGTGGGTTTTCGAAAGCAGTCAAAAGCCACACCAAAAAAGTCATTATGTGTGCAATGTTTTGAGCACACAGCATGTGGCCCGCCCCCGTCCGTGCTTTGGAACAAAGCGCTCTGTTTCGTGTTTTCCAAAATGGGAGAAGGGAGCGGCATGCTGTCTGATATCTCGATTGAAGGTCTGGTCGGTGTTTTTTCCGCAGCGGCCCTTATTGTGCTCCTGGCGGGCACGGCCCTGACCCGCCTTGCCGACCGGTTTGCAGACATCACCGGATTGGGGGAGGCCTTGACCGGCGCCATTCTGCTCGGCGCCATGACGTCCCTGGCCGGCAGCGTGACCTCGATTGTCGCGGCCATGGACGGGCGGGCGGATCTCGCCGTGTCGAACGCCGTCGGGGGTATCGCGGCGCAGACGGCGTTTTTGGCTGTCGCGGACATCGCCTATCGAAAAGTCAATCTGGAGCACGCCGCCACATCCGTGGAAAACATGATCAGCGGTTGCCTCCTCATTGGCATGCTGAGCGTCGTCATGCTGGCGTCCCATACACCGCCTTTTTCCGTGCTGGGCATTCATCCGGCGACAATCATTCTGTTTGCCGCCTATATCGGGGGCTTGAGGATCGTGTCCCAGGCCCGGCGCAGCCCCATGTGGAAGCCGGTCGAAACATCGCATACCCGGATCGACACGCCCGACGAGCCGCCACGCTCCGGAGCCCCGTTATGGCGCTTCGGTCTGGCGGTGCTGGCCCTGGGTGTCGTGGTCGGCGTGGCGGGGGGCATCATTGCCCAGACGGCCGGCCTCCTCGTGGATCGAACGGGACTGAGCGCCGGCTTTGTCGGCACGGCCTTCACGGCGGTGGCCACGTCTCTGCCGGAACTCGTGACAACCGTCGCCGCGGTGCGTCGGGGGGCACTGACCTTGGCCGTTGCCGGCATTCTGGGAGGAAACAGTTTTGATGTGCTGTTCATTGCCTTTTCGGACATTGCCTACCGGTCGGGCTCGGTCTACCACGCCATCGGGCCGCAACAGTTTTTCATCGCCATGCTCGGGATCGTGATGACGGCGATTCTTCTGATTGGTCTTCTGCACCGGGAGCGCCATGGCATCGGCAATATCGGCTTTGAAAGTGCCGCCCTGCTGGGGGCCTATCTCGCAGGCCTTGCGGTTTTGACCTTGGTTTGACCGCGGGTCAGGGCCCCCTATCGCCGAGGCTGGCCTTGCCCGGAGTGACGGCGGATACAGAAATTGTGGGCGAAGGATGCGTGTTATGAGAACGAAAGACTGCGCGACGGTATCCTTGAACACCGCACCAATGGGCGCGGTCGGGCTTTTGACCCTCGTTTTGAGTGGCTCCATGCTGTGGGCCGGGCCGTCGTGGACGGCGCAGGGCGTCGGTGAGGCGACCCTCACGCTCACGGCCAGGGTCTCCGGCATGGAGCAGCCTGGCGGAACCATCAAGGCCGCCCTTTTCGACATCGCAGCCGCTTTTCCCGATGGGGAGGCCCTGAAGACGGCATCGCTCGCCCGGGATGGCAAAGGTCCGGTGAGCGTGGTGTTTTCAGACCTGCCCCCGGGCTCCTATGCGATCAGTGCGTTCCACGATGCCAATGATAATGGCACATTCGATCAGGGCCTGTTCGGCATTCCCCACGAGCGCTATGGTTTTTCCAACAATCCAAGTGACGGCTTATCCGCGCCGTCGTTTGAAGAGGCGCGGATCAGTCTTTCGGACGATCTGACCATTGAGATCGTTTTGGTCGGTCCCACATCCGATGATTGATCCTTGGGGCGGTGCTGATTGTTATCGATGTTCACCGTGGGAACGGAGGCGGCCGGAATGCCGAGCGTCTCCACAAAGGGAGAGATCGGCACGGAGCCGCCGGGGGTGCGGATCAGGATCGGTTCGACCCCATAGAGCGTGCGCAGACACGCCCACGCCATGCGCCCGGCCGGCGCCATGGAGCACCCGCGCAAGACCGGCGCTCATGCGGCCCATGGGCAGGCCCGGTGACGGCGATCCTGGCGAGCGACGGCATTGATCCCCACGGCATTGATCGCCAAGACATGAAGTGTCGCACCCGGCGATGCACCGATTTTCGACCTTTTCCCATTTTGTTAAACCGGTCCGGCCCGGCCCGGGGCCGCAGTGGCGCGGGCGGGTCGGCGCAGGCAACAAACGGAGACGTGCACCATGGCGGGCAAAACCCGGAACGATCCCACGATCTACAACACCGCAGCCGAACAGTGGTGGTCGGATGAAATTCGGTGGGTGCGGACGTTAAAAAATCTGGTGCCGGCCCGCCTCCGGTGGTTCGAGGCTCACGTGCAATGGCCCGGAAAATCCGTCCTCGATCTGGGCTGCGCCGGTGGGTTCATGGCCGAAGCCATGGCCGCCGAAGGGGCCCATGTCACGGGGATCGACCCGGCCGAGCGTGCCCTTGAGGCCGCGCGAGCACACGCCGGCCAATCCGGCTATGACATTCGCTATGACGTGGGGGTCGGTGAGTCGTTGCCCTATGATGACGGGGTATTCGATTACGTCGTATGCGTCGATGTGCTGGAACACGTGTCGGACCTTCAACAGGTCCTTGCGGAAATCAATCGTGTTCTGAAACCTGGGGGTCTTTTCCTGTACGACACAATCAATCGGACGCTGGCGGCCCGCCTGGCCGCCATTACGGTGGCGGAAGATGTGCTGCGCATCCTGCCGCAGGGCACACATGATCCCGATCTGTTCATCAAGCCGTCGGAAATGGCGAAAACGTTGAAGACCGTCGGCCTGACCCCCGGCCCGATGCAAGGGCTCGGTCCCCGCGGAATCAATTTACGGGGCGATCTGATCTTCGGAACGGTCCCATTGAAGGCCGTGATCTATATGGGTGTAGCGTCGAAGTCGGCTGATCCTTGAGCAGATCAGCGACGCTTTCTTGAGCGGCGTGTGGACAACTGCCACGCGATCAGCACTGTGGTTGTATGAACACGCACAGTCATGGGGATGGGGATACGAAAAAGGCCCGCCGGAGCGGGCCTCTCGCCAATCGTGGTTCATACTGCATCCGGTTTATGACGACTCAGACACGCGTTGGGCTGGCTGTCAGCCGGACAGGGCCAAAAACCCTATGGGTGACGCCAGAACGCGGCGCGGGTCGATATTTTCCGGATAGTCTGCCCGGGCAACAGCCGGCGTCACGCTGCGCTTTAAGATGTCGAAGGTCTGATTCGCGACTTCGACCTGTTTGCTGACATGGCTACGGCCGACGGCGTTGGCCATGAAACTCTCGGCCATGGCCGTGTAGGTCTGGCTCAAATCCGCGAAGGCGGTGCTCTGGTTGGTCAGCACCGATTCGCCGAAATCGAACGTCGATACGACATAGACCATAAAGCTGATGGCAAACAGCGCCAGCATGGTCGTGATGAAGTGTTGAGCGTCAAGGCTGCCGGACCAGAACTGGTAGACTTCGTACAAGCCGATGGCAGCCGGCAGGGCGAGGCCCATCGTAATCATGGCGTCCTTGGCAATCCGCCGGTAAGTGGCATGCCGGCGCAGCGTATCGGCGAAAAACGTGCAATCCAGTTTCTTTAGCAAAATGGTTTCGAGTGATGCGGTCATACCTTACTCCTTCACTCCGTCTGCGTATCAATTCCGAGGTCTTCCGCCCACGACCGAACCGGTCCGAAGGCAAACCCGAGACGTTGCCCGAATGCAAGGGTCTCTTCGTTCTTTTTTATTTTTCATGAACGCCGTGCAAGGCCGTCCGTTCCCCGATAACGATGGGATTACATCGGGAATCTGGAATGAAATGTGGCGCACAACCCAACATGACTAAAAAGAGATCTTTGAAATCACTTTCAAATTCGGCCTCGACGCTGCTGCCCTCCCGTTTCGGGACATGGTTCGCGGATCGGGGGTGGCAGCCGCGGCCCCATCAACTGGCCCTGCTCGAAACCGTCTCGCGCGGGGAATCCGCCCTCCTGGTGGCGCCGACGGGTGGCGGCAAGACTTTGGCAGGGTTCCTGCCGTCTCTCGTGGATCTGGCGGGGCAAGTTAATGACAGTCCGGCCGGTCGTCTTCACACACTCTATATCTCCCCGCTGAAGGCGCTGGCCGTGGACGTGGCGCGCAATCTCGAGACGCCGATCCGCGAGATGGGGCTGCCCATCACCGTGGAAACCCGGACCGGCGACACGCCGGCCCACCGGCGCCAGCGCCAGCGCGCCCAGCCCCCCGACATTCTTCTGACCACGCCGGAACAGCTTGCCCTGCTGCTCGCCTATCGGGACAGCGCCAAATTCTTCCGCCATCTGCACAGTGTGATTCTCGACGAGCTGCACGCCATCGACAACACCAAGCGCGGCGAATTGCTCGCCCTGGGCCTGGCCCGGCTGAGCCGCATCGCGCCCACCAGCCGGCGCATCGGCCTGTCGGCTACGGTGCACGATCCGGAGCGCCTGCGCCGGTTTCTCGTGCCGCAGCCACCAGGCGAGACGGTCCTGTCGGCCTTGGTCCAGGGGCAGGGCGGTGCCGTGCCCGATGTCCAGGTGCTGGCGTCGGAGGCGGATATTCCGTGGTCGGGCCACACGGGCCGGCATGCCATGGCCGAAGTCTATGAAGCCATCAAGAGTGCCGGGGTTAGCCTGTTGTTCGTCAACACCCGGTCCCAGGCGGAACTGGTGTTTCAAACCCTCTGGCGTATCAATGACGACAATCTGCCCATCGCCCTCCACCATGGCAGCCTGGAGGGGGGCCAGCGGCGCAAAGTGGAAACCGCCATGGCGGACGGGCGCCTGCGCGCTGTGGTGTGCACCTCGACCCTCGATCTCGGCATCGATTGGGGGGCGGTCGATCTCGTCATTCATCTGGGGGCGCCTAAAGGGGCGAGCCGGCTGCTCCAGCGCATCGGGCGCGCCAACCACCGGCTCGACGAGCCCAGCCGCGCCCTGCTGGTGCCCTCCAACCGCTTCGAAGTGTTGGAATGCCGGGCGGCCCAGGAAGCGGCCATCCGCTCGGTGCTCGACGGCGCGCCGCCCCGCACGGGCGGCCTTGATGTGCTGGCCCAGCATGTCATGGGCATGGCCTGCGCCGAGCCGTTCTCCCTGACGGGGCTCTACGAGGAAGTTGCGTCGGCCGCACCTTATGCGGCGCTCGATTATGAGACCTTCGAGCAGGTCGTGGATTTCGTGGCCACAGGCGGCTACGCCCTGCGCCGCTATGATCGGTTCCGCCGCATCCGGAAGGATCGGGACGGCCTGTTCCAGGTGACCAATGCCCGGGTGGCCCAGGCCTATCGCATGAATGTGGGCACCATTGTCGAGGCGCCTATGATGAAGGTGCGCCTGACCCGGACCGTCGGGGGGCGCAAAGGGCCCGACGGCAAACCCGGCCGCCGGCCCGGCGGGCGCGCCGGACGGGTGCTGGGCGAGATCGAGGAATGGATGGTGGAGCAGTTGCGCCCCGGCGACACCTTCCTGTTCGCCGGAGAAGTCCTGCGCTTTGAAGGACTGCAGGATACGGAAGTGCTGGTCACCCGCGCGTCCGGCGAAGATCCCATGGTGCCTTCCTGGCAGGGCGGAAAATTTCCGCTCTCCACCTATCTCGCCGACCGGGTGCGCGAGATGATCTCCGTGCCTGACCAGTGGTCCGCCTTGCCCATGCCGGTCCAGGACTGGCTCGGACTGCAGCGCAAGCGGTCCGTTCTTCCGGGTCGGGAGGAAATGCTGGTCGAGACCTTTCCCCGGGGCGGCAAGCACTACCTTGTTGCCTATCCCTTCGAGGGGCGACTTGCGCACCAGACCCTTGGTATGCTGCTCACCCGCCGGCTTGAACGCGCGGATCTGCATCCCCTGGGCTTTGTGGCCAACGACTATGCGCTGGCGGTGTGGTCCCTGAGGGGGGCGGACGATCTCGACATGGATGCCCTGTTCCACGAGGACATGTTGGGCGACGATCTCGATGCCTGGATGGCTGAAAGCGCCCTGCTGAAACGCATGTTCCGCCAGTGCGCCGTGATTGCCGGCCTGATCGAGACGCGCCATCCGGGGCAGGAAAAAACCGGCCGGCAGGTCACCTTTTCAACCGACCTAATCTACGACGTGCTGCGCGCCCATGAGCCCGACCATGTGCTGTTGAAGGCCGCCTGGGCGGATGCGTCGGCGGGGCTTTTGGATATCGGCCGCCTTGGCGATATGCTCCAAAGGATCAAGGGACGAATCGTCCACCAATCCCTGAAACGGGTCTCGCCCCTGGCGGTGCCTGTCATGCTCGAAGTGGGGCGGGAGCCCGTTTACGGCGCCGCGAGCGAGGCCCTTTTGGACGAGGCCGCGGACGATCTGATCGAGGAGGCCACGCGGCTTGACTGAGGCGGTGATGGAGAGCGAGCGGCCGGCGGCGCAGGCGCTGAGGCCGCGCATGGCGGGCACGGAGGTGGCCGGCGAGGCCGTGCTGTTCGATCCTTCGGGCGCACTCTGGCTGCCCGACCATGCGACTCTGGTGGTCTCCGATCTGCACCTGGAAAAGGGCTCTTCTTATGCCGTTCGGGGTGTTTATCTGCCCCCTTATGACAGCCGCGTGACTCTCGAGCGCTTGACCCGGACATGCGCCGGGCTCGCCCCCAAACGGATCATTGCCCTCGGCGACAGTTTCCACGATCGCGGCGCCCCCGCGCGCCTCGAGCAGACCGATGTGGCAACCATCCGCACCTTAACCGCTTCGGCGGAGTGGATCTGGATCGCGGGCAACCACGATCCCGCGCCGCCAAGGGCCTTTGGCGGCGCCGTGGCGCAGACCGTGACGATCGGGGGACTGACTTTTCGCCATGAACCTTGCGAGGACGAGCCGGCCCTTGGCGAGGTCGCCGGGCATCTGCATCCCGTGGCCAGCATTCGCGTCCGCGGGCGACGCGTGCGCCGGCGCTGCTTCGTGAGCGATGGGACACGGCTGGTCCTGCCGGCCTTCGGGGCCTATGCCGGAGGACTGTGCGTCCTGAACGAGGCCTATGCGCCGTTGTTCCCGGATGGCCTGTTCCAGGCTTTCGTCCTGGGCAAGGAGCGGATCTATCCCTTAAGTGCAGGCACACTGGTGCCGGACCAGGTCCCGGCCGGGCCGACGCACTGGCGTCTTTAACGAATGGTCATCCGTATCCGGCCCAAAGCGCCGGTGTGAACGCGTGGGATGCTCCCGCCACGTTCCCCATTTGCCATCAAAGCGTTGCTCTGACTTCACACTGCCGATTTATCGGCTGACCCTTTTGATCTGAATATCGGTTTCACCGCGATCCGCCCGCCGCATGATGCCCGCGATGACTTCCGACGTCAGATCAGTGCCGTTACCCGGGACCGAGACTGTCACCACACGGATCGATGTTCTCGCCAGTGTGTTGCGCAGGGTCGTCGAGAAGGCCCCGAAACCGCATTTCATGGTCTGATACAGGGCAAGCGGCAGGCGCGCGTCGCCCCTTGCAGGGCAGACCGTGAGGATAAGCGGCCGGGTGCTCTTCCGCAGCAGTGGCACGGCCTCCGAACACAGCAGGATGGTCGGGCTCAGATCGGTCGAGCCCGGCTCACTGGGGGGCAGGCCGGAAAAAAGGGGACTCGCGAACGGCACGGGAGCCGGATCCGGGGCCAGCGTGCCCACGAGCGTGTCGATCCGCCCGGCGGTGCGGCGGAGCGTTTCGAGCGCGTGACGCCGTTCCACCGCGCTGGTGAGATCCGCCTCGATCCAAAGGGCGCCAAGGGGCAGTCCCGGTACGGGACGCAGCCCCATGCCGATGACATGGGCGCCTTGGGCGAGGAAATGTCGGGTCACCATCGCGCCCGCCCCACCGGTCGCTCCCGTCACGACCACAACCGGCTTGCGGGGGGCCGGGCGTCGGTCCGTTGCGGCATCGACAGGAACGCTCATGCCGGCCCCCTTTGCGCGGGATCTTAGGCGATCAGTAGGCCGTCTTTTGGAAAAAGACCTTGATCGCGGTCATGAACAGGATCTTGATATCGAGCCAGAGTGACCAGTGTTCGATATACCAAAGGTCATGGGCAACGCGTCCGTCCATCTTTTCAAGCGTATCCGTCTCGCCGCGATAGCCATTCACCTGGGCCCATCCGGTGATCCCCGGCTTCACATTGTGGCGCCGGGCATAACGGGCCACGAGCTTGGCGTATTCCATATTGTGGGCGAGGGCGTGGGGCCGGGGGCCGACCAGGCTCATCTCGCCTTGGAGCACATTCAGAAGCTGGGGCAGTTCGTCGATGCTGGTGCGGCGCAAAAAGGCGCCCACGGCCGTCACCCGCTTGTCGTCCTTGGTGGCCTGCCGCACGACGGCGCCGTCATCGGTCGTCGTCATGGTGCGGAATTTCATGATCGGGAATACGTTGTGGTTGAAGCCGTGGCGCCGCTGGCGGAAAAACACCGGCCCGGGCGAGGTTGCCTTGATCAGGATGGCCACCACCAGGAACAGGGGGGACAGGCCCAGCAGAAGAATCGCACTGAGCACTTTGTCCATGGCGATCTTGGCGAGTCCGGGCATGCCGTCGATCCGCCGTGGGCGAATATCGAAATAGGGCACACCGCCCAGGATCTTGATCGGGCGGCCGGAGAACCGGAACACGGATGGATCCGGCGACAGGCTGATGGGCACCGGAATGTGACCGAGTTCATCGACCGCCGCTTCGATGCGGTCGCTTTCGTTCCAGGGAATGGAAATGACGATCTGATCGATCCGGGTTTCCTGGGCGGCCCGTTTCAGATCGTCGAGAGATCCGTGGGCCACGGACAAGTTGCCCCGCGCGGATGACAGGGAACCGCCATCGCTTTCGCAGGAGGTCGACCCGATCCCGTCGCCCAACGGATCCTCACCCGATTGGTCGTCATAAGTCCCCATGACCGACAGGCCGATGGACCCCACTTCGCTGTATCGGACGAACTCTTCCGTCTGCGACCGGGAGCCCACCAGTGCGACGCGCATATTGAGCGGCCCGCCGGTGCGGGTCAGTGTCAGGGCAATGCGATTGGCTGCAATCCGGCTGATCACCAAAAGGGTGGGGGTGAGGACCAAAAACAACAGCCCGGCCCCGCGAGAAAAAGCATCCGTACTCTTGCTCACGAACAGCGCGGCCAACAGGAACAGGGTGATCAGCACCCAGACATGAATGATGTTCCGGATCTGCTCTCCGAGCGCGAACAACCCGCCCGGCTTGTAAAGGCCCTGACCCGCGCCGAGAATAACGAACAGCAGTGCGGAGATGACGCCCCAGATCGCGCTGTCGATGGGATAACCGCTGTGTTGATAAACAAAAAAATGGTAAATGAAGGTGGTTGCTAACGCCGTTCCAAGGCACACCAAAGCGTCGAAAACCCAAATCAGTTCACGCATCAGGCGGCGATGGGACAGGGCTCTAATGTGGCCGCGGCCCGACACATTGACCACCGGCGCGTCGCGCCTGGGAGTTTCCGCAGCGCCGGCCAGTTTCGTATCCACCGTATTGGTCGTTTCGATCATGGATGATCCCGTCCCCAGCGCTCCGCGGCCTTGAAACACCAGTCTTGGCGAGGATTTGGAACTGACCCGCTAAATACCATCTCGGGACACAATGGCCGTTCATTATACCCAAGGCGCCGGCTTGTCCATGCGTGGGACGATTTTTCGGCCCATCACGGCCTTGATTGCCCTGATTGTCCCCCTTTTGGCCTTGATGAGCCGCCACACCCGTCGCAACTGCCGCATGCCGGAAGGCCGCTCCTTTGGCGAGCCGGGGACGCGCGATCCCGGCATTCGGAATCGGCCCTAAGACTTGCAGGGCCAGGTCGAAGCTGTGGCCCGGTGCGCCGCGATCGGGACGTGTCCCGCTTGTTTGATCCTTTCCACTGTGGAGCCGGAGAGACCCAATGCCCGAAATTCCAGAAAACCTGTTGTCCGAATTCCTGCCCATGGCCGTGGACTACACCCTGCGTGTCCTCGGCGCCCTCCTGGTGCTGGTCATCGGCTGGATCGTCGCCGGCAGCCTGTCGCGCGGTGTGCGCCGGGCGCTCGCCAACCAACGGCGGATCGATCCCATTCTGCAGGGCATTTTCTCCAGCGCCGTGAAGTATCTGCTGCTGGCCCTCGTGGTCATGGCGGTACTCAACCAGTTCGGAATAGAAACCACGGGCCTTGTCGCCCTGATCGGTGCGTTCGGCCTCGCCATCGGTCTTGCCCTCCAGGGGGCGCTCTCGACCATGGCCGCCGGGGTCATGCTGGTTGCGTTCCGGCCCTTCCGTATCGGGCACTACATCGAAGTCGGCGGCCACGCGGGCACGGTGGAAGAGGTCACGTTGCTGACCACGGAGCTGTCCACGCCGGACAATGTGCAGATCATCCTGCCGAACAACGCGGTCTGGGGGCAGGCGATCGTCAACTACTCCTATCACCCGCGGCGCCGGGTGGATTTCACCCTGGTGATCGCCCACCGGGACGATATCGGCGGTGCCATGGACATCATCGAAGGCGCCCTGCGGGACGACACGCGGTGCCTGGAGGATCCAGAGCCTCAGATCGTGGTGTCGAATATCGAAGCGGCGGGCATTTCGTTGACCGTGCGGGTGTGGGTTGAGGCGGCCGATTATTGGCCGGTGAAATTCGACCTGAACCGGGCCTTCAAGGAGCGATTCGAGCGCAATGGCGTCACCTTCGCCCGCCCCCAGCATGACATCCACCTGGCCGGCCAGGCCTTGTCCCTGGTGCAAGGCGCAGCCTGATCGGTTGGCGCGCGCCGCCCGGTCCGGCGCGGTGCGTCTCCTGGGGACACGTGCAGAATGAAACAGGAAAACCCCATCACGCGGTCGTGTGGTAAAGTCCCGCGTGGAGCGGTCGGCTTCGGGCGTGGGCTTTCAAGCCGCGAATCCGCTTCCGGTGGGGTCCACCACGCCTGGTCCGAAGGGCGTCGAGCAGACCCGACCCGGCGGTTTGGAAAGGGATTTTGATATGGGGCGGTTGCTGAGCAGTCTGATTTTCATTGCCGCGCTGCTGTTTGCGGGGCTGTTTGCCTATTACGGCACCATAGAACCCTGCGAAATGCTGGCCGAGGAGCGCAAGGGCCTCGTCGAGCGCCTGGTGGGCGGCGATGTGAAGAAAAAAGCGTGGTCGGAATGCGCGGCCGAGCTTCCAGAAGAATGGTGGGAGAATTTCACAAGCCTGTGGTCGAAGCGGCCCGCCGCCGATCTTTGATGATCGGACGGCGGCCGTCTCGTGATGGGTTGATCGAGGCGGGCCGGATGGCGTAGGCCCCCCTCGGGAATGAGGGGGGGGGGGCAGGGAGGGGGTGTGATTAACTAC
>JBHJGV010000093.1:0-24864 GCA_050331455.1 Alphaproteobacteria bacterium
CTTTGTCGGCCTTGCCTACACGGCCTATCGGCTGCAGGTGGGCGCGCAGATTTCCCCGGACGATCTGGAGCCCTATCAGATGCTGCCGCGTACGACCCAGGGCTTCACGGATCTCGACCCGCGCATCGAGCCGAACCCGGAAGATCCAATGGACGAAGCCGCCCTATCGGCCGAGGAGCCGGCCGGCGCCCCCCTCCATCCGTCCAACGGCGTGGGCCCGGTCATTGTTTATGACGAACCGGCCCATGGCACATGACCGACCGACACAGCCCGGCCGCATGCCCGTCCGGAGCCAAGGCTGTCAGCGTTCGACGCGAATATCGTGGGTCTTGATGCCGGCGCTGCGCGCCAAATGCTCCAGGCGCTTGCGGACATCGTAGCTGTAAAGATCCGCCGTTGGACCGTTGAGCGTGAGGGTCAGGCCGGCATCGGTCAGGGACAGGCGGGACTGGTGCAGCAGGTTCGGCGCGCCGCCCGTCAACTCGAAGGCCAGATGCAGCGCATGGCCAAGGGCGGTGGCATGGTCGACCCAATAGTCGGGGAGCGCCGGACGGCGGAGATCCATGACGTCCGCCAGCAGGCCCTCATAGGTCGTGATCCGGGTATACCGGTACCAGAGCGTCAGGCCCAAAAAGGCCCGCCCCGGATGGTCGATGCCATAAAACGGGGCCGTCATGATCAGATCGGCCGTCCGGCTGGCGCGGGTGTCGCTGTGGAAGCCCCAGCCGATATCCGCCACGATCGTGGCCGCCCGGCGCAGGCGCGCCAGGGCCCGGCGTTCGCCGACCGCTTCGGGATCCGGTGCAAAGGGACTGTTCGGATCGTCGAACAGCGGCGCCAGCCATTCGGAGACATGGTCGTCGTCGATCATCGTGCGCGCCATACGCCGGGCCATGGCATAAGCGCCGGCCAGCAGCGGATCTTCGGCTTTTTCCTGACCCTGGAGCGCATCGAAGATCAGCCCTTCGCGCACCCCATGGCCGGACACGATGACCGACCGGGCGCCCGTGGCCTTGATGGTCTGGTCGAGGGCAATGCTAGCGGTTCGGATGAATTCCTGACGCCGCTTCTTCAGGGTGGACACCGCCCCCATCACCCGCACTTCGCCCCGCTGCATGCCTTTGAGCAGCACCGAAACATCCCGCGCCGGGATGCCGTAGCCGTGGAGCACATTGATCGGATAGGCGTGATAATTCATATGGGCCCGGGCGATATTCCGCCAGTTTCCGCCCACGGCATAAAAGGGGTGCCCTTCCGTCTGCGATAGCCAGGGCACCGTGGCGAGGGCATCGCGCACGCGCCGGGCCATCACACTGTCATCGGGCGGCGTGTCGTCCCCGCTGGCGCTCAAGCGCAGAACCCCGAGCGGCAGGGATACGGCTTCGCGGACCCGGCCGCCAGCGATGCGGACAAGTTCGACACTGCCGCCCCCGAGATCGCCGACGATCCCCTCCGCCTCGGGCCAGCCGGACAGCACGCCCGCAGCGGCATACCAGCCCTCTTCCTCCTCCGACAGCACGCGAATGGAATGCCCCAGGGCCGCCTCGGCCCGGGCGAGGAAGTCGGCCCGGGTTTCGGGGTGAGCATCGCGCACGGCTGCGGTGGCCACGGCCATGACATCGACCACGCCATAGAAGCGGGTGATGACGGAAAAGCGCGCGAAAACAGCCATGGCCTGGGCCAGCCGATCCTCGCTGAACGGCCGTCCGGCGGCCACGTCGCGGCCCAGTTCGCAGCCCACTTTTTCGTTGAACACGATGCCGGGGGCGCGGGTCAGCCCCTCGAAAATCACCAGACGGATGGAATTCGATCCGATATCCACCACGGCCACAGGATCGATGGCCAGGGCACCAGGTCCGGATGAGCACAGGCCGCCGGCCGGCCGTGCCCCCGTCACTCGTCGTCCCCGTATTCCACCTCCGGCGGCCGATCATATTCGATGGCACGGCCGCGTCCGGACAGGCTCGGATTCTTCATGAAGTACTGGTGCGCGCTAAAACCGACCTCGTCCTCCGGCGCCACCGCCCGCCGGTAGGTCCCATCGGGACGCAGCACCCAGCTTTGCTCGTTGTCCTTCAAATTCGCCACCATGATCTGGGACAAGATCTGCTGGTGCACCGTCGGGTTCTCGATCGGCACGAGGGTTTCCACACGCCGGTCCAGATTGCGGGGCATCCAGTCCGCCGATGAAATGTAGACACTCGCATGTGGCGACGGAAGGGCATGACCGTTCCCGAAACACACGATGCGGGAATGTTCCAGAAAGCGGCCGACAATGCTCTTGACCTGAATGGTCTCCGACAGGCCCGGCACGCCGGGGCGCAGACAGCAGATGCTGCGCACGATGAGGTCGATGCGCACACCCGCCTGGCTCGCCCGGTAGAGGGCATCGATCACGATCGGATCGACGAGGGAGTTCATCTTGGCCCAGATTGTCGCGGGCCGACCCGCCTGGGCGTGGCTGATCTCGGTCTCGAAATGCTCCAGCAGGCGCGCGCGAATACCCCCGGGTGACAGGGCGATCTTGCGCAGGCCCCGCGCTTCGGCAAAACCCGTCACCACATTGAAGGCGCGCACCGCATCCATGCCCAGTTCCGGATCGGCGCTGAACAGGGACAGGTCCGTATACACCTTCGCCGTACCCGGATGGTAATTGCCGGTGCCGAAATGGACATACTGCACCAGTTTGCCGGCTTCCCGGCGCACCACAAGACTCATTTTCGCGTGGGTCTTGAGTTCCACAAAGCCGTAAACGACCTGCACGCCGGCCCGCTCCATCTCCCGCGCCCAATTGATGTTCGCTTGCTCATCGAAGCGGGCCTTGAGTTCCACCAGCGCGGTCACGGACTTGCCCGCCTCGGCCGCCTCGATCAGGGCCGCCACGATGGGGGAGTGTTTGGAGGTGCGATAGAGGGTCTGCTTGATGGCGACCACATCCGGATCCTTGGCCGCCTGGCGCAGGAACTGGACCACCACGTCGAAGGATTCATAGGGGTGGTGGACGATAATGTCCTTCTGGCGGATCGCCGCCATACAGTCCCCACCATGGTCCCGGATCCGCTCGGGAAAGCGCGCATTGTACGGAGTGAATTTCAGATCCGGCCGGTCATCGACGATGAGCTGCTCGGTTTCCGCCAGTCCGACCTCCCCGTCGACCAGCGCAACCTCAAGGGAAGGTGAATGCAGGTTCTCCAGAATGAACGCCCGCAGATCCTCCGGCATGCCCCGATTGATCTTGATGTGGATCACCTGGCCCAGCCGCCGCTCGCGCAGGAGGTGCTCGAACAGGCGCACCAGATCCTCTGCCTCCTCTTCAATTTCAATATCGCTGTCCCTCAGGATACGGAAAGCCCCGACATCGACGGCGGAGTAGCCTGTGAACAGCAGCGGCACGCATTGCGCCAGCATATGCTCCAGGGACAGGAACCGGATCTCGCCCCAACCCTCGCCCTGCGCCGCGGTCTTCGGCAGGCGGATGAACCGCTCGAGCTGGGATGGCACCGGCAGAATGGCGTTCATGATCTGCTGGTCCCGGTCGCGCTTCAGTTTGAGGGCGAGGGCGAAACCGCGATTGGCGATGAACGGAAAAGGATGGGTGGGCCCCGTCGCGAGCGGCGTGAGCACCGGCAGCACATAGGTCTCGAAATACCCGTGCATCCACGCCAGCTCGTCCGGCGTCAGGTCGCTCGGATGAACCACCGAGATTCCGTTGTCCCGCAGTTCAGCCCGCAGGGCATGCCAGACCGCCTGCTGTTCGTCGATCAGCGCACTGGCGAAGGCGTTGATCCGCTCAAGCTGCTGCAGCGGTATCAGCCCGTCCTGGCTGGGGGCGTCGATGCCGGCCTGGGCCTGGTCCACAAGACCGGCCACACGGACCATGTAGAACTCGTCCAGGTTCGAGGCGGAGATTGACAGGAAGCGCACGCGGTCAAGCAGAGGATGGCGCTCGTTGGCGGCCTCCTCGAGCACCCGCTGATTGAAAGCGAGCCAGGATTCTTCCCGATTTATGAAGCGCTTGGGCGATGTCATGGCCTCAGCCATATCCTGAAAGTAAGGCTCTGCCCAGAGCTCTCCGTTCTGCAACAAAAAGCCGTCCAGGGGCGGCGGTGTGCGGTGGCCATTCAGGGGTCCCGCCTCACCAGGACGCTGCAAGAGCCCCTCCAGCAAAGCGGCATGGAGGTCAGATCGGAGCCCCTCGTCACGGGCCGGATCGCCCTCTCCATGGTCTTCCGTCATGGCTGCCTCCCGTTCCCCCAAAACACGGTACCGCCCCGCGCGTCCCGGCCCACCCTATCGGGACGCACGGAAAAAGTGGACCGATTTGGGACAAGCTTGCAGGAGCGTCACCCCTCCCATCCGTTCGGACGCGGTGTCGCCGCGCAGGGCATGGGATCCATGGACTCCAGGACTTCTTGGGCCAGGTGTCGCGTGATGGGCCGTTTTCGGGCCAGCGAGACCTCGTCCAACCGATCGGTGAGAGTGAGGACCGCATCCCAGGAGCGTTCCATCCGCGCAATTAAAAAAGTGATGACACGGGGATCGACAGCGATCTGACGGTCGGCGAACAGTTTGCCAAGGATGGCCTCGAGCAAGGCATCGTCGGGCGCATCCAGGACCGCGCTGGGCATGGCCCGCAGGCGACTGGCAAGATCGGCCCGCTCCAGGGTCCAGCCCGCCGGATGGCTGCGCGCGGTGAACAGGACGGATGAGGCGGTTTCGCGGGCCAGATTGATCAGATGAAAGAGCGCCGGCTCATCGGCGAAGGGCGGCTCGCCCAGATCGACGGCCAGGGCGCTGTCCGCCAGCAGAGCCGGCACCACATCGGCGCGGATCGCCTCGACCGGAACGAGGCGCGCGCCACTGCGCGAACCCCAGACCCGTGCCAGATGGGTCTTGCCGGATCCGGCCGGCCCGGCAATGAGGGCGCAGGGCCCGCCCCAGTCGGGCCAGGCATCCACCAGGGCCACGGGCGCCTCGTTGGACCCGGTCACGCACAGGCGATCACGGGCGAAGGACGGATCGAAGGGCAGCGGCAGGGGGATCTGGGCCGGAGGCGCCCGATCCGGTTCACCGGGCGCCTGGGGCTTGGTCGGACCGCTCACGGCAGGCCGGAGCCCCGGAAGGACCCGGGTCCGGGATAGCCTCCACCGCCGGTTCGCGGATCGGCGGAGCCCGCGGAGCGGGCACCGATAGATCCGCCCGACAGGGGAAAGACCCGCGGGCGATTGCCGTTTGCGTCTTCCAGCGCGGTCGGAACAATGCCGCGCCGGGTGATTTCCCAGTATCCTTTTTCACCGGACAGCATGAGCCCGCCCTGGTCGAGGCTGAGGGCCAGCTGATCCACGGTACCCACGAAGGTCACGCGGATCTCGGCCCCGCGGAAGGACAAGGCATCGGTCTCGAAGGCGACCACGGTCGGGATCTTTTCGAGGCGCGCCTGAATGTCGGTCCAGTCCCGAATCGAGGCCAGACGGACGGTGGCATCCATCTGGAAGCGGGATGCGAAGTCCACCAGCGTCCGCGATTTCCAGTCCCGCGAGACGAGGCCCATGACCTCATCCATGGCCCGCCGATAGACGGATGCGGCATCGGACACGCGCGCGGCGCTCGAACCCTGGGCCACGGATTCGAAGGGGATCCGGGTGTTGCGGTCCACACGGACGATCCCGAGTTGCAGGCGGACGGTGTCCTCGTCGATCGAGCCGGTGACCGGCATGGCCGCCGAACGCGGCTCGCCCTCCGTTTGCGTCCCGGCGCCCGGCTCGATGCCCTCGGCGCTCGCGGATAAAGGCTCGCTCGCCCCGGCCTGGCCGCGGGCGAAGGGATCGCCCGGTACGGAGGAGCCGACCGGGGTCTCCACGGCAACCACCAGCAGCACCGCCCCCGCGCCATAGCGCTCGGCCAGGGGCTGAAGGCGCAGCCAATCCGCCTCGATGGCCTCTTCCGGCGACAGGGCGGCGATATCCGTCAGGTCGCCGAGGGGCGCGACAATGGGTACGAGATCATTCGTGTCCGGCCTGTTCGTCCACACGTCGAGCCAGGGATTCGGCTGCTCCCAAAGATGAAGACGACCGTTCCGCTCCAGGATGGGCAGGACCAGCAGGGGGGCCGAAGGTGTTTCGCTGAACGGAATTCCCACCGTGACCAGAGCCTCGCGGACCGCCTGGGGCTTGAAGGTGTAGGTGATGCGAGCAAGGTACCGGTTCTGACTGTTGCGCTCGTCTTCGATGCGCAGACCGGCCCCCAGATCGGTGACCCGTGCGTCGGACAGGGACGGCAGAAAAGGCCAGTCCTCAGGCCGGGTCATGCGCCGCAACAGGACCTCGAACGCTTTGCGCCAGCCCTGGCTGTGGGCCACTTTGCGGGCATTGGCGGCGTTGTCGGCGGTGGCATCCACATCCACGCCCTCGACCACATAGATATTAGCCGCTGCCGGGTGCACGGCCCCCAGCCAGAGACCGGCCACCAGGACGGTCAGCAGCGCCATCCGGAACATGGAACCGCCGGGGCCCCCGAGCGGCCGGGGCGCGGGCCCCGGTGTCGTCAAGAACGGCATTGGCCACCTCCTCTCGAAATTCTGAGCGGACCCTACATCAGCCGGGCCGGGCTTTGAACACGAACGCGCACGGGTTATGGATGGTCGCAGGAACCACCGTTGTGATGCCCCGCTTTCGCGCCGATAGCCTGGTTTTTTGCCCACCAAAAGGACCCCCTGCCATGGCTGGCCCGTCCGACACGCCGAACACCGGCCCCGCCGACACGCAGGACACTGGCCTGACCTATGCCGGTTCGGGTGTCGATATCGAGGCGGGCAATGCCCTGGTGCGCCGCATTTCGCCGGCCGCGCGCAGGACGGCGCGGCCCGGCACCCAGGCGGCCCTGGGCGGCTTCGGCGGCGTGGTCGACCCCAAGGCGGCGGGCTATGCCGACCCCCTGCTGGTATCCGCCACCGATGGGGTGGGCACGAAGCTTCTGATCGCCATCGCCACGGGCCGGCACGAGACCGTCGGCCAGGACCTTGTGGCCATGTGCGTGAACGACCTCCTGGTCCATGGGGCCGAGCCCCTTTATTTCCTCGATTACTTCGCGTCCGGACGGCTCGATCCCGAGGTCGCAGGCACGGTGATCGAGGGTGTGGCCCGGGCCTGCGCCGAGGCCGGATGTGCCCTGGTCGGCGGAGAGACCGCCGAGATGCCGGATATGTATGCACCGGGACATTATGATCTCGCCGGTTTCGCCGTCGGGGCCGTCGAGCGCGGACAGCTTCTGCCCCGGTCCGATGTGGCGGCGGGCGACACGCTGATCGCCTTGGCGTCCAATGGTCTGCATTCGAACGGCTTTTCCCTTGTGCGCCGGGTCGTGACAGCGGCCGGACTGGATTTCGAGGACCCGGCCCCCTTTGCGCCGGACCGCAGTCTGGGCGAGGCTCTGCTCACGCCCACGCACCTTTACGTGCGTCCCCTGCTCGGGGCGATCCGGGCCGGACGCATCAAAGCCTTGGCCCATGTCACCGGGGGCGGTGTGCCGGAAAATCTGCCCCGGGTTCTGCCGCCGGGCCTCATGCCGGTCATGGCGGCGGAGTCGGGACCGCCACGGGATCCGGTCTTTGCCTGGCTCAAAGACGCCGGCCGGATCGTGGATGCGGAAATGGCGCGCACCTTCAATGGCGGCGTGGGCATGGTGCTCGTGGCCGCTCCCGGCGATGTCGATGCGGTGCTCGACGATCCGGCGCTTGCCCCCTATACCCCCTGGGTCATGGGCCATTTGACCCCGCGACCCGACTGACCTTCTCGATACGGATGACCTTCCTGATACGGATGACGGCCCACCGGCGGCAACCATCAGAGGACCAAGACCCATGCACGCGATCGCCATCCTGATTTCCGGCCGCGGATCGAACATGAAGGCCCTGATCGATGCCTGCGCCGGCGACGATTTTCCGGCCCAGGTCGCCCTTGTGATCTCGAACCGTGCAAACGCACCGGGTCTGGCGCTCGCCCAGGAGGCCGGCATCGAGACCCGCGTGATCGACCATGCCGACTATCCCAGCCGGGAGGCCTTCGACAATGTAGTCGAGGACGCGCTGCTGGCCGCCAATGTGGATACGGTCTGCCTGGCGGGGTTCATGCGGATCCTCAGCATTCAGTTTGCGGCGCGCTGGCAGGGGCGGATCCTGAACATCCACCCCTCGCTCCTGCCCGCCTTTCCGGGTCTGAAACCCTGGGCGGCGGCCATTGATGCAGGCGTGCGGGTGTCCGGCTGCACCGTGCAATATGTGACCCCCGAACTCGATGCCGGACCGATCATCGGCCAGGCCGCCGTGCCCGTTTACCATGACGACACGCCCGAGGACCTCGCCGCACGCATTCTCGCCGAGGAGCACAAGCTCTACCCGGCCTGCCTGCGCCTGGTCGCCGAGGGCAAAGTCAAGTTCGGCCACGGCCGCGCTGTCTTCCGCAATGCCGAACCGCCCCTCTGGCTGGTCCCCGCGGAGCGCGACCGGGGCCAATGAACGGCGACAGTGATCGGCGAGAGTGAGGGGGGGGACACACACCCGGTGCGTTGAACCAAACCGGTTTTTTACCAAAATGCACTTTTGAGCAAAAAGCTTGGTCACGCGGCCCCGGACTTGTTCGATCTGGTGCCTGAGATTTCTCTATCAATTCAGACGTGAACCATGCGGCGGCTGTCCCTCGGGCCGCTGCGTATCCCCCGTTTTCGTAACAAAATTCGAGATGTCATTATCACCGTACCGTTTTATGGCAAACCATATTGAAACGCCTAACAAATTCATTGATATTGCTTTGACAGCAGAAATCGCGGGGGCGAGCGGCGCAGGCCGTGCCATTAAGCGCAATTTTGTTTCGGCCCGATTTTTCCCGCCCGGCAGGCGTCGGCGGCATGCGGGGGGCCGCGGATCTTTCCTGGAGGTGGACCATGACCGTCGACAAGACGACCTTGCGCACAGCGCTTCTGGCCAGCAGTGCGCTTTTCGCCTTGGCCGTGACCTATCCGGCCGGCCCGGCCTTTGCCCAGGGCCCCGAAATCGATATCGACGTCGAGGCCGACGACGATAGCGAAGAGGATGTAATCGTCATCACGGGGTCGCGGATTGCCCGGGATACGACCCTGGAAGCCACGAGCCCGGTTATCGCGCTGGGCGGAGACGACATTCGCGACTCCGGTTTCATCGACATCGCCGCCCTGCTCCGGGAGTCGCCGCAGCTCCAGGCCTCCCTGCCAGGCTCCTTTTCCGCGTTCAACGGCACGCCCCTTGGGGCCAG
Organism: Alphaproteobacteria bacterium; assembly: GCA_050331455.1. Classification (GTDB taxonomy): domain Bacteria; phylum Pseudomonadota; class Alphaproteobacteria; order JAJFIK01; family JAJFIK01; genus CAYUYV01. The sequence continues at coordinate 9,285 of JBHJGV010000093.1, forward strand.
CCTCCTCAATCTGCGGGGTCTTGGAACGGAACGGACCCTCGTCCTCGAAGACGGCCGGCGTCACGTGGCCGGCATCGAAGGGACCGGCTCGGTCGACACCAACACCATTTCCACCGCCCTGCTGGAGCGGGTCGAAGTGCTGACCGGCGGTGCCTCCTCGATTTACGGCGCCGATGCCGTTTCGGGTGTGGTCAACTTCGTGCTGCGCGATGGCGATGATTTCGACGGCTTCGAGATCCGCGGCCAGGGTGGTCTCACCGATGACGGAGACTCGGCCGAGTATTTCGTCTCCCTGGCCAATGGCTTCCAGACGGACGACGGCAAAGGCTCGATCGTTTTCGGCATTGAATATCAGCACACAAACGGAATCGATGCGGGGGAACGGGACTTCGCCGGTTTCGGACGCTCTTTCCTGTCGCCGAACAATCCGTCCTCGACCGGTATCAGCGGCGATATCGCCAATGTGTTCATTCCGGATCTGCGTCTGCCAATCTCCAGTGCGGCCGGCATCATCGCCCTTGGCGACGGCAACACGGCCGGCTTCTCCAGCGCTTTCGTGGAGGTCGTGGGCAGCGGCGGCGTGCCGGGCTGTGACACCATCGGCGCCGCAGCGATCCCGACCTGTCAGATCTTCTCCGACGGCACCCTGCGTCCCTACAATCCCGGCGATATTTTTCTCGGTCCGTTCGACGCCAGCGGCGGTGACGGCGTATCCGCCGAACCCGATGACGAATTGCTGCTTCCGGACACCGATCGTGTGCTGTTTCAGGCCCGCACGAAATACGAGTTCAACCGGTTCGTGACTGGCTTCATCGACGCGAAATATGTCCGGACCCAGACATCCGAGTCGAACCAGGTGAACGGGTTCAATGACGACATTCCTCTCGCCCTCGACAACCCGTTCCTGCCGGCGGCACTGACCAACCAGATCGCCGTGCTTCAAGCCGAAGGCATCGACCCGATCATCGCCGTCTCGCGGGACGTGCTGGACGTCACGACCCGGGCCAACCCGGAAGCGACCCGCCAGACCATCCGCATCGTCGGCGGGATCGAGGGCGCGATCGACGAACTCAACATGCAATATGAGGTGTCTTTCAACTATGGCCGGACGGATGCGGATATCCGCTCCTTTGCCCGGGTCGAAGACCGGTATTTCGCCGCCATCGATGCGGTGACCGACCCGGACACGGGCGAGATTGTCTGCCGTTCGGACATCGATCCGGATGCGGTCGTTCCGCCCTCCTCGCCCTTCCCGGCACAGAACTCCAATTTCCAGATTTCGACCTTCATCCCGGGTGACGGGCAGTGCGTTCCCGTCAATATCCTCGGTGACAACTCCATCTCCCAGGAAGCCGCAGACTTTATCTTCCAGGAGATCATCTCCCAGAACGATATCGAACAGCGGAATTTCCTGGCGACCCTGTCCGGCGACTCCGAGCCGTTCTTCTCCCTGCCGGCCGGTCCCATCGCCTATGCTGTTGGTTATGAATGGCGAAACGAGCAGTCGAGCTTCCAACCCGACGCCCTGGACCGCGCCGGGCTGATCTTTGGGAGCATCGATTCCAATGGCGGTCCGACCAACCCGTCCGACGGCGAATACGAAGTCTCCGAACTGTTCATCGAGCTGAACGTGCCCGTTCTGGCCGGCCTGCCCTTCGTGGAACGCCTCGAAGTCAGCGGCGCCTACCGCTATTCCGACTATGATACATTCGAAAACACGAACACATGGAATGTCGGCGCGAAATGGGCCATCGTAGACAGCTTCACCTTGCGGGGGACGATCTCACAAGCCGTGCGGGTGCCGAATATCGGCGAAGCCTTCGGCCCGGTCTTCACCACCACGCTCGGCGCCGGGTCCGATCCGTGTAACCCGCAATTCATCAATGCCGGCACGGAATTCCGCGCCGACAACTGCGCCGCGCTGATCCCCAATATCGAGACCTACGACTCGACCAATTTCGTCTCGGCTCGGATTCCCGGCGAGACCGGCGGTAATCCCAATCTGGAGCCCGAAACGGCCGACACCATCACGGTGGGCGCAGTGTGGCGTCCGTCCGGCGAGTTCGGCGGTTTCTTCGACGGCCTGATCGTGACGGCGGACTACTACAACATCGAGATCGACGGCCTGATCGACAGTCTGACAGCGTTCCAGATCGCGTCGAACTGCGTCGACCTGCCGAGCATCAACAACCCGTTCTGTGCCGCGATCGACCGCGATCCCACCTTCGGCTTCATCACCGATTTCCGGTCCGGCCTGATCAATCTGGGCTCGGTGAAGACCACGGGTGTGGATTGGCGCGTCCAATATGGCTTCGAGACGCCCGACGTGTTCGGCATGGCCTCCGGCGTGCGCCTGAGTTCGCTCGGGACGCGCTTCATCACCGATGAGGAAGTGCGCGATCCCTTGCAGCCCGATCTTGTGACCGACGTCCTTGGCGAGAACACCCGTCCCCGCTGGATCGTCAATTTCACGGCCGACTGGGATCTCGGCGAGCATCTGAGCCTGGGTTGGCGAGGCCGCTACGAATCCAGCCAGCTTCTGATCGGCATCACCAATGATGACGTCACGAGCGACCCGAACTTCGCCAATGTTCTTGAGAATGACGGGGCATTCATCAACGACTTCTCGGTGAATTTCCGGGTCAATGAGCAGTTCGAACTCTATGGTGGCGTCAACAACGCCTTTGAGGTCGATCCCTATCTCGGCAACCTGTCCCGCCCGGCGGGGCCGCGCGGCCGGTTCTTCTTCCTGGGCGTCAACGCAAAGCTCTGATGCTGACCGGGGCGGCCTTCCTGGCCGGCCTCGTTCCTGACAAAGACGCGCCGCACGGTCATGGCCGTGTGGCGCGTCGTTTTTTTCCGCCAGTTTATCGCCCGCGCGACGGCCGGTCGGCGCACACCGGCGCTTCAAAGACCCTTCAAGGCCTTTTTCGGACCCTGGATTCTCTCCTGGCGTTGCCTCACTGCCCTTGGGCCTGGTCGCTGCTGCGCTACACTGTTTCAAGCGAGGCGATGCTTCACACCCTGTTGAGGGTTTCGCGATCACCGTTCATGGCGGCATGCGCCCAACCCGTTCGCCGCCCGTTTCACTCCGTTGCCCTGCTCTGCAGCCCATGATGTCGAGGGACAGCCATGACACAGTCTCCCCAAATCCTGCTGACGGATCCGGAGCATTACGACGTTTCCTACGCCATCAATCCGTGGATGCACCCGGACGACTGGAAAGCCCACGACGCCGAATACAAGGCCGCGGCCCGCTCCGCCTGGCAGAGCCTTGAAGACGCCCTGATGTCCGCCGGTTTCGAGGTCCATGTCCTTCCCGGACAAAAGGGCGTGCCGGATATGGTCTTCCCCGCCAATGCCGCCATCGTGCTCGATGGCACAGCGCTCATGGCCCGGTTCAAATGTCCAGAACGTCAGGGTGAGGAGCCCCATTTCAAAGCCGGCTTCGAGCGTCTCGTTACAGAAGGCCTGCTCAAGCGGGTCGAGACGTTCCCGGACGGTCTTGTCCAAGAAGGCGCCGGCGATGCCATTTGGGACAAGCGACGCGGCCATTTTTGGTGCGGCTATGGTCAGCGCTCGGACGAAGCGGCCATCGCCCATATCGAGGCGGTTTTCGGGAAGCCCACCGTGCCGATCGAACTCGTGGATCCCCGCTACTATCACCTCGATGTCTGCATGTATCCGCTCGAAGGCGGCGAAGTGGTGTATTTCCCCGGCGCGTTTTCGCCCGCCTCCCGGGACCGCATCAAACAGATCGTGCCCGAGGCGCTGCGCATCGAGGCCACCGAGGACGAGGCCAACCTGTTGTGCCTCAATGCCGTTCGGCTCGACCGGCACATCATCTGCGCCCAGGCCAGTCCGCGCCTGCGCAGCATCCTGGGCGAGCGGGGCTACACCATGCGCGAGCTTGACCTTAAGCCCTTCATCCTGTCCGGCGGGGCGGCCTATTGCATGACCCTGCGCCTCGACCTCGTCAGCTAAAGCGGACTCAGCAACAGCGGCCAGCGGTTTTCGTCCGGAATAGGTCAGACAAACGCGCTTAAACCGAAGACACGGACGATCCGGGTCGCAACGGGTTCCGCCCCGACCCGGAAACCGAACTCACGCCCGGCTGAAGCGCTTGTATTTCACCCGGGTCGGACGGTCCGCATCGGCGCCGAGACGGCGCTTTTTGTCTTCCTCATAGTCCTGATAATTGCCCTCGAACCATTCCACATGGCTGTCGCCTTCGAAGGCCAGAATGTGGGTGGCGATGCGGTCCAGGAACCAGCGGTCGTGGCTGATCACCACGGCGCAGCCGGCAAAATTGCCGAGCCCATCTTCGAGCGCCCGCAGCGTATCCACATCGAGATCATTGGTCGGCTCATCGAGCAGCAACAGATTGGCACCCGATTTCAGCATCTTGGCGAGGTGCACCCGATTCCGTTCCCCGCCGGAAAGCAGGCCGACTTTTTTCTGCTGGTCCCCGCCCTTGAAATTGAAGGCGCCCACATAGGCCCGGCTCGGCATTTCCCGCTTGCCCAGGGTGACGACATCGAGACCGCCGGAAATTTCTTCCCACACGGTGTGTTTGGGGTCGAGCGCGTCGCGGCTCTGGTCCACATAGCCGAGCTGCACCGTGTCGCCGACGCGCAAGGTGCCGGCATCGGGTTCTTCCTGCCCCGTCAGCATGCGAAACAAAGTGGTCTTGCCGGCACCGTTGGGCCCGATCACGCCGACAATGCCGCCGGGCGGCAGGCGGAAGGACAGGTCCTCAAAGAGCAGCCGGTCGCCGAAAGCCTTGGTTAGGCCCTCCGCCTCGATGACCACATCGCCAAGACGCGGGCCCGCCGGAATGATGATCTGGGCGGTGCCCGTTTGGCGCTCGGCGTCCTGGGCCAGCATGTCCTCATAGGACTTGATGCGCGCCTTGCTTTTGGCCTGCCGCGCTTTGGGCGAGGACTGGATCCACTCCAGCTCCCGGGCGAGGGTGCGCTGGCGCTCTTCTTCCTTGTTGCCCTCTTCGGCCAGGCGCTCCTGTTTCTGCTTCAACCAGGAGGAATAATTGCCGTTATAGGGAATGCCCTGCCCCCGATCGAGTTCCAGAATCCAGCCCGTCACATTGTCGAGGAAGTACCGGTCGTGGGTCACCAGAATAACCGCACCCGGATAATCCCGCAAAAACTGTTCCAGCCACGCCACCGACTCAGCATCCAGATGGTTTGTCGGCTCGTCGAGCAGCAGCATATCGGGCTTTTGCAACAGCAGGCGGCACAGGGCGACCCGGCGCTTCTCCCCGCCGGACAGGGCAGAGACATCCGCGTCGCCCGGCGGGCAGCGCAGGGCATCCATGGCCTGCTCGATGGTCGAATCGAGGGACCAGGCATCGGTCGCGTCGATCTTTTCCTGGATCTCCGCCTGCTCCGTGATGAGGGCGTTCATTTCGTCATCGTCGAGGGGCTCGGCGAACTTGGCAGAGATCGCCTCGAACCGGTCCAGCAGCGCTTTGGTCTCGGCCACACCGTCCATCACATTGCCGAGAACATCCTTGTTCGGATCGAGTTCGGGCTCCTGCCGGAGATAACCAACCTTCGCCCCTTCCGCCGCCCAGGCCTCACCGTTGAACTCAGTATCGATCCCCGCCATGATTTTCAGCAGCGTCGATTTCCCCGCTCCGTTAACGCCTACGATGCCGATTTTCGCGTCCGGAAAGAATTTCAGCGAGATGTCTTTGAGAACCTGCTTGCCCCCGGCATAGGTCTTCGAGAGCTTCTCGGTCGAGTAGATATATTGATAACTGGCCACGGGGCTGCTCCGTCGGATTGGGGTGGGGCGGTTATGCCGGCGGGCCCCTATGCCGCCGCCTTTAGGAAAACGGGATCAGCCGGGACTGCTCACGGGGCTCGCAACGGGATGTCGCATACGCTCCAAAGGGTGAACGCGTTTGTATCGAAACGCCCAGCCCCGCGCAACGCCCGCAGGGCGGGCGCCAATGGGCCGGCCGCCGAACCCTCAGCGCGCGAAAACCGCCGCCATCAGGGGCTCCAGAGCGTCCCGGTCCACCGCGTCAAAGGCCCCCGGCTCTGTGGAATCCACATCCAGCACAGCCAGCAGGGCGCCGGCCCGGTCGCGCACCGGCACGACGATTTCCGAGCGCGAGCGCGCGTCACAGGCAATATGGCCGGGAAAGGCATGGACGTCGGGCACCACTTGAGTTTCGCCGCTGGCGGCGGCGGTGCCGCACACCCCCTTGCCGAAAGGGATACGAAGACAGCCCAGGGTTCCCTGATAGGGGCCCACCACCAATTCGTCGGGCTTGACCGGATCCACTCGATAAAACCCCGTCCAGAAATAGGTCTCGAAGGCCACGCTGAGGAGACAGGCGCAGGTCGTCATCGCCGCGATGGAGTCGTGCTCCCCCTCCAGCACGGCCAGGATTTCCTGGGAGACGGTGCGATAGGTCTCCCGTTTCATTTCCGGTCTGATTAAAGTCATCGCCAATCCCTTCGGCCAGTCAGTCCGAACACAGGTGTTCGAACCTTCAGACACGGGATATGGGAACGGTGCGGCGGGACGGGAGGGCCGCCGGGCAGGTTTTCGTCCGCACGGCACCGTCCGGTGCTGGCCCCGGGTGCTGGCCCCAGGTGCCGGCTAAGGTGCGCGCCTGTCCGGCGGCCCGGTCCCCTCCCCCGGCGCCGCCTGGGCGCGCCGGTTCAGGCGGCCTCGAACAGCGTCTTGCCCGCCCTGTTCGGCGTGCCGTGCTGGCGCCAACCCGGCTCAAGATCGGGTCGGCCGAACAGGAATCCCTGGAGATAATCCGCGCCCATCTCCCTGAGGATTTCCGCGTCTTCCTGCTGGCCCACGCATTCGGCAATGGTCTTTAGGCCGATTTCCCGAGCCAAGCCGATCAGACTGCGGGCAAAGACCTGATTCTCATAGTGATCGGCCAGATTGCGGATGAACCCGCCATCGATCTTGACCGTGTCCACCCAGAGGGTCTGGAGATGGCCGAAGGAGGTGTAGCCCGCGCCGAAATCGTCGATTGCGACGGTGCACCCTGCCCCCCTCAGTCGCCGGACGAATTGGGCTGCCCGGTCCACATCCTCGAGCCGCGCATGCTCGGTCAGTTCGACCATCAAGCGGGATGCCGGCTCGCCGGCGGCCTCCACCACCCCGAGATAGCTTTCCAGCCAGTCCCAATGGCTCATCCCGGCACTCGACACATTGACCGATAGGGACAGTGCGGGGTTTCGGGCCAGATCCGCCAGGGCTTGACGCAGCACACGCATGTCGATCCGCCGGGTGAGGCCCCGTTCCTCCGCCACCGGAATGAAGCTGGCCGCCGGGATCAAGGACCCCGCCCCATCCCTGATGCGCGCCAGGCATTCCCAGCAATGCACCTCGCCTGTCACGCAATCGACAATGGGCTGGTAGGCCAGCACGAACCGGTCGCCGCTCAGGGCCGAGATTATCCGGCTCGCCATTTCCACAGTCTTCCGCTGGCTTTCGTCGGATTGATCGCTTTTTGTGCTGATCACCGCGACATCGCCGCCAGATCGCCGGGCTTCGACGAGGGCGCGTTCGGCGCAGGCCACACGGTCTTGCGGCGGAAGATCGGCAAAGGTCGCGCCATTCAGGCCGCCAATGGAAAGGGACACATTCACCGGACCGACGGTCGTGGCCAGGGTTCCGCTGCGCATATGGTTGAGAAGCGTTTGGGCCAGAGCAGCAGCGCTGCGTCCGGAGCCCTGCGGCACCAGGATCCAGAAGGTCGTGCCGCCCATGCGCCCAAAGGCCATCGCCGGTCCGCCATGTTCGGACGCGAGCGTTTCAAACGCTGCGATCAATTCATCGCCCACCGACCATCCATAGGTCTCGTTCAACACCGCCATGTCGTCGATGCCGACGATCAGGATGCCTGGCGCCTCGCCGTCCGCGCGCATACGGGACAAGCGGTCGATCATGGCGTCGCGCTGGCAGGCCCCAGCCCCAATGGCCGGTTCGACGGGCCCCTGTTTCAAAAGCCTCTCCTCTTCGTCGCTTCGCAGCCGGCGCATGCCCTTTCGATCCGGCTGAGACAGATCGGCCGGATTGCCACTTCGGGCATAAGCCACATCGGCCAAGGACCAGGCGCCGAAGGCGGCCTTGGCCGGCGAGTCGTTCAATCCGTATGAGGAAGGCCGGACGCCCCCCCCTCGTTGGTTTCCACGTGTTTGCTCTTCGGCAAAGCATTCTGCTTTCATGACGCCAAGTTCCTCCCGGCCCCTGAGACCACCCGTTTTCAAACACTTTGCAGCCTAGACCGTCACTGTAAAAAGAGCTTTAGGAAGTGTCGTTAAAGACCATTTTATTGGAACGAATACTTTTAATGAATACAATATCGGGAAATATAAACACTCTCCGGAAATAAAAAAGACCAGAGGGGCGAACCACTCTGGCCAAGGGGGCAGCACAATACTGTGTCGCGCTCTCCGAAACGACTTTCATCAACCGCGCGACAGCCAAACCTGCGCGGGAGAAAGTCCCTTTATCCAACGCGCCGCGTCGGCCTCTCACGCGGTTTCGTCGACCAGAAAGCCCCGTAATTCACCCAATCTCTGAAGGGCCCGGCGCATTTCCTCTTCAGGCCATTCTTTGACAACTTCGCCGGTCTTGGTATCGACGGATTTGTAGACAAAACGGCCTGTTCCTTGGTCCTGTTCGATCCTCAAATAAGGCGCCTCGCCGGCCGCCGGCTTCAGGGCGTTTGCCAGTTCCGCCGCCTCGGGAACAATGGCCGCACTGTTGATACGAGCCGCTTCGTTCGAAGCCTCGGCACGGGTTTGCGCATCGCCGCCCGAACGGATATCCGGCGGTTCCGTTCGGATCCGATCCGTTGGCTGACGGATGGGTTCCGTACTTGATGGCGAATTTCCCACCGGTCCTATCATCCCTCCCTCCGATGATAAGCGTCACGGCCCGAGCGGCCCGTTCACAGGGGGCCCACCGCGCCCGGTCGCCCGGCCGGCCGATGCACAAGGGCACCAACCGGCCAGCCGGCCCGAAGACGGCCATGGGGGAGCCGAAACGCCCCCACCATGGTCAGCTCAGCCCGATCAACCTGGTTTAGAAGAAGGCCAGGATGGAACTCGGGGCCCGGTTCGCGATCGACAACGCCTGTGAGCCCAACTGCTGCTGGACCTGCAAGGCCTGCAATCGTGCGCTTTCCTGGGCAAGATCCGCATCCACAAGATTGCCGATCCCGGATCTCAAAGAGTCCGACAGTTTGGATACGAACTCCGAATGGATCTCCAGCTTTCGAGATCCCGTGCCCAGGCGGGCCAGTGCGTTGTTGACACTCTCGATGGAACTGTCGAGCGCCGACACGATGGAGGCCGCACCGGATTGGGAATTGATCTCGGTACTGGCCGTGACGGTGATGGTGCTGCCGGACAGTGTGAGATCTTCCGAGTCCACCGTTATGGTGCTCGACCCGTTTGCGCTGGCGAGAGCCGTGGTGTTGGAGGACGACCCGTCGACGAGATTGACCCCGTTGAAGGACGCGTTCTCGACAATGGTCGTGATCTGGTCCCGCAGGGCCTTGAAGTCCTCGTTCAGGGCCGAGCGGCTGGCCGAATCGATGGACTCATCCGAGGCGGCCAGGGCCTTTTCCTTCATCTCCACGAGGAGATCGGAAATGCCCTCCCCCGCGGCCAGAGCCACATCGGTCGTGCTGCGCACCCGATCGAGGCTCTCGGTCACGACCCCAAAGGACGCCACATCGCGGCGCATCTTCTGGGCGATGGCGAAGGTGGCTCCGTCATCCTTGGCCGACGCCACCTTGAGGCCGGTGGCGATGCGGTTCTGGGTTTCACTGAGCTCTCGGTTCGTACCCGACAGATTTTGCAGGGCGATCATCGCGCCCATATTGGTGTTGATCGAAGTCATGGTCCCTATCCCCTTCTGGTTCGGGAGGCGGCATGGCGCCGCCGCGGGCCTTTTGCCCGCCCAGCAGATCGCAACCTCTGTGCCAGGATCGGATAGAGGGCGGCATAAACTGCCCCCGGGCCCAATGCGGCCCGGCTTTTCTTGCCTCCTTGGGCAGACTTTTCCCAGACGATGGATACCCGTTAAGCATGGAACAGATCATTCCTGCCGGGAAGAAAATGCCGGGTGGGCAGAGTCTGCCGATTGCTTGCCAAACGGAGTATGACGGAAACCAGGTCCTTTATCCGCTTACGGTAAGAAGCGGTTGACCCTGCGGGGCGTGGGAGTGGGGGCGGGAAGAGAGGGCAATGGTGAAGCGGAGAGCGGCGGGGACCGCGCGGTCGCGGGCCCCCGCCGGGCGCTTTATCCGAACAACGACAGGATCGACTGCGGTGCCTGGTTGGCGATGGACAGAGCCTGTGTCCCGAGCTGCTGCTTGGTTTGCAACGACTGGAGCCTTGCGCTTTCCACCGCCAGGTCGGCATCCACAAGATTGCCAATACCGGATTTCAAGCTGTCACTCAGCCTGGAGACGAACTGGTCGTGGACTTCCAGTTTCTTTGATGCCGTCCCGAGACGGGCGAGTGAGTTGTTGACGTTCTCGATCGACGTGTCGATCGCGGAGACCACGGATGCGGCCCCCGACTGGGAACTGATCTGGGTACTCGCAGTGATGGTGATGGTACTGCCCGAGAGAGTCAGATCCTCACTGTTCACGGTGATCGTACTCGAACCGTTCGCACTGGCCAGTGCCGTGATGTTGCTCACAGACCCGTCCACGAGGTTCACATTGTTGAAGGAGGCATTCTGCGTGATCGTGGCGATCTGATCACGGAGCGCCGTGAAATCCTCGTTAAGGGCCGAGCGGCTCGCCGAGTCGATGGATTCGTCGCTGGCCGCCAACGCCTTTTCCTTCATCTCGACCAAAAGGTCGGAGATGGCCTCACCGGCGGCGATGGCGACATCGTTCGTACTCATGACCCGGTCCAGACTTTCCCTGACGACGCCCAAAGACGAGACGTCCCGTCTCATCTTTTGGGCGATGGCGAAGATCGCGCCATCGTCCTTCGCACTCGCGACTTTCATACCGGTATTGATCCGGTTTTGAACCTCGGACAGCGACCGGTTGGTCGCATTGAGGTTCTGAAGGGCGATCATTGCGCCCGTGTTGGTGTTGACCGACATTGTCATTGTGCTGTCCCTTCCATTTTGGTCGGATGTGCGTGCGTTTTGCGCGCAGGCCCTTTTGAGCCCGGAGTATCAGGCGCAAAGGACGTGCCAGTGCGGAGGGCTGCTGAATGCCGTCAGTAATTTGATTTTACTGGGTTTTTTTGAGTGTCGCCACAGGAGCCGGCAGGACTTGCCGGGCAGGCTTCGCCGGCCCTGCATGACCTGCCGCCGCCCCGCTGCCGAAAGGGCGCAAACGGACAGAAGGCATGACAGACCAGCGCGCGAACGGACAGAAGGCATGACAGACCAGCGCGCGAACGGCTCTGGGGATCGCAGACGGGGACAATGGGACAAAGCACAAAGGGCCAGCGGAACACGGCCCGGCTCCGGAGAGGCTCCGGAGAGACGGAGAGAGCCACGCGCGCCGCCCCCCTGAGACATTCGGGGGGCATTCGGGGGGCACCCGGTCGGCGGCCGGCGGGCAATCCCATGGGACCGGACCAAGGGGAGTGCCTTGAACCGGGCGCGTGGAGCCTCTCAACCGGGCCGAGACGACAACCCCTCCATGATCGTGCGATTGATATCGATGAGGGGATCGACCGGAGCCTTTTTGCGCATCACGTCGGACGTATAGCGGCTGACCCAAAGGCTCAAGGATATGATCTGCGCCCGCACGGCTTCGGGAAGGGCGTTGCCGTCCGACGAACAGTCGAGGGCCATGGCGGACCAGACGCGCCGGTTTTTGTCCAACGCCTCCACGAGGTCCCGGTCCGTGGGCTTGAGGTCCTTCGCCGCCATCAATGCGCCCGTCACCTGACCGAAGAGGCGGTATTCCGTGTCACGCGGAGTCTCGGTGACCCGTTGCGCCTTCTGGTAGGCCTGAAGCGACATGGGCGAGCTTCTCCTCTTCGAACGCGAGCAGCTTGCGGCATTTCATGAGGGCCTTGTAATACTGGCCCGCCATGACATCGTGACTGATGGAAATGCAGGTCTCCAGCACCTCGGTCGTGGCGACCGCGCCCATGAACTCCGTGGTCCGGACGGCGAATTCCTTGTAATAGGCCGCGCTGTTCTCCGGATCGAGATACATCATCATGATCGGGAAATAGATCCTGCGGGCCGGCGTGGTCACGTCCTCCTCCTGCAGAATGTCTTTCTCCCTCAGGATGGAGGCCTTGTTCTGCAACACGAGGCTGGCCCGGCGGTCGCCATTGACCACGACCGCCCCGTTGAGGACGAAGCGCTCGCCCGGTTTGAGTGACAGCTTCAGCGGCACAGTTGCCTCCCCGCGGGGACCCATCGCATGTCGGCGCGACCCATCCACAGCCCTTCGATCCTCCGGAGCTTAGGCCCGTTGGCGTTAACAGGGGCTCAATCGCCTTGCCGGTCTTGGGTTGAAACCCCGCCTTAAGATGGGGGCGGACAGTGTGTCCCGGAACGATCAGGCTGCCGGGCCGGCGGCCTCCGGCGAGGAAGGTGGGATGACCATGACCCAGAGCGCAACCGATCCGCATACGGGTGCATCCGCGCAGCCTGTGACCGCGCCGCTTGGCGCGCCAGGCCTCGAGGCTCCGCAGCGCGCCGTGGCGGGCCTCGACAGTGGCGCGTTGCAGCGGCTCCAGGCCCGTTTCCGGAGCCTTCAGGGCGGTCAGAAACAGGCGGCCGTGCGGCGCAAGGCCAACCGGCTGGTTCAGAAATTCTTCAGGACCTTCTCCAAGGGCGACCACCGGGCCGCCGCGCTCCTCGCCCTCGACGCCATCGAGGCGGACCGCCAATACGGCCTTGCCCATCACTGCATGGGTCTTGCCCTGGAAAAGCTCGGCGAGTTGCACAAGGCACTCGGCTTTTTCGAAAAAGCCCTGGAGCTCGATCCCCAGGATCCGGACATTTACTACAATCTCGGCAACACGGCCTGGCGCCTCGAAATGCTGGAGGGGGCGGCCAAGCTGTTCCGGGTCTATATCGAAATGGAACCGGACAAGTCCCAGGGCTACAACAATCTCGCCGGCGTGATGCGGGACCAGGGGCTGTTTGACGAGGCGCTGGAGACCGTCCGGGCGGGCATCTATATGCATGCGGAAAATCCGCATCTGTGGAACACGCTGGGCACCGTTCTTCTGGAAAGGGGCGACGCGGAGGCCTGTCACACCTTTTTCGACGAGGCGCTTCGCCTCGATCCGGATTTCGGTCTCGCCCTGCACAACAAGGCCTTCGCCGCCTTCAACACGGGCGATTTCGATACGGCGGTGACCTTGTGGCGCCGGGCGGAGACCCTGTTCGCCCATGACCGGCACCGCCTCGCTGAAGTGGGCCACAGCATCGGCCATTGCCTGCTTGCCAAGGGCGACCTGGTGCCGGGCTGGGAGGCCTGGACCTGGCGCCACGATCCGGCCTATCGCGGCTCCACGCTGTTTCACCTGCCCGCGCCGCGCTGGCAGGGCGAGCCACTCGCCGGCCGCCGGATCCTGGCCATCGCCGAACAGGGTATCGGCGATGAAATCATGTTCGCCAATGCCCTGCCCGACCTGATCGATGCGGTGGGGCCGGACGGCCAGGTGGTCGTGGCCGTGGAACGGCGTCTGGTGAGCCTGTTCCAGCGCGCCCTGCCCGGCGTGACCGTCGGTCCCCTGAGGGTCAGCCGTCACAATGGCAAGCTTGTGCGCTCGGTGCCCTGGCTGGGCCCGGGCATGCACTTTGATTTCTATACCCCCTTCGGCGATTGCATCGGCGCCTTCCGCCCCCGGGTCGAGGATTTCCCCCCCGACAGGACCGTGCTGACGGCCGATCCCGAGGCTGTGGCTGCCTGGCGGACCCGGCTTGCCGGTCTCGGGTCCGGGCCCAAAATGGGCGTGTGCTGGCGCAGCGGCCACATCACCGTGGCGCGGTCGAAATTCTACTGTCCTCTGGAGCATTGGCAGCCGGTGTTCACCACCCCGGACGTGGTCTGGATCAATCTTCAGTATGACGACTGTGCCGAGGACATGAAGCAGATCCGCAGCCGCTTCGGGGCCCAGATCCACGATTTCCCTGATCTTGACCTGCGCAACGACCTGGACGGCAACGCCGCCCTGTGTGCCGCCCTTGATCTCGTCGTCTCCGCGCCCACAGCCGCCGGCGGTCTCGCCGCAGGCGTCGGCACGCCCACCTGGTTCCTGTCCAACCGGACCATGTGGCCAACCCTGGGCACCGACCACTATCCCTGGTACCCGCGCACCCGGTTCTTCGCCCCCGATGCCTTTGCCGACTGGCCCTCCCTGATGGCGCGGCTGGGCAAGGAACTCCAGACGTTCGCCGCCGTCCGGGACGCTGCCTGAGCCCTGCGGCATCGGGCAAGCGGCCCTCGACGCGCAAGCGCCCCCTGCCACGCCGCCCGCCTTGCCTGGCCCCCTCCCCGCCATTACGCTCTCCTGGACACGTGCGTGCCGAGCGGTGCGCGCCGGGCTGGGCGGATCCGATGGGTTTGACCCTGCTGCCGCGGTGACAGGGAGATGAGATCCATGCGATTTGAAGGCACCAGCGACTATGTGGCGACCGAAGACCTGCGGGTGGCCGTGAACGCCGCCATCACTTTGGAGCGTCCGCTGCTGATCAAGGGGGAGCCGGGCACCGGCAAGACGGTCCTCGCCCATGAAGTGGCCAAGGCGCTCGATGTGCCGCTTTATGAATGGCACATCAAATCGACCACCAAAGCCCAACAGGGCCTTTACGAATATGACGCGGTCTCGCGGCTGCGGGATTCCCAACTGGGCGATGAGCGGGTCAGGGACATCCGCAATTACATCCGCAAGGGCAAGCTCTGGGAAAGCTTCACCGCCCCCGCGCGGCCCGTGCTCCTGATCGACGAAATCGACAAGGCCGATATCGAGTTCCCGAACGATCTTCTGCTCGAACTCGATCGCATGCAGTTCTTCGTCTACGAGACCGGTGAAACCGTCAGCGCGGCCCAGCGGCCCATCGTGTTCATCACCTCCAACAACGAAAAGGAACTGCCGGACGCCTTTTTGCGCCGCTGCTTCTTCCACTACATCAAATTTCCGGACACGGACACGATGCGGGCCATCGTGGACGTGCATTTCCCCAACCTGAAGCAGGATCTGGTGCGCGAAGCGCTGAACACCTTTTACGAGCTGCGGGCCGTTCCGGGACTGAAGAAAAAGCCGTCCACGTCCGAATTGCTGGACTGGCTCAAACTGCTCATGGTCGAGGACGTGGATCCCGCCATTCTGCGGGAAAAAGATCCCAACAAACTGATCCCGCCCCTGCATGGGGCGCTCTTGAAGAACGAGCAGGATGTGCACCTGTTCGAGAGGCTCGCTTTCCTGGCGCGCCGCGACGCCAACCCCGCCGGATCCTGACGACCGGTCCCCACCATTGCCGTCGCGGCGCCCCCCCCAGGCGCGCCGCGGCGCCCGGCAAGATCCGGCGCGCGGAGACAGACGATGCGGCAGCCAATCTTCCACGC
>JBHJGV010000094.1:0-5638 GCA_050331455.1 Alphaproteobacteria bacterium
CGGATTTTTCCACCGTCTCGCGCATGGTGCGCGCCACTCGCCCCAGGGATTGCGTGGCCATGAACAATTCCGCCACGGCCGATGAGGCATCCACCTCAAGCTCGTCGATGCGATCGGCCGAAACGGTGATCCGTCGGCAGATGACGAGTGCCACCGCATCCGTTAGCGCAATGAGCTGGACATGCAGGGTTTCGGGCTTGTTGAGAACGAGGCCCCGCCAGGGCAGCGGGCTGTCGGGGCCCATATGGGCAAGAAGGGATTTTCCGTCTTCGCAGAAGGTGTCGACATGCAGACCCTCGGCGGCCTCCGGCAAAACCGCTTTGTAGGTTTCCGTTTGCCGCAACTGCTCCAGGAGAGATTGGCCTAACCCTGTTGCTTGCAGAATATGCCCGGAAGACCGATCCACGAGGAAACAGGGATCGGGCCAGCACTCCAGGATGTCTTGCGCTGACGGCACGGGAGGGTGAGACGCCGATGCCTCTTGTTCCGGCACCGTCGGCGCT
Source organism: Alphaproteobacteria bacterium (assembly GCA_050331455.1). Taxonomy (GTDB): domain Bacteria; phylum Pseudomonadota; class Alphaproteobacteria; order JAJFIK01; family JAJFIK01; genus CAYUYV01. Next base: position 504 of record JBHJGV010000094.1, read on the forward strand.
GGGTCCGGGGCAGATCTTTGCGTGCCGAAAAGCCGTCTGCCGAGCGCTGCCTTCATCACGATTCACTCCGAGTTTAGATCCTATGGTGAAGTGCACGTGCTTGAGATGCCGTTAATGGGAGCCTTGTTGGGGCATAGACTGCAGCGACCGGCCGGTCTCACTTGGCGCAAGGCGGGCTGAGCCGGTAGAAGTCGGATCGGATAGCGGCTCGATTGCCCCGGCGCGCGTGCCATGGCATACGCCAGGACACGCCAAAGACAGGATCGATGTTGAGAGAAGGTGAGGAGAGATGGCGGGACATTCCCAGTTTAAGAACATCATGTACCGCAAGGGCGCCCAGGACGCGAAGCGCTCCAAGCTGTTCTCGAAGCTCGCCAAAGAAATCACCGTGGCGGCGAAAATGGGGGGGCCGGACCAGGAAGGCAATCCGCGCCTGCGCCTCGCGATCCAGAACGCCCGCTCAAATTCCATGCCCAAGGACAATATCGAGCGGGCCATCAAGAAGTCCCAAGGCAACGACGCGGAGACCTATGAGGAGATCCGTTACGAAGGCTTCGGCCCCGGCGGCATCGGTGTCGTCGTGGAGGCGCTGACGGACAATCGCAACCGCACCGCGGGGGATGTGCGGACGGCCTTTTCCAAGAATGGCGGCAATCTCGGCGAAAACGGCAGCGTCGTCTTCATGTTCGACCATATGGGCAGCATCACCTATCCGCTGGAGGCGGGCGACGCCGATGCCATGCTGGAAACGGCCATTGAGGTGGGCGCGGACGAATGTGTCACCTCCGAGGATGGTCATGAGTTTCTGTGTGCCGATGATTCCTTTGCCGATGTGCGCCAGGCCCTGGAAGACAAGCTGGGCGAAGCGAGCAGCGCCCGGATCATCTGGAAGCCCCAGAACACCATTGAGGTGTCCGGAGACCAGGCACAGACTCTCATGAAACTTCTGAACACCCTGGACGACAGCGACGATGTTCAGAATGTCTACGCCAATTTCGAGATGTCCGATGAGACCCTGGCGAGCCTCGAGTCGTGACGGCGCCGGACGGCGTGCGCCGGATCCTCGGCCTTGATCCCGGTTTGCGCCGCACGGGTTGGGGCATCCTGGAATGCGCCGGTAGCCGCCTGCGGGCCATCGGCCATGGTGTGGTGAGCACCGATGGCGATGCCCCCCTGGCCGTGCGCCTTGCATCTCTCCATGACGGCCTGCAGGGGGTCGTGGAGCGGGAGCGGCCCCATGAGGCGGCCGTCGAACAGACCTTCGTCAGCCGCGACGCGGTGGCCACCCTGAAATTGGGCCATGCCCGCGCTGTGGCCCTGTTGGTGCCGGCGCTGGCCGGGCTCGACGTGCATGAATATGCGCCCAATCAGGTGAAAAAATCCGTGGTCGGCGTGGGGCATGCGGACAAAAACCAGATTCTCGCCATGGTCCGCATGCTGCTGCCCGGCTGCACGGTGAGTGCGGCGGACGCCGCCGATGCCCTGGCCGTGGCCATCACCCATGCCCATCGATCCATGGGCGCCCTCCCGCTCGGAAGCCCTCAAGCAGGTGCCGCCGGCGCGGGGGACTGGTCTGCCTTAGAGGACCGCGCGGCGACGGGAATCGGGCGGCGAGCATTCAGGACGGAGCCATGATCGGACTCTTGCGCGGACAGATCCTTGAGATTTCTGCGGAGACGGCGCTTCTCGACGTGGGCGGCGTGGGCTATGAAGTCCATTGTCCGGCCCGCCTGCTGGGCACACTTTCCCTTGGCACGAACAAGGCCGTCAGTCTCGTGATCGAGACGGTCGTGCGGGAAGACATGATCCGCCTTTACGGGTTTTCCGGTTCGGCGGAGCGGGAGCTGTTCCGCATGCTTCAAAGCGTCCAGGGCGTCGGTGCCCGGGTGGCGCTGGCGATCCTCAGTATCATGACACCGGAGGATCTGGCGATTGCCGTGGCCCAGGGGGACGCAACCGCCTTTGCCCGCGCGAGCGGCGTTGGCCCGAAACTTGCCAAGCGGCTTGCCACGGAACTCAAAGACAAAACCCCCGCACTCCCAACCTCCGTCCCCGCCACGCCGGAGCGTGGGGGCCTGTCTGCGCCAGCGCAGACCCCCCGTGCCGACGCGATCTCCGCGCTCGTCAACCTGGGCTATCCCTCGGGCGACGCCACCCGCGCCATCGCCGCGGCCGAAAAGGCCCTCACCAAGGAGGGCACGGACGTGGATACAGAAGGCCTGATCCGAGGGGGCTTGCGGGAGTTGGTGTAAGTGCGCTCGTCCCCTGTCCTGAATGCGCCCTGGAAACGCGCCAGAGGAGAGACGATTCCGTCCAGCTGGCCTGGACTTCACCGCGAATTATCCTTGGCAAGAATGTTCGGCCCATCCATCGAACCGGATTATGGGGCCGGCGGTCCTCACCGGGGCGGGGTGAAGCCTCGGGGCATGAGCGGTTCGCCGGCGGTGCGGCGGGTGCGGATTTCCTGGCGTGTGCGCTCCACGGCGAGGAGGCGTTCTGGGATATGCGGGTGGGAATGGGCGCGCCAGGCGCTCAAGGGTCCCTCATTGGCCAGGGCCTGAAATATGGTCTCGATACCGTCGAGGTCTCCGTCCACGGATGGGACCGCGCGGGCATAGAGGTAAAGACCGATATAGTCCGCTTCCCGCTCGAATTGCGGGGTCCGGGTCAGGGCGGCGCTCACGGCACGGGTGGCGTCCTGGCCCGGCGGTGGCGTGGGCTCCACGCCGAAAATGGCGAGCAGAAGATCCGTCATCTGGCCGGCGATGGCCGTCACGGGCAGGACCACGATGCCGCCGCTGACCAAGGTGTTGCGGATCACCTTGCGCGGATGGCGGGCGATGTTGTGCGCCAGTTCATGGGCAATGACGAATTGAAGCAGCCGATCGTCCTCAATATCGCGAAGGAGACCGCTGGACAGTGAAATGGTCGTGCCGTCGGTATAGGCCGCGTAGACCGATGTGGGTGCGAGCTGCAGGGCGGCCGAACAAATCCGTATGGGCTCGATCGAGACCGTGCGCTCCGTGCCTTGCGTATCGGCCAGGGATACGGCGACGGGCTCGCCCGCATCGAGCCGGCGTTCGGCGGCGCGCCAGGCCCGCCCCGATGGCAGGCGATAGGATTCAAGCGCCATGATCCGGTCGCCGGTGCGCACTCCGGCCCGGGCCGCGGGGCCGTCGGGCACCACATGGAGCACGGTCGGGCCGTCAATCCCGGTGGCCGCGCGCACATGGACCGTCCTTATGTCCCCCACCAACTCCGTCACGGCTTGGGCATCGCCGGTAACCCAGCCCAACGCGTGGCGGGTCTTGTCGCCGCACAGGGCGCCATTGCGGGCGAAGACGGGCCAGGCGAGGCTCGCAAGGCGTCCGCGCCGGCGGATCCGTTCCTCGATGATCGTCGCCAGCACGGGGCCGCGGACCTCATCGATGTCGATGCGGTCGATACGCGGATAGTCCGTCTGCGGTCCGGCGCAGGCGGCGGCGAGAAGCACAAGTCCCAGCCCGAGCGCTTTGACGTGGAACGGGCGCAGCAGATTGGGGACGCTGACCGTGGGCATTACCATGGGCACAAGCCCTGTTGCAGGTGGGGCAAAAAGCGGGATCTTACGCTAGCATGGGCTGCACCCGGGACAACAGGGCGCCCCTTGCGCAAAGGAGATCATCCCATGGGAGAGCATGAGAGCATTCCGCTGTCCGATTTCCGTCACTATCCGCCCGCTGATATGCTCGCACGGGCGCAAGACTTTTATGCCGAAATCCGCAGGCGCCATTCCGTGCGCGCCTTTTCGGGCCGCCCCGTGGACCGGGCGGTCATTGATGCCTGCCTGATGGCGGCGGGCACGGCGCCCAGCGGCGCCAACCACCAACCCTGGCATTTCGCCGTTATTGGGTCCCCGGAGGCAAAGGCCCGGGTGCGGAAGATGGCAGAGGCCGAGGAGGAGGCCTTTTATGCCGGCAAGGCGAGCGCGGACTGGCTGGATGCCCTCCGCCCGCTCGGGACCGATGCGAGCAAGCCCTATCTGGAGACCGCGCCCTGGCTCATCGCCATTTTCGCCCAGCGCCGGGGCGGGGTGAGGGTGGGCGAGGACCGCAAGAATTATTACCCCGCATTCCCCGGATGAATTTCGGATTGCGTACGTCTGAGCGCCGATTCATATCATTATATCAATGGTTTGAGATGAATGTGCGAGGCGTTTTATGGACAGCACAGCGGGTGAAGATGATCGGGGTGCCTTGCGGGTCGGGTTCGACCGCCGTTTGAAGCTGGAATTTCACGGCTCCCGCCTCACCTCCGACGCCGGTCTACTCGCCTTTCGGGAATTGGATGAGGCGTTGGGCCTGACGGACTTGGCGGGGGACGCGCTCACTGACAACCGCACCGGCAAGAACGGCCGTCACAGCCTGGTGGCGCTATTGCGTCAGTCCGTCTTCGGACGGCTTGCCGGATATGAGGATGTGAACGACGCGGACCGTTTGGGCCAGGACCCCGCCATGCGTTGGATCGTCGGCGGCAAGGCAGTCTTTCGGCAGGCTGCATCCGCTTCGCAAATGGGGCGGTTCGAGACCGAACTTCTGGCCAGTACTGATAACCTCACCGCGCTTCAGGATCTCTCCGGGCAATGGATCGATGCGGTCCATGCCCGCCGCCCCGCAAACACGATCGTGCTCGACATGGATTCGAGCGTCAGCCCCACCCACGGCGACCAGGAAGGCAGTGCCTATAACGGCCATTTCGGCTGCACCTGCTATCACCCGCTGCTTATCTTTAACCAGTTCGGCGACCTGGAGCGCTGCACCCTGCGGCCCGGCAATGTGCATAGCGCCGACGGTTGGAAGGCCCTGCTGGAGCCGGTCATCGCCCGCTATCGCGGGAAGGTGCGCAGGCGCTATTTCCGAGGCGATGCGGCTTTCGCCATCCCCGGCCTCTACGATTGTCTGGAAGCGGAAGGCTTCAAATATGCCATCCGCCTCAAGGCCAATCAGGTTCTCGAATCCTACATCCCGCATCTGCTCAAGCGGCCCGTGGGCCGTCCGCCACATGGCGTGCGCCGGTCCCATGCCTCGTTCAGCTACAGGGCTGCGTCATGGCCGAATGCGCGGCGCGTTGTGGCGAAGGTCGAATGGCATCCAGGC
>JBHJGV010000095.1:0-15932 GCA_050331455.1 Alphaproteobacteria bacterium
GCCCCCCCATACCCGCCCCCGCCGCCGCCCCGCCCCAGCGCGAGGCCATAGGCCATGTTGCGCGACAGGGAGGCGGTGCAGGTGAGCACGAGATCGCCGAGCCCGGAGAGCCCCGACAGGGTTTCCGGCCGGGCACCCAAGGCAACGCCGAGCCGGGTCATCTCGGCAAAGCCGCGGGAAATGAGGGCGGCCCGGGCACTGAGGCCGAGGCCCCTGCCCTCGACAATGCCGCAGGCAATGGCGAGGACATTTTTTACCGCGCCGCCGATCTGGGCCCCCACGGGATCTCCGGAGGAGTAAGGCCGGAAGGACCGCACACCGATGGCCAGGGCCAAAGCCTGGGCCAAATCCGGATCGGCGGCGGCGAGGGTGACGGCCGTGGGCAGGCCCCGCGCCACATCGGCGGCGAAGCTGGGCCCGGACAACACGGCCGTGCGCGACGACGGCATCACCTCGGCCACCACTTGGGTCGGCAGGCGTCCGCTGTCCCGCTCGATCCCCTTGGCGCAGATCACCACAACGGGCGCCGGCCTCCGGACCACGAGAGCGGACAGCAGGGGCCGCAGGCTTTGAGCCGGCGCCGCGTAAAGGATCACCGGTGCCTGTCCGAGATCGGCCAGGTTGTCCGTGGCGCAGATTTTTGGGTCAAGGGTGATGCCGGGCAGCCGATCCGCGTTGACCCGGTCCCGGTTGATGGCCTGGGCGAGGGCCGCCCGGCGGGCCCAGATCAGGGGGGCAAAACCGCTTCGCGCAAGGACGGTCGCGAGCGCCGTGCCCCAGGACCCGGCACCCAGAACGCCGACCGGAGCGCCTTGCGCCAGCAGGTCCTTCACGCCCTGGCCCCCTTGGTGCCGGCCCGGGGCTCGAGCGCACGCGCTGTGGGATCGAGGGGCCAGCGGGGGCGGGCCGCCACACCGAACCCGTCACACGCTCCCGACGCAAAGCGTTCGATGCCTGCCCAGGCGATCATGGCGCCATTGTCCGTACACAGGCGCGGCGGCGGCGCGACCAGGCGGTAGCCCCGGCTCCCGGCGGCCTCTTCGAGGGATTTGCGGATGGCACTATTGGCCGCGACGCCGCCGGCCACCACCAGCACACGGTCGTCGACGGTCCCGTCAACGGCTTCGAACAAGGCCATGGCGTTGACGGTCCGGGCGCTGAGCGTATCGGCGACAGCGGCCTGGAAGCCGGCGCACAGATCGGCGATGTCCTGGGCCGTCGGCGGTGCAAGCCCGGCCAAGGTCTGGCGCACGGCGGTCTTCAGACCCGAGAAGGAAAAGTCCGCCCCCGGCCGGCTGATCAGAGGGCGCGGAAAGGCGAAGCGGTCCGCCCGGCCGTCGCCAGCGGCGCGTTCTACGGCCGGCCCGCCGGGATAGCCGAGGCCGAGCAGCTTGGCGACCTTGTCGAAGGCCTCGCCCACGGCATCGTCGATGGTGGTGCCATGCCGGCGATAATCCCCCGGCCCCCGCACACTGAGCAGCTGGCAATGCCCTCCGGAGATGAGCAGGAGCAAATAGGGAAAGGCCACCGGCTCCACGAGCCGGGCCGAAAGGGCGTGGCCCTCCAAATGGTTGACTGCCACGAGGGGCAGGTCCCGGGTCAGGGCCAGCCCCTTGGCCGTGGTGAGACCCACCAGCACCCCGCCGATCAGGCCCGGGCCGGCGGTGGCCGCAACGGCGTCCAGGTCCTCCCAATCCGCCTCCGCGTCGGCCATGGCTCGGGCGACAATGGTGTCTACCGCCTCCACATGGGCGCGGGCGGCAATTTCCGGCACGACGCCCCCATAGGGCGCGTGGGCGTCGAGCTGGCTCAGCACGACATTGGAGAGGATGTCTGGCACGGCGCCGGGGCGACCGCGCACCACGGCGGCCGCGGTCTCGTCACAGCTTGTTTCGATGCCGAGGATCGTGAGCGGGGGCTGGCTGGGCAATCGTCCTGGTGTCCAAAAACCGAGTGGTCGATAAGGGGCATGGCGGGCGATCCGCCCTGAAGCCTTTATGGTATGCATCGCCTAGCACATTTTTCGAGCACCCGAACCGCCTGCGCCATGGCCCATCCTGACAATCCGCCGCAAAACCGTGCCGTTTCCGCGGCTGTCCCGCGGGCCCGCGTGGTGGTCACCCGGCCCCTGGAGGATGCCCGACCCTTCGCCGCGCATCTGGAGGCCGCTGGATTTCGGGCGATCATTGCGCCGCTGATGACCATTGAGGCGATCCCGGGCCCGCCACCGGATCTCGCCGGCATCCAGGCCCTCGCGTTCACCAGCGCCAACGGCGTGCGGGCCTACGCAGCCCGGGGCGGGCGAACGGGCTTGCCCGTCTTCGCCGTGGGCGCCGCATCGGCGGATCTGTGCCGCCAGTCAGGATTCGGTCCCGTCATTGAGGCCGGCGGCGATGTCGACAGCCTTGCCCGGACGATCCTCGATCGGTGTGCCCCGGCCGCCGGCGGGATCTATCACGGCGCCGGCGCGACCCTGGCCGGCGACCTCGTTGCGCTGCTGGAGCGGGGTGGCTTGGCGGCCCGGCGGGAGACGCTCTACGCCGCCGAAGCGGTGCACCGTCTCCCCAAGGCCTTCGCCGATGTCCTGAACAGCCCCGATGCGCCGCCCGCGGTGATCACATTTCTATCGCCGCGAACGGCCCGGCTCGCCTCCCGACTGATTGCCGAGGCGGAGCTTACCCCGGCGACGGCCCATGCGACGGCCCTGTGCCTGAGCCCGGCGGTGGCGAAGGCCGCCCGAAATGAGCCCTGGCATGCGGTTTTGGTTGCGTCAGAGCCCAAGACGGCGTCTATTCTCGCGTGTCTGGAGAGCTGGATCGGGCGAACGTAAATCCCACTGGCTTCCATGCGGCACTTGCAAAGCTGATGAAGGGCCGAAAGCGGTATTTTTCGCTCTCAACCCGTCGTTCTCCCGTCTGGTGCGGCGCCCCCAATGGTCCATTTCTGCCATCGACCGGATGGGGGAGCGGATCCGGCGGCCCGGAAAAGCCCTCTGCGGGACTACCTCCAAAGGGCTTGGTGCCGCCCTCCTGATCCCGCGCGTCACGCGGATTTAGGGGAGCGGGGACAGCCGGAGGCTGATAAAAGACGGGTTGCCACAGCCTTTAGCGAAATGAGTGTCGCGTGATCCGATGATGCTCATCCAGTTGTCGAGTTCCGACGCGCCGCGTTTTCGCGCAGACCGGGATAATCCGATCCCGGCCGCTTCGCTGCGCAACAGCCTTGCGAAAGACGTCCCCATGACCGCTTCAAAACTCTCCACCGAAACCGACACCGACAAAACGGCGCCCGTGTCCCCGCTGACCAACGGCGCGGACACCACAAATCCCGAGGCCCGGGATCAGGACGACGTGCAGGCCTCGGACAAAACCTCGGACACCGCCGCGGGTTCTGTGGACAAGGCGCCCGATGCCGAGGCGCGGTCCCCGGAGACCGGCACGGATGACGGGTTGGCCACAAAGCCGGCCACCGCCAAGTCCGGTCCGGATGACACCCCGAGCAAAGAGGACACCCCGGGAACGGACACCAAGCCCGGCGCCGCGGCCAAGCAGAGCGAGCCCGCCCCGGAAGCCGCTGCGGCCCGCTCCAGCGCCAATCCGCTGATGGTGGTGCTGGCCGCCCTGCTCGGGGCGCTTGTGGCTGTTCTGCTGACTGAGGGACTGCGCTCCAACACGGTGCCCGCCGCCGTCGAAGCCCAGCTGCGCGATCTGCGCTCCACCATCGACGCCATCCGCGTCGCCACCGGTGATCCCGATGCCGTGACCAGCTTCCAAGAAAGCCTGAGCGACCTGCGCAACCGCATCGCCGACGCCGAAGCCGTCAGCCGGGAGGCCCAGCGCCAGGCCGGTAGCCGTGCATCCGGGGGCAATGCCCAGGGTGTCGCGGCCCTCCAGGGCAGTGTGGGCGAGCTGACCAACACCGTCAGCGAGGTCGAGACCCGTCTCGCCCAATTGTCCGGCGAAGTCACCCAGGGTCAGACGCGCCTCCAGAACCGGGTCGCGGCCTTGGAAAGCACCACGCCGGCCAATGTGATGGATGCACTGGCCACGAAGGCCGACGAGGCTGCGGTGGAGGCACTGGCCGGCCGGATCGGCAAACTGGAGCGCAACGACGTGGCCCAGGATGCCCGCCGGGCCGCGCTGGCCCTCGCGGTGGCCAACCTGACGCGGTCCTCCCAGACTTCGGCGCCCTTCGACACGGAACTTCAGGCCCTGTCCCTGCTGGTCAAATCCGACCCGGCCGTGGGCGGCATGGAGCAATATGCCGAGCGTGGCCTGCCGTCCCTGGAGGACCTGCGCCGTGACTATGCCGGCGTGGCCCCCCGGGTCGTGCGGGCCTGGCGGACTTCCGAAAACCAGGGCGTCCTCGGCCAGATCTGGGCCAATATCCTGGGCAGCGTCAGCGTCCGGCCCATCGGCGAGGCGAGCGGAAACACGCCGCCGGCCCTGGTGGCCCGGGCGGAACAGCGCCTCAACGAGGGCAATCTCGCCGGCGCTGTTCAGGAATTGGAAAGACTTCAGGGTGAGAGTGCGAACGCGGCCAGTGCCTGGCTGTCGGCGGCGCGTTCCCGCCTGGAACTCGACAGCCTGATCACGGACCTCAATGGCCGGGTCATCGCCTCCATTGCCACGGAGGCGGGTCAGCCGGCTGCCGGAGAGTGATCCGCACCCCACCTTTTCCGGGATCGTGACCGACGATGATCCGCATCCTGTTCGTCTTCCTCGTCGTTTTCGCCCTGGCACTGGGCGGGGTCTGGTTGGCGGATCATCCCGGCACGGTGGTGATCCGTTGGCTCGGATACGAAATCGTCGCCCCGGTCGTGTTCGCCCTGGGCACCCTGCTCGCTTTTTTCGTCCTGGTGCTGACCGGCAATTATGCCCTGACCATGCTGTTCCGCGGTGCCGGCCGCGTCGCGCGGTTTTTCGCCCGTCGGCGGGAGGCCCGCACCCGACGGGCGATCGCCGCCGGAATTCTGGCTCTTGATGTGGACGACGGGCGCACCGCCCGCCGCGCCTGGGGCAATATCGATCGGGACCGGCGCGGTGACCTCCTGGCCCGGCTGATCGCCGCGAAATCCGCGGACCTTCTCGGCGAGCGGGACCTCGCCCGGCGGGGCTATATGGCCCTGCTCGACGATCCCCGGGGCGAACTCACCGGCCTGATGGGCCTGTGCGATATCGCCCGAACGGACGGTGATGGGAGCGGCGCCCGCGACTATGCCCGGCGCGCCTTTCTGGTCGACAGCGGGAACCGCAAGGCCTTCCGGGCCCATTTCATGTTCCTGCTGGAAGACCATGCCTGGGACGGCGCCCGCCACGCCGTTGATTCCGCCTACAAACAGGATGCGCTGACGGAAGAGCGGGCCCGGACCATGACGGCCGTGCTGTTTGCCGCCGAAGCCGGCACCAAACTGGCCACCGGCCGGAGCAGCGCGGCCCTTGGCGCCGCCCAAAAGGCCCTGGGGCTTGACGAAACCTGCCTTCCGGCGGCCATCGTGGCGGCTGAAGCCCTGGTGACGCTCGCAAAGCGTCCCAAAGCCGGCGAGGTGATCGAGGCGATCTGGGCCCACAACCCCCATCCGCGTCTCGGTGAGATCTATTTGACCCTGTTCCGGGGCGAAACGCCCATGGAGCGCCTGCAGCGGGCCCAGACCCTTGCCGCCATGAATGGTCCGCATCCGGAGAGCGGGCTTCTGGTGGCCAAGGCCGCCCTGGACGCCCAGCGGTTCGGCGAGGCGCGCCGGGAGCTGGAGCGTCTGGCCGCGGAGAATTTGACCAGCCGCGTGGCGCGCCTGTTCGTTGCGCTGGAGCGGGCAGAGGCCGCCGTCGATCAAGACGCCATCGATCAGGGCGCCGTCGAACACTGGCTGACCATCGCCGCCGAAGCACCGCGCGAGCGGGGCTGGGTCTGCCAGGCTTGCGGCCACGGGCAGCCGGACTGGGCGGCCACCTGCCCCGCATGCGGCCGGTTCGACACGCTGGGCTGGCATGTGGCCCAGGCCGTGCCCGGCCTTGCACCGCCGCGTGCCGACGAGGCCGACATCCTTAACGCCCCCGGCCTGTCCGGGCCGGCCCCGGCCGCTCTCGCGCCGGGATCGGCGGCGGTGCTCCCAACCCGCCCCTCTGACGGGTCTGAGATGGATATCGATCCTGGATCGGAAAGGACCGGGCCGCCCGAGCGGCCGATTGATGTCCTCTTGCGCCGCATGAACCCGGACGATCTCGAAGCCGACGGATCCATACGGCCGACGGTGCGCGGTGCCTGGGACGATGGGGATGCCACAGAGGGGGATGCCGCAGAGGGGGATGCGCAGGAGGACAGGCGGCCTTCGCGCGCGATACCCAATCCTTCTTCGGCGCGCCATGACGCGGAACCCCGCCGGGCCGGCATGGGCGGGCGCCCCTGAGGGTCCCTCTGCAGCCTTGTGTTTTCACCGATCCCGCCCTATAACCTCGGCCATTGGTCGGGATCCAAGCCGCCTTAGCTCAGCTGGTAGAGCATCGCATTCGTAATGCGAGGGTCGCGTGTTCAAGTCACGCAGGCGGCACCACTTTTCGTGGATTGGCATGTTCACGGGGTGGTACGTGGGGTTTTCCCGGCTCCTCCCCCTCAGCCAGGGAGACGGCGCGCCGATGACGCTCTATGAAATGCTCGACGTCGCCGCCAACGGTCTCACACCCCTTGCCATCCTGCTGGCCAGCGTCTGGTTCAGTTTTCGCGCCCGCCGCGAAGCGGACCACAACCGAAAATTTTCCGAGCTTGTGGTAAAGCGGGTGGAACTTTGGGACAAGCTCGCCTTTCCGTTGAATGACATTTACGCCTATTTCCTGTTCGTCGGAAACTGGAAGGAGACCGGCGAGAGGGAGGTGATTGCGGCCAAGCGGATCACGGACCGCATCGTCCACGCCTATCGGCCATTCTTTTCCCAGCGCTTCTACGACGCCTACACCGCATTCATGGCGGAATCCTTCAGCATGTTCGGCAAGCACGGCACGGACGCAAAGCTGCGTACACAGAACATCCGGCCCGAGGATCAGCAAATCGCTGCGGACCGGTTCACTGGGGAGGACAACGCGGCCGGCATCCATGCGGCCTATTTCGCCCTGTTGACCATCGCCGCGGAAGACTTCGACATTGTGCTGACAACGCCCATCGCGCCGGAGACGCCGCGTCCCGAACAGCTTCGTGACAAGGATTGGCAGACATCATGATGGTCGTCATCCACCACAATCCGGATTGCGGAACCTCCCGGAACGTCCTGGCCCTGATCGAAGCGGCCGGCTATGCGCCCACGGTGATCGACTATCTGCAAACCGGCTGGACCCGTCCCCAGCTTCTCGGGCTCTTCGCGGCCACCGGCCTGACGGCGCGCACGGCCCTGCGGGAAACGAAATCGCCCGCGGCGGAGCTGGGCCTGCTCGAGGACAATGTGGCCGAAGAAACGATCCTGGCAGCCATGCTGGAGCATCCCATTCTCGTGAACCGGCCCATCGTGTGCACCGTGAAGGGGGTGCGCCTGTGCCGGCCCAGCGAGATCGTGCTCGATCTCCTCGACACCCTGCCGCCGGGCCCCTTCGCCAAGGAAGACGGCGCGCTGATCATCGATGCGGAGGGACGCCGGGTTGTCTGAAACCGCTCCGGACCCGGAAACCGGCCCCCGGCCCATGCCACCCATCCAGCGCCTCGTCGCGCTGTTCCTGCCCCAGGTGGTCTTTCTCGTGGTCGCCTTCGTCCTGGGTGCGCTGATCGGGGCCCCGCCCTTCGCACGCTTCGCCGTAACGCCCGATGCCCTGCTCCATGGGCTTGCCGGTGCTTTGGGCCTGGTGGGCATCATGACGGCGTTCCAGGCGATGGCGCCGAAACTGGCCCAGGAGGCCTCGGCCACGAGCATCGAAATGATGCGCCGGGCCAATGTGACCCTGACCTGGCCCCTGATCCTCACCATGAGCGCCGCAGCGGGCCTGTGCGAGGAGGCGCTGTTTCGCGGCGTGCTCCAAACCTGGAGCGACGGTATCCTGCCGCTCTGGGCCGCGATCCTTCTGCCGGCGCTTCTGTTCAGTGTACTGCACTTTTATTCAGTGCTCTATGTGTTGATCGTCTTTCCCATCGCCCTTTATCTGGGCGGTCTTTTTGCGATCACGGATAATCTGTTCATCGTGATCATCGCCCACGCCCTTTACGACGTGTTCGGCCTGTGGAACGTGCGCCGGGCCATGGCCGCGGAAGGGGCATGACGGCGGCTCAGGCCGTCACCCCGAATTTTGACAACAGGGCTTGTTCCTCCGCAAGACAGGCGGCAAAGCTCGGCCGCGCCAGCATACGTTGGAAATGGGCCGTCAGGCTGGGATAGGTCCCGGCGGCTGCCATGTAGCCCGTGTGCCGAAGATTGACGAGCTGGGACGCCACGGCGATATCGGCAATTGACAGGGCCTCGCCGACGAAATGGGTGCGGCCGGTGATTTCCCCTTCCAGATAAGCGAGATAGCGCGGCAGACGCTCCTCGCAGGTCTTGCGGGCGGCGGCGTGGTCGGGCTCCTTGCCCATGAGCCGCGAGACCACCACGGGGCGGAAACAGCCCAGCCCGATGGCACCGGCAAATTCGCTGTCGGCATATTCCTCGAACCACAGTGCTCGGCCGAAATCGAAGGGCACCCGGGGGTAAAGGGCCGGGTCGGGCGAGCGCTTTTCCAGATAACCGCAGATGGCCGAGGAATCCGGAAGGGTCGCGTGCCCATCCTTGAGGACCGGGATGCGCTTGAGCGGGCTGATGGCCAGGAACCAGTCGGGCGGATTGAAGACATTCACCTGGTCCAGCGTGTAATCGAGGCCCTTCTCGGCCAGCACGATCCGCACCTTGCGCACGAAAGGCGACAGGCTCGATCCATAAAGCGTGATCGTCATCGGAGATCTCCTCTGGGACCGACCGTCAGGCGGTCGCCGGCGTGGACGAGAACGGGTCTGGCACGGAGCCCGTCCGCTGGAGTTGAATGGTCTGGGTCGGATAGGCGAAAGCGATGCCGGCCTCCTCGAAGGCCCGGTGGATGGCAAGATTGACCGCCTGCTGAATATCCATGAACGTCCCATAGTCGGGCGACAGCACGAAATAGACCGTGTCGAAGGTCAACGCGAAATCCCCGTATCCGGAGAAATGACAGCGGCTGAACCGGGTGCCGTCCTGGCCCTCGATGATCCCCTGGATCATGCCCGGAATCGCTGCAAGTTTGGCGTGCGGAGTCTCATAGGTCACGCCGAGGGAAAAGCTGATCCGCCGCTCTTCCATCGTGCTGAAATTGCGCAGGGGGGAGGACATGAGATCCGAGTTGGGCGCGACGATTTCCTCGCCCGTCAGACTGCGGATCCGGGTGGTCTGCAAGCCGATATGCTCGACCGTGCCTAGGGTGTCGCCGGAGACGATGTAATCCCCGACCGCAAAGGGCTTGTCGAGGATGATCGACAGGGAGCTGAACAGCTCCCGAAAAATACCCTGGGCCGCAAGGCCGATGGCGATACCGCCGATCCCGACACCGGCAACGAGCGCCGTGACATTGACCCCCAGATTGTCCAGCACCAGGATCGTCCCGACCACAATCACCGTCAGCCGCAGGACGGACTGGATCAGGCCCATCGCGTTCTGCAGCCCGGTCGTCGAATCGGGCCGGGATTGGATGTAGTGGCGCAAGCTGCGGATGATGATGTGATAGATCAGGGTGCCGCCCTGGACAACCGCCGACAGGGTGAAGGCCATGGTAATGATGCGGGATATGCCCGCCGGAACCGTGGCCGCGGCCTGGCTGACCTCCAGGGACAGCATGGCGAGGAAGATCCATCCGACCCGATTGACGAGGCCCTTGATCAGGAACAGGACCGTTCCCGGGCGCCGGCGGTTCACGGCCGTCAACGCGCCGTAGATGGTTCCCTGGAGGACCACCAGCACACCAAACACGCTCGCCGCGACCGTGGCCATCAAAATCAGGTCATCCGGCGACGACAGCCAAAGGACTATTTCTTCCACAAAGCCCTGCTCGGGCTGCGGCGCCGCCTCGGCGGTCGTCTGGCCGGCAGATTGGAAAGCGCGGGCGGCGTAAAGTGCAGGATCGGCGGCGGTCATGGGGTGTCCTCTGGCCGAAAGACGGGTTTCATCCGCCGCCAGTTAAACCCATTCGCCGGGCCGCATCCAGCACGGGACAAAACCATCGCCATGGCCCCGCCGAAGGATTCATGGCTGGACGTGCGCCTATTGGGGCCGGGACCAGGGCGCATCCTTGGTGCGGCGGGCAAAGGGGCTTTCCCAGGCGTTGATGCTTGCCAGGGGATCGGGCTCGCGGGCGCCGAAGGCACGCACGGTTTCGGGCAGCAGCGTCGCCACCGTGCGCGCCGCGCCGCCCCGCCGCACGGCCACATTGACCGCCAGCGCCAGCACGTCCCCGCCGGACAGGCCCAACAGCACCGAGCCCGAACTGCCCCGTTCCACGATGCAGTCGTGGTGAATGAGCGCGGGATGGCGTAGATCGCCGGCCGGGTCGAGCAGGGCACAGGCGCGCCGGCGCACCGTCGGGCGCAAGGTCCGGGCCCGGCCGAACGCCACGACCGTCAGCGTGCCCGGGCGCCGGGCAAGGCCGCGGCGGCGCCAGTCCTCCCCGGTCACCAGCCGGGCGGGCGGCACCGTGTCGCCCAGGGGATCCGCCAGGATCACCACGGCCCAGTCATGGGCCAGCGCCTCCGGGTCCACGGAAGCGGGCAGGGGATAGTCCGGGGCCACATGGCGCTCGGCGGCCTTGGCATAGAGTTGATTCCCGTCCGGAGGATAAAGCGCGAAATGGATGAGGGCGGATGAAAAAAAACCGTCTCCGGCCCGGGTCACGAGGCAATGGGCGGCCGTCAGGACCGCATAACGGCCGATCAGAACGCCGGTGCAGACGGGCCCGCGATCCGTGATGATGCGGCCCACGGGCAGCGGCGCACCCGAGGGCCCGGCCAGATCCCCAACGTTCTGTCCTGCAGGGACGCCCTGCCCGGCAGGGGCGCCCTGCCCGGCGGACGCGGCCTGAAGCGGCGCGATGCCCAGGAACAAAGCGAGCGCCGCCGTCGCTGCAAGCGCCTTTTTTCCGGCAATCCGGACGAAAATGGACGGGACTTTCAAGGCGTCCTCCGCATTGGGTCCGCGCCGATGCCCGATCAGGCCAGCACCGGCGGCAGCAGAATCCTGGCCTGCAAGCCACCCTCGGGCCGATTGCGCAGAGTGACCGTACCGCCGTGCTTCTGGACCATCATTCGGGCGACGGGAAGACCGAGCCCCAGACCCCCGGTCTGGGCGTTGCGGGAGCTTTCCAGCCGGGTGAAGGGCTCGAAGACCCGCTCCAGCGCCTCCTCGGGCAGACCGGGGCCATCGTCATCCACGGTGATTGCGACACCGCGGTCGACCTGGGGCGCAATGGCAATGCGGGCGGCCCCGCCATAGCGGACGGCGTTTTCCGCCAGGTTTCGCACCGCCCGGGTCAACGCGCCGGGCCGGCACGGATAGACGATTTGGGGCGCCCCCGTCTCCACCGCCATGCCGAGATCGGCCATGTCGTCGGCGATACTGTCGACAAGGGCTGCAAGATCCGTGGGCCGCACGGCCTCGTCTTCCGCGTCGGCCCGGGTCAGTGCCACGAGACCATCCGCCATGGTCTGCATTTCATCGAGAATTCGCGCCATACGGTGCCGGTTTTCCGTATCCTCCACAAATTCCGTACGCAGACGCAAAGCCGTGATCGGCGTGCGCAGATCATGCCCGACGGCGGCCACCATACGCCGCTGATCCTCCAGCACCCCATCGAGCCGCCGGCCCATGCGGTTGAAGGCCGAAACGGCGCGGCGCACTTCCTGGGGTCCCTGTTCGGGCAGACTTTCATGGCTGCGTCCGGTGCCGAGCCGGTCGGCGGCCTCGCCAAGAGCGGCAAGGGGCCGCGTGATGCGCCGGGCAAGCCAAACCATGATGCCGGTCAGGATCAGGGCGGTGACGGTGGAGACCAGCACGATAATGCCCCCCGGCCGGGGCGGATGGCGGGGGAGATAAACAATGCCCGTGACCCGGTCCCCGGGGCCGAAGCTGACCTCCATCAAGACGATGACGGTGCCGCGTCGGGGCCTGCGTCGGGGCCGGCCGATCTGTTCCGACGGATCGAAAAGCCCGCGCCGCGCCGCGACCGCCTCCGCTGTCACCCCCGTTTCCGCCAGTTGCGCCGTGAGCGTCTGCGCGAAGGCACGGTCGGGACGGGTCATGGCCACAAGACGATCCGGTGCAGGACGGCTCGAGACCCGCAGACGCCGGTCGCTCAAACTGCGCAGAAGCGTATCCTGGAGCGCCGGGTCCAACGACCGGGTCAGCCGCACGGCCTCGGCCATGCGGCGGGCAACCCGCTCCTCAACGGCATCGCGGGCAATCGTCCGACGTTCATCCGTGAACAATAGGATCATGACAAGCTGTGAGACGAGGGTACCCGTCAGGACAAGGATGACGATCTGGCCGGCCAGGCTCGCGGGCAGGCGGAACAAGGGATGCCGAAAGGTCATGCCGCCGCGTCCCCCCTCTCCACAGCGGCCGAGAAGCTGTAGCCGCCGCCCCAGACGGTTTTGATGATCTGAGGATCCTTGGGGTCCTCCTCAATTTTGCGCCGCAGGCGGCTCACCTGGTTGTCGATGGAGCGGTCGAAGGGGCCCGCATCCCTGCCCCGTGTGAGGTCGAGCAACTGGTCACGGCTGAGCACGATGCGCGGATGGGCGAGAAAGACCATCAGCAGACGGAATTCGCCGGTGCTCAGGGGCACGGTCACGCCGGTCGCGGTTTCGAGATTGCGTTGGGAGACATGGAGCGTCCAACCGGCGAAACGAAGGGTCTCGGCCTCGGGTGGGCGCTGGCCTGGTGGCAGGGCGCGGGTGCGCCGGAGGACCGCCTTGATCCGGGCGATCAGCTCCCGGGGGCTGAAAGGCTTCGTGACATAATCGTCCGCCCCCATCTCCAGGCCCACGATACGGTCCGTCTCCTCGACACGCGCGGTGAGCAGAATGACCGGGACTCCGCTGGTTTCGACAATGGACCGGCACAGGCTGAGGCCGTCCTCGCCGGGCATCATCACATCCAGTAGAATGAGATCGATCCGGCGCGTTTTGAGGATTTTTCGCGCTTGGGCGGCGGTTTCGGCGGCATTCGCTCTCAGACCCTCAGCCTTGAGGGTCCGCACGAGGCTGTCGCGGATGTCGCGGTGGTCGTCGACCACCAGAATATGGGGCGCATCGTCCATGCCGGCCTCACTGATCTCGGGCCTGCTTTCCTATCACGCCGCAGCACGGCGCCGGGGCCCCTTTGTCGCAAAATGTATCAGGGCCCGGTCCGGCGACGATTGCTGACCCTTTTCCCCAATCCCGGCATCAAATCGCGACAGTGGCCCTGTTTCCTCATCGCCGTCGAGACGCCGCCGGGTCTGGTCTTCCTTCCGACCGGCGGTCGTTCCGGCGCCTTTTTTCCATCTTGAGGAGATACGGATATGACCCTCTTCACACACCGGTTTCGCATTCTGACCCTGACCGCGGCCGCCGGCGCTCTCGGCGTGGTGGCCGTGCTGGGTGCCGCTCCATCGGCGGCGGAGCAGCCAGGTCGCGGAGGTCCCGGACGCATCGGCGCCCCGGAAGCAATGCTGGAGCGCTTCGATACGGATCAGGACGGATCGGTCACCCGGGAGGAGGCCGTGGATCTCGTCACGGCGGATCTGGGCGACTTCGACGAGAACAAGGACTCGAGCCTGTCGCTGGAGGAATTCAACGGTTTCTGGATGAAGCAAAACCGCCAGCGGATGATCCGGCGCTTCCAGGCTCTCGACCGCGACGGCGACGGCCAGGTGACCCTCGAAGAAGCGCAAACCCCCGTCGATCGGCTGTTCAGTGCCGTGGACAAAAATGACGACGGCACCGTGACGGCCGACGAAATCCGCGAGAGCCGCCCCATGGGGCGCGGGCGTCACCGGCGCGGCCATGGTGGACCCGGCCGCGATGACGATCCGTGCAGCAACACCTGAGATGGCTTCCGGCGAATGAGGCTGCGGTGATCGGGCGACGGATCGCCTGATCCGGCGCCCGACATTACGGCTCCCGCCCACATGGTGCCGTGGTTGCGTCCTCCGACGAATCACGGCACCTCTTTGCTATCAGGTCTGGATGCGTTGCGGATTTGTTCTGCCTGCCGCTCCATCCGCCTTCCCCCGTAAGTTCCGATTCAGTTGCGTATCCCAGGTCGCGGACAGTGCTGTTCCTCCTGTGGGAAGACTTTTGTCCACATCGTGGATAAATCTACTTCTTGGAGAGCGAAAAAGCTGTTTGACACGCACGCGCTGGTGACGGTACCGTTTCTTACGGTTTGGCAAGGTCTTGTTAACCCTAATGGATGCAAGACAATACCTTTCCGGAGCAAGAGTGTGTCTCGTTGGTACAAGTGTTTCCATGTGAACCGCCCTGTGAAAAAACTGTCACCTTCTGTGTTTTTTCCGTTGACACATATAAAGATGACAGGCAATACAGATAACAGGTTGGTAACACTGGTTGCCGCAAGGTGAACGCCAAGCATTGATCGCTTTGTTATCTGCAAATGTTGAATAGAACTTTTGTTCAGGTGACGGAACGGCAAGTGCTCTTAAGAATTCGTAAGGAGAGTTTTCGACATCGGGAAGATACGGCGGACCTTTCTTCCCGGCACTGTCGACACGGAATGTGCGACAGGTCTCAGTATCGGCCACCCCACGCCAAATCCCCCCAACCGGCCATTTGCCGCTTTCAACCCGGCGGCAAAAATTGAGACCCCCCAATGTCGCACATACGCCCGGGGCAGACGATTCACCCCTGCTCGTCTCCCCGGGCCCCCTCCCGCCCGGACGCAGCCTCCGCCAAGATGCGTCCGGGCCCCCCCCTCTTTCTCTTTGTGGCGTTTGGCAATCCTCTGTGTTATGATTGGGGTTGACTGGCCTTTAACGGTGTCCCTTGAACGCTCACCGGTCCCGATGCTCTTATCCGCCGATCCCCCGTCTCCCGTGTCATGCCCGGCGGGGTGATTTTGTTGGTGTTCATCCGTTCCTTGTGGCGACAGGGAAGGAGCCTCCCCATGGGGCCGCAGATTGAGCGCCGTCTCACCAGAGCCTTATCCCAATGCCTTCTGGTGTCAGGATCGCGCCTTCCCCTGCGAGTCCGGGCCGGCCTGTGCGCAAGCCTCATTCTGTGCGCGGCCCAAACTGTGTGCGAGGCCGCCGTGCCGGCCGAGGTGGCTGATCGTATCGGTCAGGACCTGACGCCCATGGGCAGTGAGATGGCCGGCAACCCAAATGGCACCATTCCGCCTTGGACCGGTGGCCTCACTGGCATTCCCGATCATGTGAGTTTCGATCCGCAGACGCAGCTCCACCCCAATCCGTTTCCGGAGGACCGGGCGCTTTTCACCATCACGGCCACGAATATGGCGTTGCATGCTGACAAACTGACCGATGGCTACAAGGCGCTATTAAAGGCTCATCCGGGTTACAGGATGCCGGTCTATCCGTCACGCCGAAGCTGCGCCTATCCGCAAGCGGTCTATGAGGCCAATAGGCGCAATGCCGGAATGACGGCGCTCACATCGAGCGGTACGGGCGTGACGGGTGGCACATTGGGGCTGCCCTTTGCCATTCCGGGTCAGGGGCTTGAACTGGTCTGGAACCACACCCTGCGCTATCGGGGTTTCAAACTGACCCGCCAAGTCGCCGCCGCGCCCGTGGCCCGTGACGGTGCGTACACGCTCCAGATTGTCCAGGACCAGGCCATCATACGCTGGTCCAACCCGGCTATGTCCCATACGGACGCATTGGGCTCCATCTCGCTGACCTACAACTCGAACACGATCGCGCCTGCCCGCGCCGCCGGCACAATCCTTC
>JBHJGV010000096.1:0-35122 GCA_050331455.1 Alphaproteobacteria bacterium
GCCGGTGCGGCTGTCGGTGAGTGCGTCCCCCGCCAAGTCCGTCAACCCGAGCGCCTCATCCAGCTCCCGAAAAGCCAGCAGACCAGCATCGGAGGTGAGGCGGGAGCCGTGAAATTCCAGCTTCAAACGGCGGTCGAAACCAACTCGCAAGGCATCCCGATCATCTTCACCCGCCACGCTGTCCATGAAACGCCTCGCACATTCGCCTCAACCCATTGATATGATGACATGAATCGGCGCTCAGACGCACGTAATCGGAAAGTCATCCGGGGAATGCGGGTTCAGATGTCTTCATCCGGGACTATGCCGCCAGCGTCAACCTTGTGACCGGGCTGGGGTTCGGGCTTTTTGCCGGGACCAATCTGCGAGGCGTCGGCCTGCTCGATCCGCTCGAATGGTCCTGGCCGGCGACTGCCTCCGCCTGGCTGTCGATCGAAAAACCCTATCAGCGTCGGGGCGCCGGTGGAGAACTGCTGGCGCGCCTGCTCACCGCCGCCCAAAACCGCGGCATCGGGAGCGTCTTCGTTCTGTGTCTGGAGAACAACCCGGCCATGGGCGACATGGCCCGCCGTTTCGCCGGCACCACCCACGATTTCGGCGAGGACCAGGAAGCGCGGTTCGACCTTGAGGGCCCAACGGCGCACTCGCTCGCGTTCGAAGTTTATGCCGAGGCCAATGCCTGGTTCCACGCCTGGCGTTTTGCCGCGCCAAGCTGGATGGATGCCGTGTGGCCATGACGGAACCGGTCCGGGGCCGTACCCTCCCCCGTCAACGGGTGCCGGGGCGGGCCCGGGGCGCCCAATCCGTTTCGGCAAACCAGAAAGCCGGGGCCTGATCGTCTGGAGAAGGACGGCCGAGAATGCGTGCAAGGGCCCGAATGATGTGGATGGGGGACACCGGCCAGGCCAGAACGGCACCGGCGCCCGCAGCCTTGGCAAGACGCACCGACTGGCGGGTCGGATGGCTGGTCAGCAGGATGACGGGCCGCTGGAGACCGGTCTTGTCGTCACCGCTGAGCCGCATGCGGGCGAACTGCGCCAGGCCCTGACGCGGGAGGGAGTCGACGTGGCAGATCAGGGCGTCGAATGCGCGGCCGTCCAGTGCAGCCATGGCACAGGGCCCGTCGGCGACGAGCGTGACTGCCCCGGCCCCCATATCCCTCAACACGCCACCGATCAGGCGGGACAGGGCCCCGTCTCCGGCAGCAATGGCGATATGGTCCTGTGACAAATCCAACAACCGTCCCATTCGGACCTCCCTGTCTTGCATCCAGAGGAAGAGCAAGGGACGGGCCGCGTTCGCTGGCGACAGGAACGTCTGCCACGACTTTTCTGTGGGAACGGGCTATCCATAATTCCGCGATGTCCGTATTCATATCGCCATGCGGGGATTGCCCGCTTGGCGGGAGGCTCCACAATGGCAGGGATCGAAGACAGGCCAAGGGCGGCGCGCCGAGCCATGGGCGGCGTGTTGGTCGCGCTCCTTGTGCTGGCGACCGGTGGTGTCTCAGCCGATACGAAGACGCCAAGCATCGCGAATGGAAAGCCGGCCTATCGCATCCTGTTCGGCCCCGCGCCCTGCCGTGCCGTCCCGGGCCGAACGATCGACGCCGCCCGCGCGGGGCGGATTGCCCGCGCGGCCGGTGTGGCGGCCCTGCCTGTCGAGGCGGCCCTGGCCCAGATGGGACGGCTGCGGTGTCCGTCCGTTGACCATTCTCCGCCCTTGGCTGTACGAGATCAGCTTGAGGATATCGCCGGCCGGGTTTTGGCTGACGCCCAGGCCTTCGCCCGCCGGCGGGGCCCGGCGCCCCGCTCCGCGGCGCCTGCGTCGAGGCCGCCGCTTGGGGGCGCACCCGGTGCCCAAGACCGAACGGGGGCCGAGAACCTTGAGGCCGTGCTGGACCGGTGGCTCGCCGCCGGACGCCGGAGCGGTTCCGCACCGTCGCCCTGGACCCTGGGATCGGCCTATTTGGGTGAAGGGATCAGCGGCCTCGCCGCAATCGACCAGGATCGTTTCCTCGCCATCCATGACACCAAGGGAGGGGCGGCCGTGCCCCGCTCCGACCCCAGCGGCATGGTGGGGTATGTCTCGCTTCTTCATCTGCCCCGTCGCGGCGGCGTTGCCGGCCTGGAGCGTGTGCCTTTGCGCCTTGCCGAGGGCCTTGGCATCGATCGCACACCGAGCGATCTGGAGGCGATCTGCGCGCTTGCGCCCGTCCCAGCACTCCGGGATCGCGGGCCGGGAACACGGCCGGCGCGCGCGCAGCGGTTTCTGGCCTTCGAAAGTGGGGACTATCGGCCGGCGGGGATCACGGCGCGGGCCTATGCGCTGGCTTTCCAGACCAGGCCAGACGGCCAGGCCGTCGTGACGTTGGATGGCTTTGTAACCTTTACCGGCGCAGACCTGTCGGATGTCGAAGGAGCACTCTGTCTTCCCACTGACGTTGTCACGTCCCACGATTCCGACGGTCAGCGGTTGACGGTGATCCTGGTGCAGCGGGGCGGCGGCCCGGAGCGCAGCCCGGCACGCATCCGGATGTTCGACTTTCATCTGGGCACCGGGCCCGAGCTGACCCTGATCGCAGAGCGACCGGCGCGTGAGAAAAACCTGAAGGCCCGCAGTCTGCAAGCGCCCTGGACGGTGCCTGCCGCACCGGACGGCGGGGACCGGCGCCATGTGAGTGCCATGGCTGGGCCCGTTAACGGGCGCGTGTTTCTCGTCGGGGCTGAGGACGGAGGCGACACGGGACCTTTCGCGTCGATCCTTTATTCCGTGGACAGCGCATGTCTGACCGACGACGCGATGGTCTGCCGCCCCGAGCGCGGTCCACGCCTGCCCTTGCCCAATGTGAAAATCGAAGCGCTTGCGATTTCGGGCGCCGGCGGATTTCGGCCAAGCCCTCTGTCATCGCGCTCTTTCGTGGTCGCGAGCGATGACGAAGATCTCGGGGGCATGGCCTGGCGCTTACCGCTCGACCGAGAACGCCGCGCGTCGCGACCGCAGCGACGATGAGACTTGCGTTGTTGACAGCGCGACATCACCGACGATCGAGACGGAAAAGGCAGGGAAGAGGTCAAATCCTAACGGTCAAACACGGCCGAAAGCACTCTCAGCTCTCTTTCTTACCATTCCGGCCCTTCTGCCCAAGGCCCATTTCCTTAGCGAGACGAGACCGCTCCTCGGCATAGTCCGGCGCAACCATGGGATAGTCTTTCGGCAAGCTCCACCGTTCGCGGTATTCTTCCGGTGTCAGATTGTAATGGGTCCGTAAATGACGTTTCAGTGACTTGAATTTTTTACCGTCCTCAAGACACACAATGTAGTCACGGAAAACAGATTTTTTGGGATTAACGGCGGGTTTCAGCGGCTCTGCGGGTTCTTCGGGCACCACATGGGTGACTTCCCTGAGTGCGATATACACTTGGTGGATAAGATCCGGTAAATCCGAAGATCCCACCACATTATTTCCGACATAGGCGGAAACTATTTCCGCAGTCATATCGACAATTTCCGCTCTTGTAGAGTCCATCGAATCCATTTCCCATCACCAAGAATAGATAAGCGAGGCACAATGTATGGCGAGAGATTAGAAACATGCATGACCGCCCGCAAGTATAAAATGACGGTAATGGCCACTTTTGTAGAGCCAACAGGATTTATGGTTATTACGGTCCAGTGTGGTGAAATAGAGCGGCATGCGCAGCCGAAAACGCCTGCGAGGGACGCCGCCGCGCGATCTTGGCATGGGACCCGCGCGCGGCCCAACGGCCGTCCGCAGACACCTGCTGCAGGTCCATCGCCGAGGGATCACGAACCGGACGATGTCGGCCCCCCGGGTCCGCGTCCTTCGTCCGCCCGCCGAAGCACGTAGCGCGCGAAGGCCACGGTGGCGACGAAGGCGACCAGCCCGCCGGCAATGGCCACATCCAGATAGGCGTATTGGCGGCTGGCCAGGGCGGAGACGGCAATGAATCCGATCACCGCCAGTGTGATGAAATCGAGGGCGACCACCCGGTCCGCAAGGGTCGGGCCGACCATCAGCCGGTAGAACGCGATGGCGATGGCTATGAGAATGATGGCGTAGGACAGATTGGTTGCAATGGTGATCATGGTCGCTGTCTCGATCTGTGGGGTCGGGCGCCCAGCCGGTTAAGGCCCAATTGGCGGCCCGGTTGAGGCCTCAGTTGAGGCCAAGAGGGCACCTGATGGTTCTTGGGACGGATCTGCCGACCCTCACTCATACGCCAAAGAAGAGACTTCGGGCGCTCACGGGTTCCGAGCGATCAGGGTTTCGGACATGTCCGGGGCCTGCGCTTTTTTCTTCGCATTGCCGTACCCCTTGGGGCCATCCCCATTGGGCACGGGCGGCGGCGGCTCGCCCCGCATGGTCGGCCCGTCGCTGGCGACAGCCGCGATATACGGTGCCGTGTCGAAAGCGCTGTCGGCGGCGCGCTTGGCGTAGGTCACAAAGGGCGCGGGCCATAATCCCATCAGGGCCGTGGTCACGACAAGCACGGCAAAGGGCGCAACGGCCGCCACGGGGGGGCCCGCGATGATCTGGTGGGCCGCGCTTCGCTCATCGCCGCTGTCGGCCCAGAAGGCCAAAGCAAAAGCGCGCCCGAGCGCGACCAGCGACAGGAAACCGGCCAGGAGCACGGCCGTCACGGCGACCGGCGCGTCGGCCGCAAGCCCCGCGTCAACCAGCATGACCTTGGGCCACAGGCCGCCGAACGGGGGCGATCCGGCCATGGATAAGGCCACCGCCAGCACGAGCACCGAGAAAAACGGCGCATGCCGATAGATGCCACGGCCGCGCAGCCAGCTGGCCCCGACCATGCGGCGCGCCAGCCCTGCGCCCATGAACAGGGCAGCCGTGACCACCATGGAATGGAGCAGATAAAGGATCGACCCGGCCATGGCTTGGGGCCCAATCGCGAGCCCCAGCAGCATATAGCCGATGCCGGAGACCACCAGAAAAGCGATCAGCCTGCGCAGATCCGACTGGGCGAGCGCGCCGATGGCGCCCGACAGCATGGTCGCCGCAGCGAGCCACAGGAACACCGTGTCCATGCCGACAACATCGGGGAAAATGAGGGTGTAGACCCGGATGAGCACGTAAACGCCCACCTTGGTCAAAAGCGCCGCGAAAATGGCAGACACCACCGGGTGGCCGGTGTGATAGGAGGCGGGCAGCCAGAAAAACAGCGGAAACACCGCCGCTTTCATGCCGAAGGCCATGAGATAGAGCAGCGCCACGCCGAAGACGAGGGGCTCCCCGCCCCGCCCTTCGAGGGAGAGGGCAAGATCGGCCATGTTCAAGGTGCCGGCAATGCCGTAGAGCAGGCCCGTGGCCACCAGGAACACCGTCGTCGCGATCAGGCTGAGGATCGTGTATTTGATCGCGCCGTCGATCTGCTCACGGGTGCAATCGATGATCAGCAGACCGATGGAGGCAATCAGAATAACCTCGAACCAGACATAGAGATTGAAGATGTCGCCGGTCAGGAAAGATCCGCACACACCGGCCATCAGGGCCAGAAACAGGGGAAAGAACCCCCGGATCATGGCCTCTTCGTCCACGGTGAAGGCCGCAAAGGCCAGGCAGACCGCCGCCATGAAAGTCGCGGCCGCGACAAGCCCCGCACTGAACACATCGGCGATAAACGTGATGCCGAAGGGCGGCACCCAATCCCCCATGGTCATGGTCACGGGACCGTTGTCCCAGACCAGCAGGAAAAGGGCGATGACATCCGCCGCAAGCGCCAACATGGTGACGGCGGTGATGGCCTTGTGGACCCCGGGGCGGCCCCAGGCGGCGACGCACAGACCTGCGCCGATCAAGGGCAACGCCAGGGGCAGCACCACAAGCCATTCGAGATAAATATTCATGGCCGGCGGCCCTCCCTCCAATCGGCCGCGCCGATTTCATCGCCGTCCGGCGGGCTCGCATGGGGTTCGGCAATGCGCATCTCGGCGGTCTCGACCGTACCCATTTCCCGGTAGGAGCGGAAAGCCAGGACAAGGATGAAGGCGAAGAGCGAAAAGCTGATCACAATCGCCGTCAGGATCAGGGCCTGGGGCAGCGAATTGGCGGCGGCGGCCAGGGTTTTCTTGTCGCCGGGAATGATCGGCGGCACGTCCCGGGTGAGCCGCCCGGCCGTGAAGATCAGCAGATTGGCTGCATTGCTGAGCACCAGAATGCCCAAAACGATG
Source organism: Alphaproteobacteria bacterium (assembly GCA_050331455.1). GTDB lineage: Bacteria > Pseudomonadota > Alphaproteobacteria > JAJFIK01 > JAJFIK01 > CAYUYV01. The sequence continues at coordinate 6,214 of JBHJGV010000096.1, forward strand.
CGCACGAAGGATCCGGACATCATCATGTAGATGCTGACGGCGATCAGGATACCGACCAGCACGGCGAGGATCGGTTCCATCAGTCGACCTCCTCCAGTCCGAGCGCGAGGGCCGTGATCGCACCGAACACCACGAGCCAAACGCCGATATCGAACAGGACCGGCGTCGCGAAATATTTCAGCGATGGGTCGATATCCGGAATGTACCATTTGCCCGTAAGGAACGGATCGCCCGTCAGCAGGGAGATGAACCCGCTGAAACCCGCCATGGCAAGGCCCGCCCCGGCATAGGACAGGGGATGGACCCACAGGGCCTTGCGGACCGCTGCCGGCCCGTCGGAAATCATGTAAAGGGCGAAGGCCGAGGCGGCGATCAGCCCGCCGATGAAACCGCCACCGGGCTCGTTGTGGCCGCGGAACAGCACGAACATGGAGAAGACCAGCGTCAGGCTGACCAGCATCGGCATGGCCGTGCGCAGGATCAAGGATCTCATCGGGTGCCCTCCCCTCGGTGCGTCGCGTCGGCATCCCCGGTGCTGCCCCGCCGGCGCAGGCGCAGGCCCGCCCCCATCAGGGCCAGGGCGGAAATGCCCGCCACCATCACCACCGAGATTTCCCCGAAGGTATCGAGGGCACGGAAATCGACCAGTATGACATTCACCACATTCCGTCCGTAGGCGGCAAGATAGGACGCTTCGGCGAAGTAGTCGCTGAGGCGCAAATCCACCGGCTGGGCGGTAATCGCCATGAGGGTCAGGGCGAACATCACCCCGATTGACCCGGCAATGGCGCCGTCCCGCAGCCGATAAGACCAGGTCCGGCTGTCATGGACATCGACGGGCAAATGCAGAAGCACAAGGGTCAGGATCACCACGGACAAGGTTTCCACCATGAATTGGGTGAAGGCGAGATCCGGCGCTCCGAACAGCAAGAAGATCAGGCTGATGGCCGCGCCGACCACCCCCGCCGCCACGACGGCGAGCAAGCGTTGGCGCAGCAGCATCACCGCGATGGCCGCCACAGCCGTCAGGACCATGACGCCAAGGGCGTAAAAGTCCGGCATGCCTTCAAGCGCGAACCGGATGGGCATGCCCGAAAACACCGGAACGGCCAGCGTGACGGCCAGGACCGTGAATGTGATGGCCGTGTAGGCGCTGAGCCGGCCGCTCTGGAGAAGGCCCGTCAGGCCGCCGGCCGCCGCACGCACACCGGCAAGGGCCTGGTCGTAGCCCCGGTCCGGACCCCACCAATGGGCCGAAGCCCCAATGAGGGCATTCCGGATCGCCGGCCCGGCGAGATAGACCGTCAGGGCACCGGCCAGGGTGATCATGCTGAGCACGAGCGGGAGATTGACGCCGGACCACAGATGGAGATCCACCGGTTTGGCACCGGGATAGATTGCGGACACCGCCGGCCCGACAATGTGCGCGCTCGTCCAGTGCAGATCGACGATGCTGACGATCCCCAGAACGGCAAGCACCAGAGCGCCGAGCCAAAGGGAAGGCGAGCCCTCATGGGGTTCTTTGGGGGTGGGCATGCGCCGGCCGATAAAGGGGCGTATACCGGCAAGGCCGCCCGCAGCCCCCATCAGGATATTGCCCACCACCGCGACCGCCGTCACAAGAACGGCCGCATCGCCGGCCAGGGTGCCCTTGTAGATGACCTCCTTGGCGAGGAAGCCCACAAAGGGCGGCACGCCGGCCATGGAGAGCACGGCCAGCGCCCCGGCGACGGCCGTGATTGGCATGGCGCGGCCGATCCCTCCCAGAATGGTTGCATCCCGGGTCCCGGTGCTGTGGTCGACCCCGCCGGCGACCATGAACAGCGCGCCTTTGAACAGGGAGTGCGCGAGCAGATAGGTCATGGCCGCGGTCACGGCTTTTTCACTGCCGACGCCGAGCAGCATGACCAGCAGCCCGAGGCTGGCAACGGTCGTGTAGGCCAAAATGAGCTTGAGATCCGTCTGGCGAATGGCGAGCAGGGTTCCGGCCAGGAAGGTCAGCGCCCCGAAGCCCGTCAGCAGCGTTTCCCACAGCGCCGTATCCCCCATGGCCGGATGGATGCGGGCCAGCAGATACACGCCGGCTTTCACCATGGTCGCCGAGTGCAGATAGGCACTGACGGGGGTCGGCGCCTCCATCGCATTGGGCAGCCAGAAATGGAATGGCACCTGGGCCGATTTGGTGAACGCACCGGCAAGCAGCAGGATGAGCAGGGGCCCATAGGCCGCGTGCTCCCGGTAGAGATCGCCCTGGGCGAGGAGCACGGAGAATTCGAGACTGCCGCCGATCGAGGCCATCACGAGCAGGCCGGCCAGCATCACAAGGCCGCCGCCGCCGGTCACCACCAGCGCCTGGACCGCGGCCCGCCGGGAGGCCGGCTTGGAATGGCTGAACCCGATGAGCAGGAAGGACGTGATCGACGTCATCTCCCAAAAAACGAAGAAGGTGATGACATTGTCCGCCAGCACGAGGCCAAGCATGGAGGCCATGAAGGCCAGCAGAAAGGACAGGAACCGGCCGAGATGGTTGTGGCCCTTCAGATAGGCCGCGGCATAGAGCACGATAAACGTGCCGATCCCGGTGATCAGCAGGGCGAACAGGAGGCTGAGCCCGTCTAGGGAAAAGGACAGGTCCACGCCATCCAGGATAGGGACCCAGGGCGTGCTTTCCCGCAACCGTTCGCCATGGCCGACGGCGGGCAGGGCCTGCGCGAAATAGATGAACAGGCCCGCAGGCAGGGCCGCGAGGACCCAGCCGACCCCATGGCCCGCAACCCGGCGCAACACGGGCGCAAACAGCGCGAGCAAGAAGCCTGAAATCACGGCCAGAAGCATCGGCGTCCCATCCCCACTTCATTTCCCAAGCAAAAGGTGCCAAATGCTGGCGCCCACCGAAAGGACTTTTGGTGCCTGCCGAGCCATTCCGACCGCACCCATCCCCAAATCCTATCGTGTCCCGAAATCCTATCGTGCCCCAAAACCGACCGTGCCCCATACCCGGCACCGGGCCTGCGAAGAGCGTCCAGCATGCGCCAAGACCATCGTCCCTACTGGTTGCGCCAGATCATGGATGCTTACGAGAGCTGGCACAGCCAGCATTTCCTGGCCCCCGCGTTCGACACTATGGGTCCCGGCTGCTCGGTTACCAAGCCCTGGAACGTGCATGTTTTCGGAGGAAACATCCATATGGGCCGGCATGTGGAAGTCCGCGCCGCCCAGGACGGGCCCATCCGCTTTACGACCTGGCGCCGCCCCGATGGCGATGGCCAGCTTGCACAGGGGCGCATCCGGATCGGCGACTGCTGCCTGATCGGCCCGGGGGTGCGCATCCAGGCCGCCCGGTCCGTGGAGCTCCATGATGCGGTCATGCTGGCCTCCCGAGTGCTGGTAAGCGATGCGGACTGGCACGGGCTCTACGACCGGGTGGAGTCGCCGGGACGCAGCCTGCCGGTCGTGATCGGCGAGAACGCCTGGATCGGAGATAGCGCTCTGGTGCTCAAGGGCTCGCGGATCGGGCGAAACAGCATTATCGGCGCGGGCTCCGTCGTGGCCGGCGTGGTGCCGGACAATGTGATCGCCGCCGGCAATCCGGCCCGGGTGCTGCGCCGCCTGGATCCCGAACGCCCCTGCGTCTCCCGGCTGGCGCTCTATGCCGATCCGGCGGCGCTCCAGGGTCTCACGGACGGGCTCTATCGGTACGCCCTCAAGGGGAACAGCCTGGCGGCCTGGCTGCGCACCCGCGTGCTGCCCCGGCGCGGCGATTGAGAGACCCAAGGCCCGGGCAAGGCCATCAGACGGCCACGACCTCGACCCGGTCCCACATCGTCAACGTGGCAATGGCTTCCTCGCGGTCGAGTTCCGTGAACAGTGCCCCGATGCGGTCCAAATGCGCCGCGGGACGCGCTTCGCCGCGCCGCCGGTAGTCCACCAGCAGGAAAAGGGACGTGAACTGACTGCGGTCCAGGTCGAGGGCCTTGCAGATCACCGCCATGGCCTCGCCGCCCGGATCGCCCAGCACCCGGCGAATGGTTTGGGGCGAGATGGACAGTCGGCGCGCCACGTCCTTCGCGAAGTCAGGAATATTGCCCGCCCGGAGAAAGTCGAGGCTCCGGGAGATCGGCCCGAAACGGGCCAACCGGTCCCGGCCCAGCACGGCCACTTCGTCGAAGGCCGGCTTGAGGCCCGCATAGCCTTCGGCGGCCAGGGTCTCGAACACCCGGTCCACATCTTCCGGGCGCACCGCAAAGCGCTCCAGGATGCGCCGGCGCAGGGGCCCTGCAACACCCCAGAACAGGGCATGGGCCAGTGCCTCAGACAGGTCCTTGCGTGCCGCCAGGGCTTCCGCGATGGCCGGTTCTTTGCCCAGGGTCGCGATGATCCGTGCAAAGACGGTCTGGGAGAGGCGTGCGGTCTCGTTGCGCAGGAGGGTCAGGGTCACGTCCGCCTCCCCATGGCCGACCAGCAGATCACTGATCGGCATGTCGATACCGGGCCGCGCGGCGGCGGCGAGGCGATGGCCGTGGGAGCGCCCGCAGGCGGCCCTCAAGGCCTCCTCGCTGACGGCCGGCGAGCGCTGGATGAGGGCGCCGGCCACCGGAGCTTCGTCCGCGAGGAGAAAATCGAGGAGTTGGGGCGGCGGATCCCCCAGATGGGAAATCTGCTCGGCCAGACGGCTGCGGATGGCAATCTGGGCGTCGTTGATCAGGCCGACCAGGATGTCGTCGATCAGGGCCCGCTCCTTGTCGGTGCGCTCCTGGGCATCGGCGAGCAGCCCGGCGATCTTTTCCAAAAGGGCCTCCTGGGCCTCCGACCGTCGCCGGCCCGCCAGGGTTGCAAGGGTGAGCAGGGTATCACCCATGCTGCCGCCCTCCTTTTCCGCCGTGTTCGAAAGATCCGTGGCCCCGTTGCCCGCCGGCGTGCCGTTGTCTACCGGCCCCGCCTCCTCGCCCTGCGCCTTGCGAGCGCCCGTCGTCGCCATCGCTGCCTCCCTTGCACCGCCGCCCTCAGGCCGGGATCCGCACCGCCGCACCGGTCCCGGCCCTCCATTCGCGGGCGCCATGGTAAAAATGCGATGAACCATGAAGGGCGCGAAAAGACCGAACCCGCCATGGACGCAAAGAAAAGCCGGGCCGAGCCCGGCCGCATGGGGTTTTTCAAGGCAGACATGATAGGGTTTTCCAAAAGTCGTTTTGACGGTTGCACCAATCGGGCGGCGGCATTGGAATGGCGGTCTGCCGTATTGAACGCAGGCTGTCTTCGGCGTTAACGGCGCGGTAAACCCGGCGCCTCGAACACAAAGGGGAGTTCCATGGACAGGATTGGGGCGGTCAGCGCTCGCACGGGGGCAAGCGTGAAAGCCACTGCGACGGGCGGACTGCGCACCGGGGCGGTGCTCGCGCTCGTGATCACCGTGTCCGGTCTGGGCGCCTGCGCCAACCGGACCGACCCGGCCATCGTGAACACCGCCAGCTATCAGACCGGCTATTCGGATGGCTGCGCGACCGGCAACCAGCGCCTTGCCGGCTTCTCCAACACGGTCAAGCGCGACAAGATCCTGTTCAAGACCGACGAGCCCTATCGGATCGGCTGGAACCAGGGCTATGTGACCTGCGGCGGCCGGGAAAGCCCGCTCAGCGACGACTATCTCCAGGACGACCGGTTCGACCAGGGCCCGATCTGACGGTCATCGGCTCTGACGGTCATCGGCTTGACCCCCGGCGGGCTCAGCCCGCCCAATGTCTGGTCGTAACGCGGGTTGAAACCCGCCGAAAAGGCGCACCACTCCTCTCCGGATCGTGCGCTGTGGCCGGCGTGTCGGGTTTCAACCCGCCCCACCATCATGATCCGTTCGGGAACGACCTTCCTCACCAGGCCGTGGACACGCGGAAGCCGACCTCGCGCGGGGCGCCGAGCCGAACCCGCTCGTTGCCGCCCGAGACCACATAGTCCTCATTGAACAGATTGCGGGTGACGAGGGCCAGGGTCACGCCCTTGAACGTGTAGCCGGCCGTCAGGTTCACGAGCACCCGGGAGTCGTTGTTCAGGAAGGTCGGTGCGCCGCTGTTGGCGTTGTTCACGAAGGACTCGCCCTCATAAGTGATGCCGAGCGTGCCGAACAGACCGTTCGCGCCGTTGTAATTCACCCGAAACGCCCCGCTCCAGTTTGGCGCGAAGCTGAACTCGTTGCTTTCGAAGGCGGCCAGGGTTTCCTCCAGATCGATGGGCGCGGTCTGGTTTTGGGCCTCGATCAACACCTCGGCCAGGGACGAGTCGAAATCGTCGAATTCCGTGTCCGAATAGCCGAGCACGCCCTGCACGGTCAGGAAATCGAAGGGCTGCCATACGGCGTCGATTTCGAAGCCCTTCAGGGTGGAACTGCCCACATTGAAGCCGACCTCGTCCTGCTGGAGCGTCGACAGGCCGACGACGAGCTGCTGGTCCGTCCAATCCGTGTAGAAAATATTGGCATTGACCCTCAGGGTGCGGTCGAACCAGAAGGAGCGCAGGGCCAGCTCGTAATTCAGTGTGAATTCCGGATCGAACTGGGAGACGAACTGCCGGGGGATGTTGAGGTCCGACCCGCCCGACCGGTAACCGCGGCGCATGGAGAAGATCACCGAGCGATCCTCGTCGATGTCATATTGGATGAAGCCGGAGGGCAGCAGGGCGTCGAAGGTCTGGCTCGCCGATGTGGAGGCCTCGGCCAGCGTCTGCTCGAAAAAGCCGTTCACGAGGGCGATGGAGCCCTGCGCAACCGGGACAAGGGCCGGTGAAAAACCCTCCGGAATGAAGGGGGCCGCCGGGTCGGGCAGGCCGATCGGATCGCCGCTCAAGGTCAGGCCCTCTTCCTGTTCCTCCCGGTCGTAGCGCAGGCCGAAGCCCACGGTCAGCTTCGAAGTCACATCATATTCACCGCTGAAATAGAAAGCGTAGTTGATGATGTCGAGTGGCTCGCTTGTCAGGGCAATGAAGGTCCCGATATCGGTGTAATTGGCCAGGATCACGTCGACCGTGGCGTCCGTCGCCCCGGCGATGAAGGCATCGAAAAAGGGATCGCCTTCGGGTCCCGCCGGAATATCCGCCACCGGATTGCCGGGCGCAGGGATGCCGCGCAAGGGCCCAAGCTCCCCGATCAGGGTGGCCTCGACGCCCGGACGGGTCGAGCCCTCGACCACACCCAGAATGCCGGTCTGGATGCCGGGTGTGAAGTTGAACTCCTCCTCCCGGGCATCGACATAATAAGCGCCCATCAGGCCCCTGAACCGTCCGCCCGCATCGTAATAGGCCGTGACCTCCTGGGTGAAGATGGTCTGCACCTCAAGCTGCGTCCCCGCCGCCTCGAAACGGGGGATGGAGGTGGGCACATTGGGAATGTCGAAGGGGTTGTTGATCAGAATCGGACCCTCGGCGAATTGCGCCGGATCGAGATTTGTTCCGTCCGTATCGATATGTTCGTCGTTGCGCGCCTCGCTATAGGTCGTGATGGAGGTCAGCGTCAGGTAATCGGCCACGTCCCAGCTCGTATTCAGCGAGTAGTTGAACTGGGTGTTCTCGTTGAAGTCCGGCACATTCTCGAAATTGAGGCGCAGAGACTCGTTGCCCGGCACCACATCCGTGAAATTCACGAAGCCGTTCTCGTCGCGGGAGCGCCGGTCCGACACCGCGCTCGCCACCCGCGCCTGGGTGTAGGAAAAGGTGAACAGGCTGCGCACCTCGGGGATGGGCTCGAAGAGCAGCTTGATGCGGCCCTGCCACTGGTCGAAGAAATCGTCCCCCTCCTGACCGGTCACCGGGTTCGACACATAGCCGTCGCTCTCGCGCCGCTCCCCGGCGACGCGGAAGGCCAGCTTGTCCTCGATCAGCGGCCCGCCGAAGGCCAGGGCGTAGGAATATTCGTCGCCCCCTTCGGCCGCGTTCAGATAGACCGCGCGCGCCTTGCCGGTGAAATCATAGGTCGGATCTTCCGTGCGGATAATGACCGCACCGGCGAGCGAATTGCGCCCCTGGACCGTGGACTGAGCGCCGCGCAGCACCTCCACTTGCGCCAGATCCCAGACGCCTTCGGCCCCGAAGCGGGTCGTCTGATCGCCCAGGGTCACGTCGTCCACATAGATCTGCGCGAGCGGCGAGGAACCGGCGCCGAGGAGATTGTCGAAGGGAATGCCCCGGATGGAAAACCCACCATCCGTGCCCGCCAGATTGACGTTGGCGATATAGTCGAAGGCGTCCGACAGGGAGATGATCGTGTCCACCTCAAGCTGATCGCCTGTGATGAGGCCCACCGATGTCACCGTATCCTGGAGCGAGCGCTCCACCTTCTCCCCGGTGACCACCACAACCTCAAGGCCGCCGCGCTCCTGCGCATCCGTTTCGGTGTCGGGCTCGGCTCCGGCCGGTGTGGATTGCGTTTCCTGATTTGGATTGCCCGCTTGCTGCTCCTGGGCGATGGCCGACGGCGCCCACACCAGGGGCGATGCAATCAGCAACGCCGCCGCCGAACGCGTCGAGAAAAGACTGCGCATTTTCATGGATCGATGCCCCCTGACCCTGTCCCACGTGGCAGGCCTGCTGCCTTTATGACGACATTAAGGCTCGGGCCGGGGCGGGTCCCGTGAACTTTTTCTGTCGGCCGCAGCACGTCGATGGGCGGGCAAAGGTCCCACTCCAAAGATATATATTCAGCATACGAAAAAAATGTCGCCATCTTGGCAAGGTCGTCCGCTTCATAGCAAGCTGCGCGGGCGAGCCCGGATGGACGCTCATGCCGAGATCTTGGTCAGGACACCGATCGAGACAAACGAGACAAAAAAGGGGACACCAGGATGGAAAGCCGAATCACTGCCCGCGATCTTGTACGGGCCGTTCTCGTCGTTGCGGGTGCCGTGGCCCAAGTCACCTTTGCGTTCGCGCCGGATCTGCTCGGCTTCGAGCGGTCCATTGGCGGGCTGTCCCAGGAGTTCCAGACCCTGCTGGTCCCCGCGGGCTTCGTCTTCGCGATCTGGCTGCCGCTCTATGGCGGATCCATCGCCTTTGCCGTTTTTCACGCGCTACCGGCCCAGCTTCGCGATCCACTGTTTCGGTCCGTCGGGTGGCTCGCGGCCCTGTCATTCCTGGCCAATGCCGCCTGGGCCATTCACCAGCCCCTGTTCGGTCCCGGCTGGGTCAGTTTCGCACTCATCCTGGCAATTGTTGCGCCATTGCTGGTGGCCATCGGCGTCGTGCGCCGGGCCGGCCGGCTCAGGTTCTGGCGCAATCTCGCGCTGGCGCCGCTGTTCGGCCTCGCGGGCTGGATCACCCTGGCCTCCCCCGTCGCGTTCTCCCTAGCCTTGCGGCTTTCAGGCCTTGAACCGGACCGTGTGTCCGAGATGACCCTGGCCCTGACAATCCTCGCCGTCTGGGCGCTCATCGCCGGCCTTCTCATCTGGCGAGCCCGCTCAATCGTGTTCACGGCGGCGATCCTGTGGGGCCTCGCCGGTGTTGCCGTCATCAATGAGGCCCGCGGCGTGGATCTGCTGAGCATGGCCGCCGTTCTCTCCGGGGGCCTGCTGCTGGTGCTGGCCCTAGGCGCGAAATTCCGCGTAGGTTGGGCATAATCCAGCGCCTTCGCCTCAGCCTCGACATCGTCGACGTTCGGCAGCCGCTTCAGGTATGCCCGCAAGTGTTCGGCCGACAGTGACCGCTCGAAACATCCCCGCCGGACCTTCTGAGCATCATCGGTTCGCCCGAGGGCTTCCAGGGCATCGGTTCGGGCATCCTCCCATTCGAAGTCCGGCCAGTCCCAGCTATCGGATTTCCGGTGCTCAGCCGCATCTTGGCGTTCAGAGTCGTTTTCGAGGCCATTGGGGCATTCCGTCAGATGAACTGATCGAATGGCGCGATCTCGCTGACCGTGGCGAGCAACCCCTGGGCGCGCAAGGTATCGAGGTACTCCTCCACCGATTTCGGGGGATTCTTGAGCCTGAGGCGAACGGTCCTCACGGCCTTGAGGAAGACCGGCTGCGATAAATGGAACTGGTTGGTCAGGAACTCGTCCGGGTGCTACGCCTCGACTCCCCAGCGCCCGAGGGCGGAGGCCGGAAAGTCCTTGAGGTTGGCGGTCACAATCAGATCCGCCCGCCCCTTGATCGCTGCCGCGAGAACGTGGCGGTCGTTCGGATCGGGTAGAGTCAAGATTCCGATCATATCCTCGAAATCCGGCACCAGCGCGTCACGTATATGTGCGTTCATCATATCCCGCGTGCGTTCCAGCTTCTCCCGGGTGAGATCGGTGCGGGTCCGCAGCAGCGCATTGATCCATTCGTCATGGACGGCGGCCGACCATTTCGCCCGATAGAGATCGGAGACCGCGACCTCCAGCAGCAGGTCGCGCAACGGCGCCGGATACAAGACCGAGGCATCGAGAAAGGCAGTAAAGCGCGCCAAGGCTCAGTATCCCATGCCCAGTTCCTGGGCTTCGGCGGCAAGCGCATCGAGCACCTTGCGGCGTTCAGAATCTATCCCCTCCTTGTAGCGAAGCACATCCTCAAACCGGACACGCCGATGCGTCCCGACTTTGCGATAGGGAAGCTTCTGCTCCTCCAAAAGCTGGATCAGAAAGGGTCTAGAGACGTTGAGGACGTCGGCGGCCTGCTGGGTGGTGAGCTCGGCATTGTGGGGCACGATCGTCACGGCATGGCCCGACGCCATGTCTTCCAGAATCTCCACCAGGAGTTTGACGGCACCCGCCGGCAGCTCAATGGTCGCCTCCTCACCCGCATCACGCACCCGCATGGTCAGGGGGCGGCCAAGGCGCGCCAACGGCGCCAACCGCTGACCGGAGGCACGAGCCAACTCGACTTCATCTTTCGACGGCGGGACGGTTGCAAGCGGTGCGGTTACCATGACCGATCTCCTTCTTTCTGTCCTCCAATTTAGCGCCCCGACCACGCAAACGCAATATCCGAAACAACCGATCCATCCGAAAGTTGGCATGGGGTCGACTTTCAGGGACTCAACCTGAAGGTCGGCGGCGAAACCCGTTATCACTGCGGCCACCCCGACACCCGCTCCGAATCCGTGGAAGCAAGAGGGAGTGCAGTCGTGCGAAAAGCAGCGCGTTACCAAAGGCTTGTGCGGGATCGCCCTGCCCCAAAATCCCTACTCAGGTTTTCGCTCTGGGCACACAGAACGACGATGAACGTCGACCTGCTATGTTCAGATTATGAGCCGGACCGTGTGTCCGAGATGATCCTGACCCTGACAATCCTCGCCGTCTGGGCGCTCATCGCCGGCCTTCTCATCTGGCGAGCCCGCTCAATCGTGTTCACGGCGGCGATCCTGTGGAGCCTGGTCCGGCAATCGCCGAACTCTGAACTGTCACATGAAGGGTCTAAGCTATCGGGTGAAACTCCCAGGGAAGGAAATACTGGCCATGGTTCGCACCATCCTTTCGGCACTGGCCCTTGCGTTTATCCCTTTCGCCTCGGCTGCCGCACAGACCTGTCCTCCGGGTACGGATCTCGAAGGCCCCTGTGCGGTGGCGCGGGAAGACCTGAGGCTCAACGACCTTCAGGCCGTGGGGTCCCACAACAGCTATAAGCGGTTTATTCCGGCGCCGGAGCTGGCGATCATCAAGTCCACCTCGCCGGATGCGGCCATTGCCCTCGACTATGGCCATCGTCCGCTCACCGAGCAGCTCGATCTCGGCATGCGCCAGATCGAACTCGACCTGTTCCACGATCCCGAGGGCGGGCGCTATGCCGATCCCGCCCTGCCCAAGGCCACCAAGGGCATGCCGGGCGCGGGCACGTTCGACCCGGCGCCCATGGCGGCGCCGGGCTTCAAGGTGCTCCACGCCCAGGATGTGGATGTCTATTCCTCCTGCGCGACCTTTGTGATCTGCCTTCAGGAGATCAAGGCCTGGTCGGATGCCCATCCGCGCCATGTGCCGATCCTGATCATGATGAACGCCAAGGACGCACCGATCGACAATCCGGAGGCGGTTGTGCCCCTGCCCTTCGATGCGGCCGCCTATGACGCGCTGGACGCCGAAGTGCTCAGCGTGTTTCCGCGAGACCGGATCGTCATGCCGGACGATGTGCGCGGCGACAGCGCGACCTTGCGTGAGGGCGTGCTGGCCGGCGGCTGGCCGACGCTGGAGGCGGCGCGGGGCAAAGTGCTGTTCGCCCTCGACGAAGGCCCGGCAAAGACCGCCGTCTATCGCCGGGGCAACGCGTCCCTGGAGGGCCTGCCCCTGTTCGTGAACGCCCATGACGAAACGGCGCCCCATGCGGCCTATTTCACGCTCAACAATCCCCTCACGCAGGGTGAACGGATCCGCGCCGCCGTGACAGCCGGCTTCCTGGTGCGCACCCGGGCGGACGCCAACACCCTGGAAGCGCGGGCCGGGGACACCGGCCGCCGGGACGCGGCCTTCGCATCCGGCGCCCATTATGTGTCCACGGATTATTACCTGCCGCGGGAGGATTTCGGCCCCTATCGGGTGCGCCTGCCCGGCGGCGCCCCGGCCCGCTGCAATCCGGTACGCCGGGATGACCAGTGCGCGGCCCGGTAAGCCGCGCGCCACACCACACACCGATCCATGACGGGCGGGGTCCGGCGCGGCGCCGCCCTCGCCTTGCGAGGATACCGCCATGCTGAGAGCCCTCCTGACCCTGATCATTATCCTGGCCCTGGGCTATGTCGCCCTCGCCTTTTGGCCCGGGCCGGCGCCCGTCTCCCACCCCTATTTCGCGGCGGCCCCTGCTGGCCGAGCAGAGGTGATCGCCCATGGCGGCGGGCTCGGCGTGCGCCCGGCCAACACCCTAAGCGCGCTTGACGCGGCGGCACGCATGGGCGCCGATGTGCTGGAGGTAGATGTTCAGCAGACGGCCGATGGCGTCCTGGTGCTCCTCCACGATGCCACCCTCGACCGTACGACGGACATGACCGGAGCCGTCGCCGACATGCCGCTGGAGACCGTGCGGCAAGCCGATGCCGGCGCCGGCCCCGTGCCGTCGGGCGGGGATTTTTCCGGCCGGGGGATCGGCGTGCCGACCCTGGCGGCGGCCTTCGCCCGGCACCCGCAGGCGCGCTGGGTCCTCGAAATCAAGCCGAATACGGAAGAAGCCGCTGAAGCCATATGCCGGGAGATCCGGGACGCCGGCGCCGAAACCCGGACCCTGGTCGGCTCCTTCCACGACGACGCCATGGCGGCATTTCGCAAAGCCTGTCCGGAGGTGGCCACCTCCCTGTCGACGGGCGAAGTCACCCTGTTCGCCCTCGCCGCATGGGCGGGGCTCGGCCATCTGGTGCCCACGGAGGGGGTCGCGCTGCAGATCCCCACGGCGTCCTCGGGCATCACCCTCGCCCATCCGCGCATCATCAAGGCGTCCCACGCCCGGGGCTTCAAGGTCCAGTTCTGGACCATCAATGAGCGTGCCGAGATGGATCGCCTGATCGCCATGGGCGCCGATGGGCTGATAACGGATTATGTGGAACGGGGACTGACGGCGGTTTCGCCGGCGCGGTGACGCATGATGGCGGCAGGGCAGGTTGAAACCCGCCCAACGGCCCGTTCAGGCGTCCCGGATCTTTCCAAGCCTCAGTGGGCGCGGGCGATGGCGAAATCGACCACGTCCAGCAAGGCCTGGCGGTGGGTGTTGGCCGGGAAAATGGCCAGCGCATCCCGGGCGATCCGGCCGTAATGGTGGGCCCGATCAATGGTGTCGGCGAGGGCATTGTGCCGGCGGATCAGGTCGATGGCGTGAGAAAGATCTGCCTGGGTCACGTCCCCATCCTCAAGGCAGCGCTTCCAGAAGGCCCGCTCCGTCTCGTCGCCCCGCCGATAGGCCAGAACAACGGGCAGCGTGATCTTGCCGTCCCGGAAATCATCGCCCACGGCCTTGCCCAGATCCTCCTGGACGCCGGAATAATCGAGCGCATCATCGACGATCTGGAAAGCGATCCCAAGATTGCGGCCGAAACTGTCCAGCGCCACTTCCTCGGGACTCGGACGGCCCGCAACCACCGCCCCCACCCGCGCCGCCGCGGAGAACAGGGCGGCGGTCTTCGAGGCGATAACCTGAAGATAGGTGTCTTCCGTGGTCGTGACGTCATGGGCGGCGGCAAGCTGCATGACCTCACCCTCGGCGATCACGGCGGACGCGTTGGAGAGAATCTCCAGCACCTTCAGACTGTCCGTTTCCACCATGAGCTGAAAAGCCCGGCTGAACAGGAAATCGCCGACCAGCACGCTGGCCTGGTTGCCGAAAACGATATTCGCCGTGGGTTGGCCCCGGCGCAGATCGCTTTCATCCACAACATCGTCATGGAGAAGCGTGGCGGTGTGAATGAATTCGACGGCGGCGGCGAGCTTGGTGTGCCCGTCGCCTTCATATCCGCACATCTGAGCAGCGGCGAGGGTGAGCATAGGGCGAAGCCGTTTGCCCCCGGAGCGCACCAGATAGCCGGCGAGCTGCGGAATCATGGGCACGGAACTGCCCATCCGGTCCACGATGGTCGTGTTGACCCGCTCCATATCCGCCTGGACCAGGGCCTGAAGGCGGTCGATGGCAGCGTCGACGCGGCGCCTATCGTCTGAAAGGGGTACAACAACGGCCAAAGGCCGATCCTCCGTCTGTGTGTCTTTCGACGGCCTTTTAACAGCCATGCCTCCCGAATACGATACCCCAGCGGGTGGGAAAAGGGGTGAAGTGCCGCACGGATCGCATCGGGATGAGCCCGTCGCACAACTTTGCAGAGAATGCGTCCGGGCCCGGCGGCACCGGACGCCCAGCCGGAACGGGCCCCATGGTCGATCTTCTGCGTACCAATGATGTCGTGTTTCTGTCCTTCGTCCAGGCCCTGCTGCGGGACGCGCGGATCGAATCCGTGATCGTCGATGACGGGGTCAGCACCCTTTACGGCGGGATCGGCATTTTGCCCAAACGCCTGATGGTGTTGCGCGAAGACAACGACGAAGCCCTTGCCATTCTGCGCGAGGCCGAACTCATCAACCCGGACGGCTCGCCGAATTATGCCAAGGCCGGCCTGTGGATGCCGGCCCATGGCCCCGCCTGAGACCCCGTCAGGCTTGGAGGGCCCGTTGGGCGGTCAGGCCACCACGCTGGACGATTTCCTGGGCGGCCGGCTGCGCCTGCGCCAACCGGCGGGCGGCTTCCGGGCCGGCCTTGATTCGGTGATCCTGGCCGCGGCCGTCGAGGCCCGGCCCGGGGACCTTTTGTTCGAGCCGGGCATGGGAGTGGGCGTTGCCAGCCTGTGCGCGGCGCACCGTTTGCCGGGCACACGGATTATCGGTGCGGAGATGGATCGGGGGGCCGCCGCCCTGGCCAGAGTCAATATCCGCGCCAATGGCATGTCCGGCCGGGTCGAGGTCGTGGAGGCGGATGTGGGCGCCCTGCCCACGCCCCTCGCCGAAGCCTCTTTCGATCACGTTTTTCTGAACCCGCCCTTTCAGCCGGATGGGTCCGGCACGCGCCCTCCCGACGCCTCTCGCGCCCGGGCCCATATGGAGCAGGGGGGGGAACTGGAGACCTGGCTGGGCATCGCCCTTGCGCGGGTGAAGGACAAGGGGCGCGTCACCCTCGTCCACCGGGCGGACCGCCTGGAGCGCATTCTTGGCATTCTCGACGGGGCACTGGGCGAAATCGTGCTGCACCCCCTGTGGCCCATGACGGGCCGGCCGGCCAAGCGGGTCCTGATCACCGGACGGCGGGGCGTGCGCGGCGGCCTCACCCTGTCGCCGGGTCTTGTCCTGCACCGGGCGGACGGGCAGCCGAGCCCCAGGCTCGACGCCATCGCCCGCCACGGCGCCCCGTTCATCCCGGACGGACCTGAGACAGGGGCGGCCACGGACTGCGGCCCCATGCCCACCGGCAAAGGCCGGTGAACCGGACGATCCGGCTTGAGCTTCCTTTCGTCAAAGCCTAAGGATGGGTCATGGCTGAGAGTGCAAAATCCGTGTGGCCCTGGGAGCGGGAACGCCCGCCTTTGGTGCCCGTCGTCCGCCTGATGGGCACCATCGGGCCCGACGGCAATTTCGACCACAATCTCAACATCGCCAGCGTCGGGGGCCTGCTCGAAGCGGCGTTCTCCGTAAGGCGGGCCGCGGCTGTTGCCCTGGTGATCAACTCTCCCGGCGGCACGGCAGCCCAATCGGCCCTGCTCTATCGCCGGATCGTGGCCCTCAAAAAGGAAAAGCAACTCCCGGTCCTCGCCTTTGTCGAGGATGTGGCGGCCTCGGGCGGATACATGATCGCCTGTGCCGCCGACGAGATCTTCGCCGATCCCCTGTCCATTGTCGGGTCGATCGGCGTGCGCACGGGCGGCTTCGGTTTCCATGAGGCGATGCAGCGACTGGGCGTCGAACGGCGGATCTACACCGCCGGGGGCAACAAGGCTCGCCTTGATCCCTTCATGCCCCAGGACCCGGCCGATGTGGACTGGGTCAATGACCACTTGCGCGAAGCCCACCGCCTGTTCATCGATCTGGTCAAGGACAGCCGCGGCGAGACGCTGAAGAAAGCCGGCGACACGGACCTGTTCACCGGCGAGGTGTGGCACGGCGAACCCGCCATGGCGCTGGGCCTGATCGACGGGATCGGCGATGTGCGCAGTATCCTGAAGGATCGCTTCGGAGAGGCCGTCCGGATGCGGATGCTGTCGCGCCGTCGCCCCTGGTGGGAAAATATGCTTCCCTTTTCCGGGCGGCGGAACGGGCCGTCCGTCGATCTGCCCGTCGGATCGGCCCAATCCGCGGCGATAACCCTTCTCGATGCCGATGCCGTCGCGCGAACGCTGGAGAAACGGGCGCTCTGGGCCCGATATGGCCTTTAGCAGGGCTCCACGGCGGGGACTCCCGAAGGCGTTTCACCACTGGTTGGGAGGAGGTTATCCATGGGCAAGATCCTGGTTTTCCTCGCGATCGCCATCGCCGGCTATCTTTTCGCCCGGCGTGTCCTGACCCCCCAACCGCCGGAGACCAACCGGACACGGGACCAAAGACCCGGCGGCGGGCGGTCCTCCCGGGTCGAGGAGATGCGGGAATGTCCGACCTGCGGCACCTTCCGCCCGGCGAGCCTTCGCACGCCCTGCGAGCGGGCCGACTGTCCCCTCTTGACCCGGCGACCCTAGCCGGCCCTTTCGGCGTCTAAGGCGCGACATCCGCTCGGAGATTGACCCTTCAGGTGCTGCTGGCTAGGGTCCTGCGGTGCAGCAAATGCCGGCTCACCCGCCGGACCGCCCGGCCTTTCCCGCCTCGGGAGCCAGCGGTCGACGGTTCCCGCCCCGGGCACCACCGCCCCGTCAATGATGGCCGATCACCCCATGCCAACCCCAACGGATAGCGAGACGTCCCCGACGCCAATGCCGTCGAAAGACCGGTCGTTTCAGGGACTGATCCTGACGCTTCAGCAGTTCTGGGCCCGGCAAGGCTGTGTGATCCTCCAACCCTATGACTTGGAAATGGGCGCCGGGACCTTTCATCCGGCCACGACGCTGCGCTCGCTGGGCCCCAAGCCCTGGCGCGCGGCCTATGTCCAGCCGTGCCGGCGGCCCGCGGATGGCCGCTATGGCGAGAACCCCAACCGGTTCCAGCATTACTACCAGTTTCAGGTCATCCTGAAGCCCTCTCCGGCGGACATCCAGGATCTTTACCTGCAAAGCCTAAACGCCCTCGGCATCGATCCGACCCTGCACGACATCCGTTTCGTCGAGGACGACTGGGAAAGCCCGACCCTGGGCGCCTGGGGCCTCGGCTGGGAAGTCTGGTGCGACGGCATGGAGGTGACCCAGTTCACCTATTTTCAGCAGGTCGGCGGCTATGACTGCGACCCCGTGTCGGGCGAGTTGACCTACGGGCTCGAGCGCCTCGCCATGTATGTTCAGGGGACGGATAACGGCTACGACCTCGACTTCAACGGCGCCGGCGTGACCTATGGCGACGTGTTCCATCAGGCGGAGCGGGAATTTTCGGCCTTCAATTTCGAACACGCCAATACGGACGCCCTGTTTACCCAGTTCGCCGAAGCCGAAGCGGCCTGCAACCGGCTCAACGAGGCGGGCCTGTCCCTTCCGGCCTATGACCAATGCATCAAGGCAAGCCACCTGTTCAATCTGCTCGACGCCCGGGGCGTCATCAGCGTAACGGAACGCCAGGCCTATATCGGCCGGGTGCGGGCGCTCTCCCGGGGCTGCGCCGGTGTCTGGCTCGAGAGCCCGCAGGGGCGCTCGGCCGGTGCGGGTTTGGGCGGTGCCAAGGGGGACAGCGGAAACCATGCACCGGCGGCGCCCGTCAAATCCTCCCAAGGCAAGGCCGCGCCGGCCGCCGGCGCGTGAGGAGCGGAACCATGGGCACCGTTCTTCTGGAATTGTTCAGTGAAGAGATTCCGGCCCGTCTCCAGGACGGGGCCCGGGCCGAGCTTGCGCGCCGTCTCGGCGAGGGCCTGGCCGAGGCCGGGTTCGATCGCCCCGAGATCCGCACCTACGCCACCCCCCGCCGCCTCGTCGCGTTGATCGACGATCTGCCGGAGCGCCAGCCCGACCGGCGGGAGGAACGCAAGGGCCCCAAGGTCGGCGCGCCGGACAAGGCGGTGCAGGGCTTTTTGTCTTCGGTCGGCCTGACCCTCGATCAGGTGGAGACCCGGGAGACCGACAAAGGCGCGACCTATTTCGCCGTGATCGAGACCGAGGGCCGCCCGAGCGCGGATGTGCTCGGCGATCTCGTGGCGGCCACGGTGAGCCAGTTCCATTGGCCGCGATCCATGCGGTGGGGCACGGGCGCCCTCCGCTGGGTTCGGCCGCTGCACAATATCTTGTGCCTGTTCGACGGCGAGCCGGTGCCCGTGGCGGTGGAGGGCGTGACGGCCCGACCCCAGACCCGCGGCCATCGCTTCATGGCGCCGGACGCCTTTCCGGTTCGCGAAACGCCGGCCTATTGGAGCGCCCTCGAGGATGCCAAGGTCATGCTTGACCAGGACCGGCGGCGGGCCAAGATCGACACGGACGCGAGGGCGCTCGCCCAGAAATCCGGGCTTGAGCTGGTCGAGGATCCGGGTCTCCTGGCGGAAGTTACGGGGCTGGTCGAATGGCCCGTGGTCCTGATGGGGCGGTTCGACGACGCCTTTCTGAGGCTGCCAGACGAAGTCCTGATCAGCGCCAAGCGCGGCCACCAGAAATATTTCTCGCTCCGCAATCCCAAGACGGGCCAACTCGCCCCCCATTTCATCACGGTTGCCAATCTGGAGGCCGCCGATGGCGGCCGGCGGATCATCGAAGGCAATGAGCGGGTGCTGCGGGCCCGCCTGTCCGACGCGTGCTTCTTCTGGGACCAGGATCGCAAACGCCCCCTGGCGGAGCGGGCAGAAGGCTTGAAGGACGTGGTCTTCCACGCCCAACTCGGCACTCTGGCGGACAAGGTCGCCCGGCTGAGCACCCTGGCCGCGCATATTGCGCCCCTGGTCGGGGCGAATCCCGACGATGCGCGCCAGGCGGCGGATCTCGCCAAATGCGACCTGCTCACCGGCATGGTGGGCGAGTTTCCGGAACTCCAGGGGCTCATGGGCCGCTATTACGCCCTCGGCGACGGCCTCTGCGAGGCTGTGGCCGACGCGATTTTCGACCACTACGCGCCCCAGGGACCCCATGACCGGTGCCCAGACAAGCCGGTCTCCATGGCCGTCGCCCTTGCCGACAAGATCGACACCCTGACCGGCTTCTGGCTGATCGGCGAGACGCCCACGGGCTCCAAGGACCCCTTCGCCCTGCGCCGCGCCGCCCTGGGCGTTGTGCGGATCGCCCTCGAAAACGACCTGCGCCTGCCCCTGTCCGACCTGTTTGATGCGTCGGCCGCCGCCTATGGCGATCTCGGCAAGGGCAAGGACGCGGCACGGGCCGACCTGCTGGGTTTCGTCGCGGAGCGTCTGAAAGGGCATCTGCGGGACCGCAAGCGCCGTCACGATCTCATTGATGCGGTCTTCACCCTGCCCGGCCAAGATGACGTCGTGTCCGTCGTACGCCGGGTCGAAGCCCTGACGGCCTTCCTGGCGACCGAGGATGGTGCGAACCTGCAAGCGGGGGTCAAACGGGCCAGCAACATCCTGCGCATCGAGGAAAAGAAGGACGGCAAGACCTATGCGGGCACCGCCGACCCGTCGGGCCTGACCCAAGCCGAGGAGAAAACCCTGTTCGAGATGCTGGGCGAGGCGGAGCAGGCGGCGGCGAACGCCATCGCTGCGGAAGACTTCGCCGGCGCCATGGCCGCGCTCGCGCCCCTGCGCACGCCGGTTGATGCCTTTTTCGAGAAAGTAACGGTAAATGCACCGGAGGCGGATATTCGGCATAACCGGCTGCTTTTACTCAGTCAGATCCGCGCGAGTGTGAGTGGTGTCGCGGACTTTTCCAGAATTGAAGGCTAAGGCCCGCGGTCGGGCGACCAGTCAGCGTGCGGAGAACCAAACATGACGCAATGGGTCTATCAGTTCGGCGGGAGCCGCAATGACGGGTCAGTGGACCAGCGCAATCTGCTCGGCGGCAAGGGCGCAAACCTTGCCGAAATGAGCCGCCTCGGCCTGCCCGTGCCGCCAGGCTTCACCATCACCACGGAGGTGTGCACGGCCTTTTACGACAACAACCGTCAGTATCCCGATGGCATGATGGAGCAGGTGGCGGACGCCCTGAAGGGCGTGGGCAGCCATCTCGGCAAGCAGTTCGGCGACACCGCGAACCCGCTGCTCGTCTCGGTGCGCTCGGGCGCGCGCGTGTCCATGCCCGGCATGATGGATACGGTGCTCAATCTGGGCCTCAATGACGAGACTGTGGAGGGCCTTGCCGCGCTGTCTGGCGATCGCCGTTTTGCCTATGACTCCTATCGCCGTTTCATCCAGATGTATGGCGATGTGGTGCTGGGCGTTGACCATCACGCGTTCGAGGATGCCCTCGACGATGTGAAGATGGACCGGGGCGTCACCCAGGACACGGACCTCACCGACGAGGATCTCAGCGCCGTCATCCAATCCTATAAGAAGCTCGTGGAGCAGGAATTGGGGCGCAGCTTTCCCCAGGATCCGGGCGAACAGCTCTGGGGCGCCATCGGCGCCGTGTTCGGCTCCTGGATGAACGCCCGCGCCGTCACCTATCGCCGTCTGCACAGCATTCCCCAGGAATGGGGGACGGCCGTGACCGTGCAGGCCATGGTGTTCGGCAATATGGGCGATGAAAGCGCAACCGGGGTCGCCTTCACCCGCAATCCCTCCACGGGCCAGAACCGTCTTTACGGGGAATTCCTGGTCAATGCCCAGGGCGAAGACGTGGTGGCCGGCATCCGCACGCCCCAGAGCCTGTCCAAGATTGCCCGGGAAGAGAGCGGCTCCAATCTTCCGTCCATGGAAGAATGCATGCCGGACGTGTTCGCCGAACTCGTCGACGTGACCACACGGCTCGAGGACCACTATCGCGACATGCAGGACATCGAGTTCACGGTGGAGCGTGGCCGCCTGTGGATGCTCCAGACCCGGGCCGGCAAGCGCACCGCGCGGGCCAGCCTGAAAATCGCCGTGGACATCTGCAATGAAGGCCGCATCACCCAGGACGAGGCGGTGCTCCGCATCGATCCCAATTCCCTCAACCAACTCCTGCACCCCAGCCTCGACCCCAAGGCCGAGCGGGACCTACTGGTGACCGGCCTGCCGGCCTCGCCCGGCGCCGCAAGCGGGGTCGTTGTGTTCCAGGCCGAGGACGCGGAGGCCCATGCGGCCAATGGCGTCTCTTCCATCCTGGTGCGGAACGAAACCAGCCCCGAGGACATCCACGGCATGCATGCCGCCACTGGCATTCTGACCGCGCGGGGCGGCATGACCAGCCACGCCGCCGTCGTGGCCCGGGGTATGGGCCGGCCTTGCGTGACCGGCGCCGGGGCCATGCGCATCGACTATGCCAAGCAGACCTTCACCGTGGGCGCGGTCACGATCGGCAAGGGCGACGTGGTTACCATCGACGGCGCCACGGGCCAGGTGATGCGCGGCGAAGTGCCAACCATCCAGCCTGAGCTGTCCGGCGATTTCGGCACCATTATGGGCTGGGCCGACGCGCGCCGCCGCCTGCGGGTGCGCGCCAATGCGGAAACGCCGGACGACACCAAAATGGCCCGGGATTTCGGCGCCGAAGGCATCGGCCTGTGCCGGACCGAGCACATGTTCTTCGACGCCACGCGCATCCAGGCGGTGCGTGAGATGATCCTGTCGGACAGCAAAGAGGGTCGCCGTGCGGCGCTCACCAAGCTCCTGCCGTTCCAGCGCGAGGACTTCACGGAGCTGTTCACCATTATGGCCGGCCTGCCGGTGACGATCCGTCTGCTCGACCCGCCCCTGCACGAGTTTCTGCCCCATGGAGAGGAGGAAATCGCTCACGTGGCCCATTCCATGGGCGTGGAACCGGCGCGCCTCAAGGATCGGCTGAGCGAGATGCACGAGGTCAATCCCATGCTGGGCCATCGCGGCTGTCGCCTGGGCATCTCCTACCCGGAAATCTACGAAATGCAGGCCCGCGCGATCCTGGAGGCGGCCTGCGACGTGGCCGCCAAGACGGGCGAGCCCGTGGTGCCCGAGATCATGGTGCCCCTGGTCGCCAGCCATGCGGAACTGGAGATCATCAAATACCGGATCAATGCCGTTGCCGACGCCGTCGAGGCGGAAAAGGGCAAGCGCGTCACCTATCTGGTCGGCACCATGATCGAGCTGCCCCGGGCGGCCCTTCAGGCCTATGAGATCGCCGCCTCGGCCGAATTCTTCAGCTTCGGGACCAACGACCTGACCCAGACCGTGTTCGGCATCAGCCGGGACGACTCGGGCCGTTTTCTGGGCGATTACATCGCCAAGAAGATCCTGGCCGAGGACCCCTTCGTCACCCTCGACCAGGAGGGCGTGGGCGAGCTGGTGCGCCTGGGCGCAGAGCGGGGCCGCAATCGGCGAAATGACCTCAAGGTCGGCATTTGCGGCGAGCATGGGGGCGATCCGGACTCCATCGATTTCTGCGAGCGGATCGGCCTTGACTATGTCTCCTGCTCGCCCTTCCGGGTCCCCATTGCCCGTCTCGCGGCGGCGCAGGCGGCCATCCGCCGGTCCGCATGAGCCCCGCCCTTCCCGGCTTCGAGGCGCTGGCAACGGGCAAGAAGGTCACCGTCGCCCGGGCCCTCGCCGGCCTTGAAACCCATACGGACGACCCGGCCCTGATCGACCTGCTCGATGCGGCCTGGGCCGCGCCCAAGGGACATGTGGTCGGCATCACGGGCCCGCCGGGGGTGGGCAAGTCGAGCCTGATCCACGCCCTGATCGGCCTGTGGCGCGCGCGCGGCCAGACCGTGGCGGTCATTGCGGTGGACCCGTCCTCCCGGCGTACCGGCGGCGCCCTGCTCGGCGACCGCACGCGGATTACGGCAGACCCGGATGACACGGGCATTTTCATTCGCTCCATGGCGGCGCGGGACCGGCTGGGCGGCCTTGCAGACCTCACCTTTCCGGCTACGATCCTTTTGCGGGCGGTCTATGACCGGATCATCGTTGAAACGGTCGGGGTCGGACAATCAGAGACCGAAATCGCCGATATCGCGGATACGGTGGTGTTCTGTGTGCAGCCGGCGTCGGGCGACGCGCTCCAGTTCATGAAAGCGGGCATTGTCGAAGTGCCGAATATCGCGGTGGTGACGAAGGCGGATATGGGCCGGGTCGCTGAGCGGGCGAAGGCGGATTTCGAGGGCGCCCTGGGCCTTGCCGTCCAGAACAAGGCGAGTTGGCCGGTCGAGGTGGTGCTCGTCTCCGTGCGCCAGTCGGCGGGCCTCGGCGCCCTCGGTGATGCGGTGGAGCGTCACCGGTCCTGGCTTCTGGCCGACGGCGCCGGACGTCTGTCCGCTCAGCGCGGTGACCAGGCCCGGACCTTCCTGACACAGACCATCCAGGACCGGTTCGGCCGGGAAGGTGTCGGCTGGGCCCGCCGCGAGGGCCGCCTGGCGTCCACTGCCCAGCGCTCCCCCTTCCGGATCGCCCGTGATATCGCCGCCGACCTCGCCGCCCGGTTCCAGTGACGCGCTCCCCGATGGCCTAGGCATGGTGCAATGGGGCCCGGCGGACCGGCTTTTACGCTGGTTGGACTGCCGGGTCTGCAACGAGGTTGGGGGCGGCCTGGAGCAGGGCGCCGGGGCGGGCCCACCAGGCGGGCCGTTGATCGAGGATTGCCCGCGCAGCGGTTTGGGCCTCGGCCTCTGCGGCGAACAGGCCGAAACAGGTGCCGCCACTGCCGGACATGCGCGCGAGCCGGCAGCCGGGCTGGGCGGCGATGACATCGAGCACATCGGCGATATCGGGCGCGACGCGGAGCGCCGGCGGCTCCAGGTCATTGCGGGTCGCCTTCAGCGCCTCGACAAAACTTTGGGCATCGTTGAAGGCCTCAGGCGGCACCGTGGGTCCGCAGACGCCCGCCAGGGCGTCCGGATCGAGGCCCTTGAAGACCTTGCCGGTGGGCACCGGCGTGCCCGAGTTGACGAGCACGGCCCACAGATCCGGCAGGCGCGGTGTTTCGGTCAAAATCTCTCCAACACCCGCCGCAAAGGCCGGCCGGGACTCGATGCACACGGGAATATCGGCGCCGAGAGCGAGGCCCAGGGCATGCAGATCGTCCCGGGGCAGATCGGCGGTCCAATGGGCCGTGAGCAGACGAAGGGCCGCGGCAGCATCCGCCGATCCCCCGCCCAGGCCCGCCGCGATGGGCAGGTGCTTTTCCAGAACGACGCGGGCACCGGCCGACACGCCGGCCTTGTCCCGCAGCATCGTCCCGGCCCGGAAGACCAGATTATCCGCCACCGGCTCATGGGCCAGAAGCGGCGCGAAGGGCCCGCCGATGGTGAGGGAGAGATCACGCGCCGGCGACACCGTGAGCCGGTCCCCCACATCCACAAAGACGATCAGGCTTTCCAGGTCGTGATAGCCGTCGGCGCGCCGGCACAGCACGTGGAGGAAAAGGTTGACCTTCGCGGGCGCATGGAGAGCCAGTCCCGCGCTCATAATGCAGCCCCGTCGAGCAGGCCGAGTTCCAGTTTGCGGGTCACCTGGTCCCGCAGGTCCGGTTCCGGATCGAGCCTCAGGGTGTGGTTCCACTGGTAGCGCGCCTCGATGCGCCGCTCGACCTGCCAATAGGCGTCGCCCAGATGATCGTTGATCACCGGATCCCCGGGCTCCAGGGATACGGCGCGCTCGAGCTGTTCCACGGCGTCCTCGAAGTCGCCGCGCTGGTACAGACCCCAGCCCAGGCTGTCGATGATGAAACCGTTTCGGGGCTGAAGTTTCACGGCCGTGCGGATCATGGCCATGGCCTCGTCCAGATTGACGCCCCGGTCGATCCAGGAATAGCCGAGATAGTTCAGCACGAAGGGCTGATTGGGCTGGAGCGCCAGGGCGCGTTTCAGGGCGGTTTCCGCCTCGTCCCAGCGCTTAGACCGTTCAAGCGCGATACCGTATTGATGGAACAGGGCCCAGTGCTGGCGCTGGGGCACCCCGTCGATCTGCTGGATCGCGCGTCCGTAATATTCCGCGGCCGCCCCATAATTCTCGTCGGCCAGGAACAGGTCGCCAATGGAGCCAAGCACATCGATGTTTTCGGGCGCGATCTTGATGACGCCCTTCAGGGTGTCGATGGCCTCCTCGGTCCGCTCGCGCCGGCTGAGGCCAAGGGCGATCTGGATCTGGGCATTGGCCCAGAGGGGCGAACTGCGCGGCACCCGCGAATAGACCTTGGCAGCCATGTCGTGGCGCCCGGCCGTGTCCAGGATCTCGGCGAGCAGGGACTGGGCGACGGGAAAATTCGGGTGCAGATAAAGCGCGATGTTCAGATAGACGATGGGGAGGTCGAGGCCCCGTTCGTCTTCGCGCGCGAGGGCGCCGGCGAACGCAAAGATGGCCTCCGCGGCACCGGCCTGGGCCGTGGGCACGAGGCGCGCCGGTGCGGGCTGGCCCCGTTCGACGCGGTAAAGCGCCGAACCCACCGCCGGATGGGCGCCGATCTCGGTCAGGAAGGTCCGGTAGACGCTGGATGCCGTGTCCCTCTGGCCGGCGCGCTCCAGGAACCGACCATAGGCCTGGACCACCCGGAGACTGGCGCCGTCGGCGATCTTCATCGCGGCGATGTAGTAATCTTCCGCTTGCAGCGTATTGCCGGCAAGATCATGGATGAGCGCCGCGTGGTAGGCCTGATAGAGGTTCAGGCTTCCCGCATCGCCAAGCTGCCTCAAGCGGGCCACGGCGAGGTCGGCCTGACCATTGCCGCTCAAGGCCCAGGCCTCGATGAGCAGATTGACCAAATCCGTGAGCGGACCGCTGCCGGCCGCATCCACCTGGGCGCGGGCCGTTCCGAAGGCGCCTTCGCGCATGGCATGGGCGGCAAGCACCAGACGGCCCAGCCGGTCGTCGCTGCGGCTGTCCACGATCCGCTCGGCCAGGGCAACCGCGCTTTCAACCCGCCCACTGCTCAGATCGAGGAGGAAGGCCCGCTCCAGAATGGCCCGGTCCATGGGCCGTTTCTCAAGGGCCCGGCCGTAATATTGGGCAGCCGAGGCGGTGTCTTGAACCTTGCCCGCATGACGGGCCGAGAGGTAGTCCCCGGCAAGGGTCGTCTGAGTCCCGATCACCGGTCCCGTGACGGGAACGGTGGCACAGCCCGCGGCCGCAAGGGTCAGCAGGATCAGACCCAGGACCCGTGCGCCCAGAAGGGCGCCCCCGGTTCCCGGCAATCCGATGGTGTGTGATGCAGTCCTGGCGAGCACGCGGCCTCTCCTCGACGGTGTTGAGATGTCACGTGTTCGGATAGCTGGGACCGCCGCCGCCCTCGGGCACGACCCAGTTGATGTTCTGGCTGGGGTCTTTGATATCGCAGGTCTTGCAGTGGATGCAGTTCTGCGAGTTGATGACGAATTTGGGGTTCTCGCCCTTTTCGTCATAGGTGAATTCGTAAACCGCCGCCGGACAATAGCGCGAGGACGGACCGGCATAATTGGGCAGATTGACCGCCACCGGCACGGTATCGTCCTTGAGCTGAAGGTGAACCGGCTGGTCTTCCATGTGATAGGTGTTGGTCAGATAGACCGAAGACAGGCGATCGAAAGTCAGAACCCCATCGGGCTTGGGATAGTCGATGGGCTTGCTTTCGGAGGCCGGGCGCAAGGTTGCATGGTCCGGCTTGCCATGGCCCAAAGTACCGAACAGGGAAAAGCCGAACAGCGTGTTCATCCACATGTCGAACCCGCCGAGCCCCATGCCCAGGAACGTTCCGAAGCGCGACAGGAGCGGCTTCACATTGCGCACCCGCTTCAAGTCTTTGTAGACGTGGGAGGCGCGGTATTTTTCCGTGTAGGTCACAAGCTCATCGCTCGTCCGGCCGTCCTGCAGGGCCTCGAATACGGCCTCGGCGCCCATCATGCCGGTCTTCATGGCGTTGTGGCTGCCCTTGATGCGGGGCACATTGACGAAACCGGCGCAACAGCCGATCAGCGCCCCGCCCGGGAAGGTAAGCTTGGGAACGGATTGCAGCCCGCCCTCGGTGATGGCCCGACCGCCATAGACGATCCGCTTGCCGCCTTCCAGATAGTGGCGGACCTTCGGATGGGTCTTGAAACGCTGGAATTCCTCGAACGGCGAGAGATACGGGTTCTTGTAGTTCAGGTGCACCACAAAGCCGATGGAGACTTGGTTGTCCTCGATATG
Source organism: Alphaproteobacteria bacterium (assembly GCA_050331455.1). Taxonomy (GTDB): domain Bacteria; phylum Pseudomonadota; class Alphaproteobacteria; order JAJFIK01; family JAJFIK01; genus CAYUYV01. Next base: position 33,954 of record JBHJGV010000096.1, read on the forward strand.
ATACATCCAGGAGCCGCCGCCGGTCTCGTCATCCAGCGGCCAGCCCATGGTGTGCACCACGAGGCCCGGCTGATGCTTGGCCGGATCGATCTCCCAGATTTCCTTGATGCCCAGACCGTATTTCTGGGGCTCGCAATCCTTGTCCAGCTCGAAATGGCGCTTGAGGCCTTTGGTCAGGGAACCGTGCGCGCCTTCCGCGAAGAGCGTGTATTTGGCGTGCAGTTCAATGCCCGGCGTGTAGCTGTCCTTTTGGGAGCCGTCCTCGGCGACGCCGAAATCGCCCGTGGCCACGCCCTTCACGCTACCATCGTCATTAAACAGAACGTCCGAGACCGCAAAGCCCGGATAGATCTCCACGCCCATGGCTTCGGCCTGTTCGCCCAGCCAGCGGGTCACATTGGCCAGACTGCCGGTGTAGTTGCCGTGATTGCTCATCAGCGGCGGCATGGGCCAGTTGGGAATGCGGAAGCCGCCCTTTTCGGTCAGCCACAGAAACTGGTCGTCGGTCACCTTGACCGTCAATGGGCAGCCCTGGTCTTTCCAGTCCGGGATCAACTCGTCGAGGGCAATCGGATCCATCACCACGCCGGACAGGATGTGAGCCCCGATTTCTGAGCCCTTTTCGAGCACGGCGATGGAATAGTCCGCGCCGGCGGCCTCGCACAATTTGCGGAATTGGATCGCAGCGCTCAGACCAGCCGGTCCGCCGCCCACGATCACCAGGTCATATTCCATCGCTTCGCGGTCCATCGTGTCCTCCCAGCTTGTCAACACAGGCGCCGCGGGCCCCGCCACGCCATTTGTTCCCTATCCGCCGCATGGTATCATGCCTAAAAAGGCGATGAGCCGCACCCATTCGTCGCGCAAAAGTGCAGCACACCAGCATGGGGTTATCGGGCGTCCCGCCACGGGGGTCAACCGCTGCTCCGCCCCCGGTCCGAACCGGACGATCCCAGGACCGTCCGCACCCTAACCGGCAGACCTTGGTTAAGATTTAAATCCCCGATCCTGCACGCTTTCCCTCTCAAACCCTGTCGCCAGAGCCTGCACCATGACCCAGCCATCGGACAACGCTGCAGCGGCACGACACAAGGGGCTGCGTGCCCTGCTGACATGGTACACGGCCATGGGCGTGGAGGACATTGTCGGACCCGGCCCGGCCCGCCACC
>JBHJGV010000097.1:0-34226 GCA_050331455.1 Alphaproteobacteria bacterium
GGGTGGGGGCCTGGGCCCTCACCCTCCCGTTGCTCTACGGCCACACGCCCATTGTCGTGAGTGCGGTGTTGTGCGGGGACGGCCGGTCCGTGCTCAGGGGGTCGGGGTACGACACCGCGCGACTGTGGGACGCGGCCAGCGGCAAGACCCTCCAGGTGCTCGAAGGACATACGGCCAATGTCGTGAGTGCGGTGTTCAGCCCGGACGGCCGGACCGTACTCACGGGGTCCGATGACAACACTGCCCGGCTGTGGCAAGTGGACCCGTTCTTCTTGCTCTCGCCCCGGGAGCAGGTCGCGGCGGCATGCGAGCGGCTGGCCCGGCACGGCCTCAGCGCATTCGACGACGCGGACATGCTCCAGCCCATCATGCAGGGCCGCTCCCGCACCCCCTGCGACCGCGCCGGCCTCCTCTCCTGGCGCTGGTGGCGCGGTCAGGCGGCGGCTTTCCGTGACCGTTTGTTCCGTATGGGGCGCGGGTGACGGCGCCCCATCATCCTTGCACGCCCCATCCTCCTTGCACGACCGGCTCCACCCGCCATTGCGGCTCTCAGCCGCCCGTGTTGAGGGTCGCGACGGTCAGGCCGGCGGCGGTGAGTTTGGTCCGGTAATAGTCCGTGTCCGCCGGACGGGCGGCCAGCAGCACGGTGGCCGGGCGGTCCTTGGCCTCGGCCACGGTGAGCACCGGCCGGCCACGCCATTGGGTGCCCTGGGCCCCATCGTCGATGAAGAAGGCCGGCTTCAGGCCCGCCACCCGCTCGCACAGAATGGCGCTCATGGGGCCCGTGCCGTGTACCGCGATGGCCTTGCCTTCGGCTTGCGCCTTGGTCTTGGCCTCCTCGGCACGGGATGCCACGTCCTTCCACCACGCCACATGGGCCTCGAAGACCGCGCGGGCCTCGGCCAGATCCTCCGCACTCGGCCCTTGATGGGCGCCGGGCTCCACCGCGCGCGCAATGATGTGCCAGCCGACGACATTGTCGTGGCTTTCCAGAACCTGGAAGCCGGCCTGGCGCAGGAAGGCCAGAAAGCGCGCCCGCGCAAGAAGATAGATGTGGTCCCAGATATACGGCGCGGCGATGTCGCCATCGAGGAAGGGCAGCTCCACGCTGAGCAGGGCGCCATCGGCGCAAATACTCCGGATGCGCTGCAATTCAAGCAGGGGCGCCGAGCGCGTGAACACGCCGTGGGCCGCGATGACATCGAAGCTGCGGCCAGCGAACAGTGTGGGGTCGAAGGCCGCCCGCAGGAAACCCGGGCGCCCGCCGATGGGCGGCCAGTCTTCCGTCAGCGATTTCGAGGTGTCGATCCCGATGGACTGCCAGTCCTGGAACGTATGGGCGATGCGCCGGGTCATGTGGCCTTCGCCGCAGGCGATGTCGAGGAACGCGCCCTTGTCCTTGCCGAGCCCGCGCACATGGTCGAGCAGGCGCGGTTCGACGAGGCTGCGCAGACCGTGGGCCTTGCCCTCGATCACGACCGGTTCGTTCTTGGCGCCGCCGCCGGCCTGGGCCAGTTCCGCCAGATGTTTCCGCAGACCGGCGGCCGGTTCGATGACCGCTTCGATGACCCCGCAGTCCGGGCACAGCAGGCGCTCGCCCGTGCACTGATCGAGGGCCGTACCCACGGTGCTCGGCAGTGAAACCATGGCACCCTGCCCGTTCTCCCGGCCCGACCGGATGAGCACCGTTTTCGGAGCGGCGCTGGCGCAATTGGAGCAGGTCCATGCCCGACCGGACTCCGGTGCACCCACGGGAGCCTTGTCGACAGTCTGGAACGGTATGGTCACGGAACGTCCTTTCACGCCATTCATCCACGGCTGTTTTTCACGAAGGCAGGATAGACCCGTCCTCGTTAACCCTCTCTTTCCCGTATGGCGAAACAACGCCGCCGCCTTGCCACAGCTGCCCAATTTCCCCAAAGTCCCGTGCAGCGGGACTCATCCAGGGGACAGTCATGGGCGAACTCCAAAAGCAGGTTGCACGATTGATAGCGGCGCACGTCGTATCAGCCTGCCTGGTTCTCACGGCCGCGCCGCAAGCCGCAGCACAGGATCGGGGCGGGCTGCCGGAGGTCGGCCTGACCTATGAGATCGACGTTACGATCAATATGGAGGACCGGACCTTCACGGGCCGGGAACGGGTGGCCTGGCGCAATCCGGGGAGCGCCCCGGTCTCCAGCGTGCCTTTGCACCTTTATCTGAATGCTTTTTCCAACGGCGCCTCCACCTGGCTGACGGAACGGCGCGGCGGACAGGGCCTGTCCCGCTTTCTCGCCGACGCCCTGCCCGAGGACAGCTGGGGCTTCAACGAGCCCGATACGATCCGCCAGATGGTGGACGGTGAAGCGCGGGACACGACCTGGACCGCGATCCAGCCCGATGATGGCAATGAGCGCGACCGCACCCTGATCCGCGTCGATCTGGCCCGGGACGTGGCGCCGGGGGAACGTCTCGTTCTCGATATCGCTTTCACGGCCCGTCTGCCGGAACCCGTTGCCCGGACCGGCTGCGTGCCGGACCTGTGCTTTTTCGCTCAATGGTTTCCCAAACTCGGTGCCTTCGAGACCAAGGGCATGCGGGGCGCGGCCGAAGACGGTTTCGCCGCCCGCCAGTTCCACGCCAGCACGGAGTTCTATGCCAATTTCGCCGACTATACGGTGACGGTTGACGCGCCCGAGGGCTTCGTGATCGGCGCAACGGGCAAGGAAATCGAGCGACGGGACGGGGACGGCCGCCAAGTGGTGACCTTCGAGCAGAAGGCGGTCATTGACTTCACCTTCACGGTGGGGCGGTTCGACGAATACACATCCACCTTCGATCCCAATGGCAAGGGGCCGACGGTCAAAATCCGCTATCTGCCTTTTGCGGGACGGGGCTTTGCCCTTGACCGGGCCATCACGGCGGTCCACGGCTCCTTACGGGTGTTGAACGAAAAGCTGGGCCCCTACCCCTATGACACGCTCACGGTCGTGTATCCGCCCGCCCATGCGATCGAATTAGGGGGGATGGAATATCCGACCCTGTTCACCGGTATCGCGGTTGATCCCATCCTGTTCAATCCTCCGTTGAATGAGTTTTCAATTTTCGAAACGGTCGATATCCACGAATTCGGCCACCAGTATTTCCAGCAGCTCCTGGCGACCAATGAGCAGGTGGACGCCTTCATGGATGAGGGCTTCAACAGCTATTGGGAAGGCGTGATCAAGGCCGAGCTGTTCACCAAGGAGGCTTCCGGGGGGCGCATGTTCGGGCGGCCCATCGATGATTTGCTGAACGAGCGGGACAATGAAGGCTATGCGCGCCTGCGCGAAGCACTCGGAAAGGCGCCCTCGACCCTGTTCCTGCGCGGCACCGGCGGCATTCAGATCTATCCGCGCCCGTCGGTGACCCTGCGCACCGCCGCAGGCCTGTTCGGCGAGGATCGTCTGCATGCGGTGTTCAGGGCCTATTTCGAGCGCTGGCGGTTCAAACATCCCGGGCCTGAGGATTTCATGGCCGTGGTGCGCGAGGTGGGCGGCCCGGAGATGGAAGCGTTCCTGCGCGAAGGCTTCGCGGCCCCACGGCACCCGGATTTCAAGATCGCCCTCGTGCGCAGCCGGGCCCTCGAGACGCCGACGGGCCGTTACCCGGGCGAGGACGGCGAGGGCCTCATCGTCACCGCAGAGAATCAGGACGACCATGCGGGCCTCATCGCCGACGACCGGGCCCGTGAAACCGGCGGCTCGGTCTGGGCCCAGATCACCGATCCGGGCTGGACCGACCGAACCTCGGCACGGGCCGGTAGGGTCGCCTGGCAGACCCTGACCCTCACGGAAGGCGCGGTCGAGGCCCAGGAGGCGGGCGCGGCGCTTTTCGAAACGCTGGTGCGGATCGAAGGGCCAGCCTGGACCCATCTGCCCATCGAGGTGGTCTTCACTTTCGAGGACGGGGTAAGCGTCACGGAGACCTGGGACGGACGGGCGGCCTGGCGGCAATACCGCTTCGTGCGCGGCGCCAAGCTTGCCGCCGTGCGGCTCGATCCGGATAACAAGATCGCCCTCGACTATGACATCTCGAACAACAGCCGGTTGATGAAACCGGACCAGGGCCTCGTCCACGACATGACGGCCTGGACCGGGGCCGTCTTCCAGACCCTGATCGCCGCATTGTGGGCCAGCCTGTGAGGACCGGAACCATGGATACGCCCATCACCACACCCGTCCGAAGCGGCTTTGCCCTCGTCCCCGGCTCCATCGGGCTGATCGCACTGCGGATCCTCGCGACCCTCGCCGCCATCGCACCGGCCATGCTCGCGGCCTGGGGCGAGGCCACGGCGGCCGCCCGCTCGGCCTTCTTTTCGGAGGCGCCGCTGCCCATGGGCGCGGGTCCGTTTTTCGATCTTTTCGGTCAGGTCATGGCCGGCGCGGGGGCGAGCCTGCCCGTGGTGCTCGTCCTGGCGCTGATCTTCAAGCTCCTGCTCGATGGCGGGGCCATGGCCTGGTTCACGGCCCAGGCGACCGGCGGCGCCCCCGGCGGCTTTTTCGGCTTCTGGCGCACCGTGTTCGGCGAAGGCTGGCGCTGGTTCTGGGCCATGCTGCGCATTGCCCTTGTCCCGGTGATCCTGCTCGGGGCCGGTCTTGCCGGGCTCGCCTTCGCGCTTGCTGACGCGGCGGATCCCGCCGGGTTGCCCGCGGACCGCACGGCCTTCGAGATTTATGTGCTGGCGCCAGGCCTGGGCGGGGCGTGCCTCCTGGTCCTGTCCTGGCTGACGGGGGCCCTCGCCCTTCACATGCGGGCCGTCAGTGTGGTGAACGGCCGGCGCAACACCGCCGTTGCCCTGTGGCGGGGCCTGGGCATTCTCGTGCGGCGCCCGTTCCAGGCGACCCTGCTTTATGTGCTGGTGACCGGCGTCGTGGCGCTGGCCAGCGCGGCGCTGGTTCTGGCCTGGCGGGATATGGACCCGCGGGGGGAATGGCTATGGGCCCTGGTCGGCCTGTGGGCCTTTGCCATCCTGGTGCAGGCCTATGTCTGGCACGGCCTGACCCGCGGCGCCTGCCTGTTGAGCCTGTCGCGGGATCACGCGCCGGCGGCATGAGGGGCGTTCCGGTTACGGAGCGAAAAAGGCGGAGCCCGACGGCTCCGCCTGTCCTGTTTTCCGCACGTCACCCGTCCTTTTTCAGAAGCGCCAGCACCACGGTGGTGTTGGCCTCGACACCGACCTTGATCGAGGGTTCCGGCTCGATGAAAAAGATCGGAGAATGGTGGGCCGCGACAACCATGCCGGTTTCCGCCTCCGTTTCCAGCCGCTCTGCCGACGTTCCGCCGACCCGGAAGAAGAAGCCCGGGATGGGCGGTGTCACGGCATGGAAATAGTAGAAGTCTTCCGCGCCCATACCGCGCTGCTCATGGGGCTGAACGTCGTCCGCGCCGAGTTGGGCTTCCAATGCCTTCACGGCCCGGGCGGTCAGGTCCGCATCGTTGAAGGTTACACCCGTCGATTCCTCCGAATAGATCGTTTTTGGCAGCTTGTCCTCCGGCAGGCCGGCCGCACGGCCGATATGGGTGGCGATCCGCTTGATCCCTTTCAGAAGAGTCTCCCGAGACTCGGCCGAATTCGACCGGACCGTCAGGCTCAGGCGCACTTCCTCGCCGATGATATTGTGCTTCGAGCCTCCATGGATCGCACCCACGGTCACGACGCCGGGCTCCAGCGGGGACAGCTCCCGGGACACCAGAGTCTGGAGCGCCAGCACGATCTGGGAGGCGATCACCACCGGGTCCTTGCCCCGGTGGGGCGAGGCGCCGTGGGTGCCGATGCCGGGCACGATAATGTCCACCGTATCGCTGCTGGAGAGCATGAGGCCGGCCTTCACCGACACCGTGCCGTGGGCCAGGCGGCTGGAGACATGGTGGCCCACCACATAGTCGGGCCGGGGAAAGCGCTCATAGAGCCCGTCCTCGATCATCATCCGGGCACCGACGATGCGCTCCTCCGCCGGCTGACCGACAAAGACGATGGTACCGGCCCAGTCATCCTTCATGGCCACGAGGCGGCGGGCGGCGCCGACAAGGCTCGTCATGTGGGAATCGTGTCCGCAGGCATGCATCACCGGCTTTTTCTCGCCGTCGATGTCCACCTGGGTCGCCTTGGAGGCATAGGGCAGATTGGTGCGCTCTTTGATGGGCAGGCCGTCCATGTCGGCCCGCAGCAGCACCGTCGGCCCCTCGCCGTTTTTCAGAACGCCGACAATCCCCGTTCCGCCCACGCCCACGGTCACGTCGATGCCAAGCGCCCGAAGTTCTGCGGCGAGCCGCTTGGCGGTTTCGAACTCCCGTAAGGACAGTTCCGGATTGGCATGGAAATGCTTGAACAGCGTTTCCAGGTAAGGGTAGTCCTCGGCAATCGCCTCGCGCAGGCCCGGCCAGGTCTGGGCCTTGGCCGCCGGGGGGCTCGCGATCAACAGGGCCGCCAGCGCGGCCCGCGTGAACAAAGCCTTCATTGTCCGTCTCCTTTCGAGGGGTGCGTCATCGCCGAGGAGCCGCTTACGCGATCTCCACACAGATTTTTCCGAAATGGCCGCCGGACCCCATATAGTGCAAGGCCTCGGGCAGGTCTTCGAGGCCGAAGCGGCGCGTGTCCACCACGGGCGTGATCTTGTGCAGATCGAAGGCCCGGACCATGTCCTCGAAATGGTCGCGGCTGCCCACCGAAAAGCCGCGCAAAGTGCAGTTGGTGGCGATCATGGCACCGAACTGGATCGCTTCCTGGGGGCCCGACAACACGCCGATAATGCTGATATGGCCGCCGATGCGGATCGATTTCATGGCTTCCTTCAGGGTCTTGGCGCCGCCCACTTCCACGACATGATCGACACCGCGCCCGCCCGTGGCCCGGCGCACGGCCTTGGACCATTCCGGCTCCGCCCGGTAATTGATCACATGGTCCGCGCCGAGGCGTTTGGCGTGTTCGAGCTTTTCATCCGAGGACGACGTGATGATGGTCTCCAGCCCCATGGCCTTGGCGATCTGCAGGGCACAAATCGATACACCGCCCGTCCCCTGGAGCAGAACCGCGTCGCCCGCTTTCACGTTCCCCTCGACGACCAGGGAGCGCCAGGCCGTGAGCCCGGCACAGGGCAGGCAGGCCACCTGGGCATCGCTCAGATGGGCCGGCACTTTCACCACGCCCTCTTCGCTGAGGACCATGTATTGCTGGGCACAGCCGTCGACGGGCCCGCCCATGGCGAACATGAGCTTTTCAAGGGTCGGTTCGCCGGAATACCAGGTCTGGAAGAAAAGCGGCGCCACCCGGTCCCCCACGGCGACCCGGCGCACACCCTCGCCGATGGCCACGACCTCCCCGCATCCATCCGACAGGGGCACGAGCGGCAGCGGAAAGTTCCCCCCATAGAGATTCTGTGTAATGAGGAAATCCCGAAAGTTCAGGGACGCCGCCTTCATTTTCAACGCCACCTGGCCCGGTCCCGGTTCGGGCACCGGGCGTTCAAGGGGTTTTATGTTTTCAAGACCGTAAGCGTCCTGAATGGCCATGGCTCGCATGGGCTCTCCTCCTGTGCGTGTTTTGCTTTCTTCTCTGCGCCATCGCGTTGTCATATCGGTGTCATGGAAAGCCTAGCCTCCGGAGCGCGACGGCGCCAAGCCCAGCCGGTTCAAACGGATGTTTGACGTGGGCGCCTATACATGTCATGCCGTGTCAAACGCGTGTTTGAGACGCCATTCGGTGGGATTGTTCCATGCGCCATGACACCAAAGACCGGCTGATGAAGGCGGGCGCCGACGCGTTTGCGGACAAGGGCTTCGACGGGGCCAGCGTGCGCGACATCTGCGAAGCCGCCGGCACCAATGTCGCCTCGGTCCGGTATCATTTTTCCGACAAGGCGGGTCTTTATCGAAAAATCCTGGAAACCGTGCACCGGGACGCCTTTTTAAGCCGGCCGATGCCCACCGCTTCCGACGACGCGCAAGCGGACCTGCTCGCCTGGATCGAATGGTTCCTGGCCCTGGCGACGACGCTGCGCGGCCATGCCTTCGGTGCCCTGATGATGCGGGAGATGGTCGATCCGACTGAAGCACTCGATCTGATGGCGGAAAAAGGCGGCCGACCCATCCACGCCCATGTCACGGGCGTGATCGAGCGGCTGATCGGCCTGCCGGACATCCGCGAACCGGACCTTCCCCCACCGGAAGAACTCGCCATGTTCGTGATGGGCCTATGCGCCCACCGGGTGAAGGCCCACCCCATGATCGCCCGGATCCTTGGCACCGCCCGGGATCGCAACCGCCTGATGCCCGAAGACCTGCCGCACACGGCCCGTCTCATCCACGCCTTTGCCCTGCACGGCCTGCGTCCGCGCCGGCCCGTTTCAGACCCCGAAGCATGGGAACGCTGACCATGTCCAGCCAGACTCCGCCGCCCAACCAACCCATGCCGCCCCGACGCCCGGCACCCGGCGAGGGGGAGCCGACCGAGCCCACGGCGCCCTGGCGCACAAGGCTGCGGCTCGTCATTTTGCCAGCGATCGCCATCCTGGTGGTGGTGTTCCTGGTGCTGAGCGGGGCGCGCCCGACCCGGCTGGCCGTGGAGGAAGCCGAAACGGCGGTGCGGGTCGTCGAGGCCATCCAGGGAACCGTCGTGCCCCGGGCCCTCGGCTTCGGCACCGTCGTCCCGGCAACCGAGTGGAGCGCCGTCGCGGAAGTGGGGGGACGGGTCGTCTACCGCCACCCGGATCTGCGGCCCGGCTCGCTCATCCGGGAGGGGACGGAAATCATCCGTCTCGATGCTGTGGATTATGAGCTGGCGGTCTCGCGGCTTGAGGCCAATATCCGCTCCAGCGAGGCGGCACTCGCCCAACTGACTCAGGAGGAGGAGAACACCGCCCAGTCCCTGAAGATCGAGGAGCGGGCGCTCGCGCTCTCCCAGAAGGACCTTGAGCGCCAATTGGAACTACGGGAGCGGGGCACCACATCCCAGGCCGCGGTCGATAACCAGGAACGGGCCCTCCTGACCCAGCGCCAGAGCGTCCAGTCCCTGCGCAATCAGCTTGCATTGCTCCCCTCCCAAAGGGCCCTGCGCCAGGCCGAACTTGATCTGGCCCGGGCCCAGCTTGCCGAAGCCAAGCGGGACCTGGACCGAACCGTCATTACCCTGCCCTTGAACGCCCGGATCCAATCCGTCACCGCGGAACTCGACCAGGTGGTCACCGTGGGCCAGACCATGGTGGAGGCCGACGGCCTTGAGGCCGTTGAGGTGACGGCCCAGCTGCCCCTCGGCCGGATTGTTCCGCTGATCCCGCAAATGCCCGAAACCCCCATCGCGGCGGCCGATTTTTTCAGCCAGGGCAGCGGTGCGACCCCGCTTCTGGAGCGGTTGGGGTGGCGCGCCCTCGTCAAACTCAGCGCAGACCGGGTCTCGGCGAGTTGGGACGCACGGGTCGCCCGGCTGGCGGAAAGCGTCGACCCCGAAACCAGGACCGTCGGCATCGTGGTCGCCGTGGACAATCCCTACGAGCAGGCGGAGGCGGGCCGGCGTCCCCTTCTGACACGGAACATGTATGTCTCCGTGGAAATCATCGGCACACCGCAAGCCGACCAGCTCGTGGTGCCGGCGGCCGGCCTCCACGGGGAACGTCTTTATGTTGTGACCGAAGACGACCGGCTGGAGATCCGGCCCGTCGAGGTCCGCTTTCGTCAGGGACCTTTGGCCAGCGTGGAGGGCGGCGTGGCCCCGGGCGAGCGGATCGTCGTCAGCGACCTCATTCCGGCAACGCCCGCCATGAAACTGCGCCCGGCGCTGGACGAAGACGCCACCGCAGACCTGATGGCCGTGATGGCCGGTGAAGGGGATCTACGATGAGCATCCTGCGCTATCTCACGCTCCATCCCACGGCGGCCAATCTTTTGATGCTGCTGGCCCTGATCATCGGCATCACCACCATCGGCGACATCCAGCGAGCGACCTTTCCCGACCTCCCCCTCGACGAGGTTCAAGTCCGGGTGGCCTATCCGGGCGCCAGTGCCGGAGAGGTCGAGGACGCGATCTGCCAGCGCGTCGAGGACGCCATGGACGGCATTTCGGACCTCGCGCGCATGACCTGCGAGGCCCGGGAGAGTGTGGGCACGACCGTCCTCGAACTCAATCCGACGACAGGCTCCTTCGACCGCTTTTTCACGGACATCAAGGCGGAGATCGACGCCATCTCCGATTTTCCGGACGATGTTGAAGAGCCCGTCGTCAGCCAGCTCGGCCGCACGGATCTGGTGACGGCCATCGCCGTCGCCGGAGATCTGACGGACCCGGATCTCAAGGCTTATGTGGAAGACGTCAAGCGGCGTCTGCAACGCATCGACGGCATTTCCCGGGTCAATGTCCAGGGCTTTTCCGACCGTCAGATCCGAATTGAGATTCCCGCGGACACCTTGCGCCAATACGGTCTGTCCGTCTCCGACATTGCGGCCACGATTTCGCGCCAAAGCGTGGACCTGCCCGGCGGGACACTGCTGACCCCGAGTCAGGACATCCTGATCCGCTTCCAGGACGAGCGGCGAGCGCCGGCGGATTTCGCGTCCCTGGTCGTGGTGGCGGGACGCAGCGGGGCAGAAATCCGCCTTGGCGATATCGCGGTGATTACGGACCGTTTCGAACTCGACGAGGAGCATATCGTCTTTAACGGACAGCCCGCCGCCCTGCTGGAGGTCACCAAAACGCGGGCCCAAGACGCCCTCGACATCGTGGACAAGGTCTCTGCCTTCGTCGAGCAGGAGAACGCCCGGGCCCCGGAAGGCATCGAACTGACGCTGACCCGCAATGTGTCCAGCATCGTCCGCGACCGTCTCAATCTCCTGATCGAGAATGGCGTGATGGGACTTATCCTCGTTTTCGGGGTGATGTATCTGTTCTTTTCCCTGCGCTATTCCTTCTGGGTGGCCATGGGCCTGCCGGTCTCCTTTGCCGGCGCGTTTTTCATCATGGGCCTGCTCGGTATCAGCTTCAACATGCTGTCCATGATCGGCTTGCTGGTGGCCGTCGGCCTGCTGATGGACGATGCGATCGTCATTGCGGAGAATATTGCGGCGGCCCGGACCCGGGGTCTCAGTCCGGCCGATGCGGCCGTGGAAGGCACGCGGATGATCCTGCCCGGCGTTCTCTCGTCCTTCGCGACCACGGTCATCATCTTTTTGCCCCTCGGGTTTTTGCAGGGGGATCTTGGCCAGATCCTGCGGGACATGCCGATTGTCCTCGTGATCGTCCTGTCCTTCAGCCTGATCGAGGCGTTCTTTATTCTGCCCAACCACCTTTACCACGCCATGCAACACCCGAACCGGCAAAGCCGGTTCCGCAAGGCCTTCGAAGAGCGGTTTATCATGGTCCGGGACCGGATTGTCGTGCCGGCGGTCGCCTCGGCCGTGAAAGCGCGCTACCTGTTTTTAGGCGCCGTGCTGGCCCTCATGGTCATCTCCTACGGGATGCCCATCGCTGGCGTGCTAAAATTCCGGGCTTTTCCGGAACTCGACGGGGACAACATTGTCGCGCGGATCCTGTTGCCCCAGGGCACACCCTTGGAGCGGACCGAGGCGGTGGTCGCCGGCCTCGTGGCATCGCTGCAGCGGACCGACGAAGCCTTGCGGACCAGGGAACCGGGCGATCTCAGTCTCATCGACAATGTCATGGTACAGTACAATACAAATGCGGTGGCCTACGAAACCGGGGCCCATGTGGCCTCGGTATTCGTCGATCTGCGTACGGCGGAAACCCGCCGGGCTTCAGCCGCGGATGTCATGAACGCCTGGAGGACCGAAACCGGCCCGGTCCCCGATGTGCTTGCGCTCAGTTTCCGGCAGCTCCAGGTCGGCCCGGCCGGCCTGCCCATCGATCTTGAGCTGCTTGGAGAAGACCTCGATGCCCTGAAGGCGGCATCCCGCGATCTCCAGGCCTGGCTCAGTCAGTATGACGGTGTCTATGACCTCAGTGACGATCTGCGGCCCGGCAAACCGGAATATCGGATCCATTTGAGTGACGGCGCGACATCCCTGGGCTTTGACGGCGAGACGGTGGCGCGCCAGTTGCGTGCGGCCTTTTTCGGTGTGACGGCGGATGAAATCCAGGTGGGTCGCGAAGCCTTTGAAATCGACGTGCGCCTCGCCCAGGAAGATCGAAATTCGGTCGAGGACCTGTCCGTCTTCACCCTCACCGGTCCGAACGGCGCGCAAGTCCCCCTCCAGGCGATTGCGAGGATCGAGGAAGGTCGCGGCATTGCGCGGATCCATCGGATCAACCGGGAACGCGCCGTAACCATCGAAGGCGAAGTCGATTTCACCAAAAACAATGCGGACGAGATCCTGGCCGACACCGACGCCCGTTTCATGCCCGATTTTCTGGAGCGCCATCCCACGGTGCGGCTCAATGTGGAGGGTCAGCAGGCCGAAGCCTCGGAGGCTCTGGGCTCGCTCCAGCAGATCGCCATTGTGGGTCTGTTCGGCGTGTTCCTCCTGCTGAGTTTCCAGTTCCGGTCCTATCAGGAACCGATCCTGGTCATGAGCATCATTCCACTGGCCTTTATCGGCGTGGTCTGGGGACACCTCCTTATGGGGATCGATTTGTCCATGCCCTCGGTGATGGGCTTTGTCAGCTTGGCCGGTGTGGTCGTGAACAATTCGATCCTGCTTGTCACCTTCGTGAAGTTCCACGGGACCCACGGCATGGCCGTCGGCCAAGCGGTGGTGGCCGCGGCGCGGGATCGGTTCCGGCCCATCCTGCTCACGACCCTGACGACCGTGGCCGGCCTCCTGCCGATCCTCAGCGAGACAAGCCTGCAGGCGCAGATCCTGAAGCCGCTGGTCACGAGCATCGCCTTCGGCCTCATCGCGACGGCCAGTCTCGTCATTTTCGTCATCCCGGCGGCCTATGCCGTGCTGGAGGATTTCGGGCTGACGACCTTCAGTACACTGGAAAATGGCGAGGCCGATCAGCCCCCGGCGGGCTGATCGGCAATGATCGAGGGCGTGCGCCACAGCCGGACCAGGAGCCAGACTCCTGCCAACGCCAAGAGGGACACGCCCGCCATGGCGAAATAGGCCGCGCCCGCCGCTGCGTCGTAAAGCGCTCCGGCACCCAAGGTCAGGCTTCCGAGCACGACGCCGCCGGACAGCGCGAAATAGAGGCTTTGCGCTGTCACGGCGCAGCGGCGCGGCACGGCCCGGTCGATGAGATGGACCGCACCCAGATGGGTGGCGCCGAAGGTGCCAGCATGAAGGATCTGCGCCGCGATGAGGAGGGCGAGCGGCGGATCGAACCCCATCACGGTCCAGCGCACGACGCCCGCTCCGGCGCCAAGGCCCAGCAGCCCGAGAGGCCCGAGGCGGGCGAGGATCCGTCCCGACACGGAAAAAAGCAGGATCTCCGCGATCACCCCGATCGCCCACAACACGCCGATCAGGTCGCCGCTGAGCCCGAGGCTGCGCCAATGGATGCTGGAGAAGCCGTAATAGACCGCGTGGGTTCCCTGGACCAGACCGCCGCTGATCGCGAAGAGCCAAAACAGGGGGCTCTGGATCACGGTCGTGAGGGGCGAAGGTCCGGAGGGTGCGCACGGCGCCGCTTTCGCCGGCGCCTCCTTGGGCACTGCATCGCTCGGCAGCGCAAAGCCCGCCAGCAGCGTCCCGCCGAACGCCAGCAATATGGCCGGCAGGATCATGTCAGGCCCGGCCCGGGCCAGCAGCGCGCCGCCACCCAGCGAGGCGCCGATAAAGGTGAGGGACCCCCACAGACGGGTCCGCCCATAATCGAAGCCGCATTCGCGGGCCCGGGACACGGCCAGCGTCTCGATGAGGGGCAAGAGGGCCGGATAGAACGTCATGGAGAGCACGGTGACGGCGAAGAGGCCCCAGAGTCCGCAAACGCCCAGGAACAGGCAAAAACTGGCCAGCCCGAGCCCAGCCAGGACGATCGCCGGCCGCCGCCGCTCGCCCACCTGATCGACCACCGCCCCCAGCAACGGCCCTGACATCAAACGCATCATCAGCCCGGCGGCCACCAGTCCTCCGATCTGGGGCCCGTCAAGACCCTGGGCCTGCAGCCAGACCGGCCAATAGGGTGTGTGCAGGCCCATCACCGTGAAGATGGCCCCGTAGAACACAGCGAGCCGGATCTGGTCGCCGCTCGCCCTCCCTGTGTGCCAAATGTTCATGCTGCACCCGCACCCGCTGGTCGCATCGCCCGCTGCCCCTCCCATCTGTTAGCGTCTTTGCGCGCGTATCACCTTAATCAGCTTGCGCGACATGGGGCACAGGAGGGCCAAGGGCGATGGATGGACGGCACGAAGCGCGCCGGACAGGCGCATGCAGCGGCTGGATGAGCGCGGCCGGCTTGAGCGGCATGCTCGCCGTGGGCTTCGGCGCCTTCGGTGCCCATGGGCTGGAACGCATGGCCGGCGGCATCGATCCTCGGGATCTGGCCGCTTACGAGACGGGCGCGCTCTACCACCTGATCCACACCCTGGCCTTTATCGGCGTTGCGATGTTGGCTCGGGAAGGCGCCAGGCTCGCCCGGGTCGCAGGGCTCCTGTTCCTCCTTGGGATCGTGCTGTTCAGTGGCTCGCTCTACTTCCTCGGGATCACCGGGTCCCGCGCCCTGGTCCTGGTCACGCCTGTCGGAGGCCTGTGCCTCATTTTCGGTTGGATGGCGGTGGCGGTTGCCAGTCTTCGGCTCGGGCAGAATCGTTGATCGCCGGCCCTTACCGCCCTGCCCCATCCGGCGGCCAATTGTAACGGGATGCGGCTTGGACTAGATTTCCGAGTCAAGCGAGGGCCGGGCCTTTGGGGGGTCTGCTCCTTTGCCCTTGAGGTTTGACGCCATGGCATTGATCCGGCGCGGTCTTTGGCCGTCGTCCCCGTCAGGCGGGCACGGCCCCGCGCATCCCATTTTAGGTCGACAGGAAACCCCGTTCCCGGTGTCCGGCAGGTCTCAGCCATGACCCCGGTGCGGAACCGCCGCTGTGCGGCGGGCGGGGACCGGTCTTTCCGACCCGCTTCGGGGCACAGATGTCCCCGCCCATCCCTTTATCCGGACCTCCCGCTGTGAAGCCCGCCCGACCCCGGGCGGCGCTCCCTGCGGCTTTGACCGCTCGGGGTCCGATCAATGGAGAACACCCATGAACCGACGCCGCCTGGTGTATGAAGGCAAGGCCAAAATCCTCTATGAAGGGCCGGAACCGGGCACGCTGATTGCGCATTTCAAGGACGACTCCGCATCTGCCGCCGACAAGGCCGACCAGACCGTGGTCGAAGGCAAGGGCGTGCTCAACAACCGCATTTCCGAATACATTCTCGGCCAGCTCAACCAGATCGGCGTGCCCACCCACTTCGTCCGTCGGCTGAATATGCGCGAGCAGCTGATCCGCATGACCGAGGTCATCCCCGTGGATGTGATGGTGCGCAATTTCGCGGGCGGCACCCTGTCGAAACGTTTGGGCATCGAGGCCGGCACGCCCCTGCCCCGCTCCATCATCGAGTTCTATTTCAAGAGCGACGATCTGGAGGACCCGATCGTCTCCGAAGAACACATCACGGCGTTCAACTGGGCGGCGCCCCAGGACATCGACGACATGATGGCGCTTTCCTTGCGCGTGAACGACTTTCTCGTGGGCCTGTTCATGGGCGTCAAGCTGCGCCTTGTCGATTTCCGACTGGAGTTCGGCCGCGTTTATGAAGGCGACATGATGCGTATCATCGTGGCCGACGGTCTGTCCTCGGACAGTTGGACCGTGGTGAGACCGGACGATTTCGAGCCTGTGGATCCCCTGGATATCGCCCACCGCCTTGGCGTGCTGGAGCCGCAGACCGTGTTCTCGGCGGACGCGCCGGCCATCGTCGGCGGCCTCGACACCCGCCGGTAAGCCGGCGCCGGAAGGAGCCCGCTTTGGTCAAAGCACTCGTGCTGTCTTTCCACGGCACGATGTGCGACGCGCGCAGCGATGTTCTATCGAAGATGCGATGCGTCCGGCGTCCATGACGGCGAGGCCTGTGCCATGAGTCTCGCCATGGAACGCATGGCCGCTGCCGTGGAGGCGGCGCCGGCCCTGGCCCATGAGTTCATCCTGATCGCGTAGGATGGGTCTCGACCCATCACAAAACCCTGCACCCAGCCGATGAGCCGGCTTCATGGGTCAAGGCCCATTCCACGGGATACCTTCTCATCCCTATCATGCCCGCACGGATTAAAAGACGTTCAAGGTCAGGCGCACGCCCGCGGTGGCGGGCAGGCCTGTGGCGGCGACATCGGCGACCCCATTCGGTGCGATGAAGAAGTTGCGCGTCTCGTCATATTCGGTGTCGAAAATGTTCCGGCCCCACAAGGCAATCTCCCAACGCCCATCCGTGGATCCGAAGGCCAGCGTCGCATTGCCGAGGAAATATCCATCCACCTCGTAAAGGGGGCCAAGCAGCGGCAGCGCGAGATTATCCCGATAGGATACATCGAAGCGGAACCGCCAATACATGGCCTCCGACACGTCGCCCTGCGCCGTCACGGAACCCACATAGCTGAATTCGGGAAAGCCCAGGGACTGGCCCGCGCGATCGATGAGGACTTCCGTCCCCGAAGCACCCGTGGCACCGGTATCGAGGTCGGTGAACTCGATATATTCACCGGTCTTGTAGCCAAAGGCCTGGGAGATCTCAACGCCGGGCAAAGGCGCCCACATCACCTCCAGCTCTGCACCGTAGATCTCGCTTTCCGGCGCATTCACGATGCGGCCGACAATCGCGTTCGTCGCCGGATCGAAAATCGCCGACTGCACCTGCTGGTCCTTGTAATTGTAGTAAAAGCCCGCCGCATTGAGCCGCAGCGTATTGTTCAGCCATTCGGATTTGAGCCCGACCTCATAGGCGTTCAGCCGTTCCTGTACGAACGGATCGATGGCCTGGGGATTGAGGGTGTTGTAGGCCGTGAACCCGCCGGACTTGATGCCCCGGCTATAGGATGCATAGACGAGGATATTGTCGGTGGGCGTCGCTTCCATGGCAACGCGGCCCGTCAGGGGCGTGATGTCAAGGGAGCGGTCCTCGAGCGTTCCGTCCACGGTGCCATTGGCGAAGTTGAAGGTGCCAAAGCCCGTGGCGAAGGTGCCGAGCCCGATCAGGTCCCGCTCCTCGTCCTCATAGCGGACACCGCCGATCAGCCGGAAATCGTCCGTCAGGTCGTACTCCCAGTTCACGAAGACGCTCACGGTCCGGACTTCCTGGGCATAGGGCGTCGAGACGGCAAAGCCCGGGCCGAAACTGTCCACGAAGTCGGACCGGTACAGCTCCTCCAGGTCCTCGGCCGCGTAATAGCCGCCGGCGAGCCAGCGCAAACGGTCATTGATCACACCGGAAAAGCGCAGCTCATGGGTCTGAACATCGATGTCCGAGACGAAAAAGGTGGAGGCCCCGCCCAGGACAAGGGCATCGAAATCGTTGAACTCCTTTCGGTTCAGGGTCTCGAAGGCGCCGATATAGACCACGTCCACGGCGCCGAGCGTGCCCTCGACCGTGAGATTGACGCCGAGGCCGTCGCTGTCCCGAAAAGGGGCCTGATCCTGGCCGAAGCCCACCAGTTCGGCGAATTCGGCGGATGAGCCCCAGCTTGTCTCCCGCGGCCCGTCATGGGCCGGCACGCCCCCGAGGGAGGAGTCCGTGAACAATTGCAGGCCCTGCCCGTCCGACTGATCCTGGAAGCCGTGCACATTGACAAGGGCCGTGAAGGTCGAGGACAGATCGAATTCGAACAGGCCGCGCAGGGCAAACAGGTCCGCGTCGCCCAACGCCTCGCCGGTCTCCCGGTTGACCTGCCAGGCCCCGCCCCGGCTGACCCGGCCGGACAGGCGCACCCGGGCCCGGTCCGTGAGGCCGCCCGTGACAAAGCCCTCGGTATCGACCCGGCCGAAGCGGCCCGCTTCGATGACGAGGCCCGCGCCGAAGGTGTCCTGGGGCCGGGCACTGACCAGCTTGATGGCGCCGCCGGTGGTGTTGCGCCCGTAAAGCGTGCCCTGGGGTCCGCGCAGCACTTCGACCCGTTCCACATCGAACAAGACGCCCTGGGTCATCACCGGAAAGGGATAAGCGACCTCATCCACGTAAAAACCGACCGTCGAGGCGTTGTTGGTGGCGTAGTCGCGAAAACCGATGCCCCGGATGCTGAAGCTCGGCTGCCCGGAGCCGAACTGGCTCTCGATTTCCACATTGGGTGTGAAATTCTCGATGGCATTGATGGTCCGGATGCCCTGGTCGATCAGCTCCTCGCCGGTGAATGTTGTAAGCGCAATGCCCACATCCTGTTCGGATTCTTCGCGCCGCCGGGCGGTGACCACCATGCGCTCCAGGCCGCCGCGCGCAGGATCGGCGGCGGCCTCGACCTTGTCCGCCGTCTCGTCCTGGGCCAGGGCCTCAAGGCCCCAGGGCACGAGCGCCGCCGAGGCGCTGACCGAAGTGAGCAAAAGCAAGACAAGCCGTGACGTCATAAATGGTCTCCCGGGCCGCCGGCCCCCATGGCGCGGGCGGTTCATTCGAGGGCGGCCAGCGTTTCGGCCAGGATGGTGAAGGTCTGCGCGACCTGCTCAGGCGTTGCCTCCAGGAACGGCGCGAATTGGAGAGTATCACCGGAAAAGCGCACCATCAGCCCCCGTTCGAAGCAACCCGCATGGGCGGCGAATCCCCGGCTGCCCGGAGCCTCCGGACGGGCGTGGAGTTCCACCGCGCCCATAAGCCCGAAATTCCGGATGTCCGCCACCAAATGGTGGTCTTTCAAACCGTGAATCGCCGCTTCGAAGGCCGGCTCCAGGGCGCGGGCCCGCGCAAACACGTCGTCACGCGCATAGACGTCGAGGGTGGCAAGGGCCGCCGCCGTGGCGACCGGATGGCCGGAATAGGTATAGCCGTGGAACAGCTCGATGGGCGTGTCCGCATGGGCCATGAAGGCCTCGTAGATCTCCCGCTTGACCAAGACGGCGCCCATGGGAATGACCCCGTTGGTCAGGCCCTTGGCAAGACAGATGATGTCCGGCGTCACGCCGAAGCGCTGGGCGGCAAACGGCGCTCCGACCCGGCCGAAACCCGTGATGACCTCATCGAAAATGAGCAGCGCTCCGCAGGCGTCGCATTCGGCCCGCAGCGCCTCAAGATACCCAACGGGCGGCACGAGGACGCCCGTGGACCCGGCCACCGGCTCCACGATCACGGCGGCGATGGTGCCGGCCCCGTGAAAGGCCGCGATCTGCCCCACCCCGCGGGCCAGTTCCGCCCCATGGGGCGGCTGGCCTCTGGAGAAGGCATTGCGGGCGGGATCGTGGGTGGAGGGCAGATGGGAGACATGGGGCAGCAGGGCGCCGGAAAACAGGGCCCGGTTGGCCGGTATGCCGCCCACGGATGTTCCGCCCAGATTGCCCCCGTGATAGCCACGCTCGCGCCCGATGAACCGGGTGCGCGCCGCGTCCCCCTTCAGACGATGATAGGCGACCGATATTTTGAGCGCCGTGTCGACGGATTCGGAACCGGAATTGGTGAAAAACGCATGGTCGAAGCCCTCCGGCGCCAGGGCCGTGAGCCGACGGGCCAGGTCGAAGGCCGGCGGATGGCCCACCTGGAAGGCATGGGCATAGTCGAGCCGGTCGAGCTGGTTTTTGACCGCGGAGACGATATGCGGATGGCTGTGCCCGAGGCCGCTGGTCCAAAGCCCGGAAAAACTGTCATAGACCGCCCGCCCGTCCGCCGCCGTGTACCAATGCCCCTTCGCCGCCGTCACCAGCCGCGGTTGCTCCTTGAACGCCCGGTTGGCCGTGTAGGGCATCCAATAGGCCTGGAGCCCCCGCTTGTCTCCGGGTTCGGTGTTCCCCGTCATGCCCGCTCCCCCGTTCTTCCCTGCTCCCTCATCCTTCCAGGCCCCATCCAATCGGCGCCGCGGGCCTCGAAGCAGGGCCCGGCACCGTGGGCAAGCCTACCACCGGTTCGCGCGAACGCGGTCGACCAAAGAGTGTCATGGGCCGGATGGGGCGGCGGGCCGGCTTATTCGACCGGGTCAGCCAGGGTGGTGAGGTCCAGCGCCTTGTCCGTGTCATAGGGGCGCAGAGCGACCGGGGCGCAGGACCCATGGCACGGCCCGCGCGATCAGAACCGAACATCCACCAAAATCAATTCGTGGTCCGACAGGGCCTTGCCCTCGTCGTCCAGAGCCGGGACGGTCCGTGGGTGCTCTACCGTCAAGCCACGGACGAAAAACCAGTCGAGGCGCAAGTCCGGGTAGCGGCGGGGGCCCGATTGGGGCGTTTCGCGGGTGGTGCGGCCGGGCGCATTGGCCTCGCCCCAGGAAAAGCCCCGCGCCGCCGCTTCAGCAAACAAGGGCTCATAGGCCACGGGATCTTTCGTCCGCGCATTGATGACGGCCCATTCGGGCGTTCCGGCGGCCACCCCTTTGCCCAGGGACCAGGAGTCGCTCGTGGTGTTGAAATCGCCGCCGACGATCATCGGCGCGCCGGGCGCCCAGGCCTCCAGGGTATCGAGCAGCACCGCCATCTGCCGCGCGCGGACGGAGGAATGGACCCGCACCTCCAGATGGGCACAGGCAACCACCACGGTTCGTCCCCCCATTGACAGGGTGGTCGCCAGGGCCATGCGCCCGCCGATGCGCCGCTCGTCGCAATCCTCCGGAAACCAGGTGGCAAGATCGTCGAACCGGATAAGCCGCGGCGCGCCGACCGGCACGCCCGACGTGATCGCATTGCCGTGAAAGCCCCGGGCATTGGTCTCGCCGGCGAACAGGGTTTCCTCGCGTTTGCTCCCCAGGCTGAGCTCCAGAAACTCCACCGCATAAAGACAGTCATGGCCGAGGGGTCCTGCGATGCGGCGCGGCGTGTGGTTCTGACCCGTGCGGGCCATGCCCACATCCACTTCCGTCAGCAAGGCCACATCCGCCCCTTCCCGGGCCAGGACCCTGGCCACGGCGTCCGGGTGGTAGCACCGCTCCAGATTCCAGGCCGCCACACGCAGCCGATCCGGCGCCGGCGCGGGAGAGCGCCCGGTGGCGGGGACGTTGGAGCCCGGGACGTTGGAGCCCGGGACGTTGGAGGCCGGGACGTTGGAGGCATGGACCTCGATGGCATGAAACAGGGGCAGCGCGGCCTGGGCGCGGGCATGGAGCGCCGGGTCATAGGGCAGAGCGGCGAAGAGCGCACGCTGTCCCTTCGGACAGTCGGGGAGCGAGGCGACCACCGTGTCGGAAACCGCAAAAGGCCCTGCCCCTTTGCCCGTGCTGTCCATGTCCGCGCCACTCATTCCAGGCCATGCGTCCTGAGCCGACCCACCGCCCAAATGCCGTTGCCGTGCCGGTGCCTGTGATAGAGCATGGCGGCACACCGATCCAGGCCGCCTTCAGCCAATCATGGGAGCCGACGCCGTGACCGCCCTGCCTTACGCCGAACTCCACGCCTTTCCGGACGGCGACGCCCCCTACACCGGCAATCCCGCCGGCGTGATGCTGCTGGCCACCCCATTGCCGGATGCGGATTGTCTGGGTATTGCAGCCTCGAACAATCTCGCCGAAACGGCTTATCTCGAGGTCCTGCCCGGGGAGTGGGATCTGTGGCGGCTGCGTTGGTTCACCCCGGAGGCCGAGGTCGATCTGTGCGGCCACGCCACCCTTGCGGCGGCAGTCTGGCTGTTCGACGAAGGGCATGTCCAGGGCAACGCAGCCCGCTTCGAGACCCGCTCCGGCAGGCTCACCGTGTCCCGCCACGGCGCTGAGGCCTATGCCATGGATTTCCCGAGCGTCGCCTTCCGGCCCGCCGACGGCGCCCGGCCCGGCCTTGCGCAAGCCTTGGGGCATGCTGCGCCGGAGCAGAGCTTCGACATCGATCCCATCCACGGCGCGCCCTACCAGATGCTTGTGTATGCGGACCAAGCGGCTGTTGAAAATCTGAAGCCGGATTTTTCGGCCCTGGCGGCGGCCGGCGCCAATGTGATCGCCACGGCACCGGGCCAGGCCGTGGATGTGGTCAGTCGCTTCTTCGCGCCCCTGTCGGGTGTGCCGGAAGACCCCGTCACCGGCTCCGCCCATTGCACTCTCGCGCCCTACTGGGCCGAGCGGCTGGGACGCCAGACGCTCAGCGCACGCCAGATCGGCCCCCGTCCCGGCGCGCTGACCATGCGGGTCGAGCCCGGGAAGCGCATCACACTGATCGGAACGGCGCGGCGCTATCTCGACGGGGTCATCACACTGTGACGAGGCGGTCTTCGGGATGGATCAGCACCTTGCGGTAAAGGTGCCAGGTTGCATGGCCGATAATGGGCAGCACCACGATCAGCCCGAGAAACGCCGTTGCCACGGAAGCCGCCACCAGAACAACGATGATCCCGGCCCAGAGAACCATGGGCCCGGGATTGTCTCGGAAGGCCAGCATGCTGGCCACCATGGCCGTCATGAAGTCCACATCCTTGTCCAGCAGAAACGGCACCGACACCACGGCGATGGAAAAGACCAAAGAGGCCAATACGGCCCCGGCCGCCATGCCGAACAGGAAGAATGACGCGCCATTGCCGGTGGTGAAGATGGCGACGGCCATCTCGCTGAGCGGCACGGGTTTCAGACCGAAATGGAAGGCGTAGATCACCGCCGCAATGCGCAGCCAGATCGACAGGATGAAGGTGAGCGCAAAGCCCAGCCAGATGAGATGGGTCGCCCCGTGGCGGATCTTGGCGCCGAATACCGCCGGCCAGCTCAGGCGATCTCCGGTCTCCAAACGACGGCTCACTTCGTAGATGCCGACGGCGGAAATGGGGCCGATCAGCATGAACCCGGCCAGGGCCGGAAAGATGAGATACGGCATTTCGGCAACCGTTAGACCCACGACGATCCCGTAGCCACAGGCAACATAAAAGAGGCCGAAGACGAGGCCGTAGATCGGCGCGGTCTGGAAATCGGCGGCGCCGCGGCGCAACACTTCACGAACATCGTCAATGGTGATCAGCGCCACCTTCGGAAAAGGCACGCTGGACGGCACCGGTTCGTCGGGTCGGTCCGGACCGGAGCCCTGCCCAGCCCTTTCAAATTCGTTCGCCATGGCGCCATCCCTCCCTCTGTTGGTCCCGCAGCCCTGTGTTTTTTCCTATGCTACCACAACAGCCAAACAGGGCGACCCTGCCCGCGGCGCCCATCAAGCCCCGTTTCCAGCCCTCAGGGCCCATTTTCAGCAAGGTGCACCATGGTCCAGGCCCTGGCCCTGATTGTCATTCTACACCTCGCGGGCACTGTCATCGCCGACGCCCTTTCGCTTCCCGTGCCCGGACCGGTCATCGGGCTCGTCGGCCTGTTTTTCCTGCTGCGGACCGGGCGTGTGCCCGTGGCTGCCCTGGAGAGGGTTGCAGGCGCGCTGATCCCGTTTCTTCCCCTCTTTTTTGTGCCTGCGGGGGCCGGCCTGGTTCTTCATCTTAAGCGGATCGGCACGGATGGACTTGGCATCGCTCTGGCGCTGCTGCCCGGCACGCTGATCGCCCTTGCCGCCACGGCCTGGCTGTTCACGCGGCTGACCCGTCCCATGGGTGTGGATGCGGGCGTGTCGCAAGGCGGCGAGCCCCGATGAGCATGGCCGCTGACCTGATCCCGCTTGCCGGCACCGTGGCCTGCTTCGCAGCAGCCGATCTTTTGCATACACGGACCGGCCACCATCCCTTGACCCACCCGGTGCTTGTGACGATTGCCGTGGTGTCTGCAGTTCTGTTGGTGACGGATTTACCCTATGCAGATTATTTCGCCAGCGCCGATGTCCTGCATTTGATGCTGGGGCCGGCAACCGTCGCGCTCGCGGTGCCGATGCACCAGCATTGGGATCGGTTGAAAGGGCTTGGGGTGCCGCTGGGCGTTACGCTGGTGCTGGGCAGCGTGGCGGCGATGGCGCTTTCGGCGGGCTTTGCAGCGCTCGGTCAGGCATCGGACAAAACGTTCGCAACGCTGTTGCCCAAATCGGCCACGGCGCCGGTGGCCATGGATCTTGCGGCCAGGCTGGGCGGCATTCCAGCGCTCGCCGCCGCCCTGGTCATCCTGACGGGAACGATTGGCGCGGCATTCGGGCCGCCATGGCTCGCCCGCCTGGGCCTGCGTGACCCTCGGGCGGTCGGCTTTGCCATGGGCCTCGTGGCCCATGGCATCGGCACGGCAGCAGCCTTCAGGGTCGGGCCGATCGCCGGCGTTTTCGCCACGCTGGGCATGGCGCTCAATGCGGTGATGACCACGGCGCTCGTCGCGGTCATCAGCTTGGTTTACTCCGCTGCCTGAGCACCGGCGGGATCGGGATCCATATAGGTCAGCACGGGTTTGCGCGCCGCCAGGGTCTCGTCGAGCCGGGCCCGCAGCGCCAGATGCGGCGCGTTGGAGAACCGCTCCAGCCGGCCTTCCTTGGCATCCGTGGCCAGGGCCCGCATGGATGCGATGAACCGGTCGAGGCTCGCCTTACTTTCGCTTTCCGTCGGCTCGATCAGCATCGCCCCGCTCACGACCAGCGGGAAATACATGGTCATGGGGTGATACCCCTCATCGATCATCGCTTTGGCGAAATCGAGGGTCGCCACATTGGTGCCCTTCAGGAAGCGATCATCGAACAGGGCCTCGTGCATGCAGGGCCCTTCGAAGGACGCGGTCATGACATCCTTCAGACAGGCGAGCACGTAATTGGCGTTGAGCACAGCGTCTTCCGACGCCTGACACAGACCATCCGCCCCGTGACTCATCATATAGGACAGGGCTCGGACGAACATGCCCATCTGGCCATGGAATGCGGTCATCCGGCCGAAGGGGCTGTCGTCGGACTGGGTCTCATGCTCGACGATGCGGAAGCGATGGCCTTCCTGCACCACATAAGGCAGCGGTGCGAAGGGCGCCAAGGCCTCGGACAGGACCACCGGGCCGGAGCCCGGACCGCCGCCGCCATGGGGTGTCGAAAAGGTCTTGTGCAGATTGATGTGCATGGCATCGACGCCGAGATCGCCCGGCCGCACCTTGCCCACGATGGCGTTGAAATTGGCGCCGTCACAGTAAAAGAAGCCGCCCACGCCATGCACCGCATCGGCGATCTCGATGATGTCCCGCTCGAACAGGCCGCAGGTGTTCGGATTGGTGACCATGATGGCTGCCACATCCGTGTCCAGCATATCCTTCAAACGATTGAGATCGACCCGGCCCGAATTGGTCTCCGGGATCGACTCGACCCGATAGCCGCATTGGACGGCCGTGGCCGGGTTCGTTCCGTGGGCCGCGTCCGGCACGAGCACGCGGGTTCTTTTCTCACCGCGGGCCTCAAGGGCGGCACGGATTGCCATCATCCCGCACAACTCACCATGGGCTCCCGCCTTGGGAGACATGGCCACGGCCGGCATGCCGGTGAGCGTCGTGAGCCAGCGCGCGAGTTCGTGGATAAGGGCCAGGGCCCCCTGGACCGTCTGGGGAGGCTGGAGCGGATGAATATCCGCAAAGCCCGCAAGTCGCGCCATTTTCTCGTTGAGCCGCGGATTGTGCTTCATCGTGCAGGAGCCGAGCGGATAAAGCCCAAGATCGATGGCATAGTTTTTCTGGCTCAGGCGCACATAGTGGCGCATGGCCTCGGGTTCCGTCAGGCCCGGGATGTTCAGCGGCGTCTTACGCCCGTGACTGCCGAGGCGGGACTCAATGCCGGCCTCGGGCTCTGGAAGGTCAACGCCGCAATGGTCACGCCGGCCGATCTCGAACAGCACCGGCTCTTCCTGCATGAGCCCGCGATTGCCCGACGTGGTTGCGAAAACCGGGCCTGCGGCTGCATCGTCTTCCGGCCGGGTGGGGCGGCCCTGTCGGTTCATCATTACAGCACCTCCTCGAGCGCAGCGGCGAAGGCCGCGCGGTCAGCATCCGTGTTGGTTTCCGTCGCCGCGACAATCAGCAGGCTGTCCAGCTCAGGCCGATGGGGCCACAGCCGCGAGGCCGGCACACCGCCGAGCACGCCCTTGTCCGCCAGCCGATCCACGACGTCGCGCGCCCGACCCTTCACGGAAATGGTGAATTCGTTGAAGAAATAGGGGGTCATCAGATTGACGCCGGGAATGCGCGCCAACTGACCGGCGAGCTTCACTGCGGACTGATGGTTCAGCGCGGCCAGACGGGAAAAGCCCGCCTCGCCGAGCAGCGCCATGTGGATGGTGAAGGCGAGACAGCAAAGGCCGGAATTCGTGCAGATATTGCTGGTGGCCTTATCGCGGCGAATATGCTGCTCCCGCGTGGAGAGGGTCAGCACATAACCGTCCCGCCCCTGGGCATCGACCGTGCGGCCCGCCAGGCGTCCCGGCATCTGGCGCACGTATTTCTGTCGGGTTGCGAACAGACCCACATAGGGGCCGCCGAAATTGAGGCTGTTGCCGATGCTCTGGCCCTCGGCCACGACAATATCCGCACCCTGAGCGCCGGGCGATTCAATTGCCCCCAGGCTGACCACTTCCGTCACGACCGCGACCAGCAGGGCACCCTTGGCATGGGCCGCCTCGGCGATGGGCCGCAGATCGACAAGATGGCCGAACACGCTGGGGCTCTGCACCACGACACAGGCCGTATCCTCGTCGATCCGGTCGATGATGTCTTCGACACCGTTCACATCGGGGGCCAGCTTTTCCAGGGGGTCCCCGGACAGCCGGTCCATGTTCTCCACCACAGCCCGGTAATGGGGGTGGAGGCTGCCGGACAGCACCGCCTTGCCGCGCTTGGTAACCCGTTGGGCCATCAACACCGCTTCCGCGCATCCGGTCGAGCCGTCATACATGGAGGCATTGGCCACATCCATGCCGGTGATGCGGGCGACCTGGGTCTGGAATTCGAAGAGATACTGCGTCGTGCCCTGGCTCACCTCGGGCTGGTAAGGGGTGTAGGACGTCAGAAATTCCGAACGCTGAATCACGTGATCCACGGTGGCCGGCACATGGTGCCGATAGGCGCCCGCCCCAATGAAAAACGGCACGGATCCGGCCGTGACATTGCGTGCGGCCAGGGCCGACAGGGCCCGTTCCACTTCAAGTTCGCCCTGATGGTGCGGAAGATCGACGGGCTGCGACAGCCGTGCGGCCGGTGGCACATCCGCAAACAGGTCGTCGACATCGGACACGCCGATCCGGTCGAGCATCTCACGACGTTCGGTGTCGCCGAGCGGGAGATAACGCATGCTTATTCGAGCCCCTTCACATAATCCTGGTACGCTGTTTCATCCATCAGGCCTTCCGTCTCGCCCTGGTCGCTGACGGACACTTTGAAGAACCACCCCTCACCGGTCGGGTCGGTGTTGATCAGTTCCGGCTGGTCCTGGAGGGCCGCATTGACCTCGGTGACTTCGCCGGTGACCGGCGCGTAGATTTCGCTCGCCGCCTTGACCGATTCCACCGTTGCGGTTTCCTGGGCCTTCTTCACGGCCTTCCCGATCTCCGGCAATTCCACATAGACCACATCGCCAAGCTGGCCTGCGGCATATTCAGTGATGCCGACGGTTCCCGTGGTCCCGTCGACGCGGATCCATTCGTGGTCTTCGGTGTATTTTGTGTTGCTCATGTCCCTCATGTCCCCATGGTAATTCGGGCCCATCCATCCTGACCCGACGGTTCTGGCGAAATCTAACCTCGGTAGTAGCGGTGCTCGACGAACGGCATGGGTGCGACCCGCGCCGGGCGGGCCTGTCCGCGGACCATCAACTGGAGCGGCGTTCCGTCCGCTGAAAAATCGGATGCGACATAACCCATGGCCACGGGGGCTTCCAGGCTCGGCGCGAAGGTTCCACTCGTGACCACGCCGATGTCCTCGCCATCCCGGTTCTGAATGGTCACACCGGCGCGGGCTGGCGCTTTGCCTTCAGGCAGCAGGCCGATCCGCCGGCGGCCCGGCCCTTTCGCCAATTGCTCCAGGATTGTCGCCGCACCGGGAAAATCCCCTGCCGTCCGGCGCCGCTTACCGATCACGAAGGTAAGGCCGGCTTCGACCGGCGTGATGGTGGGGTCGAGATCGCTGCCGTAAAGACAGAGCCCTGCTTCGAGGCGCAAGGAGTCCCGGGCACCCAACCCGATGGGCGCCACATCCGGCCCGTCCAGCAGCCGTGTCGCCAGACGCGTGGCATCCCCTCCCGGCACGGACAACTCGAAACCATCCTCGCCCGTATAGCCGGACCGGGTGACGAGGGCCGGAATACCGTCCAAATCCACATGGGCCGCCTGCATGAACCGCAGATCCTTCTGGTTCGGCATGACCCGTTCCAGGACCTCGCCTGCTTTCGGACCCTGGAGCGCAAGAAGAGCCGCGTCGTCGAGACTGTCGATCGCGATCGAAGACGGCAGGCGGTCGCGAAGATAGGCCAGATCGTCTGCCTTGCAGGCGGCGTTCAGAACCACGAACAGCGATCCGTCTTCGGGCAATCGGGTGATCATGAGATCATCGAGAATGCCGCCCTCATCATTCAGCAGCATGCTGTACCGCATGCGCCCCGGCGCAAGCGCGGCGACGTCGCCCGGCACGACCCGCTCCAGGGCCGTGGCCACTGTTTCGTGATCGGCCCCGCGCAGGATGACCTGCCCCATATGGGACACGTCGAACAGGCCGGCTCCCGTTCGAGTGTGGCGATGCTCACCCAAGATCCCCATGGGGAACTGAACCGGCATGTCATAACCGGCAAAGGGCACCATTTTGCCGCCCAATTGGCGGTGAAGCGCATGGAGAGGTGTCGTGGAAAGCGTTTGATCGGCTGCGGTTTCACTCGGTCGCGAGTCGGGCGAGGCCATGATCTCTCCTGCATCGGGATGCTGTCGCATCCGAACCACCTTGCCGACCCACCGCGCAGGGTGAGGATCGACGACGAGGGCCCGGCCACTGGCCGGCTGTTGCCCCTCTGTCATGGTGCCTGAGAGATTTCACCGTCCGGTTTGCACCCACGCTTTGCGCGCAATTGCGTTGGGACAGGCTTGACCCCGTCGGCGAGATGCCGGCTGAGCCAGCATCTGCTTTCCAGAGTGTCATCCTCCCGCGGTCCGCTTGCCTGAGAGTTTCCGGGCGGTTGCTCCTTCGGCGTCGGCCCCACCCGCCTCACTCAAGGACGTGTATGCGGCCGAACTCTCCCGCGGGGATCACATGTATGAGCGTGCCGACGCGTTTCGCAACGGATCAGCACACCATTCAGACCATAGGTTCTCGAAATGATCTGTCAACGTGGCGGTGCTTGGGGCGCCGGTCATGAGCGCACAGTCACATCCGCTCCGGCGTCTCGATGCCGAGGAAATCGAGCCCCTGCTCCAAAACCGCAAGGGTAAGCGCGCAGAGCGCGAGGCGGCCCCGGCGCAGGTCCTGATCCTCCTCGGACAGAATATGATGGTCGGCATAGAACCGGCTGAAGGCCTGCGCCAGGGCGAAGACATAATCGCACAAGACATTGGGAGCGCGGCGCTCGACGGCGCTCTCGACGGCAACCGGGAAACCGGTCAGTTCCAGGGCGAGCCCCCGTTCCGCGTCCGTGGCCACCGGCAGGGGCACGGCCGCCAGATCGTCCCGCGCCACCTCGGCCCGTCGCAGGATGGATTTGATCCGCACCGCGGCATATTGCAGATAGGGGCCGGTCTTGCCCTCGAAGCTGGTGAACCGCTCGAGATCAAAAATATAGTTCGAGAGCCGATAGTTCGACAGATCGGCGAATTTGATCGCGGCAATGCCGACCCGGCGGGCGATCTGCGCGCGTTCTTCGGCCGGATAATCCGCGGCGAGGCCGGCCTCCTCGATACGGGCCGCCGCCCGCTCCGTGGCCATCTGAATGAGATCGTAGAGCTTGAGCACGCCGCCGGCGCGGGTCTTGAACGGCTTTCCGTCAGGCCCGTTCATGGTCCCGAAGCCGATATGCTCCAGCGCCGCCCGGCCGCGATAACCGCCCTTGTCGGCCGTGCGAAAGACCTGCTCGAAATGCAGGTGCTGGCGCTGGTCGACCACATAAAGCATCAGGTCTGGATCATGGCTCCGGACCCGGTCGATGATCGTGGCGACATCCGTGGTGGCATAAAGGGCACTGCCGTCAGACTTGACGAGCAGAAGTGGCGGCACCTCGGACTTGTCGTCATTGCGCTCCACACTGACGACCCAGGCGCCTTCGCTCTCATGGGCGATGTGACGGGCCTTGAGGTCCTCCACCATGTCCGGGATTAACGGATCCACATCCGCCTCCCCCTTCCAAAGGTCGAAAACCACACCGAGCGATCCGAATTCCCGGGTCATGCCGGCGATGGAAACATCCATGAAATGGCGCCACAGGGCCCGGTATCCCGGGCGGCCCCGTTGCAGCTCCGCCGTCGCATCCCGCGCCAGGGCAGCCCGGGCCTCATCCGCCTTGCACGCCTTCGATGCCGTTGGATAAAGCTCCTCCAGGTCGGCCATGGTCACGGGCGAGTCTTCCGGATACGGACCGGAGAAGTCCGCATCGAAATAGGGCAGGTCCGGCTGACGCAGGGCGATCTCCGAAATCAGCATCCCCATGGGCAGACCCCAGTCCCCCATATGCACATCAGACACGGTGCTGTAGCCTGTGAAGCGGAACAGACGCTGCAGGCTGTCGCCGATGATCGTGGACCGCAAATGCCCCACATGCATGGGCTTGGCGATGTTCGGCCCGCCGAAATCGACAATGACCGTCCGCCCCTCGCCCAGGCCCTCCACGCCGAAACCCTTCGCCCTGGCGAGGGCCGCGACCTGGTCCGCCAGAAACCGATCCGTCAACGTCATATTGATAAAACCGGGGCCCGCCAGGTCCAGCTTGGCGAAGATCGCCCCCTCGCCGCCATCTTCGGTATCGCGGGCTTGAAGCGCCTCCAGGATGGTCTGGGCGATCTCCCGGGGTGGTTTCTTGGCCTGTTTGGCTGCCGGCAGGGCCCCGTTGCACTGGAACTGGCCCAGATCCGGGCGGTCGGACGGGGTCACCCGGCCCAGGGCCGGATCGAGACCCGCATCGGCAAAGGCCTTGCCGGCCACGGCGGACAACAGACGGGGCAATGACATCATGGTTGAAAATCCTGAAACGGATAAAAACGAGCGGCGCTGCATGGGACGCTTCGACGGAGGCGGGACGCCCGGCGCCGCACGGCCGGTGAGCCCGCCGCCCCGTCAACGGGCCGGCCTCAACGGGCCGGCGACCCCCACCGATCCGGATCCATCATCGACCCCGCGCGAGCGTCAGCGGAACCCGGGCTGGGCGCGATTGTACTGAATTTCCTCATCCAGCAGGTCAAAGCCGACCAGCACCTCGAAACTCTCCGGATCCACCTTTCCTTCCAAGGGCACCGGCAGCGCCTCGATATCGCGCACGATGGTCGCAAAGCGCGATGAGGGTGGGAACTGTGCGGGTACGCGATAAATCTTTTTCACGACACCCTCTTTACCCCGCAGCACGGCTACGAAGAAGCGCAAGGCATGGCGCCGGTCACCCGCGGATGCCGGCCCCAGCTCCGCATTCATAGCCACCTTCAGGGTAAGGACAAGTTCATCCCGGCGCGGATCGCAGCCGAGCCCCACGGTCTCGATTTCAGCACTGTAAAGACGATCGGTCAGGTCCTGGCTGCCGCCGGGCTGGAACTTCACCACCTTGGCCGCATCGGCCAGGATGCCCACGTCAGGACAGCCTTTGGCTGCGCCCACCTGCGGGCGGGATGTTCCGCATGCCCCTAAAATCAGGATAAAGCCTACGGCCAGTGCGATCCAGGGCCCGCGAAGCATCGGTCGGGCGGACCCTACCGAAGAGGGATGGCAACATGTCACGGTCATGAAAAACTCCCGGAAAATCAATGACCACCGTGCCCTTGACCACGGGCCCTTTGCATAAGGCGGACTGTAGCCAAGGCGGCCCAGGCCAGCAACCGCGCCGGACGGGCGAGTCCCGGCTTTCCCCGGCACTGGGCCGTTGAGAAACGTTCGGGATAAAGGCCGTTTCCGGTGCCCAACCTCAATTTTGGCCAAGTCTCCGGAGATCGATCCGCCTATGGTGGCCCTGTGGTAGGCGTGTGCCGGCCGGGCATGGCTCGCCCGTTCCAGTGACGCATGGCAAAGTGGCCGGTACCGAAACCGTGGCCCGCCTGCCACGACAGGAGACCATCCATTGGCGCGACGGTCGACATGCGGCTGGACCTTCGCGACCCTGCACCCGCACCCATGCCACCCCTGACCATGGAAGGAATGCCGCCGTGTCCAACGCCAAACCGCCGCTTTCGGTCCTGATGGCCGCTCCCCGCGGCTTTTGCGCCGGCGTCGACCGCGCCATCCAGATTGTCGAACTGGCCCTCGAGCGCTACGGCCCGCCGGTCTATGTGCGACACGAAATCGTCCATAACCGCTACGTGGTGGAGCAGCTTGAGCAGAAGGGCGCCATATTCGTTGAGGAGCTCGCCGAGGTCCCGGACGATGTTCCTGTGATCTTCTCGGCCCACGGCGTCCCCAAATCCGTTCCGGCCGAAGCCGAAAACCGGAAGATGTTCTACATCGACGCCACCTGTCCCCTGGTGTCGAAGGTCCATGTGGAGGCCGAGCGCCACCACGCGAAAGGCCTCGAAATCGTTCTGATCGGCCATGCCGGCCATCCGGAGGTCGAGGGCACGATGGGGCAGCTTCCCGCGGGCGCCATTACGCTCATCGAAACGCCGGAGCATGCGCGGGCTTTCACGCCGAAAGACCCGGCAAAGGTCGCGTTTGTGACCCAGACCACCCTGTCCGTCGACGACACCGCCGAAATCGTCGAGATTCTCCAGGACCGGTTCCCGGGGATCTCGAAGCCCCACAAAGAAGACATTTGCTATGCCACGACCAACCGTCAGGAAGCGGTGAAAGCGATTGCGCAGAGCTGTGACGCCGTGCTGGTGGTGGGGGCCCCCAATTCCTCCAATTCCATGCGACTGGTGGAAGTCGCCGTGCGCGCCGGTGCAGCCAAGGCGACCCTTGTACAAAGAGCGGGCGATCTCGATCCGGCCTGGTTCGACGGCGTGTCCACCCTGGGCCTGACGGCCGGGGCCAGCGCGCCCGAAGTGCTGGTCGAGGAAGTGCTTGAGGCGCTCCGGGCGCTCTTCGATGTCACCATCGAAGAAGACGCCACCATCGTCGAGGACGTCCATTTCAAGCTGCCCCGCGTGCTTACCCACGACGAGGATCCGGCCCCGGCCATGGCCCAGCTCTGACGGCAAGCCCGGATCCCGCGGCCGCCGCGGATGATCCGGCGGCCGCATCAGGCCTTTGCATGCCTGCCCGCTTTCATGCCGTAATGGATGGATCGATGGATCCTGGGCGATCCCGAACATCCGGAGGAGCGGCATGGTGAGGACGGTGTGGGTCGGTGTGTGGGCGGTCTTCATTTTCAGTCTCGCGGCGGTCATGGGTCTTGCCCGCGCCGAGGCGGAAAGCGAAAGCGGGACCGACTATGTGGCCCTGGCGGAGACCATGGAGCAGCACCAAGGCCTCTTCCAGATCCTGACCGACCGGGATAAGGGCGTCGTGCTGATGACCCTACCCGCGCCCGACCAGGACACCGGGATCATCACGGACGTCCTCTATATGAGCTATCTGCGCACCGGCCTCGGATCCAATCCGGTGGGCCTTGATCGCGGTCTCGGCGGGCCATCCCTCGTGGTCCGCTTCGAAGTGGCCGGCGACATGCTGCTGATGACCGCGCAGAACACCCGCTACACCGCCGACAGCCCGAATTCGTTGGAGCGCAAGGCGACCGAAGACTCCTTTCCCCGGTCCGTCATCCATGCCACGAAAATCCTGGGCCACGACCGCGAAAACGGCCGGGTCTTCATTTCCCTGACGGATTTCCTCCACACCGATCCCATAGGCATCGCCCGGCGCCTGAAGGAACGGGGCCAGGGGTCCTACAGCCTTGATACCACCCGCAGCGTGCCGCTGTTCGACGATGTTCTGACCTTCCCGGACAATATCGAACTGGAGGCCCAGCTCACCTTCACGGGCGCCGAGCCCGGATCGGAAGTGGAGGCCACTGCCCCCGTGCCGGAAGCCGTGACCCTGACGGTGCACCACTCCTTCATCCGGCTGCCGGACGACGACTACACGCCGCGCCCGGCCGCCCCCCGGGTCGGCAACAATTCCATTCCGCTGCCGGCCTATGCCGCCGGCCGCGATGAACCGCTGCCCCGCCGTTATGCGCTCCGCCATCGCCTGCAAAACACCAAACCGGAGGCCC
>JBHJGV010000098.1:0-38358 GCA_050331455.1 Alphaproteobacteria bacterium
TGTAGTATTTGGGCCGGGTGTCGAGGCGCACATGGAGCCAGAACACCCCAAGGCCTGAGGTACTCACCCAAAGGGGCACATCGCTCACCCGCGCGATAGCCGCCTCGCCCACCGCAGCCCAAAAGACCCGTTGCAGATCCATATCGGCCGTCCGGCTGAACGCCGCGAGGTGCGCACAGTCCGTGGACGCATCACCTGGCGCAGGCACCACGAGGCGGGCATCGCCGCCCAGATTATCGAATGTCGCCGTAGAGCCGCCAGCGATACGGGCCGCCTCCAAGGGCGCGGCAAAGGCCGACGGATCGGCCACGATTCCCGCGAGCGCAGAACTTTCCATAAGGACCATCTCGAAAGGCTGTTCAAGGGTCCCTGAGGTGACAGGCGGGGTTTCCCAGAAATAGGCCGGTGCCGGCGCATCCCGAAGCACCGGGAGAAAAGCATTAAGCACGGGGCCACCGTCCCGCCAGTCCGTCATGACCCGGGCCACTGACAAAATGGCGTCATTCTCCAGGAAACGGCACTGCACATTGCGGCCGGGGCCCATGGCTTCAATCTGTGAAGTGATCATCACTCTCCCCCTTAAGCCGCCTGGACCTCGAAGGCCTGGGCATAGCCACCCTGGGCGACGGGACCGTCGGGCGCATTGATCGGTCGCGATTTCATGGCGCTCCTCGATTGATCTGATCGCAGTGAAGCCTGCCGGCCCCAGGTCCAGGACCATGTGGGCTCAAACCCGCTCGCGTCCTTTCCCGTGCGGGCGCCCACAGGCCCCTTCGTTTTTCGCAATTGCGAAAACCAAGTCTGGGGGCTTGACGGGAACAACCGCTTCGCGAAATCCTTCTTGCTTTTTTCGATGCACCCTAGCAAAGGATGAGGACATGGCACAGAACCGGTTCGTCGGTCTTGATTTTGGAACCTCCAACTACGTGCTTGGCCTTGCCGACAAGGGTGAGACGCCCCACGCGGTCAAATTCCGTTCTGGGAGCAATTTCCCATCGCAAAGGGGAAGAGGCTTTACGATGCCCCTCGAAAAAACACTGTGCATGGTGGCCCAACCCCGGTCAGGCACGAACCATGTTTGCCGGCTGCTGGAAACACTTCTGGGCATCCACGTCTATCTGGAGCCCTTCAATCCTGTTGAGCCGCATTTCCATTATCGGTTTTCGTTGAAGCGCTTCGAGCAAGCCGCCCAACGGTCCTTTGATCGCCCGGGCGACCCGGCCCTGACCGGCTGGATTCATGACAATCCGGAAAAAGCGCTCGACGTGCTTCGACACGCGGCTGACCCGGGCTGCAGGGTCATGAGCCTGAAACTCTTTGCAGACCATGTGTCTCCGGATCAGTTCGAAACATATTTCGTCAGACGGCCCGACACACATTTCATGACCGTAAAGCGCCGGCCGATCGATGCTTATATCTCGTTTCAAAAGGCTATGTCGCTCAAGACATGGCTGTTCAACAACACAACCGATATGCGCCTACCGATCGATGCGGATCATTTTGCCCGCTGGCACATCAGCCAGTCGGCCTGGTATCGCATGACCGACGAGATGATCCGGGCCTATGATCGACCGCACACGTCACTTCAGTATGAAACCGATATCGCCGGCCCTCCAGCGGTCACCGTGCGGCATTTGATCGGTAAGTTGAAAGAGATTGGTATCGACACGCGCATGCGCCACAGCGTGCGGATCAAGCGGCCGGTGAAACAGGCGCTGCACCATGCGGCCAAGGCGGTGGGTCTGACCTCGCCCTGGTCCCCGGCCCTCGGCCTTCCGCGCCAGGATCTCAATGGGTCGACAGCGGATAAAGTGTCCAATTGGGATGCATTTTGTGAGGATCTGTCGAAGCGCCACGACACGGCCATGCTGGACCGGTATTTCACAGAGCTTGACTAGCCGATGGCCTGTTTGCTCGGGTGCGTCCGGACCATGGGCAGAATGCGTGCCAGTTCCGCTCGGATCGGATGATTGAGGAAGACCAGAGCGACCAGCCACAAGAGTGCAGCAACACAACCGGCGCTGGCCAACACTGCGAAATCCGTCGCGATGGTCCCGGTCAACACAGCCGACACCATGCCGAGCGGCAGGGCAAAAGCCAGGCTCGCGACACCGCTGCGCCAGACCGCCCCCGCCAGATCCGGGCCCGTCACGTCGAGCCTCCGCAAGACGATCCAAAAGGACACGA
The DNA here is from genome assembly GCA_050331455.1 of Alphaproteobacteria bacterium. Classification (GTDB taxonomy): domain Bacteria; phylum Pseudomonadota; class Alphaproteobacteria; order JAJFIK01; family JAJFIK01; genus CAYUYV01. Next base: position 2,188 of record JBHJGV010000098.1, read on the forward strand.
CCGCGTGCCCACCCGCCATGACGGCGATCATGGCACAGAACACTGGCAGACCCGCCGGAATGAAAAGCAGGGCGATACCGATTTTGGCGATGAGCAAACCGACCTGAATGTGCAACAATCTTCTTTCGAGCCCCAGCGCCAGGGCGAACACGCCGCCGGTGGAAATGACGGGCAGCACGATGATGCCCACGGCCAGCAGGCGCAGCAACACGGGCACCGCTTCCCATTGATCGCCAAGCAGGATGAAAACCAGCGGTTCGGCTAAAACAATCAGCGTCCCTGCAATCGGCCAGCACAGGGCGGTCAGATAGGCCAGGGTCTGGAGGCAGAGGGGCTTCAACGCAGCGCCGTCCCGCTTGGCGCGCAGGACCAGCGGCATGAGGGCCGGCAGAACGCCGTCTTGGACCACCCGCTGGGCATGGCGGATCAGTTCACTGGCCCGGCTGAAATGGCCGACCGCGGCATAGGTGGCAAGCTGGCCGATCAGAACCGGCACGACGGCCTCCCCGATCTTGCCGAAAATATTCGTTGTCAGAATGATCGACGAAAACCGTGTGACCGTATGGAGCCCCCGGAATGTGGGCCTGACCAGAAACGCCCCGCGTGTGAGCACGGTCGAGATCACGGAATTGACCAGGGTACTGACGACCAGCCCACAGGCGAGACTGATCGCCCCGAACTGCCACAGGGCGAGCGGAATGGCGACGGCCTGGAAAGAAAGGGTGGTCAAAAGCCGTTGGACGAAAATCGCCCGGAACCGCATCTCGCGGGTGAGCAGCCCGCCTTCGATCGTGCCCAGTTGGCCCAAAAGCGGGGCGGCCGCCATGACAAGCAACAAAGACGATACCGTCGCATCGAGGGCGGTGTTCCAGGACAAAAGGGCGATGACCGCCAGCGCCAGCGTCATGAGCGGACCCATGGCGAAGGCCACCCCGGCCACCTTTTGCCGGGTGGATCGGGCCATGTCGTCGCTGCGGATGATGAACGTATTGAGAGCAAAGCTGCCAATGAACTGACCAAGCCCGGCAATGGCAAACGCAACGGCGTAATGGCCCATATCCGTCGGCGTCAGCAGGCGGGACAGCACAAGAAGGCCGCCCAATTCGATGGCGAAAACGGTCACGAACTGCAACATGGACCAAAAAAAGGAACGCTGCGCTTTCATGAACTGGGTCCCCGCTCCCTCTGGTCCCGTTTACGCCTCGGTCTTGCCCCGCCGCGTGCCTGGAGGCAGATGCCATGCCGGTTTTCGACACGGCCTTCTCGCACCGGCGCCGTGTCTTTGGCAGGGGTTGGAGCGAAGGTCGGTAAGCTGTAAAACAACCATGCTGGTGTTGCACCCCTTTTTAATGGTCCATGCCATGGTCGCCCGCCATTACTTTGCCGTTAGCCTCGTCCTGATCGGTCTTCTGTGGGCGAACAGCGGGAAAGCGCATGTGCCCCATGATGTGGTCAGTGACATCGCCGTCCACGGCCAAAGCGCAGGGACGTTTGTACGCGGCGCGCTTTTTTTGTCGACCGATGGAGGTCAGTCCTGGCACCGTCGCTCCGCGCGCATCGTCTGCCGGACGGATGAAGACGACGCGACCCATGCCATCGCCTTTTCTCCGGATTTTGAGCGTGACAAATCCATTTATCTGTCCTGCGACGAATGGATCTTCGCGTCCCGCGATGCCGGAAAAAGCTTTCAGAAAATGGGCCGCGCGTCGGACCGGCCCGTGGTCCAACTCGGCATTTCGGCCCGGATGCAGGCCGGCCAGATTCTCACGGCCCTGGACAATACCGGCACGCTCCATCGCAGTGCCGACGGGGGGCGGGTCTGGTCGCCGGTGGACTTGCCGGCGACTATCGACGCCTTCGAATGGGTCGGCCACACCATCCTGGCCGCCACCGCGGAAGGCGGCATTCATCAATCCTCCGACGGCGCCGTAACCTGGCAGGCCCTCGGCGACCTGCCCGGCGGTACCCGGATCACAGATTTCGCCTTTCCGTATGGGGAGGATCTGGAGCGAGCCTTCTGGGTTTCCACGCGTGCGAATGGTCTTTACAAGTTTGCCAGACGGGGCGGCACGCTCTTGTCCCTGAATGCCTATCTGCCCGGCCGCCACATCACCTCGGTCATTCATACGGGCCCGGCCGATGGCAAGGCACTCATCGCCACGGACTGGCATGACGGCGTGTTTCGCAGCGACGATTACGGGCAGACGTGGCGGCCGCTGTCTGCCGGCCTGCAGACGGCGTCGCAGGCGGATCGACTGGGTCACCCCCATTTCGTGGAAGTGGCGGCGTCCGGTGGCGATACCCTTCTCCTCGCCGGATTTGCCGGTCTTTTCCGCTCCGTCGATGGCGGCGCACAGTGGCGTCGGATGGACACCACTCACGGACAGATCGTTGCCATGGACGCCTCACCCGCCATGGACGGCCGTTTTCGCTTGGGTGTCGTGTCCTATGGCAGCGGCTTGCTGTTTTCGGATGATGGGGGCGAGACATGGCGCTTCGAGCATAAAGGCCTCATCCATGTGCGCCGCCACAGCCTCGTGTTCTCACCCGACTATCCGCAAGACCACACCCTGTTTTCCGGCACGATGAAGCTGATCGCCCACACGTCGAACGCCTCCCACCGGTGGCGGCCCGTGTCCATCGATACGGTTCCGGGCGTCAAGGCCCAGGCACCGCAAGTGCTGCCCATCCGGATTGCTGTGTCGCCCGAGTTTGCGGCGGACGGTACGGTTTTCAGCGGCCTCGTTCCGGAAGGGGTGATACGCTCGCAGGACAGTGGACAGAGATATGTGATTTTACTCGACGTCACTGGCCTCATCTTTGGGCTTGAATTGTCTCCCGATTTTGCGGCGGACGGAACGGTGTTTGCGGGCTCCAACAAGGCCGTGCACAAATCGATGGACCGCGGAGACACGTGGACCCGGGTCTGGGCCCATGACGCGGACCGGATCGCGCTGGCCATCTCGCCGGACTATCCAACTGATCAGACTGTCTTTGCGGGGTCGGAGGCTGGCCTGTTCTGGACCCGGGACGGCGGGCGGTCCTGGGAGCCCATACGGATCGAGGGGGCCACCGAGACTGTTGCAACCTTCGCGGTTTCACCCGATTTCGCCAGGGATGGCCGGCTCCTGGTGCAGCTTGCGGGCGCTGATCTGCTGGTCGGTCGGCTTTCGGGCAAGGCTTTCCAGTGGCAGGCGGCCCGGATGCCGTCTCCGGGTTACGCGGTTGACCGCCTTGCCCATTACGACGGTTCGAAACTGTTTGCGTTTTCGCCCTTCTACGCGTCGGACCGGACGGTTTTCACGGCGTCGGGGCCCGATCTCCTGAAATCCGTCGACGGTGGATTGACCTGGGCCCTCATGGACCCGCTACCGCGGCGGCATGAGGCGGAATATGCGCATACGGATTGGTTCCACGTGCCGATCGCCGCCGATAGGTTGTGGGAGAAATCCCGCTGGCAACGCAGCACATGGCAGACCCTGTACGGTAAGGCCGAAACCCTGTGGGCCTATCTGTCGGGAGCGGACCATCCACGCCAACCGAACGATTCCAGCCTGCAATCCCTGCGATCGCGCACACCGGGTGCAACCATCACCCTGGATTTTTCGGGAACCGGTGTCCGCTGGTTGGGCTCGAAAGGCTATAATCATGGTATCGCGCGGGTGCTCTTGGACGGCAAACTGGTTGGCGAAGTCGACCAGTACGCCCGGCAGCGGGATTATCTGGCGGAAATGATCCACCTTGAGGGCCTTGCACCCGGTCATCACACGCTGGAAATCCGGGTGGTGGACAAGCGAAACACCGCATCATCCGGACAATGGGTTGATGTGGACGCCTTCGACGTCTTCCGGTAGCGGCGAAAATGTATCAAGGTCATGCCATGCTGGCGCGTCTTGAAGGCCGCTGCGGCCGCAAGAGCGTCATCCATTGGAAGGGGGAAAGCGAGGCGCGTCCTCGCATTCGCATGTCATGAAGCCTGAGATCAGCATCATCATCCCAACCTATAATCGGCCCGAGAGGCTCCGCCAATGCCTCCAGGCGCTGTGTGCCCAGCGCCATTCTTCCTTTGAGGTGATCGTCGTGGATGACGGATCGCCGGAGCCGGCCGAGGCGGTGGTCGCGGCGTTTCACGAGCGCCTCTCCATCCGCTGTGTCCGCCAGACCAATGCGGGCCCGGCCGCCGCCCGCAACCGCGGGGCGGCGGAAGCGGCCGGCCACATTCTGGCGTTCACGGATGATGACTGCATGCCGGACCCCGGTTGGCTTGATGCCTTCGATGGGGCCCTGCGGACCGAGCCTGACGCGCTTGTGGGCGGCAGCATCGTGAATGATCTTGCGGACAATATCTGTTCTGAGGTCAGCCAGGATTTGATCACGTTCCTTTATGATTATGACGGTGCCGGGGACAGCGGGCTCGATTTCTTCACATCTAACAATATTGCGTGCACGAAAGAGGCATTCCACAAACAGGGCGGCTTCGACGATTCGTTTCCCCTTCCGGCGGCGGAGGATCGCGATTTCGGCATGCGCTGGTCCGAAAGAGGGTGTCCCCTGACATTCGTGCCGGCTGCGAAAGTCAAACACGCCCATTCCCTGACCTTGAAGCAGTTCTGGACCCAGCATCAGAACTACGGGCGAGGCGCCCTGCATCTGCGCCGCCGAATCCGCGATCGCCGGAGGCCGGCTCTTCGTTTCGCGGGGCTGCGGTTCTATTGGTCCATGATGGCTTATCCTTACCGGACCAGGCTCAAGCGTCCCGTGGCCCGCATGGTCCTGCTCGGGATGTCGCAACTGGCCACCGTGTCCGGCTTTCTCCGCCAGTCCATCCATGGCACCGACAAGGTCCGAAGGATGCCGAAGCCCCTGGGTCAGCGGGACGTCCTTTAAGGACTGGGGCCGGCGTCTTGCCGTGCGCCCGGAACACATCCGCGTTTGACGGCGGATGAAGCGGCCCGTATCATCCCGTCATACTAGTTTTGCAACGCTGTCGCACCACTTTCACTTGAAGATCGGTGGCGATCATGGCTGAAAATGCCGGTGAGGAAGCGGACATTGTGGGCCTGTGTGCGGCCCTTGAGACCGGGGCGGATCAACCCGCACGGCGTGCGTTTCGGATCGATCACGTTGTGGTCGGGGGCCGGGGTGTTCCGGTGGAGCAGGTCGATCTCTTGTGTCAGCCTTTCTGCGTCCTGACCCACCTGCGAAAATCAACCATGACGTCTCAGCGCCGTGTGCTGATCATTCCGCCGTTGTCCGGACATTTCCCGTTTCTCATGAACGATCTGATTTTGACTCTGCTGCCGGACCATGACGTGTTCGTCGCCGACTGGATCAATGCGCGTTACGTGGCCACCCACGCCGGATCCTTTGGACTGGCCGACAGCATCCAGACCGTCATGGCCTTCATCAGGGCGCTTGACTCCGAGGTAACCGTCATCGCGGTGTGTCAGGCGACGGTATCGGCCCTGGCCGCCACGGCGCTTTTGTCCCAGTCAGCGCCAAGCCATGCGCCGGAGGCGCTGGTGCTCATCGCCGGGCCCATCGATCCTCTGATGAATGGTACACCGATCACCCGGCTGATCAAATCCCATACCTTGTCCTGGTACGAGAATTTCGCGCTTGCGGATGTGCCAGCACCCCGTCCGGGGGCGGATCGCCGCGTTTATCCGGCCGCGACACAGCTCGGCGGTCTTGTCGCCTATCTGCAAAGACAAGTGGCCGCGCGCGGGGAACTCTATTTCAAGCTCACGGCGGATGACGGCGCCGCACCGCATCGTTTTCCCTTCTACGAAGCCTATACGGCGCTGATGGACCTTCCGGCGGAAGTCTTTCTCGACACCATTCGCTATGTGTTTCACGAACGCGCCCTGCCCCGCCGCACCCTGACCTGGCGCGATGTGCCCGTGGCCTGCGAGGCCGTCACCCGCACCGCCCTCATGACCATTGAGGGTGGCCGCGACGACGTGGCGGCCCCAGGACAAACCTTCGCCGCCCATAAGCTGTGCCCCAACATTCCTTTTACGGACCGCGCTTCACTGGTCCTTGATCCGTGCGGCCACTTCTCCACCTTCCATGGACGTCATATGCGCAGCCGCGTGACCCCTGCCATCCGCGCCTTCCTGGCGAGCCGTTCCGCCTGACGCACCTTTACGACGTGTCCCGTCCAGGTCGTGCCCCGTCCAGGTAAGGGAGGTTAACGGATTTTTCAGCGCAGTCTGGGATGACCAAGCCATGAACGCAAAAGGGGGTGATGTCCGACCTGGACACAGTCCCCTCCCCGTACTGAGCATGAAGGCCACACACCATGACAGGCGCTCCCCCTCGCCGTGAGGAAACCGTCGCCCTGCCCCCGCTCTCCCCCACGGCTCGCGCGTTCTACGCGGCGCAAGCCAAGCTTCAAGCCATCGATCCGGCCGACCATTATGACCGGATCGGCCGGCTTCTCGGCATCCCGCCCCATCCTTTTTTCCATCCCGGTTTGATGCAGGCTTTGCACAGGGCGGATCGTCTGCCGGGGGAAGACCGGGCGGGCGCCATCTCGCCCCTGTTCGATGCGCGCTATTGTGCCAAGCGGATGGGCGTTCGCGCCGATGAGGCCCTGGCCCATGCCCTGGAGCGCCTGCAGCGCAACGAATGGGTGGATTTCCACCCCCTGCTGATCGAGGCGGATTTTCTGGCAAGCCGTTTTCCGAGCATCGCCTGTTGGATCGAAGTCCTGTCCAATCCGGGCCGCTCCCTCGACGATTTGGCCTTCAGCCGGTTCATGCCGCGCTTTTATCGCGCGACCGCCGACCGGATGGAGATGCGGAACGAATTGGTCGATTATCTCGTGAACGGACATCGCTCCGGCGGTCTGCCCCATGTCTTTTTCGAGCCCTGGTTTGCCGCTCAGTTTAATGACGAGCGTCCCCAGCCGCCCCAGCGTCCGGATCTGTGGCTCGATATGCTGGAGGATGTGGGCCAGTTCGGTCACCGCATCAGCCTGTTTTTCGAGCCGCTCCAGTGCAACCACGAGATTTCCCTGCTGGAAGGGCGGGTCGAGAACCAGCATCCCTTGGAGCGCTTTCTGTCCCAGACCGGTCCGCTCGTTCCGCCCCATAAGGAAGTTCTGCCCACGGCGCTGGCCTACGCCTTTCTTGACCGGCCCATCGATGCCTGTGCGCCGGAGGCTGTCTCGCCCCGGGACGTCCTGGCGGCCCTGGAGGTGGCATTGACCGGATCGGCACCCGAACCCGCGGACGTGTCGGTCTCGGTTTGCATCTTGAACTACAACAAGCCGACCCACACGATCCTGTCGGCGATCGCGGCGGCGCGAAACGCGCCAGAGGGCACGGAAGTGCTGGTCCTCGACAATGGCAGCAATCCCAAGGATTGGGAAATCATCCGCAGGATGACCCGAGCCTATGGAAATATCAGGGTGATCCGGAGCGAGCGGAACCTGTTCTTCGGCGAGGGCAACAATGTCCTTCTGGACATGGCGCGGGGCGAGATCCTGTTGTTCCTCAACAACGACGCCTATGTGGGGCCCGGCACGATCGGCACCATGGTGGACCACCTCGCCCGCACGCCTGACACCGCCGCCTGCGGTGTGACGTTCCTGTTTCCGAACCTGGATATTCAGGAGGCCGGCGGTCTTGTGTCCGATTGCGGACAACAGATGCAGCTTCACAAAAACACCCCCTTCGCCCTGCAACGGGCCATGGCCGCGGATGGCCCGCCCGAGCCCACGCAGTATGTTTCCTCGGCCTGTTTCTGTGTGCGTCGGCGGGTCCTCGACGATGTGGGCGGCTATGATGCCCGCTATGAACCGCTCTATTTCGAGGACACGGATTTGTGCCGACGGATGACCGGTGCCGGCTACCGGATCGACTATCTGCCCGGCCAATATGTCATCCACTATGAAAATGCAACGACCCGTGAGTATCTGGGCAAGGAATTCATGGCCCAGATCCAGAAGAATCGTCAGCTTTTCCGCAAAAGGTGGCTCTACCGGCCCATGGGCTACCGACCCCGTTCCATGCCCGGGGCCGTCGGCCGGGCGCCGGACCCCGCCCGACCCAAGGCGGTGGTGTACACGCCCTATGACATAAGGATCGGCGGCGGCGAACGCTATATCCTGTCGGTCGCCGCAGCGCTTGCGGAGGATTACAACGTGGTGATCGCCACGCGCCAACTCTGCAGCAAAACCCGACTGGCCTTCGCCCTGGATGACCTCCGCATCGAGATCACCGGCGATATGATCCTCAATGTCGCCTTGCTCGACGATGTGATGGCTGAAGGCGATTGCGACCTTATGATCGTGATGGGCAATGAGCTCATTCCGCCTGTGCCCTTTTTTGGGCGCCGGAACCTTTATCACTGCCAGTTTCCCTTCCCAGGACACCATGAGGACCGGTGGCAGCATTCGCGCCTTGCGAAGGTCGACGGTTTCATCGTGAACAGTCAGTTCACGCGCCACCATGTGGAGCAGCAACTGCGTGGCCTTGCCACAAAATGTCCCGTGCACGTCACATATGCCCCGGTGAACCCCGTTGAGATTTGCGCCGCGCCAAAGTCCGACCAAGGCCTGCGCATTGTGAATGTGGGCCGGTTCGATCCGGACGGCCACAGCAAGCGCCAGGATGTGGTCTTGGAAATTTTCAAGGCGGCCTTGGCCACGGCGCCGGATCTGCGCTTGTCCCTGGTCGGCGGAGCGGGCAGTTCCCAGTCGCAGACGGACTATCTTGCGCTGTTGAAGGACCAGGCCAAAGGTCTGCCGGTGGAGTTCCTCGTCAACGCCTCTCGGTCCGACCTGGAACAGGAAATTGCCCGCAGCGGCATTTATCTGCATGCCTGCGGTTTTGATCAGAATCTGGTGGCGGCACCGGAGCGCCAGGAGCATTTCGGCATCGCCGTTGTGGAAGGCATGATGGCCGGGCTGATCCCCATCGTCTTTGACAATGGCGGCCCGGCGGAAATCGTGAAGGGCGCCGGCGTCGGTTACCGCTATACGACACGCGCCGAAGCCGTGAACGCGGTGCTGGCCGTCCACGCCATGGCGCAGGACGAGCGGGCGGCCCTGGGCCGGCGCGCGCGCGATTATGCCATGACGTTTGCGGATGATCGGTTCCGGGATCGGGTTCGGGCCGTCATCCTCGATCAGCAGAGGGAGGCCGCCTGATGGACCAGGACATGCTCAGCCGTGCCGTGGACATCGCCCAGAGCGATGGCGTGTTCGAAGATTTCTGGCTGGATCGGTTCAGCGTCCTGGCGCTCAACGGATCGTTCCGGCCCGGTGCCGCCCTTCAACTCTGGATCCCCCGGGAGGCGGCTGGCCCGGTGGAGGGCATTCCGGGCAAACTGGCCTGGCGGATCGGCGAAGAGGATCACCTCGTCGACGTTCCAACAGACACGGACCTTATTTCGATCCCTTTGCCGAAACACGATAAGATAAATGCCCTGCCCATCTGGATCGGCACCTCTTTCTGGAGCGTCCTGTTCGACCGGGGCGAGAACAAGGACGGGCGCCGGGTGAGTGTGAAGCTGCACGCCCTCTGCGGTGCCGTAGACGGCGCCGTGGCAAGATCCGAACCCACACGGTTCTGGCGACGCTAGAGCGCATTCGACCTCCAGTGCCTCCGGCCACGGATTGGCCCGGAGCAGTGCAACCGATCTTACGCCGCTTTGAGGTGCTGGGCGATTTTGCTGAAGAGCGTATCGTGCAAGGCTTTGTCGACCTGTTCCAGATCGCGCAGGACGGCGGACAACTCCTGTCCCGACAGGGTACGGAACAGGCGGTCATGGGAGGGCATGTGATCATTGAAAGCTTCGCACGAGAAGGCCCTGTAGAGGGCCTCATTGCATGCGTCGAAGCGTTTGATGAACGCCGTCCGGTCGGCATCGGAAAAGATGGAAAGCCGCTCTTTCGGCGCTTTGACCCGAGCAAGCTGAGTCAGCAGGTTTTTGTCCTCATCGTTGGTCAGGGCAAGCGCATTCGCAAAGAACTTGAATTCCAGCTTTCGCCCATCGAGGGAGGCATTGATGATCTTTTCCCCCTCGGAGAAGTCGTCCAGAACGTGGCTCCAGCCCAGGGCACCGAAAAACGTCTCGACCGGATGGCTCTCCAAGGCATTCGTGCGCACAATGACGTCATCGACAATGGATAGGGACCGCCAGCTTGATGCGATGGCGTTGAAATCGAGGTTTGGGATTTGCTCCTTCAGAAAGGTCTGGACATCCGTCCGTAAACGAGTGGCAGGATCCTTGACCCACTGTTTGAAGACGGATTCCACCAGGAGGTCCTGGCGGCGCAGGAACAAAACCACGGTCACGGACGATGCAAGCCGGGATAGGGTTTGATTGACGAAGCTCTCCGGCCCGCGGATGAGAATTTTCTCCAACAATTCCGAGGACAGAACGCCCGTCTCGACCGGCGTGGACAGCGCTTCGCATTCCGCCTCCAACTGCGCGCACAACGCGTCGACCCGGGCCGCACCGTCTTCGCGGTCCCACAATGCGAAGGACCACTGGTGATGGGAGCTGTCATGCCACTGACCGCTTTCGGGATAGAGCACCCCTTGGTCCAACAAGGCACCGCGGCACAGATTGGCGGCCCGCTGGATGGCGCTGGTGCCGGTCTTGTGGGAGCCGACATGGAGGACCAGTCGCTGAAAGATCGGTTCACCACCACGAACTGGCTCCATGGGATCTCATTCCCTGATTGGAAGGCATGGGTCGGCCATGCTTGGTGTTTGAAAAGGGTGTGGAGAAATCGCAACCGAGCGCCGACTGATGTCTCGGGTTCGGGAGATCAGCAGGCACCACTCGCACCGTGTTTGGGGATAGATTTTGCACCTTAACGAAGCGTGAATCTGCCTCGCCTCCACATAGTATCAATTTTATCAGTACCATGATTAAAAGCTCTGGATAGGACGCTAACCTCGCCCGCGATAGGGCGCCACCTCCGGGTCGGGGATCCACATGCCTTCGGGCGGGGGTGCGGTCTGGTAGAAAACATCGATGGGAATGCCGCCGCGCGGATACCAGTAACCGGCGATACGCAGCCAGCGCGGCGCGATGGTCGCAACGAGCCGTTTGGCGATATCGACCGTACAGGCCTCATGGAAGGCGGCATGGTTCCTGAACGCGCCCAAATAGAGTTTCAGACTTTTGCTTTCGACCAGAAACGCATCCGGCACATAATCGATGACCAGATGGGCAAAATCCGGTTGCCCCGTCACCGGGCACAGGGACGTGAACTCGGGACAGACGAACCGGGTCATATAGCTGACATCGGAATGGGGATTGGGCACCGGGTCGAGTACGGCATCCTCAGGGGTCGGCGGCAGGGCGCTCGTCTGGCCCAGATGGGTCAGGCTTTCGGGGGGCTGGGGGCCTGGAACAGGTCGGTCGGTCAAGGTCTTGCCTCGGTCACTTACGGTTTGGCTTTTGCTCAATCACGGTTTGGTACCCCGCGCCAACTAGGCTAGCGTAAGGTGCTGTTATTGGAGATATCGGTTGACGGGGCCAGCGTCCAAGGTCGGCACGCGCCGGACTCGTGACGCGGGAGGGAGCATTTGGATATGACGGGACGGGTGCGCACGGAGATTCAGGGCGCCATCGGTTGGCTGATCTTCGACAACGAGCCGCGGCACAACGCGCTCGCGCTGGAGATGTGGCAGGCCATTCCCGACCTCGTGCTCGAACTCGAATCGCACCCGGCCGTGCGCGCCGTCGTGCTGAAGGGGGCCGGCGACCGGGCCTTCGTCTCCGGGGCCGATATCTCCGAATTCGACACGGTCCGCGCCACCCCGGACGGCACCAAGGCCTATGAGGACGCGACGGAGCGGGCCTATACCAGCATTCGCGAATGCACCCATCCGACACTGGCCGCGATCCGGGGCATCTGTATGGGGGGCGGCCTGGGCATCGCTCTGGCCTGCGATCTGCGCTATGCACGCAACGATGCGCGCTTCGCCATCCCCGCTGCCAAGCTCGGGGTCGGCTACGGATTTGCCCCCACGCGGGACCTGGTCGTGGCCGTCGGTGCGGCCCATGCGCGGGAGATCCTTTATACCGCGCGGGTATACAACGCCCACGAAGCCGAACGGATCGGGCTCATCAACCGCGTCTACGACCGGGGTCAGCTCAGCCCGGCCGTTCACGATTTTTGCGACCGCGTCAGCGCCAATGCGCCCCTCACCCAACGCACGGCGAAGCGCGCCGTCGCCGAGGCCATGGCCGTCTCCGGACAGGCTCGCATCGGCCTTATTGAGGACATGGTCGCCCAGTGCTTCTCCAGCGAAGACTATGTGGAGGGGCGCCGGGCCTTCATGGAAAAACGGGCGCCGAATTTCAAAGGTCAGTAGACGGCAGAACCCTCAGGCGCGATGCATGGGACTGGGGACTGCGGGCGGTCCTTTTTGGCGGCCCGAGGCCATGTCAGGGGAGTACACAGGCGAATGCGGTTCACGGTTGGCATTCAAGGTCTTATGGGTTCGGGGCTCATAAGGTCAGGGCTCGCGGGTTTGAGCCTCATGGGTTTGGTCGTCGCAGCGGCGGTGTGGGGCTCGCCCGCCATGGCCGACTGGAACGGCTCCACACGTTTGAGCCCGATTCCCACCAGTTTGCGTGCGGAAGAAGCTTTTTCCCGTGTGAACCCGAAACTGGTGCGCGATCTTGAGGCGAAGGGGCTGAGCTACGGTGCGCCGCTCTTTGTGCGGATCTTCAAATTGACCCGCCAGCTCGAAGTCTGGCTGGAGGATGACGACGGGCGCTATTCCCTGTTCCGCACCTATGGCATTTGTGAGTATTCGGGCGGCATGGGGCCGAAACTGCGGGAGGGGGACCGTCAGTCACCGGAAGGGTTTTACACGGTCCGGTCCGACCAGCTCAACCCGCACAGCAAGTTCCACCTGTCCTTCGATCTCGGTTTTCCGAATGCCTATGACCGGGCCCATGGCCGCACGGGCAATCTGCTCATGGTCCACGGGTCCTGTGTCTCCCAGGGCTGTTTCGCAATGACCGACGCGCGCATGGAGGAAATCTACAGTCTGGCCGCGGCCGCTTTGCGCGGCGGGCAGGACGGCGTGCCCGTGCACATCTTCCCCTTCAAGATGACCGACGTGAATATCGGCGCGACCCAGGGCGCGGCGTACCACGGCTTTTGGATGAACCTGAAACAGGGGCATGATCTGTTCGAGGAAACCGGCGTGCCGCCCGCAGTTTGGGTGGAACGGGGCATTTACCGGTTTGCGCGCCGTCAGCCCACGGCCGAACAGGTGATTGCCGCAAGCCGGTCCAGCGCCCTGCCCGGCCGTCCCGAACCCAAGCGGGCCGAAACACCCGGCCTGACCCCGCTGCACTCAACACCCTGCGGCGCCCCGCAATGCCCTTTGCCCACGGTGCAGTGACGCGGGCCTCGGCGATCGGCGCAAGGGTCTGACACCAGGTCCAAACGGGAGGGAACCATGGCGCATACGGATCAGGCCTCCACACCGGTCGATCGGGCCGAGGGCAAGACGGCCATCGTCACGGGCTCGGCCGCCGGCATCGGTGCCGCGACGGCGGAACGGCTCGCCGCCCGCGGCGTGCGGGTGGTCGTCAACTATTCCAAGAGTGCGGGCGATGCGGAGGCCGTGGCCGACCGCTGCCGGGCGCTGGGGAGCGAGGCCTTGATCGTGCAGGCGGACGTCACCGACGATGCCGCCTGCCGGCGCATGGCGGCGGCGGCGCTGGAGGCCTGGGGCCGCATCGACATTCTCGTGAACAATGCGGGCGGCACCCGTTTTGTCGACCATGCGGATCTCGACGGCCTCAGCGCGGACGACTTCCAATGGATCAACACCATCAATGTGGTCGCGCCCTTCCAGATGATCCGGGCGGTCGCCCCGGCCATGAAGGCGCAAGGGCGCGGCGCCGTGGTCAATGTCTCGTCCATTGCCGGCGTGACCGGCATCGGGTCGTCCGTGGCTTACGCGGCGTCCAAGGGCGCTCTCAACACCATGACCCTGTCCCTCGCCCGCGCCCTCGCCCCCGAAATCCGCATCAATGCGGTCTGCCCCGGCTTTGTCGGCACGCGCTGGTTCAAGAACCGCATGGATGACGAGGGCTACCAGACCATGGTGGACCGGGTGATCGCCCGCACGCCGCTGCGCCAGGCCGGCACGCCGGACAGCGTGGCCGATGCCATCCTGTTTTTCGCCCTGGAAGGGGCCGACTGGATTACCGGCGAGACCCTGCTCACCGATGCGGGTACACATCTGAACATGGCTCCCCTCGTCGCCCGGTAATGTGGTTCCCGGCGCCTGCCCGTTTTCCGACTGCTGTTTTATCGCATTCATGGGTACCGAAAGGCGACAGGCCGCCAGGAACCGGCGTGCGGACCAGCCAAGAGGGTCCGCCCTGCGCGGATTTTCGGTAACCTCCCTGTCATGAACGGGGTTTAGCGGCGGCCCATCGAGGCTTGCTGCGCCGGAGACGGGGCCCCACGGCCTCACCACACACGGGCTGACACACACGGCCTGACACACATGGCCTAACCACACATGGAGCCGATGGCACTGGCGCGGCCGGCAAAGGCGTGCAGCCGGCGGGTCCGGTCAGGATCAAGGAGCCGCGATGCACGGCGCTTTGGACTCCCTTTGGATGCACCGCGCCGAGCGGCGGCCCTTGGCGGCCGTTTTCTTTGACGGGCGGAACATTCGCCATGCCGCGACCCGCAGTTTCGGCAATCCCAACCATGCCCATTTCCACCCCGGACAGCTTGCCGAGCGCCTGTGCGACCGCATGGGCTGGTCGCTCCATGCCACGCATTTTTATATCGGCGTGCCGCCGGAAGGGCGCATGATCGGCCGGGAGACCGCACGGGACTGGTTGTTGCGCACCCGTCGCTGGGCGCGCGGCGGCGTGACCACGTGCACCCGGCCGCTCACGGGCACCAATCGGGAGCGGGGCATCGACCTGCGCATGGGCTTTGACATTCTGCGCGTGTTCGAATCCGCGCCCATCGACGTGGTGGTCATCGCGAGCGGGGATCAGGATTTCCAGGAAGCCGTTGCGGAATTGAAGGATCGTGCGCAGTGTTTGGCACGCACCCTGACGATTGCCACGGCCTTTCCTGTTGGGCCCCGGGGCCCCTGCCGGGGGGTGGACACGGCGGACGTGTCGGTGCCCCTGACGAGCCTCGACTTCGCGGCCTGCCGGGACCTTCTCGACCACCGGCTTTATGCGCTTGCCCGCGCCGAAGGAGACACAGCCCCGGCCCAGGACGGCGGCGGGCGGATGGATCCCTTCGCCCTGCCGCCCATTCCCACCTCACTCCATCGTCCTCAGACTGGGGGTCCTCAGACTGGGGGTCCTCAGACTGGGGGTCCTCAAACCGGGGGCCCCCAGACCGGAGCGGTCAGAACCACGGCGCGGCCGGCTCAGCGGGCCGGTGCCTGAGCCAGCCCGTCGTCGAGCTGTTCGGCCTTCTTATAAGCCTCCCGGGCACTCACTTTCTCGAAATAGGCCTTCAGCGCGGGCTTTTCCGGCCAGCCACCGAATTTAAAGCCGAAGCCGATCTGGGCCCCGGCATAGACATCGGCCGCCGTGAACCGGTCGCCGGCGATATAGGCATCCGTGCTCACCGCTTTTTCGAGCGTGTCGATCACGGCGTCGAAACTGCCATAGCCGGCCATGGCGCCCTTACCCTCCGGCAACTCAAAGCCCATGGATTTGTTCACCCAGGCGGCTTCAAGCGGTCCTGCAACAAAAAACAGCCAGCGATAATAGGCTGCCCGGTCCGCCGGCGCGGGTGCAAGACCGGCGTCAGGGAACGCGTCGGCGAGATAAGCGATGATTGCGGCACATTCGGTGACGACCGCAGCGCCATGGGTGAGCGCTGGCACTTTGCCCATGGGATTGATGGCGAGATACTCGGCCGATTTCATGGATGGTCCGTAATCGATGACTTTGGTCTCGTAGGGCGCGCCGACTTCCTCCAGCATCCAGCGGACCATCCGGCCCCGCGAATTGGGATTGGTGTAAAAAACCAAGTCCTTGGCCATGAGAGCCTCTCTTTCGTGTTCGATCCGGTGCGTCACACTGTCCGGGATCCTGAACATAGAGCGAACAAAACCGCCCGCCAAGCGCTTTTTCCGTGATCGGCCCGGCAGACCGGACAATCATTCGTCGTCCCGGGCAGTCTTCAGCTTGCGCGCGAAAAAATCGAGAATGAGACGGTCCCTATGCAGACGGTTTTCCCTCGCGCGGAAGCCGTGCTTCTCGCCCGGATAGGTCATCAGCTCGAAGCGCTTGCCGGCTTTCTGAAGGGCATCCATCAGGCGGATCGAGTTCAGGAACACCACATTGTCATCCGCCATGCCATGGATGAGCAGAAGTTCGCCCTCGCCCTTCAACCCGTCCAGATAGGCAAACACGCTGCTCGCGTCATAGGCGCTGCCGTCCCGCTCCGGGTCCGGATCGCCCATATAACGCTCCGTATAGGCGGTATCGTAGAGGCGCCATTCGGTCACCGGTGCGCCGGAAATACCGGCCGCAAAGAGGTCCGGCGTTTGGGACAGCATCATGAGGGTCATGTAACCGCCATAGGACCAGCCATAAACGCCGATGCGATCCGGATCCACGAAGGGCTGGCCGGCGAGCCAGCGCGCCCCGATGGCCTGGTCCTCCACTTCCGGCTGTCCCATGGCGCGGTAGAGCGGATCCTCGAAGGCCTTGCCGCGGTTCCCTGCGCCGCGATTGTCCAGCTTGAAGACCACATAGCCTTCGTCCACCAGGAGCTGTTCGAACGCACCGCCCCAGCTGCGTGAGACGCGCTGGGCATGAGGACCGCCATAGACCAGCACAATGGCCGGACGCCGTTCGCCGGGCTTCAGGTCGGCAGGCGTCAGGAGGCGATAATCCAGCGGCGTTCCGTCCGCAGCCGGAAGGGTACCGAAGCGGGGCGTCACATGGGATTTCAGATAGGGCCCATAGGGATGGTCTTTGCCCAGCCGGTTCTCATTGAGCCAGATCACGCGCTCGCCCGCGGGCGTGTAGGCTGCGGCCTGGAGCGGCTGGTTTGGATTGGTGTAAGTGCCGATATAAGCGGAGCAGTCTTCGGCGAAAGTGGCCCCGTGGCGTCCGGGCCTTGTGGTGATCTGCTCGACCGGCCCGCCGGCGAGCGGCACCTTGAAGAGATGGGTGTCGAGGGCGCTGGTCTGCCAGCCGGTGAAGTAGACAAGGCCATTGGCCTCATCCACGCAATCGACCTCCAGGATCGGCCATTTCCCTTGTGTCAAGGCACCCAGCGGTGCCCCGTCCGGGCCATAGCGGTAGAGGTGTTGGAAGCCGTTCCGCTCCGACCCCACCAGGAAGGTTCCATCCTTCAGGGCGCGGAAAGAGTCGTTCAGATTGATCCAGGTCTTCGAGGTTTGCGTGAGGATGATCCGGCTTTCTCCCGTCTCGGGATCGGCCTTCAGAAGGTCGAGGCGCTTCTGGTCTCGGGACAGCCGGGCGATATAGAGGCTTTTTCCGTCCGCCGCCCAGTGGACATTCGCAAGATAGATGTCCGCGTCCTCACCCAGGTCGATCCAGCGCGGCTCGCCGCCCGCCGACGGAACGACACCCAAGCGGATGGTCACATTGTCTGTCCCCGCGAAGGGATAGCGCTGGCGGATGGTTTTTGCACCGGCGGCGCCGAAATCGAGCCGCTCGGCAATTGCCACCGGGCTTTCGTCGATCTGGGTGAACGCCACGAGACGATCGTCCGGTGACCACCAATAACCCGTATCCCGGTCCAATTCCTCTTGCGCCACAAATTCGGCGACGGCGTTGCGCACCGTTCCGTTCGCATCGGTGGTGAGCTGGGTTTCCCAGCCAGAAGCCAGCTCGTAGACGAAGAGTTCGTTGTCCCGGACATAGGACACGAATCCGCCCTGGGGCGAGACCTTGGGGTCCGTCTCGAACCCGTCGGAGGTCGTCAGACGACGGGCCGTCTTGGCTTTGAGGTCGTACAGGAACACATCTCCGCCGAGGGGGAACAGCAGCGCCTTGCCGGCCTTGTCCCAGTTATAGGCGACGATGCCACTTTCATAGATGCGCTGGCGCTCCCGGCGGTTCTTTTCCTCCTCCGAGAGATCCACGGGCTCGCCCAACAGATCCGTGGAGGAGACCAGAACCGCGCTTTTTCCGGTCGCCAGATCGTAGGACCACAGATCGAGCTGCCGGGCATCGTCCTCACGCCCACGCAAAATCGTCACCCGGGATCCATCGGGGGAAATCTTCGGGGCCCGCAGACGGGGCCCTGTCAGGGCCGGGTCGGCGTGGATCCGCTCGACCGTCAGATGCGGCCCGGCATGGCCGTCGGCATGGGCATGGATCGGGGCGGACCACAGCAGGGCGGCGGTCGATGCCGTCACAAGCACGCGCAAGGCGGCGCGCCGGGCAACGTGTGTCTTGATCATGGGGGTCCCCTCTTCGTCGGATGGTGCGTCTCAGGGCGTATCGGGCAACGCGAAGGCGACAAGCTGGTCGCCCAGGGTCGTGTCGGCCCGGCTGTGGCCACCGGCATAGATGACGACAAATTGGCGGCCCTGCCAGACATAAGTCATGGGCGTGGCCTGGCCACCGGCCGGAAGCCGGCCCTTCCAAAGGGCTTTGCCGGTGCGCACATCGAAAGCGCGCAGATAGTCGTCCATGGCGGCGCCGATAAAGACAAGCCCGCCGGCCGTGATGATCGGGCCGCCGAAATTCGGGGTGCCCACTTCCGCCTTGAGCAGTCCGCCGGTCAGGTCCTCGGCCGTGCCCAGCGTCCGGCGCCACACGATCCGCCCCTCGGCGATATCGACACCGGCCAGAACGCCCCAGGGCGGCGCCGTGCACGGCAATCCGAGGGGCGAGAACAACAGCTCCCGCTTCATGGCAAAGGGTGCCCCGGCCTGGGGGCTGACCTCCTGATCGTGGTGCAGCGCCCGCGCCGCCTCAAAGCCCTCCGAGGGAATGAGCTGGATTTGATGCACCGCATTGCTCAGATTCACGACCAGCAGATTGTGCGCCGGGTCGAACGCCGCCCCGCCCCAATTGGCGCCGCCGCCGGAAAACGGCTTCATCAGGGTGCCGCGGAGCGAGGGCGGTGTGAACAGGCCCTCATTGTCCGCATGGCTGATCCTCCGGCGGCAGATCAGTTTGTCGATCAGCGTGACGCCCCAGGCATCGCGCGGCGCAACGGCGGTGTCCACCAGCGGCGGCGGCACGACCGGCATGGGCTGGGTCGGCGACAGGACCTCGCCGGGCGCCCGGGCCTGGGGAACGGGCCGTTCCTCGACGGGCAGAACGGGCGCGCCCGTCTCCCGATCCAGGACAAACACGAAACCGGTTTTGGCAACCTGGACCACCACATCCCGGGGCGCCCCGTCCCGCATGATGGTGTAGAGGCCGGGCTGGGCCGGGAGGTCATAGTCCCACACGTCGTGGTGCACGGTCTGGAAGGCCCAGCGCACGGCGCCGGTGTCCGCTTCCAGCGCGACCACGGAATTGGCGTGGCGATTGTCGCCGGGACGCAGACCGCCATAGAAATCCGGGCTCGGGCTTGAGGTCGGGACGAAGATCAGGCCCCGCTCCAGGTCCGCCGCCATGGGGGCCCAGGCATTGGCGTGGCCTTCGGCCGGCGGCTGGGCACCCTCCCAGCCCTGGGCGGCGGCCCGTTCCGGGCTCCGCGGGATGGGGTCGAAGGTCCATTTGAGGGCCCCGGTCCGCGCGTCATAGGCCCGGACCACCCCGCGGGGCGCCTCCACCCGTGCATTGTCGCTGATGGACGAGCCGATCACGACCGTGTCGCCCACCACAACCGCTGGTGAGGTGATCAGGAACTCCCCCGGCCACCACAGATCCATGCCGGGATCGACGGTTACCGTTCCGCCCTCGCCAAACTCCGGGGCCGGACGGCCTGCGGGCAAATCGATGGCGATGAGGCGGCCGTCATTGGTGCCCATGAAGACGCGGCGCGTCGTCCCCCGGGCCGGCCAGCCGGCCACGCCGCGGCAGACGAACTGGTTTGCCGGCCTTTGAGCCAGATCGATGGCTGGATCGAAGCGCCATTTCTGTGCACCGGTGCCCGGGTCGACGGCGATGATTTCGTTATAGGGCGTGCAGAAGATCAGCGAGTCCCCGATCAGCAGCGGCGTGCCCTCGGCCGCCGAGCGCCTGATCGCGGTGCCGGGCCGACGGGTCATGTCCCCCGTCGAGTAGGTCCAGGCGATCCGAAGGTCCTGAACCGTGTCCGCCGTGATCTGAGCGAGGGAGGAATAGCGCAGTCCCCCCGCGTCGCCCCCGTAATGGGCCCATCCCGTCCGCTCCGGCCCCGTCTGGCCCGAAGGACGCGCCACGCCGTCAATGTCCAGGCGATGCGCGCCGCCAAGGCTCCAGATCCCATCACCGCCCAGCACGATGACGGCAAGCGCCCCACCCAGGACGAACGCCAATAGACTTAAAGGACGGGATCGAAACGGCTTCGCAGCGGGTTGAGCCATGGTGAAATCCTTTGTTCAGGTCCAACGCGCAGGACGGTAAACGCTGGGGGGTTCCGGTCCAATTCCCTTGCCGGAATAGAGAAAGACTCTTTCAACCGGGAGACTTGGCAACCGCCCACAGTTTTCTCACACTTTAATGCAATTCCATTGATCTGTTTCAGACGGGTCAGGGCTGGCCGGTGACTCGAACCCACGCGGTCACCCGCTCCGCGCAGCGTCAACACGGCCCGCGCGATCAGACGGTTTGGTCGCGACGGGACGAATGAGATCAGAAAGGAAAGGATCCGCCATGACATGGAAAATCTGGATCACCGCTGCCGGCCTCGCGCTGGCTGCCGGGGCCTGCGATTCCGGACCAGGACCATCGCAAACACCCGAGCCGGAGACCGCCCCCGCGCCGGAGGCCAAATCCGAAGCGCCGGCCCTGCTGTCCGAACCCATGCCCCTGGGGCGCCTGGGCGACACGCTTTCCCCCATTAAATACACCCTCAATCTCACTATTGATCCGTCCCAGGAGACCTTTTCCGGGACGACGGTGATCGAGGCCAATCTCGTGCGGGACGTGGACGGTCTCTGGATCCATGGGCGCGACATCGCCGTGGAGAGCGCCGAGGTGGAAACGGAAGACGGCCGGCGCGTGACGGCAACCTACGACCAGCGTCATGTTACCGGCATTGCGCGGCTCGATCTCTCGGAACCCGTCGCCGCCGGTCCGGTCAAGCTGTATCTCACCTACACGGCTCCCTTCGCGACCTCGCCCCAGGGCCTTTATCGCACCGAACGGGAGGGCGCCTTCTACGCTGCCACCCAATTCGAGCCCATCGATGCGCGCCGTGTGTTCCCGGGGCTTGATGAGCCGCGCTTCAAGGTGCCTTTCGACGTGACCGTCACGGCCCGGACGGACGATGTGGTCGTCACCACCATGCCGGAAACGGCCCGGGAGGATCTGGGCAACGGCATGACGAGGCGCACCTATGCCACGACCCCGCCCCTGCCCACCTATCTGCTGGCCTTTGCCGTCGGCCCCTATGACATCAACGGGGCCGAACCCATCGCCGCCAATGCCGTGCGCGCCGAGCCGCTGCCGTTCCGCGGTGTTGCCGTGAAGGGCCAGGGCCCGCGCATGGACTATGCCCTGCGCAATACGCCGGGCATCCTGGCCTTCCAGGAGGACTATTTCGGCATCGGCCATCCGTATCCGAAGCTTGACATCATCGCTGCGCCTGACTTTTTCGGCGGCGCCATGGAGAATGTGGGTGCCATCATCTACAATGAATTCCTGATGCTGATGGACGAGGCTTCACCCTTGCGCCAGCGCCGGGCTTATACCTTCGTCCATGCCCACGAACTGGCCCACCAGTGGTTCGGCAATCTGGTCACGCCGGCCTGGTGGGACGACATCTGGCTCAACGAGGCCTTCGCGTCCTGGATGGAAAACAAGACCGCCGCCGCCTACTGGCCGGAAGGCGAATTCGACCGTGCGACCCTCAAACAGGCCCTCAGCGCCATGGCCGAGGACAGCCTCGCCGCCGCCCGCCAGATCCGCGAGCCGGTCGAGGTCAATGAGGCCATCGAGGACGCCTTTGACGGCATTACCTATAATAAGGGTGCCGGCGTTCTCGCCATGTTCGAAAGCTATGTGGGCGAGGAGGCGTTCCGCAACGGGGTGCGCCTGCACATGACCCGCCATGCCAACAGCGTTGCCACGGTCGAAGACTTCATGGCCTCCATCGCCGACGGCTCGGAAACGCCCGAGGTGGTGCCGGCCTTCCGCAGCTTTATCGATCAGCCCGGTGTGCCCTATGTGGAGACTTCCGTAACGTGCGAGAACGACAAGCCGCTCTTTACGGTGCGCCAGAGCCGCTATGCCCCTCTGGGCTCGTCCATCCGCACCGGGAAGACCTGGCAGATACCGCTTTGCGTCGCCTACACGGTAGACGGCGAGCGTCAGAGGACCTGCGCCCTCGTCACCGAGGCCGAACAGGTGATCGACCCCGATATCGCAAGCTGTCCGACCGCGGTCGTTCCGAATGCGGATGGCGCAGCCTATGTGCGCTTCACCTTCGACCGGCGCGGCTGGCAGGATCTGTTGCCCCATGTGCAGTCGCTGTCCGCCAAGGAGGCCCTGGCCTATGGCGACAGCCTGACGGCAACTTTCGAGGACGGGCGAATCGGCGCCGGCGACATGCTGGACGGTCTTGCGGCCCTGGCCAAACATGACGCCTGGGACGTCTCCGCCCTGCCCCAGGGCACCCTCGGCTTTTTGAAGCGGACCCTGCTCGCCCCGGAGGATCATCCCGACCTCGAGGCCTTCGCCCGCACGCTGATGCGGCCCGTCTACGACGCCTTGCCGGAACCGGGCGATGGGGAGACCCCGGCCGACATCCTGCGGCGCACCGATCTCGTCCGCTTCCTGGCCCTGACGGCCAAAGATCCGGAGCTGCGGGCCGAGATGGCCCGGCAGGCCGCCGCCTATGTGGGACTTGAAAGCGATGCGGACCCCTCCGCCGTGTCCGGCGATCTTCTGCCCACGGTGCTCATTGTCGGGGTCGAAGATCTTGGAGCGCCCTTCTTCGAGGCTCTTTTGACCATGATGGACGAAAGTTCCGATCCGGGGCTGCGCCAGTACGCGGTCAGTGCATTGGCGTCGACGGAAGATGCCGCGCTCGCCGCACGCCTGCGCGATCTGGCCATGACGGAGGCGTTCACATCGGTGGAGCTGATCCGTGTGCTTTACGGCCAGGCCCGCCAACGGGAGACCCAAGAGGACTGGTGGACCTGGATGCAGGCGAATTTCGATGCGGTGGCCGCCCGCCTGCCCTCGCTCTACCGCTCCAGCATTGCAGAAATCGGCGGCTCCTTCTGCTCGCCGGAGCGCAAGGCGGAGTTCACGGCCCTGATCGAAGCCAATGCCGAGGCGATCCCCGGCTACAAGCGCAGCCTCGCCAAGGCCGTGGAGAGCATCGACCTGTGCATCGCCCTGCGCGATGCGAAGGCGGAGGAATTGGCCACGGCCATCAAGGCCCGCCTCTGATCGCCCTAATCTGATCGCCCAGATCTGATCACGCGGCCTGCCACCGGTCCTGACATCAGGGCCGGTGGCGGCGCTGGTGTCGCCGTCGGGCCCGGGCGGCCCGGCGCCGGCGCCACCAGCGCACGCTGCGCACCTCAAGGCAGCGGCGAAAACGCCGGACCCGGTGGGAGTCGTGGGACAGGATCAGCATGCCCGGCCCCCACATCCACAACCCGATGACCGGCATGGCAAAACCGAGGGTGCCCGTCACGATGATGACGAGGGCAAGGGCCGTGCGGGCGGCCCGGCTGCGCGGCACGGGAATGCGCCAACGCCCCAGGCGCACCGTGGGCCGGGCGGCTCGAACAGAGGCGTCGTCGTCCGGCTGCGGCATGGTCATTCCTCAAGGAGGCTGCCCCCCTTGGGCTTTGCCTTTTGGGGCTTTGCCTTGTCGGGGTTCGCCCCGTAAGGGCTGGGCCATCGGGGCCGGCGCGCTATTGTCTTGGTCATGCCCTGCCGCGATCCAAACACGCCGATCATATGGTCAATCTTGCGCCCTTTCCGCCCCACGATCTCTTGAGCCCGACGCCCCAAGGCCTCTATTGCGCCCCCGGCGGCTTCTACGTGGACCCCACAAGCCCCGTGGACCGGGCCGTGATCACCCACGGCCACGCGGATCACGCGCGGCCCGGTCATGGTGCCGTCCTCGCCACGGCGGAAACACTTGCGATCATGGATGCCCGCTACGGCGCGGGCCATGCGGGGACAACCCAGGCCGAGCCGCTGGGCCACACGGTATCCATCAATGGCGTATCCGTGACCCTGCGCCCCGCCGGCCATGTGCTGGGGAGTGCCCAGGCCGTGATCGAATTCGGCGGCACCCGGATCGTCGTGTCGGGAGACTACAAGCGCCGGAGCGACCCCACCTGCGCCGCCTTCGAGCCCGTGCCCTGCGATGTCTTCATCAGCGAGGCGACGTTCGGTCTGCCCGTCTTCCGCCATCCCCCCACGGAGCAGGAGGTCGCGAAGCTGCTCACGTCCCTGAAGACCTTTCCCGAGCGCCCTCACCTGGTCGGCGCCTATGCACTGGGCAAGGCCCAACGGATCATCCGTCTGCTGCGCGATGCCGGACATGATGAACCGATCTTCCTGCATGGCGCATTGCAGGCCCTTTGCGCGCTTTATGAAAATCACGGGATCGATCTCGGGACAGTGGTCTCGGCGGCCGGCCAGCCCAAGGCCGCCTTCAATGGTCACATCGTGCTGTGTCCGCCTTCGGCCATTGCCGACCGGTGGTCCCGCCGCATGGAGGAGCCCGTGACAAGCTTTGCCTCCGGCTGGATGCGCGTGCGCGCCCGGGCCCGCCAGCGCGGGGTGGAACTGCCGCTCATCGTCTCCGACCATGCGGACTGGGACGAACTCATTGCGACCATCAAGGACGTGGCGCCCCAGGCCCTTTGGGTGACCCACGGCCGGGAGGATGCCCTGGTCCACGCTGCCGAACAGTTGGGCGTCGCAGCCAAGCCCCTGTCCCTGGTGGGGTACGGGGACGAGGATGACGAGGACGCGGGCCCCGACGCGATACCCGAGGAGGCTGGCCCGTGAGACGCTTTGCCGACCTGCTCGACCGCCTGAGCACCCAGCCCCAGCGCAATGCCAAGATCCGCCTTCTGATCGAATACTTCGAAGGCGCTCCGGATCCCGATCGCGGCTATGCCCTTGCCGCCCTCACCAGCGATCTCGACTTTGCCCGCGCCAAACCCGCCATGCTGCGGGGCCTCGTCATGGAGCGGGTGGACCCGGTGCTGTTCGGTCTGTCCTATGACTATGTGGGCGATCTTGCAGAGACGGCCTCCCTGATCTGGCCCGAACCGCCGGAGGCGCAGCAGCCGGCCAGTCCCTTCTTGAGCGACGTCGTTCATGGGCTGGAGACGGCCAGTAAATCCGACATTCCGGCCCTTATCGCCCGGTGGTTCGATGCCCTCGACCCCACGGGGCGCTGGGCCCTGGGCAAGCTCATCACCGGAGCACTGCGCGTCGGCGTGTCGGCGCGCCTCGCCAAGACGGCCCTCGCCCAGATGGGCGGGATCGAGGTCAATGCCCTGGAGGAGATCTGGCCGGGCCTCAAAGCACCCTATGCGGACCTGTTCGCCTGGCTTGAGGGCGCAGGGCCCATGCCCGAAATTGCCGCCCAGGCGCCCTTCCGCCCCGTGATGCTGGCCACGCCCTTCGAAGATCCCGACTGGGGCCTCGATCCGCGTGCCTATCGGGCCGAGTGGAAATGGGACGGCATCCGGATCCAGGCGGTCAGCGAAAAGGGCAACCGGCGGCTCTACAGCCGCACCGGGGAAGACATTTCCGGCACCTTTCCGGATGTGATCGAAGCCATGGATTTCGAAGGCGCCGTGGACGGAGAGTTGCTCGTGGCCCGGGATGGCGTGGTCGCGCCCTTCTCAGACCTTCAAAAGCGCCTGAACCGCAAGACCGTCTCCGTCAAGCTGATCGCCAGTCATCCCGTGATCATTCGCGCCTATGACCTGTTGATGCGGGACGGCCGGGATCTGCGCCCCGAGCCCTTCGATGTCCGGCGCGCCGCGCTTGAAGAGGCCGCAGCGGACTGGGCCCTGCCCTTTCTGGACCTGTCGCAGATGGTGTCCTTCGAGACCTGGGAAGAACTGGCGGAAAAGCGGGCCGGCGATCTTGCCCCCGGGGTCGAGGGCCTGATGCTCAAGCGCGGCGACAGTCCGTACACGCCGGGCCGGGCCAAGGGACCCTGGTTCAAGTGGAAGCGCGACCCGTTCCTCATCGATGCCGTCCTGCTCTATGCCCAGCGGGGCCACGGCAAGCGGTCCTCGTTCTACTCCGACTACACATTCGGGGTCTGGCACGAGAGCGAGGACGGGCCGGCGCTCATCCCCGTGGGCAAGGCCTATTTCGGGTTCACCGATGCGGAGCTGAAGGACATCGACAAATTCATCCGTCAGAACACGACCAACCGCTTCGGGCCCGTGCGGGAAGTGGTCCACGGTCCCGACGAGGGTCTGGTGCTCGAGGTGGCCTTTGAGGGCCTGCAACGCTCGCCCCGGCACAAGTCAGGCGTCGCCATGCGCTTCCCACGGGTCAACCGCCTTCGCTGGGACAAGCCGCCCCGTGAGGCCGACACCTTGCAGGCCCTGTCGGCCCTGCTGCCCCCTGAAGCGTGACCATTTGATCAAAACGGATCGGTCGGATAACCGAACCGCTCGAAATCGTCCGCATAGAGATCGGCAATGAGGCGCGCGGTCGCCGGAGTATAGAAGTCGGCGAAAGGCTCCCGGGGTACATGGCGATGGCGCTGGTTCTCCAACGCCAGCGTGGTCGCCCCATTGATGGCGTCGATGTCGTCGGCAAAGCGTTCCGTGCGCCCCACATAGTCGACAAGCACCCGGCCTGCCGCGTCGCACAGGAAATAGGTCTGGGGCAGGAAATGCAGCCAGCCCAGGGCCCGGTCCCGCACGCCCTTGGTATCGAGGGCGGCAGCGAAGGCGCGAAAGTCCTTGAACGCTCCCAGGGCGCCCGCCGCAAAGCGTTTGTCCCGCGCCGAGGCATCCTCCGACGTCAAATAATGAAATGCGGACACGAAGCGGTCATGGGGATTGCGGACAAAGCCGAACGTGTAGGCCCGCTCGAACAGGGCCGGATCCGCCCAGCGATAATACTGGGCCGAGCGGTGCCAATGGGCGATGGTGACCTGCCGCGTGATGGAGGTGCCAGCGCATTTCGGCACATGCACGAAGATCACGCCGAGCCGGGCGTTCTCCGACAGGTCCAGCTTTTCCGCCTTGGCCCGCATATATTCGCGTAAGTCGAAGTAACGCCGCTGGACGCCGAACAGACGGGCCGCGTGTTGCAGTCGGGCGTCGGCCAGGGCGAGTCCCGCCGGGATCGTGGTCATTGCGGGGTCTCCGGACAAAACTTTTGGGTGAGCGCTTTGGCGATGGCATTGCCCACAACCGGCTCCGTGATGGCCGCATGGGCCGTGTCGGTGGGATGCAAGCCGTCGGGCAGCCAAGCCTTCCGGCGTGCCCGCGGCACTGTGTGCCACAGGGGCAGCGCATCGATCAATCCCGCACCGCTGCGAGCCGCGAGGTGGCGATACAAGGCAGCATAGCCCGCCTGGCCCGGGCGGGCCCAGCCGCGCACCCCTTCGGCCGGGCTCAAAAGCGCCAGATAGACAAGGACCCCGGCCGCCTGCGCTTCATCGAGGATCGCCGTATGATTGGCTTCGCTTTCAGCCAGGGATACGCCCCGGTGCAGGGCCGCATCATTGCCGGTGAAGTGCACGATTAAAATATCGGGGGGCGCACCGTCGTCGGGGCGCAGGGCCCGGTCGATCTGGGCCCGGCCCCAGCGGCTCGACATCCCGACCCGGGCGACCCGCCGAACCGTGACGCCGCCCGGACGGCATCGGGACAAGCCCTCGGCCAGCCGGTCCGGCCAGGCGCCCCGTGCGCTCAAGGACGCGCCAAGAAGGGTGACGATGGCCGGTCTGTCGGGAGAGGCATCAAGGCGGGCCGCGAGACCCTGGTCCCCTTTGGCGCGGCGCGGACCCGCGAGCCCCGGATCGCTGAAGACGCCCCGGCCCTGGAGCCATCCAAGCCCCGCAGCCACAGCAAGTGCGATCACGAGAGCCCCTGCGACAGCGACCGTCTTTTGTCCCGTCAGCAGAACAGCCATGTCCGGCCTTCCTGTCATGGGTGACTGATCAGCGGATCGCCCCAAAAAGGCGTGTTGCCGCGCGCAGATGCGCCAATCTGCGGTGAAAATGCAAGCCTTCCACCGTCAAAAAAGCCGGATCGGGAAGAGCGAAACCCGCAAAGGCAGGCAGGCCCGATATTGACGGCGGGTCTGGATTTTTCCATTACCGGTCACCGCTGCAGGAGACCGGGTTGGGGTGCACCGTTTCCAACCCGGCGCGGACCGGCGGTTGTGGGACCGCGAACCTGAATGGGAAACAAACTGCGCAGAACGGGATTGCCCTCAGGTGATCGCTCCCGTCATGGTGCGCACGTCAGTTCTGAAAGAGGTCATCGATCATGTCCGCACCGGAACCCGTCCGCAAAAAGCGCTTTGTCGCCGTTATTCGAAATTTTATCTTTCGGAATCTCGTACTCCCGTCGACCTGGTACTGGTACACCAAAGTGCACGGCATGACCTTTGGCGAGGGTGTGCGGGTGTCCCGCGGGGCGCGGCTCGACAAGACAAATCCGCGGGGCGTGCATATTGGAGACTACTCGGCCGTCACCTCCGGTGCGTGCATCGTGACCCATGACTTTATCAATCGCCAGTGGCGGGACGTTCATATCGGTCGCAACTGCTTCATCGGCTATAACGCGGTGGTCCTGCCCGGTGTCACCATTGGGGACGGCTGTATCGTCTCCAGCAATTCCGTGGTTGCCCGCGACGTGCCCGCGGGCTGTGTCGTGGTCGGCAACCCGGCAAAAATTGTGGAACGCGATATCAAGGTCGGTCCGTGGGGCATTCGTCTTGACAAAGGAAACGACACCCCGGTCGCCCACTGACCTTGAGCAGCATACCGTCAAAAACAGCGCCAAGGCATCCCGGTGCAGCAACAGGAACTCGTCGAATGGACACTCTTGATTCGGATATTCAGCGCGTCTTCAAGGATGTGTGGGCTACGGAAAAAGGAACTGAAGCCCCCAAGCTTGAAGACGACACCGTGCTCCTCGAAAGTGGCCTCGATAGCATCGGCTTTGCGGTTTTCGTCTCTCAGCTTGAAGAGGAACTCGGCTACGATCCCTTCACCCTTTCGGACGAAGCCTATTATCCGCAGACCTTCAAAGAATTCGTGGATTTCTATCGAAAGCACCGACCTGATGGCCTGTCTCGCTGACCGGGCGGCCGCCGCCCCCCGCGGCGCCGACCAGAGCCTTGTCATCGGTGCCCAAGGTCTGCGGGACACGGCTGCCTTGGCCAAAGGGCCCTCCGCGGCGGCCCTCAAGGCGGGGTCTCTTGCGATTTACATTGAAGATCCGTGCGCACTCATTGATGTCCTGCTCGGCTTGGACGGTTTCGCCGATGTCCTGTTGCTGATCTCCCATGCCCAGACGCCGACGGTCGTTGCCGAACTGGCCCAGGCGGCAGACATGCGCGCCGTCATCACGGACCGGCACGACCTGGCGGGCCCTTGGGACGGTCTGGTGCTCTCGCCGGGCGACGCGCTGGCCGATACGCGGCCCGAACAGGATCCGGCCCACACCACCCGCTGGCTGATGACAACGTCGGGCACCACGGGACGCCCCAAGATCATCGCCCATACGCTGGCCACGCTGGCCCGTACCGTCCGGCCCTTCAATGCGGGCCAGCCGCCGCGCTGGGGACTGCTTTACGATCCGACCCGGTTTGCCGGCATGCAGGTCACGCTCCAGGCCCTGATCGGCTGCGGCGCCCTCGTGGCGCCCGACACCAGCCTGCCCCTCGCCGAACAGATCGCGTTTTTGGCCGCCCATGGGGTGGATCACCTGTCGGCGACGCCCACCCTGTGGCGGCGCCTGCTCATGGTGCCGGGGGTGCGCGCGCTGCCCTTGCGCCAGATCACATTGGGTGGGGAGATCGTTGATCAGTCGGTGCTGGATGGTCTCAAAGCCGCCTTTCCGGACGCCCGGATCACCCATATCTACGCTTCGACCGAAGTGGGGGTCGGCTTTGCCGTCAATGACGGCAAGGCCGGCTTCCCGTCCGCCTATCTCGAAAAGGCCCCGGGCGGGATCGCCATGAAGCTGGTTGATGGAATCCTGTGGTTCCGCCCTCCCGGGCCACGCCAGCCCCAGGGCGACAGCCTCATTCAGGATACGGACGGGTTCATCTGTTCCCAGGACCGGGTGCGCCTCGATGGCGAGCGGGTCATGTTCCTCGGACGGGACAATGGCTCGATCAATGTGGGCGGTGTGAAGGTTTTCCCCGAACTGGTGGAGCGTCTGATCCAGACCGTTCCCGGTGTCCAATTGGCCCGGGTGTTTGCCAAGGCCTCGCCCATAACCGGCTCCCTGCTCGTCGCAGAAGTCATGACGGCGCCGGCCGTCGATCAGGCGTCGGTCAAAACTGCCATTCTCACCAAATGCCGCGACAGCCTGGAACGCGAAGCAACGCCGGCGGTGATCCGCTTCGTCGACGATCTCCGGGTCAATGCCGCCGGCAAACTGACCCGTGCCGAAGGGACCTGACATGTCCGATGAAACGGAAACCATGAAGACGGTCCTGGTCACGGGCGTGTCCCGCGGCCTGGGCCTTGCCATCGCCACCCGTCTGGCTGCGGACGGATACCGGGTCGAAGGCTTGAGCCGTACACGGAGCGAGGCTTATGGCGCCCTGATGTCCCAGCATGGCAATGCCGTGCGGTTCCACGAATGCGACGTGCACGATCTCGATGCCATTCCGGGCCTTGTCGGCGAAATCGTCAAGGACAATGGCGGAGCGCTTTGGGGTCTTGTGAACAATGCGGGCATCGGCACGGACGGCGTTCTGGCCACCATGCATAAGAGCGACATTGAGCGGCTGATCACCGTCAATCTGACGGCGCCGGTCATTTTCTCGAAATATGTCAGCCGGGGCATGCTCGCCGCCCGGGCCGGCCGGATCATCAACATCTCGTCCATCATCGCCTCGACCGGCTTCAACGGCCTTGCCGTCTATGCCGCGACCAAGGCCGGCCTTGAAGGTCTCACCCGCTCCCTGTCCCGGGAAATGGGGCGGCGGGGCGTGACAGTCAATTGCGTTGCCCCCGGTTACATGGAAACGGAAATGACCACGGGCCTCGATGCGCACCAGATGGCCTCGATCCGCCGGCGTGCGCCCCTGGGCCTGCCCGATCCCGCCGATGCGGCCGGGGCCGTCGCCTATCTCCTTGGTCCGGATGCCGGGCATGTGACGGGGACCGTGATGACCGTCGACGGTGGCAGCACCGCGTGATCGTCTAAATGCGGATGGTATCTTGATCGGCGGGGCCCGTCAGGCGGAGAGGGCGCGGTCCGTCTCCTGCTCGTCCCCGCTCAAATGGCCCTCGACCACGGAAATCAACGCGGATGGATCGATGGGCTTGGGTACGAAATCATCCATGCCCGTGTTCAGATAGGTCTCCCGGTCGCCTTCCATGGCATTGGCCGTAACCGCGATGATCGGGATCCGGCTGATCGGACCCGGCAAGGCGCGGATGCGACGGGTCGCCTCCAGGCCGTCCATGATCGGCATCTGCACATCCATCAGCACCACGCCATAAACGCCGCTCTGGACCTGCTCGACGGCTTCGGCACCGTTTTCGACCATGTCGAAAGCCACGCCCTGGCTCGCCAGCATGGCGGCGGCGATCTTTTGATTGATGGGATTGTCCTCGACAATCAGCACCTTCGATCCGAAGGCGGGGCCGGTCGATACGCTTGATCCGGACGAGCGGGAGGTCCGGCCCGTGGCGGCGGTCAGGGGAAGCGCGGTGGTAACGCTGTCGGGCACGGACGGGTTCGTGGTGCTGCGCCCTCGCGGATCGTCCGCCAGGACACGGTCCCGCACGGCCATCAGCAGGATGACAAGACCGGACCACAGCAATCCGTTTACCGCCATGGCAAGGCCCACCCTCAGGCCCTTGCCCCGAAGCACCGCCGTTTCCCGACGCGCTGCGGCCGCCTGGAGGTCCTGGGCTGCGCGGATCGTATCGAGGGCCAACGCATGGCGCTCTTCCGTGCCGCGCGTTGTTTCTGGACCGGCAAAGTAAAGCGCGCGACCCGCGTCGAGCAGCGCCCGGGCACCTGTTGAGGGCACCACGGACGGCACGCGTTCGGCGGCCTGCGACAGGGCATCGAGGGCGCGGGCCAGGGCTTCGTCGGCCGGTTCGGCTGCATCACGGCGCAGTGCGACCTTGGCCGCCTCAACACTGATGGCCTCGATCAGGCCATAGCCCCCATTGGAGCGGTGTAGGTAATCCACATAATCCTTGAGCCAAAAGCCGGCGGTCAGGGTGCTCGCCATCCCCAATACGGCAATGGCGAAGACCGCCGCTCGGGCAAGGGTGAGACGGGCCGGACGGAACACGCCCAGGGGGCGGGCCAAAGATCCGCCCAGGGCCGCAGCGGCCCCCCGCAGGCTCCCGTCTCTCCCGTCATGGTCTGACATCTGGCGCATGGTGGTCCCGTTTCGGAAATCTGACCGACTGGGGGCACCCTAAGAGTTCGGGAGATAATCTTCCGTTACGGTTTGCAGATCAGCCCAGGCCGGGCATGACGACAACCTTGCCCACCACGGCCCGGTCGACCAGCAAAGCCATGGCTTCAACGGTGCGTTCCAGCGGCAATCGGGCGTGTATATGCGGGCGGATGCGGCCTTCTGCCGCCCACTGGTCAATCTGCCGAATGTTCTCGGCGCCTTTGTCCGGATCGCGCCGTCCGAACTCCCCGGCCCGGACGCCAACCACGGAGAACCCTTTGATCAGCGGCATATTTGCGGTGACGGAGGGAATGCGCCCGCTGGTGAACCCGATCACCAGCAGCCGCCCGCCCCAGGCGATGCAGCGCACCGATTCGTCGAACACATCGCCGCCCACGGGATCATAAATGACATCCGCCCCCTGCCCTTCGGTCAGCGCCTTCACCGCGTCTCGGAAGCCGCCGAGACGACCATCCGTCTGCGTATAATTGATCACATGGTCGGCGCCGTAGTCCTTGACCACCGCAAGCTTGTCGTCCCGGCCGGCGGTGGCAATCACCGTGGCCCCCAGCAGCTTGCCCAGATCGACAGCCGCCAGACCGACCCCGCCGGCGGCCCCATGGACCAGCAATGTTTCCCCCGCCTGCAGCGCGCCCCGGCGCACAAGGGCCACATAGGCTGTGAGATAAGCGGCCGGATAGGCGCAGGCCTGAGCGAAATCCATACCCGGCGGCATGGGCCGCACCGCATCCCGCGGTGCGAGTGCAAACGCCGCCATGGCGCCGAAGCGCATGCCCGCCACGACCGGCGTGCCGACCGGCAGATCCTCCACGCCCTCTCCCACCGCATCGACCGTGCCTGCGGCTTCGAGGCCTGGCGTGAAGGGCAGATCGGGTTTGAACTGATAGGCCCCACGGGTCATCAAAACATCCGGAAAATTCACGGACGCCGCCTCGATCCGGATGCGGACGGAGCCCGGCCCGGGTTCCGGCATCGGAACGTCCTTGACCAGGACGCCGGAGAAGTCTTCGCTCAAGGTTTCGACCACAACAGCCTTCATCGCACGTCTTCCTCCGCTTTTCTTGTTGGGGATCCGCGTCAGCCGGACGTCTCGCGGTCAGGCTTGTCAGGGCCGATTTGGGCCACGGCGACGACCCCGTCGAGGATCAGGCGCGTGGCAAAGCGGGTCGCGCCCTCCACATCGACGGGGTCGCGGGCCAGCATGCGATCGGCGAGTTCAAAGGCAACGCCGACAATGGCCGCCGTCAGATAGTCCGCGTCGATGTTCGGGGCCAATCCCGACGCGACGGCCGCCTCGATATCCTGCTGGAGTTCGTCGAAGCCGGCGAGGACTTCCCGCGTGTCCATCCGCACGCGCAGGTGTCCCGCATTGCTGCGCAGGACGTCGTAGCGACCCTGATCGCTCGCACAGAAGGTGAAAAAGGTCCGGAACATGCCCTCCAGGAACACAGCAAAGCTCGGCGCGCCGGCCCGCACTTCCTTGAGTTGGGGGCGCACGGCCAAGGCGTTCTGGTCCATCAAGGCCTCGAACACCTCCTCCTTCGACTTGAAGTAATTGTAGAAGGTGCCGGAGGCGAGGCCGGTCCCGCGGATGATGTCGCGTACCGTCGTGGCGCCGTAGCCCTGTTCGCTGAAGACCCGTTTGGCCGCATCCAAGATGGCCTGCCGGTTGGTCGCTTTGTTCTGTTCCCGCCGCCCCCGCGCTTCCGGGCCCGCACCGTCAGGCGTCATCGCGGTGTCCCGGCCGGAGCCGCCGGCGGCCGCGGCCGATCTGCCACCCGGCGGCGCAGGGCGGGTCGATGACCGGGATTCAGGGGACATGGGCACGCTTTCCTGGAACACATTTACCGAGCCGAGATAGATCCGGGACCATTCGCGATTCGGGGCTTTGGCCGCCGGGCTGAGGGCACGCATGATCGGCATGCCCATCCTTCAGAAGACCCCCATCGCCCCGACCGTGCAAGCCATGCCCCTTGGAACTTATGCCGCGGAGGCCGATCCCTGCGCCGCCGCTCGGGGTGGGACCGGCAGGGCATGGCCTGCCTTGCGGGCCCGGCGCGCGCCCCGATCCTGCTCTTTTTTCAGGTCCCGGACATAATCGTCGAAATCGAGCTGCATGGTGTGACGGGCGGATTGATAGAAATGGCCGAGGAATCGCTCTTCGTCCGCCTCGATGGCCTGCCACATGGTGGTTTCATCGGGCAGGTGATAGGCGCCGCTCAAATAGGCGGCCAGGAAGCGCGCCTGCTGCTCGGCGAAATTGACTAGGGTCGGCAGCGGCTGGGCAAGTCCCATGAAGAACAAATCCGGACAGTCCGGACGGATCATGCGCTTGAACAGCTTGATGTGATTGCCGCCGAGGCCGACGGCGGCCTCATCCAGGAAGGGAAAGCGGATATTGTAGCCGGTGGCGTAGATGATGACATCGGCGAGCACCTCTGTCCCGTCGGTGAACCGCACGGTCTGGGGCGTGATTTCGGCGATATTGGGTTTGGGAAGAATGTCGCCGCAGCCGAGCCGGGTGAGGATTTCTCCGGAAACGGAGGGGTGGGCTTCCAGCGGCCTGTGGTCCGGCTTGGGCAGGCCATAGTCTTCCATCCGGCCCACTGCCCGCTCCAGAACCCGCGCCGCCAGCCAGCGGCGGATCCTTGCAGGAACCCAGGCCGGCGCCGGTGTTTTGTCCGCTGGCCGACCATTGATATATTTCGGAAAGATATAAACCCCGCGACGGGCCGACAAGTAAAGCGCCTGCGCAAAAGGTTTCTGGCCCAGTTCGGACGCAATATCCATAGCCGAATTGCCCATGCCCACGACAACGATCCGTTTACCCCGCATATCATGGGGCTCGAAGGGATTGAGATAGTCGTGGGAATGCATCTGGATCCCGGCGAACCGGTCCGCGCCGGGAAAGGCCGGGTCGGGCCAGCGGGCGGACCAGTGGTGGCCATTGCACACGAAAACCGCGTCATAGATGTGGCTGCCTGTCGTGCCGTCGGGGCCCGTCACGGTAACGGTCCACAGACCGTCGGCGCCGCGTTCGCACCAGTCCACGCGGGTGTTGAAACGGATGCGCGGGCGCAGACCAAAATGGTCCACATAGGCGTTCATATAGCTGAGCACCTGGCTGTGATGGGGAAAGTCGGGAAAGTCCTCCGGAATGGGATAATCCTCGAAGGCCATCCGGTATTTCGACGTATCGATGTGCAGGGACTGGTAGCAGGCGGACAGACCATTGGGATTCTTGTAGACCCAATTGCCCCCGATCTGGTCGCTCATTTCGTAACAGTCGAAATCAATCCCCCGGTCCTGCAGCGCCTTGGCGGTGGTGAACCCGCTGCATCCCGCACCGATGATGCAGCATCTCAACGCGTTGGCCCTGGGCGTCATGGGTCTCTCTGCGATCTTTACGTCATGATAAGCGCGAAATCGTCAAACAAGCCACCCCGGGCGTCA